>OY969691.1:0-650000 GCA_963701985.1 uncultured Coriobacteriia bacterium
CGACAAGGCGAACGTGCTCGAGAGCTCGCGGCTGTGGCGCGAGGTCGTGCACGAGGTCGCCCGCGACTACCCGGACGTGGAACTCGCCGACATGCTCGTCGACAACGCCGCGATGCAGCTCGTGCGCCGCCCCGCGCAGTTCGACGTGCTCGTCACCGAGAACATGTTCGGCGACATCCTCTCGGACGAGGCGTCCATGCTCACCGGCTCGCTCGGCATGCTCGCGAGCGCGTCGCTCGGCGACGGGACGGCGCTCTACGAGCCCAGCCACGGCTCCGCGCCCGACATCGCCGGGCAGGGCATCGCGAACCCGCTCGCGATGCTGCTCTCGGTCGAGCTCATGCTGCGCCACTCGCTCTCCATGGACGCCGCGGCGGACCGGCTCGCCGACGCCATCGCGTCCGTTCTCGACGACGGGCTGCGCACGCGCGACATCGCCGGCGACGACACGCCGCCCGAGAACGTCGTCGGCACCGCCGAGATGGGCGACGCCGTGGTAGAACGCTTGTAGGAACCCGTGCGCACCGTCCGGAGCGGCGGCGCGGACACGAGACCGGAAGGGGTCGGAGAAGATGGCGGATCTGCCCAAGGTGGACAAGATCTGGATGAACGGGGCCTTCGTGGAGTGGGACGCCGCTCAGGTCCACGTGCTGACGCACGCGCTCCACTACGGATCCGGGGTCTTCGAGGGCATCCGGTGCTACGAGACGCCCGACGGCCCGGCCGTCTTCCGCCTCACCGAGCACATGGAGCGGCTCGCTCGCTCGGCCAAGATGCTGCGCATGGAGATGCCGGCCACGGTCGAGGAGCTCGTCGACGCGACCCTCGAGCTCATCCGCGTGAACAAGCTGCCCGCCTGCTACATCCGCCCGGTCATCATGCGCGGCTACGGCGTCATGGGGCTGGACCCGATCCCGTGCCCCGTCGAGACGTTCATCGCCGTGTGGCCGTGGGACACCTACCTCGGCGAAGAGGCGCTCTCCCGCGGCGTCGACGCCGGGATCTCGTCATGGCGGCAGCGCTCCAACAACGCCGTCCCGCCCCAGATCAAGGCGACGGGCAACTACATCAACTCCTCGTTCGCGCGCATGGAGGCCAACGACCACGGCTACGACGAGGCCATCCTGCTCAACGAGGCGGGTTTCGTGTGCGAGGGCACCGGCGAGAACATCTTCATCGTGCGCGACGAGCTCATCGTCACGCCTCCCGTCTCCGACGGCATCCTCGAGGGCATCACGCGCGACACGGTCATCGCGCTCGCCCAGGACCTCGAGATGGACGTCATCGAGGCGTCGCTGACACGCGCCGACCTGTACTGTGCCGACGAGGTGTTCTTCTGCGGCACGGCCGCCGAGATCGTGCCGGTGCGCTCGGTCGATCATCGCGCGATCGGCGACGCGGGTCCGATGACGCGCGCCTTGCAGGAGGCGTACTTCGCCGTCGTGCGCGGCCGCAACGCCGACTACGACTACTGGCTCGAGAGGGCGTAGACGCCGAGGAGGCGAGCCGCGTGATCACGCTCTACGACACGACGCTTCGTGACGGCACGCAGCGCGAGGGGTTCTCGCTCTCGGTGGAGGACAAACTCGCGATCACCGCGCGGCTCGACGACCTCGGCGTGGCCTACGTCGAGGGCGGGTTCGCCGGCGCCAACCCGAAGGACGCCGAGTATTTCGAGCGCGTGCGCTCGCTGAAGCTGAAGAACGCGGTCGTGACGGCGTTCGGCTCCACGCGCCGGCACGGTGTTGCCGCGGCCGACGACACGGGGCTGCGAGCGCTCGTCGACTCCGGCTGCCCGGCGGTGTGCATCGTCGGCAAGGCGTGGGACGTGCACGTCACCGAGGCCATCGGCGCCACGCTGGACGAGAACCTCGCGATGGTGCGCGACAGCGTGGCCTTCCTGAAGGCCGCCGGGCTCACCGTCTTCTTCGACGCCGAGCACTTCTTCGACGGCTACGCCGCTTCCGCGGACTACGCGGTCTCGGTATGCCGCGCGGCCGCCGAGGCGGGCGCCGACGCGGTCGTGCTGTGCGACACGAACGGCGGCACGCTCCCGCAGCGGGTCGCCGAGATCGTGCGCGCGGTCGCGCCGCTGGTGGACGCGCCGCTCGGCATGCACACGCACAACGACGCGGGCTGCGCGGTCGCGAACACGCTCGTCGCGGTGGACGCCGGCTGCACGCACGTCCAGGGCACCATCAACGGCTACGGCGAGCGGTGCGGCAACGCCGACCTCACCGCCGTCATCCCGGCGCTCGCGCTCAAGATGGGCGAGCCGTGCGTGACCGCCGAGCAGCTGACCCTACTCACCGAGGTCAGCCACTTCGTCGCCGAGACGGCCAACGTCACCCCGTATCCGCAGCAGCCCTACGTGGGCGCGAGCGCGTTCGCGCACAAGGGCGGCCTGCACGCGAGCGCCACGGGCAAGCTCGCGGGCGCCTACGAGCACATCGACCCGTCCACGGTCGGCAACCTTGCGCGCGTCATCGTCAGCGAGCTGGCCGGCCGCGCCTCGCTCAAGATGAAGGCGAAGGAGCTCGGCATCGACCTCGGCGGCGACCCCACGACCGCGGCGCAGGTCCTCGACGCGGTCAAGGAGCTCGAGCACCGCGGCTACAGCTTCGAGGCCGCGGACGCCTCCCTCGACATCCTGCTGCGCAAGAAGATCGGCACGTACGAGCCGCTCTTCTCGCTCGAGTCGTTCCGCTGCCTCATGGAGAAGCGCGAGGACGGCCGCGTGATGACCGAAGCCACCGTCAAGGTCTGGGTGGGCGAGGAGCGCTTCATCGCAACCGCCGAGGGCAACGGCCCCGTCAACGCGCTCGACGAGGCGCTCAGGCTCGCGATCGAGCGCTTCTACCCGTCGCTCGCCAAGATCGAGCTCACGGACTTCAAGGTGCGCGTGCTCGACGAGAAGAAGGGCACGGCGGCGGTCACCCGCGTGCTCATCGTCTCCGACGACGGCGTGGAGCGCTGGGGCACGGTCGGCGTGAGCGAGAACATCATCGAGGCCTCCTGGGAGGCGCTCGTCGACTCGATCGAGTACGGTCTCACGCACGAGCACTAGGGGAGAGCGTCCAAGCCGCCCCGCGAGGCGGAACGATGAAGGCCCCGGTCACCTGACCGGGGCCTTCATCTCACCCATCGCCTGCGGCTCTCACCAGGGCAGCGGCCACGACAGCTGCGGTGAGTTCGGGTCGTCGCAACCGTGGCAGCCCTCTTCGGGGTGAGTGTACGTCGTCTGGCCGGTCTGGTGACACAGGTCGCAGTTGTTCACGTACGCGTAGTACCCGGTGTTGCTGGTTGAACCGACCACAGGCCCATCCTCGTGGTACAGGTTGAGGTGGCAGTCGTTGCACACCTGGTGGGAGGACGAGTGGTCGCCCGCGCTCGTGCCGCCATGACACACCGTGCAGTCGGTCGTGGCCGCTTGGGACGGGTTGTCGTGGCAGACGCCGCAGCCGCTGACCACGACCCCGTCGATGGTCGCCTCGGCGCTCGCGTGGATCACTCTCACGTCGTGGTCGTGGCAGCCGGGTGCGTTGCAGGACGTGACCACGATGTGGTCGCTGTCCGCGTTCGGGTGCAGGGCCGAGACGTCGCTGCCATGGCAGTCGGTGCATTCCGTCGACGGCGCGTTGAGCGGATTGCCGTGGCAGGCGACGCACCCGATCGGTGCCACTCCGCTGCCGGGTGAGGTCATGTGGACGGTCGCCACGTTGGTCGAGTGGCAGCCCGGCGTCGTGCACAGCGTGTCCTCGGTGGAGTGCACCGCGTCCATGGAGGTGATGACGCTCGCGTGCACGCTCACCAGGTCGCCGTCATGGCAGCCCGGTGTCGTGCAGCCCTGCGCCGGGGTCGCGCCCGCCGAGTGGCACGGCGTGCACTCGGGGCCCGGACTGTTGTCGGGATACGGCGCCGTGTGGATCGAGGTGAGCGAGTTGGGGTGGCAACCGGTTTCCGTGCAGCCCGGGACGTCGACCGTATGAGAGGCCGTGCCGGCTGCGTGCACGGTCCGCGGATCGCTCGAATGGCAGTCCGTGCAGTCGTTCGACGGCATCTCGCCGGTGCTGTGGCAGGCGGCGCAGCCCGGAGGCGTATCCGTATGGCCCGGCATCGCGGTCGCATGGATGGTCGTGATGTCGTTCGTGTGGCAGCCCGAGGTGACGCACACGATCCCATCCGTGGCGTCCGGGCTCCCGTTCGCGACGGTGTGATACGCGTTGCCGGCCTGGTGCACGACGCTGACATGGGTGGAGTGGCATGTGGAGCAGTCGGTGGACGGCGTCGGCGACGGGGTCGTGTCGGTCGCGTCGAGGTGGCAGGCGGCGCATCCCGGGGCTTGGATCGCCGCGGACGACGTTGCATGGATGGATGCCACGTTCGTGTCGTGGCAGCCGGTTCCGACGCAGCTGGTCGTCGACGAGGAGTGCGACGCATCCTGGCTCGCGTGATCGCTTGCCAGCTCCGTGGCCGGGTGGCAGGTGGAGCAGTCGAGCGACGGCGTCACGCCCGGAGCGTGGCAGGCCGCGCAACTGGGTCCCGATCCGTGGATCGCAGCGACGTTGTTGCCGCCGTTGTGGCATCCGGTCGTGATGCACGTGCTCGCCGGCGCGAAGTGCGCCTGGTCGCCGTTCTGGTGCAGCGACGCGTAGTCGGAGCTGTGGCACCCGACGTCGGTGCAGTTCGTGGACGTGTGCTGCCCGGCGCCCGTACCGTGGCATACGACGCAGCCGGGGCCGCCCGGCGCGCTGTGGATGTCCATGACGTTCGTCTGGTGGCAGGCGCCGCCGACGCACGACTGGTCGCTCGACGTGTGCGAGGTGTCGGCGCTCGCGTGGATCGCCGAGACGTCGCTGCCGTGGCAGGCCGCATTCGTGCAATCCAGCGTGGGGGAGGTTTCGTCCGAGTGGCACGTGAAGCAGCCGTCGGGCGCGTCGACGTGGATCTGCGAGACGTTCGAGGGATGGCACCCCACGCCCACGCACCCGTTCGTGGCGGTGTGTGACGCATCCGCGCTCGCGTGCAGGGTGGGGAGATCCTCGGTGTGGCAGTCGGTGCAGGTCTGCGACGGCGTGATGCCGGATCCGTGGCAGGCCACGCAACCCGGCTTCGGGATGGTCGAGCCGGGCAGCTGCGTGTTGTGGATGCGGCTGAGGCTGTTGTAGTGGCACTGGTCGCTGACACACGTGGTGTCGGTCGCGGTGATGGTGTGGGGCACGTTGCCCGGCGCGTGCGCGTCGCTGCTCGAAGCCGGATGGCAGACGCTGCAGGTCGTCGTGGTCACCTCGCCTGCCGCCGAGCCGTGGCAGACGACGCAGCCGGGTGCGGCCGGGGCGTCCGCGCCGAGCGCCTGCGTCGTGTGGATCACCGACACGTCGACGTTGTGGCAGCCCGGGCTCGTGCATCCGCCCAGCGCGCTGGTGTGCGACGAGGCGGCGGCCGCGTGGACCGTGGTGATGTCGCCGCTGTGGCAGCCGACCGTGAAGCAGCTGGTCGTGAGCGTGTAACCCGGCTGGTGGCAGATGCAGCCCGGTCCGCCGTTCGAGGCGCTGTGCACGACGGACACGTTCGCGTCATGGCAGCCGTCGCCCACGCACGAGGGATCGGTCGCGTGTGAGGCATCGGCGCTCGCGTGGATGGTCGTGATGTCGCTGCCGTGGCAGGTCGAGCAGTCCAGCGTCGGTGTCTGGCCGTCCGCGTGGCAGGTGAGGCAGCCGTTCGGCGCCGCCGTGTGGATCTGCGACACGTTCGAAGGATGGCAACCCGAGCCGACGCATCCGGAGGCGCTCACGCTCGCGTCGTGGAACCGGTCGGCGCTGGAGTGCAGGATGACGATGTCCGTCGACGGGTGGCATCCCGGCGTGTTGCAGTCCTGCTCGGGCGTGATGCCGGTACCGTGACATGCGTTGCAGCCCGGCTTGGGGATGGTCGAGTCGGGCAGCTGCACGTTGTGTATGGCGCTGAGGTTCGGAAGGTGGCACTGGCTGCTCACGCACGTGCCGGACACGGTATGGGGCGTGTTGCCGGCGATGTGGGCGTCCCCGCTCACCGCTGGGTGACAATCACTGCAGTTCGTGGACGGATGCTCGCCGCTGTCCGTCCCGTGGCACACCACGCAGCCCGGCGCGGCCGGTCCGCCGATCGCCTGCGTCGTGTGGATCACCGAGACGTCGGTGTTGTGGCAGCCCGGCGTGTTGCAGCCGCTTGCGGCGACGGTGTGCGAGCCCTCGGCACTCTGGTGGATCGTCTCGAGGTCGCTGCCGTGGCAGGTCGAGCAGTCGGTCGTGGGCGTCGAGCCGGACGCGTGGCACGTCTGGCAGCCGTTGGGAGCGTTCTCATGGATGACGCTCACGTTGGCGTCGTGGCAGTTGGCGGAGATGCAGGAGTTGGACGCCGTATGCGCGACGTCGGCGTTCTGGTGGATGCTCGCCACGTCCGTGCCGTGGCACGTCGAGCAGTCGAGCGTGAGCGGGACGGTCTGCGTCGAGTCGATGTCGTGGCAGACCTGGCAGCCGGTGAGATGCACGCCGTCGACCGTGGTGTCGACGCTCGCGTGGATCTGCGTCACGTCGGCCGGGTGGCAGCCGTCGGTGACGCAGGTCGAGGCGGGAGCGAGGTGCAGCGAGGCGGCAGCGGCGTGGTCCACGCTCGGCGTCGAGGAGTGGCACGTCGTGCAGTCCGTGGACGGCGTGACGCCGGTCGCGTGGCACGACGCGCAGTGATGTGGCGCGTTGGCGTGGATCCGCGTCACCAGGCTCGCGTGGCAGCCGTCCTTGACGCAGGTGCTCGTGGTCGAGGTGTGGTAGGCGTTACCCGCCGAGTGCGCCGCGGTCACGTCGCTCCCGTGGCACACCGTGCAGTCGGTCGACGCGGAGACGCCGTCGGTGCGCCCGTGGCAGGCCGCGCAACCGGGAGCGGCGGGTGCCGCGGATCCGGTGGGCTGCGTCGAGTGCAGGACGGAGACGTCGGTGGTGTGGCAGTCGGTGCCGACGCATCCGCCTGCGGAGACCACGTGGAACGTGGCGCCCGGCGCGTGGTCGATCGTCGTGTTGGCCGAGTGGCACTGCGTGCAGGTCGTCGATGGCTGGGTGAGCGGGTTGTGGCAGGCGACGCACGCCTGGGTGCCGTCGGGCCGCACGTGGATGAGCGTCACGTCCGATGCGTGGCACCCGGCCCCGACGCACGGCGCCAGCGTGGCGACGTGCTGCGTCGTGGACGTGTGCGGCGCGATGTAGCCGTGGCAGCTCTCGCACGTGGCGCCGCCGGCCGCGACCGCTTGCAGGACGGTGGCGTCGGGGCTGTCGTGGCACAGCGCGCAGTTGCCGCCGTGCAGCGTGAGGATGGTGACGCCGGTACCTCCGTGGCACGTGGAAGCCGTGCAGTCGGCGGGCCCGGTCGTGTTCGCGCTGACGATGGCGACGTGCACGACGTGGAGCGGCGGCGTCGCGGTGTGGCACGACACGCAGTCGTCCGAGAGGGTGACGGCGCCGCTATGGCAGTCCGCGCAGGTGCGCTGGTGGATCACCGTGATGTCGGTCGCCGCGTGGCAGCCCGCGGCGATGCACGAGGCGTCCGCCGCCGAGGTCGGCAGCGTGTGGATGACCCTGACCGTGAAGCTGACGAGATGGTGCGTCTCGGTGTTGCCCAGCCTGTCGACCGACCAGAACTCGATCGTGTGCGGGCCGGCGGGGAACGTCCCGCCGTCCGGACCGGGGATCGCCATCAGGTACAGCGTCTGCGGCCCGCCGTCGATCCGATAGTAGGTGGCGGCGACCCCCGCGCTGTCCGTGGCGGTGAGCACGATCTTGGCGGTGTCCATGTCGTACGCCGGAAGCCCGCTCACCGTCGTGACCGGCCCGGCGGTGTCGACGGTGAAGCTCCAGCTGTACGTCGACGTCTTCTTCTTGAGGTCGACTATCTTGATCGCCACGGTGTGCTTCGCGCTCGCGAGCCCCGCGGCCGTGTAGGCGAGCCGGAACTTCGTGTAGCCGTAGCCCTTGTAGTAGGTGCAGGTGGGCTTGACGGCCGTGCCGTCGAGCGTCATCGAGTAGCCGCTCGTCCCCTTGACGCCGTACTTGTCGACCACGATGACGGAGATCGCCTGCTTGGCGACCGACGAGATGGAGCCGGACTTCGGGGTGGCGGTGCTGAAGGAGGCCGTGTTCGCGGCGAGGGCGATCGACGGCACGAAGAACGCCAACACGAACGCAGCGGTCGCCAGAAGGGCGCGAGCCCCGTGCTGTCTCGTGTCGTGCGCCGTCATCCCGAACTCCCCTCGACCTGCCCTTTTCGCGGATCCGCCCAAAGGGCAAGGCCGTACAGTGAGGTTATCGTCGAAGCCCCGAACACACATCATAAAGTATGGCCGACGAGCGGTGGGGACGCGAGCGCGGACCGCCCGAGCGGTAGGTCTTGGCAGCCGCTGAGAATGCAGGAAGCCCCGGCCGAATGGCCGGGGCTCTCTGCGTTCAGCCAGCGGAGCGGCTGCCCTAGTCCATGTTGTTGTAGTCGTTGTTCATCTCGTCGATGTTGTGGCAGGTGGTGCAGTCGGTGATCGCCGGCGTGCCGGGCGTGTGGCAGGTCAGGCAGCCATTGGTGTAGTGCCCGCCGTTCCAATCGCCCGAGAGGTTGGTGGACTGCACGCCCGCGTGGATGGCCGGCAGGTCGCCGGGGAACGACTCGATGATGTCGTATGGCGCATTGTACTGAGACTCGTCGTTGTCGCCGTGGCAGCCGCCGCAGTCGTTCATGTCGTCGGCGTGGCAGCTGTTGCACTCGGAATCCGTGTAGCTACTATGCGCGGTGAGCTCGCCTGGGTGCGGCGTCGCGCTGCTCGTGCTCGTGTACGAAGCGATGGCCGGCGCGCTGGTGCCGTCGTGACAGCCGGACTGCGTGCACGTGGCTGACGGGATCGCCGACGTCGCGTTGTGGCACGTCAGGCACTTGTTGGTCACGTCGGTCGTGTAGTGGATGGCCGCGATGTCGGTGCCGCCGCTGTGGCAACCGGTCTGCGTGCACGAAGGCTGAGTCACGGTGTGGTCCGCGTTCAGGTTCGCGGTCGTGTGCATCGGCGCGGTCGAGCCGCTCGAGTGGCAGCCGCTCTGCTGGCAATCGAAGTCTCCCGACGGGAGCCCGGTGGTGTGGCTCGGGTGGCACGTCGCGCAGCTGTAGCCGCTGACCTTGTTGGCATGTTCGACCTGTAGGTCGGTGCTGTGGCAGCTGGAGCAGGTCTGGTTCGTGTACCCGATGCTGTTGATCGTGATCGTACCGGCCGTCACGGTCGAGAGATGGCTGCCGTGATCGGCGGCCGCCCCGCCCGGATGGCATCCGACGGTCTGGCAATCGGTGGTCAGCGTCTTGCCCGCCTCGTGGCAGACGCAGCCCGGGCCGCCGTTGGTCGTGCTATGGATCGCGGCGACATCGACGCTGCCGCTGTGCGCACCGTAGGCGTGGCAGCCGCTCTGGATGCAGTTGTTGGCGTTGGAGCTGCCCGTCCACGTGCTCGGCAGGCTAGCGGTGTGCGTGGCATCGAGGATCGCCTGCGGGTGCATGGCGTCGGTGTCGCTCGAGCTGTGGCAGCCGCTCTGCGTGCAGTCGTAGTTCATGCCGGCATGGGCCGGGCCGCTCGTGCCGTGGCACGTCGCGCAGCTGCCGGACCCGCCGTGGACCGCCTGGAGCTCGATGTCGCCGCTCGTGTCGGTGCTGTGGCACGCATTGCAGCTCTGCGCGCTGTACGTGGTGCCGAGGATCGTGATGTTGCCCGTCGTCACCGTCGAGTCATGGCTCGCGTGCGAGCTCGGCGGGAAGCCGCCGTTGGCGCCGCCGTCGTGGCAGCCGATAGAGGTGCACGTCATCGTCGGCACGTCGCTCGAGTCATGGCAGATGCCGCAGCCGTTGTCGCTGCGCCCGGGCACCTCTGAGTGGATCTCGGCCACGTTGGCGACGCCGCCGTGGCAACTGCCCGTCGCGCAGCTGGCCGCGGCCGACGTGTTGTGCACCGCCGTCGCGTCCGCGTGATACGGCTGGCTGGAGTCCGCCGCGTGGCACCCGGTCTGGCTGCAGTCGAAGTTCATGCCCGGCTGCGCGGGGCCGCTCGTGCCGTGGCACGTGGCGCACGAGCTGTGGATCTGCTGCAGGTTGCTGGAGATGTGGCATTCGGAGCAGTTGTAGGTGTCCGTTCCGATGTTCGTGATGGTGATCGGGCCGGTCGTGACCGTCGAGTCGTGCGAGCCGTGCGTGTCCGCCGGCGCGCCGTCAGGGTGACACGTCGTGCAGTCGGTCGTCAGCGGCTCACCCGACTGGTGGCAGATGCAGCCCGGCCCGCCGTTGGCGGTGGCGTGGATCGCGGCGACGTCGATCTGACCGCCGTCGGCGCCCGAATGGCATCCGGACGTCACGCAGTTCGTCGCCGTCCACGTGCTCGGCAGGCTCGCGAGGTGCAGCGAGTCGACGTTGCCGTGCTGGACGCGGCCGGTGTCGGTTGCGGAGTGGCAGCCGGTCTGCGCGCACGTGAAGGTGGTCTTGCCGTTGGCCGGGTCCGAGCCGCCGTGGCACGTGGCGCAACTGCTGTGGATGGCCTGCAGGTCCACGACGCCGGCGGTGCCGTGGCAGTCGGCGCACGTCTGGTTCGCGTACGCGTTGCCTTCGATCGTGATCGTGCCGGTCACGTCGGTCGCCGGGTGCCCCTGATGCGAGGACGGCGCTCCGTCGGGATGGCAGTTCGCGTTCTGGCAGTCGGTGGTCGGGGAGGACAGGTTCGGGTTCTCGTGGCAGATCTGGCACGACGAGAGCGCCTGACCGTCCACCGTCGTCTCAGCGCTCACGTGGATGGCCGCGACGTTCGTGCCGCTGGCCCCTCCGTCGTGGCAGCCGGACACCGTGCAGGTCCACGTGCTCGGCAGGCTCGCCGCGTGCAAGGTGTCCGCGTTCGCGTGCATGACGCGCCCGGTGTCGCTCGGGGAGTGGCAGCCGGCCTGCGCGCAGGTGAAGTCCATGCCGGTGTGCGCGGGCTTGCCGGTGCCGTGGCAGTCGGCGCAGCTGCTCGCGCCGCCGTGCACGACCTGGAGATCGGTCGAGGCGTGGCACTCGGAGCAGGAGTACGTGGCGGCGCCCACGTCGGCCAGCGTGATCGTCCCCGTCGTGATGCCGGAGGCATGGCTCGCGTGATCCGCGGGCTCGCCGTCGTGGCACTGCGTGCAATCCGCGGTCAGAGGCTGACCGGACTGGTGGCAGACGCCGCAGGCGGTGACCTGCACGCCGTCGATCGTCTCCACGGCGCTCGCGTGGATCGCGGCGAGGTTGACGCAGTCGTCGCCGGTCTTGCCGTAGTCGTGGCAGCCGGAGGCGATGCAGCTCGTCGCCGTCCACGTGCTCGGCAGACTGGCGGTGTGCGCCGCGTCGACGTTCGCGTGCATGACGCGGCCGGTGTCGGTGCTCGAGTGGCACCCCGCCTGCGAGCAGTCGTAGTTCATGCCGGCGTGGGCCGGGCCGCCCGTGCCGTGGCAATCGGCGCAGCTGCTCGCTCCGCCGTGGACCGCCTGAAGTTCGATGTCGCCGCTGGTGTCGGTGCTGTGGCACGTGGCGCACGACTCGGTGTAACCCGTCCCGAGGATCTGGATGGTGCCGGTCGTGACCGTCGAGTCATGGCTCGCGTGCGTGCTCGGCGGGAATCCGCCGTTGACGCCGCCGTCGTGGCAGCCGACCGACGTGCAGTCCAGCGTCGGCGTGTCGGCGGGGTTCGAGTCGTGGCAGATGCCGCAGCCGTTGTCGCTGCGCCCGGGCACCTCCGAGTGGATGGCCGCCACGTTGGCGACGCCGCCGTGGCAGCTGCCCGTCGCGCACGACGAGGCGTCCGCCGAGGAGTGGACGGTCGTGATGTCCGCGTGCATCGGCTGGCCGGACGTGAGCGAGTGGCAGCCGGGCTGCGCGCAGGTGAAGTTCATGCCGGTGTAGGCGGGGCCGCCGCTGTCCGTGTGGCACACCGAGCAGCTCGTGTGCAGCTGCTGGAGGTCGGTGGCGTGGCACTCGGAGCAGGTGTAGACGCTCGTGCCCAGCCCGGCGATCGTGATCGTGCCCGTCGTGGTGCCGGAGGGGTGACCGACGTGGGTGGACGGCTCGCCGTCGTGGCACACCGTGCAGTCCGTCGTGAGCGGCTCGCCCGGCTCGTGGCAGATGCAGCCCGGGCCGCCGTCGGCGGCGGAGTGGACGCCCGCCACGTCGATCTGGGTGACATGGTTCTGCGTGTGCAGCCCCACGGGGCCGACCGGTTGGTAGGCGCCCTGGTCGTGGCAACCGCTCGCGACGCAGTTCGTCGCGGTCCACGTGCTCGGCAGGCTCGCCACATGGATCTCGTCGACGTTGCCGTGCATGGTGCGGCTCGTGTCCGTGCTCGAGTGGCAGCCGGCCTGCGTGCAGTCGTAGGTCATGCCGGGCTCGGCCGGCCCGCTCGCTGTGTGACACGTGGCGCAGCCGCTGTGGATGGTCTGCAGGTCCACGACGCCAGCGGTGCCGTGGCAGTCGGCGCACGTCTGGTTCGTGTACGCGTTGCCTTCGATCGTGATCGTGCCGGTCGTGACGGTCGCGGGATGGCCTTCATGCGAGGCCGGTGCCCCATCCGGATGGCAATGCGCGTTCTGGCAATCGAGGGTCGCCGTGGCCACCTCGGGGTTCGCGTGGCAGATCTGGCAGGAGGACAGATGCTGACCGTCGACCGTCGTCTCGGCGCTCGCGTGGATGTCGGCGACGTTCGTGCCGCTCGTGCCGCCGTCGTGGCAACCCGCGGCGGTGCACGTCCAGCCGGAGGGGAGCGTCGCGGTGTGCGACGTGTCGACGCCGGCGTGGATCGTCATGACGTCGCCGGTGTGGCAGGCGCTGCACGCGACCGTCCGTCCGCCCGCGATCGCGGCGTCGACGTTCGGGTTGGTGCTGGCGTGGCAGGTCAGGCAGTTCATGGCGTGGATGGTCTCGAGGCCGCTGCCGTGACATGTCTGGCACGTGATGGTCCCGGCCGTTGTGGCGACGGAGACGTGGACCGCGGTCTCGTTCTGGTGCAGGCTCGGATGGCACGTCGAGCAGTCGGTGGACGCCGCGTGATCGGGATTGGCGTGGCATGCGGCGCAGCCCGGCGGGTCGACCCACGAAGCGTGGATGACGCTCACGTCGGCGTTGTGGCAGCCGGGGTTGAAGCAGGCGCCGCCGACGACGAGCTGGTGCGCGGGCACGACGTGCGGAGCGATCTCGCCGTGGCAGGTCTCGCACGTGGCGCCGCCCCCCGCGACCGCGGCCGTCACGCTCGCGTCCGAGCTGTCGTGGCACGTGGCGCAGTCGCCGCCGTGGACGGCGACGACGTCGATGCCGCTCCCGCCGTGGCAGCCGACGGCCGTGCAGTCAGCGGTCCCGGTGGTCGCCTGGCTCACGATGGTGAGGTGCGTGGCGTGGTTCGCGGGGGCCGGATGGCAGCTCACGCAATCGTTCGACGGCGTCACGCCCTGCTTGTGGCAGGTGGAGGAGCAGCCGCCGGACGGTCCGGCGTGCTGGTGGATGATCTGGATGTTGGCGGCCGCGTGGCAGCCCGCCGCGAGGCAGGACTGATCGGCGGACGAGGTGGGCAGCGCGTGCCAGTCGGATACGGTGAAGGTCGCCGTGTGGGCCTGCTCGACGTTGCCGAGCATGTCGACGGCCCAGTAGACCAGCGTATGGGTCCCGAGAGCGAACGACTGGTTGTAGTCCGTGCCCAGGATCGGAAGCAGATAGGGGAGAGTGGGGCCGCCGTCGAGGATGTAGTAGATGCGGGCCACGCCGCAGCCGGCGTCGGTGGCCGACAGCGTGATCGTGGCCGGGTCGGGCGTGGTCGGGAGGCCGTAGACGACCGTCGTGGGGGCGACGGTGTCGACCGTGAACTTCCAGGAGTAGGAGGAGACCTTCTTCTTGAGGTCGGTCACCTTGACGAGGACGGAATGCGCGGCGCTGGAGAGCGCGGACCCGACCTTGAAGGTCATCGTGCACCTGGTGTAGCCGTAGCCCCTGGCGTAGGTAACCGTCGGCTTCACGGCCTTGCCGTCCAGCGTCATCGAGTAGCTGGCCGTGCCCTTGATGCCGTAGCGGTCCGAGACCGTCACGCTGACCGTCGGCTTGGACACCGCCGAGATCGAGCCGGCCTTCGGCGACGCGCCGCTGAACGTCGCGGTATTGGCCGCGAGCGCGGCGGCGGGCAGGGCGAGCGCGCCTGCGAACGCCAAGACGCCGGCGATCAGAGCCAGCCGGCGTCCTCCGGTGAACCGAAACTTCATCCCCATGACTCTCCCTCGAAGACAGCCATCTGATGGCCGACGCCTCTCCCTGACCCCGGCCCAGCGAGCACAGTATGCCGCAAGCCCATCTGCGGCGCTAACGATCCGGTGCCGAACGGCGGGCCCGCGCGTCGCCATGAAGAAGCGTCGGACCCACCTGCGGCACCGCGAGTGGTTAGTACGACGCTCCGGGGGGCATTCCTGCATCGACCGTCCGTGGTGGCCGCCCGGCGGCATCAAAAGATGCCGCGCAGGCGCTCGCACGCGCCCGCGCGCGAGGCCGCGGGCGCCGAGAGGGCCGTCCGGGCGCCGACGGACGGCGAACGCCGGTCGTGTAGCAGGTATGCGCGCCGCGACGTAGAAACCCGTCGTCGAAGCGTTCGAGCCGGCCCGGCGTCGGGGACGCCTGGCTCGACGAGAGGTTCCGCATGAGGGTTGTCCGCGTGTTCACGGGCGAGGATGTCCGATACGGGCTGGCCGACGGGACGAGCATCACGCTCATCTCGGACGAGCCGTTCGCCGCATGGGAGACCGAAGACGTGGTCGCTCTCGGCGGGGCGCGGCTCATGCCCCCCGCGATGCCGACCAAGATCGTGTGCGTCGGCGTGAACTACCGCTCGCACGCCGCCGAGATGGGGCACGACGCTGCCGAGCGAGCCGCTCATCTTCCTCAAGCCGCCCACGTCGATGAACGCGCCGATGGGCGAGATCCACATGCCCCGAGGGGTCGACGCGCGTCGACTACGAGGGCGAGCTCGCCGTCGTGATGGGGCGCCGCACGCACCGCGTCAGCGAGGACGAGGCGATGAGCTGCGTGCTCGGCTACACCTGCGCGCAACGACGTGACCGCGCGCGACATCCAGGAGCGCGACGGCCAGTGGACGCGGGCGAAGGGCTTCGACGGCTTCTGCCCGCTCGGGCCGTGGGTGGAGACGGACGTCGACCCGTCGGACCTGCTGCTCGAGACCTACGTGAACGGGCGAGGTTCAGCAGTCCGCCCGCACGTCGCGACATGATCTTCCCCGTGCCCAAGCTCATCAGCTTCGTGAGCTCGGTCATGACGCTCCTGCCCGGCGACGTCGTCCTCACCGGCACGCCGAGCGGCATCGGGCAGCTGCACCCCGGCGACGTCGTCGAGGTGCGCATCGAGGGCGTCGGCTCGCTCACCAACCGCGTCGTCTAGCGCCGCCGGGCGCTCGGAGGTCCGCTTCGACGGCGCCGGGAGCTCCGCGCGTCAGTCCTCGTCCGGCCGCGGCGTGAGCAGGGACGGCCGCGCGAACAGCACGAGCGACCATGCCAGCAGCACGACCGCTCCGCCGGCGATGGCGGCGGTCGGCCCGAGCAGCTGCGCGATGCCGCCGAACACCAGTGCCGAGATCGGCATGATGCCGAGGAAGCACATGATGTAGACGGACATCACCCGTCCGCGCAGCTCGTGCGGGACGTACGCCTGCACCGACGTGTTGGCGAGCGAGTTGGTGGTCAGCACGCAAGCTCCGACGAGCGCCGAGAGGACGAGCGAGAGCCACAGCCACGGTGTGAACGCGAACGCGATCAGCATGACCGCGGTCGCGAGGATGCTCCACCGCATGAGACGTTCGCGCCGCACCGAATGCCGCAGGCTCGCCACGATGAGCGCGCCGATCACCGCGCCGCCGCCCGTGGCCGCGAGCAGGAAGTTGTAGGCGTTCGTGTACGCGGTGACGCTGTGGAATCCGAGGACCTTGTCCGCGAGCTGCACGAGCAGCACCACGTAGGGCATGCCGAAGAACGACATGACGGCGGTGCTGGCGATGAGCGCGCCGATCAGGCGGTGCGTCCGCGCGTAGCGGACGCCCTTCGTGAGCGACGTCCAGGCGCCCTCCCGCCGCTTGCGCGCCGCGGCCTCGGGCGAGAGGATCGCGTGCGGTTGCACGTGCATCGCCCACACCGCGCCGATGACGAACAGGAAGCTGATCGCGTTGATCCAGAACACGTCGGCGATGCCGGTGACGGCCCCGGCGACGAGGAGCACGGCGGCTGCCGCGAGGGGGCCGAGCATGCGCGCCGACTGGAACTGCGCGGAGTTGAGCGCGATGGCGTTCATCAGGCCGTCGCGCGGGACGAGGTCCGGGATGATCGCCTGCCACGCCGGGAACGACAGCGCCGTGCACACGCCGGCGATGACGCCCAGCAGGCTGACGAGCGCGAGCGACGAGAGCGGCGTGCTCGGTCCGAGATGGCCGGTGACGTACAGGATGCCGAAGGCGATCGCCTGGAACATGAGGAACACCTGCGCCCAGATGATGATGCGTGCGCTTGTTGAACCGGTCCGCCAGCACGCCGCCGGGCAGGGCGAGGAAGAGCGCCGGTATCTGGGTGAGGAAGCTGACGAGCCCCACGTCGAATTCCGAGCGGCGGAAGGCATACGCGATGAGCACGATCACGGCGTTCTGCATCCACGTGCCGACGTTGCTCACAAGGGCGCCGCTCCAGAACAGCAGGTAGGAGCGGTGACGGAACGACTCGAAGGTGCCGCCGTGCTCGACGATCTCGACGGTCGGGCTCTCGGTCTCCGCCTCCCACCCGGCGGGTGTCTCCGGGGGCTGGAACGGCGGCTGGAGGCTCGCCGGCGGGCGCATCCCGCCGGACGGCGGGTCGTGCGGACGCAGGTCGTGCGGGCGCCGCGGGGTGTCTTCGGGCACGGGCTTCCTTCTGAGTTCGCGGGGGGACGAGAAAGCCGCGCGGGGCGCGGCAGCGGTGAAGGCATTGTACCCGACGCGACCGCGGCCGCTCGCGCCTGGCGGGGCGTTCGCTCCACGCCGCGGGTGCTACCATCGCAGCGTAGGTCGAGCGAGCGCGGGCACCGCCCCGAGGAGACATGACGCCGATGCCGGAAGACCGAGTTCGGACCCGAGACGTCGAGGCGTTGCTCGACGCGTTCGCCCAGCTCAAGACGCCCGACGACGTCTACGACTTCCTCCTCGACGTGTGCACGGTGCGCGAGATCCACGACATGGCGCAGCGCCTCGCCGTGGCGCGGATGCTCGCCGAGGGCGAGCACTACGACGACATGCGCGAGGCCACCGGCGCCTCGACCACCACCATCAGCCGCGTCAGCCGCTGCCTTCACTACGGCGCCGACGGCTACGCGAAGGTCCTCGACCTCCTGCGCGGGGCGTGAGACGCGAAGCGATGTCCGTTCGTCCACCTGCACACCCACTCGGAATACTCGCTGCTCGACGGCGCCGCGAAGATCGGCGCGCTCGTCGCGCGCGCCAAGGAGCTCGAGATGCCGGCGCTCGCGCTCACCGATCACGGCAACATGTACGGCGCCGTCGAGTTCTACCGCACGGCGACGGAGGCGGGGATCAAGCCGATCATCGGCTGCGAGGTGTACTTCACGCCCGGGCTCGCGTCTCGAGCGGCGCCGGTAAGCCGAACTCTACCACCTGCTGCTGCTCGCCAAGGACCTGACCGGGCTACCGCAACCTCATGGCGATCGTCTCCGACGCGTGGATCTCGGGCTTCTACTACCGGCCGCAGGTCGACTCGGAGCTGCTCGCGCCGCTACTCCGAGGGCCTCATCGGCACGAGCGCGTGCATGTCCGGCATCGTGAGCAAGTCGATCGAGCGCGGCGAGGTCGGCGAGGCGCAAGGACTGGGCCGCGCGCTACGCGAAGCTGTTCGGCGACGGTGACTTCTACATCGAGCTGCAGCAGCACGGCATCACGGCGGACAACGGCGTCACGCAGTCGGAGCTCAACGTCCAGCTCTCGGCGCTCGCGCGGGAGCTGGGCTTGCCGCTCATCGGCACGAACGACATCCACTACGTGCACGCCGAGGACGCGAAGACGCAGGACATGCTGCTGTGCATCGCGACCGGCAAGATCCTCGACGACACGCAGCGCATGCGCTTCTCCTGCGACCGCTTCTACATGCGCTCGGCCGAGGAGATGGCCGAGGCGCTCGACGAGCTACCCGGAGGCGCTCTCCAACACGCTCGACATCGCGTCGAGCGTGCACTGTCGACCTCGAGTTCGGCAAGCTCATCCTCCCCGTGTTCGACGTGCCGGAGCGTCTCGCCGGCAGGTCCGAGCAGGAGGCGCTCAACGCGTTCCTCGAGGAGAAATGCCTCGAGGGATTGCGGGAGCACTACGGCGACCCGGTGCCGGACGAGGCGATGGAGCGTTTCCGGCACGAGTTCGGCGTCATCAAGCACGAAGGGATTCGCGGGCTACTTCCTCGTCGTGCAGGACTTCATCCACTGGGCGAAGGCCAACGGCATCGGGGTCGGACCGGGCCGAGGGTCGGCGGCCGGGTCGATCATCTCCTACGCGCTCGGCATCACGGCGCTCGACCCGCTCGAGTACGGGTTGCTGTTCGAGCGCTTCCTGAACCCGGAGCGCGCCGAGATGCCCGACATCGACATCGACTTCGACGACGAGCGCCGCGGCGAGGTGATCGACTACGTTCGCGCCAAGTACGGCGAGGACAAGGTCGCGCAGATCATCACCTTCCAGACGATGAAGGCGCGCGCGGCCGTCCGCGACGCCGGCCGCATCCTCGGCTACCCCTTCGGCGTGCCCGACAAGATCGCCAAGATGATCCAGGAGGGGCCGGAGGCGACGATCGCCTCCTCGATGGCGATCAACCCGGACCTGAAGACCGCCTACGCGACCGACGCGCGACTCGACGCCGCATCCTCGACGCCGCCCTCGCGCTCGAGGGCTTCGTGCGCGGCGAGGGCGTGCACGCGGCGGGCGTGGTGATCTGCCGCGACCCGCTGTACCTGCACACGCCCGTGAAGCGCGACACCAAGGGCGAGGCCATCGTCACGCAGTACGAGGGCACGATGGTCGCGGACCTCGGGCTGCTCAAGATGGACTTCCTCGGCCTGCGCAACCTGACGGTCATCGCGAAGGCGCTGCGCGGGATCAAGGCGAACCACGGCGTCGACATCGACATCGACCGGATACCGCTCGACGACCCGGCGACCTTCGACCTGTACCAACGGACGGACGTCGACGGCGTCTTCCAGGTGGAGTCGCCGGGCATGCGCGGCGTGCTGAAGCAGCTGCAGCCGACGGTGTTCGCGGACATCGTGGCCGTGGTGGCGCTGTACCGGCCCGGCCCGATGGACTCGATCCCCGACTTCCTGGCGCGCAAGCACGGCAAGCGCGAGATCGAGTACTACGACGACCGGCTGCGGCCGATCCTGGAAGAGACCTACGGCGCCATGGTCTACCAGGAGCAGGTCATGCGCATCTCCATGACCGTGTCGGGGTTCACGGCCGCCAAGGCCGAGAAGCTGCGCAAGGCCATCGGCAAGAAGAAGAAAGACCAGATGGCGTCGCTCAAGAAGCAGTTTCATCGAGGGCGCCGTCGACAACGGCTACGACCGTGCGATGGTCGTCGGCCTGTGGGACGACATCGAGAAGTTCGCGCAGTACGCGTTCAACAAGGCGCATGCCGCGTGCTACGCGCTCATCTCGTACCAGACGGCCTACCTGAAGGCCCACTATCCGCGCGAATACATGGCCGCCGTGCTGTCCAGCTACTCGGGCAAGACCGAGAACATCGTGAAGTACGTCGCCGCGTGCAAGCGCGGAGGCATCCCGGTCCTGCCCCCGGACGTGAACTCGTCGGGCGCCGACTTCACGGCGGTGGAGGAGGGCATCCGCTTCGGGCTCGCGGGAGTGCGCAACGTCGGCGAGGGCGTGGTCGCGGCGATCGTCGAGGCGCGCGGCGCCGGCGGCCGGTTCACCTCGCTGCAGGACTTCTGCTACCGCGTCGCGCCGCAGGCGCTCAACAAGCGGACGATCGAGTCGCTCATCAAGGCGGGCGCGTTCGATTCGACCGGCTACACGCGCAAGCACCTGATGCGGATGATGGAGGACGCCGTCGACGGCGCCGCCAAGCGGGCGCGCGACCGCGAGCTCGGGCAGACCGCGCTGTGGGACCTGTTCGACGACGCGGGCGGCTCCGGCGCGGCTCCCGACGTTCCGCCGCCCGACGGCGACGAGTGGGACAAGGCGATGAAGCTCGCCTTCGAGAAGGAGATGCTCGGCATCTTCGTGTCCGACCACCCGCTGCGAGAGATCGCCGGCGTGATCGAGAACGCCCGCACACTGTCGCTCGGCGACGCCGAGTCGTTCTCCGACGGCCAGACGGGATGGTTCGCCGGCATCCTGACCTCCGTCGCCCGCGTCGTCACCAAGAAGGGCAAGTTCATGATCGACTTCGCCCTCGAGGACCTCGACGGGTTCATGGAAGGCCGGCTGTTCGGCAACGTCTACCAGAAGTTCGAGTCGCTCTTCGTCGAGGACGCCATCCTGCGGGTCCGGGCGAAGGTCGAGGTGTCCGATCGCGGGACGAAGCTGCAGGTCATGGACGTCATGCAGCTCACCGTCGACGCGACGTTCGAGCGCGCGCCCGGCGTGCTCGTCATCGCGGACACGGCGAGCAGGTTCAACGACCCCGCCGTCCTGTCGTGGTTCAAGGACCTCGTCCCGCGGTTCCCGGGGCCCGACTCCGTGCGCGTCGAGGTGTCCAGCGGAGCGGGGGACAAGCGCGTCTACCGTCTCCCGCCCGAGGCCTACCGCGTGGACAAGACCTCGCATCGCCTCCACGCCGAGCTGCGCGAGATCTTCGGGGCGGACGCGGTCACCGAGCTCTAGGCGGCTCCGGCCGGCGTATCCGCCCGCTTCCTCACGTCCTCGCGTCCCGGCGTCGTCCCGCCACCCTCTTGCGTTCGGCTCCGGCCCGGTGTACTTTATCGCTACAGCGCTCTACTATGCTAAAGACCACCAGCTCGGTAAGGCGACGGACAAGGACGCGGCCATGCGACCGGTGACACCGCGGGGATTCAGGGACGTGCTGTTCGAGGAGGCCGCCGAACGCGAGGCCGTCGGAGCGGCGATGCGCGACGCCTTCCTGGCGTTCGGCTTCCGCTTCGTGGAGACGCCGGCGCTCGAGCAGGTGCGCACGCTCGAGGCCGCGCCGGGCGCCGCGGTGGGCGGCGGCGCCTTCCGGATGGTCGACCTGGACGGATCGCTGCTCGCGCTGCGTCCCGAGATGACGCTGCCGATCGCGCGGCTCGCCGCGTCGAGGCTCGCCGGAGAGGTCCCGCCGCACCGGCTGTGCTACGCGGCGGAGGTGTTCCGCGAGCAGGCCTCCCTGCGCGGGGAGGCGCGCCAGTTCACGCAGCTGGGCGTAGAGCTGCTGGGCGTGAACGGCGCGGCCTCTGACGCCGAGGTGATCGCGGTCCTCGTCGAGGCCCTCCGCGCCTCCGGCCTGCGAGACTTCACCGTCGGAGTCGGGACCGTCGCCGTGCTGCGCGCGCTGATCGACGCCGCGGGCGGCAGCGACGAGTGGAGGGCCGGTGTGCTCGCGGCGGCGCACGCGCGCAACCTCGTCGGCCTCGACCGGCTGTCGTGCGAGAGCGGCATCGATCCGCGCGTCGGCGAGGCGCTGCGCGAGGTCGTGCGCGTCGCCGGCGGCCGCGAGGCGGTCGGCGAGTGCAGGGCCGTCGCGGGCGCTGCCGGCTGCGGCGACGCCCTCCGCGAGCTCGAGGAGACGTGGGAGCTGCTCGAAGCCGCCGGCGTCGCGGACGCCATCCGCGTCGACTTCGGCATCCTGCGCTCGTTCGACTACTACACCGGCCTGATCGTCGAGGCGTACGCCCCGGGGCTCGGCCTTCCGCTGGGCGGAGGCGGCCGCTATGACGACGTGCTCGCGGCGTTCGACGCGCCGATGCCGGCGGCCGGGTTCGCGCTCTCGCTCGAGCGCGTCATGATCGCGCTCGCGGAGCAGGGCGTGGGCGTGCCTGTCCGCGCGCTCGACGCGGTCGTCGGCGGGGACGCGGTCGAGGTCGCTCGCCAGGCGGCCGCGCTGCGGGCCGCGGGCTGGCGGGTGCGCGCGTCGAAGTCGCGCGACCGTGCCGCGCTCGCCGCCGAGGCCCGCGCGGCCGGCGCGCCGGCGTGGCTGGTCGCGGGCGACCCCGGCGCCACCCTCACCGCCGGAGGCTCCATCGCGCTCGCGCCGGTGGTCCCCGCGCCGCCATCGCTGTCGACGATCGGGGGCGCGCGATGAGCGACCGACGGCTCAGGATGGCGGTTCCCAAGGGCTCGCTGTTCGAGGGCTCGCTGCGCGTGCTCGCGGCCGCGGGGGCGGACACGGCCGTGCTCTCGAACGCCGGCCGCCAGCTCATCGTCGACACCGACGAGACGCGCTTCATCATCGCGAAGCCGACGGACATCCCGGCCTACGTGGCCTACGGCGCCGCCGATGTCGCGATCGCGGGCGCGGACGTGCTCGTCGAGGCGGCGCTCGACGTGGTCGAGCTGGTCGACCTCGGCTTCGGCGCGTGCCGGCTCGTGGTGGCCGAGCGCGACGACGCCGGCGAGGCGAACGAGGAGGCGTACCGGAGGCTGGGCGTCATGCGCGTCGCCACGAAATACCCGCGGATCGCCGAGGCGCACTTCGCCGCCCGAGGCGTGCAGACCGAGATCATCAAGCTGCACGGGAATATCGAACTGGCGCCCCTGATCGGCCTCGCCGAGCGTATCGTGGACATCACCTCGACGGGTACCACGCTGCGGGAGAACGCGCTGCGGATCGTCGAGGACGTGATGCCGTCGACCGCGCGTTTCGTCGCGAATCCGGTCTCGATGCGGATCGACGCGCGGCGTGTCACGGCACTTGCCGACCGCCTTCGGGCGGCGACCGGACGTGCGAAGGAGTGCTGATCGGGATGCGGCGCATCGATCTTGAGAGCGGAGAGCGCCTGACGCCCGAGATGCTCGCGCGCAGCGGGGGCGTGGACGCGGAGGTCCTGTCGGTGGCTTCGCGCATCGTCGACGACGTGCGGGCGCGGGGCGACGCGGCGCTGCACGATTACACACTGCAGTTCGACGGCGCGGACGTGTCCGAGGCGCGCGTCGGCTCCGAGGAGATCGCGGCGGCGCTCGAAGCGGTCCCTCGCGAGGTACGTGACGCGCTCGAGGCGGCGGCCGGCGCCATCGAGGACTTCCACCGCCGCGAGCTGCCGCAGTCGTGGTTCACGACGCAGCCCGACGGCGTCCTGCTCGGACAGCAGGTCGCGCCGATCCGCCGCGTCGGCATCTACGTCCCGGGCGGCCGCGCTTCGTACCCGTCGACCGTGCTCATGAACGCCATCCCCGCGGTCGTGGCGGGCGTCGAGGAGATCGCGATGGTCGCGCCTCCGACGCCGGACGGCACGATCGCCCCGGCGACGCTCGCGGCCGCCGCCATCGCCGGCGTGAGCGAGGTCTACCGGGTCGGCGGCGCGCAGGCGATCGCCGCGCTGGCCTTCGGGACGGCGACGATCCCGCGGGTCGACAAGATCACCGGCCCCGGCAACGCGTACGTGACCGCCGCGAAGAAGCTCGTGATGGGCGAGGTCGGCATCGACATGCTCGCCGGCCCCTCGGAGGTGTGCGTGCTCGCCGACGAGACCGCCGAGCCCGCGTTCGTCGCGATCGACCTCATGGCACAGGCCGAGCACGACCCGCGGGCAGCGACCTACCTCGTGACGACCGACCCCGAGCTGCCGGCCGAGGTCGACGACGCGCTCGACGTGCTGCTCGCGGAGGCGGAGCGAGCCGACGTGGTCCGCCGCAGCCTCACGGACAACGGGCGGGTGATCGTGGCCGCCGACCTGCTCACGGCGCTCGACGCGGTCGATGCGATCGCGCCGGAGCACCTCGAGGTCATGATGGAGGATCCCTTCGAACTGCTCGGCTCGATCCGCAACGCCGGCGCGATCTTCCTCGGGCCGTGGACGCCGGCGGCCGTCGGCGACTATGTCGCCGGGCCGAACCACGTGTTGCCCACCGGCGGCACGGCGCGGTTCGCGAGCCCGCTGTCCGTCGACGACTTCATGAAGACGTCGTCCGTCGTCTCGTACTCCCAGGAGGCGCTCGAGGCCGACGCCGCCACGCTGGTCACGCTCGCGACGGCCGAGGGCCTCGACGGCGCATGCCGACGCGGTCGCGCTGCGCCTCGAGCTCGCCGCCGAGGCCGACGAGGAGGTGTGAGGATGGGCGCCCTCCGTCCGCCCCGGCCCGACCTCGAGGGGCTCGCGCCCTACGAGGCGCACGAGCCGCGTGTCGAGACGAACCTCGCCTCGAACGAGAATCCGCTCAACCTGCCGTCGGACATCCTGATGACGATCTCCGATCGCGTGCGCGACTTCGCGTTCAACCGCTATCCGGACCCGATGGCCAACGCGCTGCGCGAGACGATCGCCCAGGCCAACGGGCTGGACCCCGGCAACGTCATCGTCGGGAACGGCGGCGACGAGCTGATCTTCGACCTCATGCTCGCGTGGGGCGGTCCGGGCCGCCGGCTGCTGAACCTGCCGCCGACGTTCGCGATGTACGACATCGACGCGCGCGTGACCGGCACCGAGGTGGTCGAGGTGCCCCGGAGCACGCGCGACTTCTCCGTGGACGAGGCCGCGGTGCTCGACCGGCTCGGGCGCGGCGACATCGACCTCATCGCGATCTCGCACCCGAACAACCCGACGGGGAACCTCGATCCGGAGACGTTCCTCATCGACGTGCTCAAGGCGTCCGATTCGCTCGTGCTGGTGGACGAGGCGTATTTCGAGTTCTCGCGGCACACGATGCGGCCCCACATGGAGCGGCATCCCAACCTGGTCATCCTGCGGACGTTCTCGAAGGCGTTCTCGCTCGCGGGGCTGCGCGTGGGCTACCTGCTGGCCCACGAGGACGTCGTGCGGGAGCTCACGAAGGTGCGGCAGCCGTATTCCGTGGACCGCTTCTCGCAGTGGGTCGCGGACCTCGCGTTCCGCGAGCGCGTCGACCTTCGAATCGCACATCCGCGAGACGATCCGGCAGCGGGAGCTCGTGCACGACGGCCTCGCGGCCCTGCCGGGCGTGGAAGCGTTCCCTTCCGAAGCGAACTTCGTCCTGTTCCGCGTGGAGCGCGCGGCGGCCGTGTGGCACGACCTGCTGCACGGCTACGAGGTCCTGGTGCGGGACGTCTCCCGCACGCCGGGGCTGGACGACTGCCTGCGCGCGAGCATCGGTTCCGATGCGGAGAACCGCCGCTTCCTGACGCCTTGGGCGAGATCCTCGGGCGCCGCGGCAGCCCCGCCGACGCGGGGAACGGCGGCGTCTCCGAGGCCGAGTACGCCGAACAGCCGCTCGACTGAGGGAGGGGACGATACGATGAGCCGGGCCGCCACGATCGAGCGGGAGACGAACGAGACGAGCGTCGAGGTCAGCGTCGACCTGGACGGGCGGGGCGACGTCGCGGTGCGGACGGGCGTGCCGTTCTTCGACCACATGCTCGACGCGCTCGGGCGCCACGCGCTGCTCGACCTCGACGTGGAGGCGCGAACGGCGATCTCGAGGTGGACGCCCACCACACCGTCGAGGACTGCGGCATCTGCTCGGGCCAGGCGATCGCGACCGCGCTCGGCGACAAGGCCGGGATCCGCCGCTTCGGGTCGGCGGCGGTGCCGCTCGACGAGGCGCTCGTGCTCGCCGCCGTCGATGTCTCCGGGCGCGGGTCGCTCACCTGGGACGTGGACGTGCCGGTCGAGGTCATCGGCACCTTCGACACCACGCTCGCCCGCGAGTTCTTCGCAGCGCTCGCCGCGAACGCCGGCCTGACCGTGCACCTGCACGAGGTCGACGGGGTCAACGCGCACCACATCGTGGAGGCGGCCTTCAAGGCGTTCGCGCGCGCCCTGCGCGAGGCCGTCGAGCCCGACCCGCGTGTCAGCGGCGTCCCCTCGACGAAGGGGGTGCTGTGAGCGAGGCTCCCCGCATCGTCGTCGTCGACTACCGGATGGGCAACCTCCGGAGCGTCGAGAAGGGGCTGGCCGCCGCCGGCGTCACGCAGGTCGCCATCGCGAGCGACGCCGGAGCCGTCCGCTCGCGCGCGCGGCATCGTGCTGCCCGGCGTCGGGGCGTTCCGCGACGCCGCGGCGAACCTGCGCGCCTCCGGCTTGTGCGGACGTCGTCCTGGAGCGGGCGCGCGCCGGGGTGCCGCTGCTCGGGATCTGCCTCGGCATGCAGCTGCTCGTCTCGCGGAGCTTCGAGGACGGCGAGTGGGAGGGACTCGGGCTCGTGCCCGGCACCTGCGAGCGGATACCCGGTGGCGTGAAGGTGCCGCACATCGGCTGGAACACGGTCGACTTCCCGCGCCCGAGCCGGCTCTTCGACGGCATCGAGCGCGGCAGCGCGTTCTACTTCGTGCACAGCTACCGCGTCGTCCCGTCCGACGACGCGGCGACCATCGGGCGCACGGAGTACGGCGTGCCGTTCGCGTCGGCCATCGCGGCGAGTAACGTGTACGGCGTCCAGTTCCACCCCGAGAAGTCCTCGGAGACGGGACTGCGGCTGCTCGCCAACTTCGGCCGCATCGTCGAGGAGAGGTGACGCCGATACCATGCTGGTGCTCCCCGCCATCGACATCCTCGGCGGCCGCGTCGTGCGGCTGCTTCGCGGCAACTTCGACGACGTGACCTTCTACAACGCCGAGCCGGTCGAGGAGGCGAAGCGCTGGGAGGCGCAGGGCGCGGAGTGGCTGCACGTCGTCGACCTCGACGGTGCCGCCAAGGGCGAGCCCGCCAACATCGCGCAGGTCGAGGAGATCATCCGCGCGGTCGGCATCCCGGTGCAGGTCGGCGGCGGCATCCGGTCGCTGCAGACGCTCGACCGCCTCTACGACGCGGGCGCGGCGCGCACCGTGCTCGGCACGGCGCTGATCGCCGACCCCGAGCTCGTGGACGAGGCCGCCTATCGCTACCCCGGCGTCGTCGCCGGCATCGACGCGCGTGACGGCCGAGTGGCGATCCAGGGATGGCGGCGGGGGACCGAGCGCGAGGCGCTGGAGCTGGCCGAGGCGTTCGCGGCGCACGGCGTGCGGCGCGTCGTGTACACCGACATCTCCCGCGACGGGGCCCAGACCGGCCCGAATCTGGAGGCGTATCGGGCCCTCATGCAGCGCACCGCCATGTGCGTCATCGCGTCCGGGGGCATCGCGAGCGTCGACGACGTCGTCGCCCTGCGCGATGCGGGCGTCGAAGGCGCGATCATCGGACGCGCGATCTATGAAGGCGCGGTCTCGCTGCCGGAGGCCATCGCCGCGGCGCGCGCCGTGGAGATGCCGCCATGCTGATGAAGCGGGTCATACCGTGCCTCGACGTGCATCGCGGGCGCGTGGTCAAGGGCGTGCACTTCGTCGACCTCCGCGACGCCGGGGACCCGGTGGAGCTCGCCCGTTTCTATGACGCCGAAGGGGCCGACGAGCTCGTCTTCCTCGACATCACCGCGACCAGCGAAGACCGGCCGCTGATGCTCGACGTGGCGGCGCGCACCGCGGAGCAGGTCTTCATCCCGTACACGGTCGGCGGGGGCATGCGCTCCGCGAGCGACATCCGGGCGATGCTGAAGGCCGGCTGCGACAAGGTCTCGATCAACTCCGCCGCGGTCGCCGACCCGGCCCTCATCACCACGACGAGCCGCATCTACGGCGCGCAGTGCATCGTGGTGGCCGTCGACGCACGCAGGGTGCCCGGCGGCCGGGACCGCTGGGAGGTCTTCGTGTCGGGCGGGCGCGTCAACACCGGGATCGACGCGGTCGAGTGGGCGGTGGACGCGGAAGCGCGCGGGGCCGGCGAGATCCTGCTCACGAGCATGGACCGCGACGGCACGAACGACGGCTACGACCTGCCGCTGACGCGCGCCGTCACGCGCGCCGTCGGCATCCCGGTGATCGCGAGCGGCGGCGCCGGCGCGCTCGACGACTTTCCCGAGGTCGTCATCGAGACGGGCTGCGATGCCGTGCTCGCGGCCTCAACGCTGCACTACGGACTCATGCGCGTCCGAGACATCAAGCAGGCGATGGCGGCCGCCGGCGTCGACGTGCGCCTGGTCGACGTCCCCGACGTGCCGGCGCGGCCCGCGCCCCTGACGTGGAAGGCGTGAGCGACATGGACGCCGGACCCGACCGCACCGCCGCCGGCCTCGTCTTCGACGAGCGCGGGCTCATCCCGGCCGTCGTGCAGCAGCACGACACGGGAGAGGTGCTGATGCTGGCCTGGATGGACGCCGAAGCCCTGCGGCGGACGTGCGAGTCGGGGACCACCTGGTTCTGGAGCCGGTCACGCCGGGAGTACTGGAACAAGGGCGCCACCTCGGGCAACGTCCAGCGCGTCGTCGAGGTGCGCTGCGACTGCGACGCGGACGCCCTGCTCGTGCTCGTGGACCAGGGGGCCGGAGTGGCGTGCCACACCGGCGAGCGTTCGTGCTTCCACCGCACGCTGTGCAGGAAGGGACCGGCGTAGATGAGCGGGATCGGACAGACGATCGACGACCTGTACGCGCTCCTGGAGACGCGCCGTACCGAGCTCCCCGAGGGCAGCTACACCGCGGCGCTGCTCGCCGGCCCGCCCGACAAATTGCTGAAGAAGGTCGGTGAAGAGGCCACGGAGGTGGTGATCGCCGCGGCCGCCCACGACCGGGACCAGCTGCGCTACGAGGCGGCCGACCTGATCTACCACCTGCTCGTCGTGATGGTGAGCGAGGGCGTGTCGCCGCAGGACCTCGCCACCGAGCTCGAGGGGCGCCGAAGGTGAACGGCGCAGCCGACCTGCCCGCCGGCGTGCGGCGGGCGCGGATCGAGCCGCTGTGGGATCGCGTCGAGCACGATCGCGTCAAGGTGGCCGCGTTCATCGCCGTGTTCATCGTCGGGGCGGGACTCGCCGCGGCGGCGATGGCGGCGGCGCTCGTCGGTCTCGGTGCCTTCGCCGAGCTGTGGCGATACGACTCGCCCCGCTGGTCCCGGTGATCCCGTGGGCGGCGCTCGGCGCCTTCGTGCTCGCGGCGGTCGTGGCGACGATCCATACGGTCGCGATCCTGGCCGCGCCGCCCGAGCGGCTCCTCGGGCACTTCGGGGCGCTTCCCAGCCCCGGGGGCTCTCAGGAG
This sequence comes from uncultured Coriobacteriia bacterium, assembly GCA_963701985.1. GTDB lineage: Bacteria > Actinomycetota > Coriobacteriia > Anaerosomatales > PALSA-660 > PALSA-660. The sequence goes on from OY969691.1 coordinate 29,258, forward strand.
CCGACGAAGTCCGCTCTGGCCGACATGGCGATCGCGACCGGGCTCGCTGTCACGCCGCCGCTGTGGGTCGTCCCGGGCTGCGACGCGGTCAACGCGTGCGTGGTCGGCTTGGACCCGCGCAGGTCGGTCGTGGGCGTGACGAGCGGTTTCGTCGAGCGCCTTTCGCAGGACGACCAGCGGGCCGTGTTCGCCAACCTCATGGCGCGCCTGCGCGACGGCGACGTGCTCTGGGCCACAGCGGTCGCGTCCGTCATGGGCCCCGTGTGGGGCCTGCGCGACTCCCAGCTCGCCTCCAGCGACACCGACGTGTCGGCGCCGCGCGCGTCCGGCGCGGGCGCCGGAGGCGGCCTGATCGCCTTCTTCATCCTCGCCTTCCTCGGGCTCATCATGACCGAGCTGCTCATGGCCGGGCACCAGCGGGCGTGCCGGGCCGCCGCGGAGAAGGCCGATGCCGAGGGGATGCTGCTGCTCAAGGACCCGATGCAGATGCTGAACGGCCTGTCGCGGGTCCTCTACGCCGGCAACACCGTGCACGGTGCCGGCGAGGCGTACTCGATGCTGTTCTACTGCTGGGCCGGCTTCGGCTACGCGCCGGAGGACGACCCGGAGATGGAACGGATCCCGCGCCTGCGCGAGGTGCTCGGGGCGCAAGGGCTCGCCACATCCGACTGGGTCGCGCCGCAGCTCGGAGCCACCGCGTGACGACACCGCTGGGACCGCGCGCCGGCGGACCGGTCCGGAGTGCGAGCGGCGATCGGCGATGATCGGCGCGCGGATGCGGCGCACGAGCTACGCTGTGCGCAGATGCGCGCGAACGCGCGCCGGAGCGGGCGGACGAGGAGGTCGGTCTTCGTGAGCGATCGGGACGCGGGCGGGCCTGGGAGCGCGGGCGGCGGCGGCCGGACCGCCGCGCCGTCGCCGATGGGCGGGCTCCCGCCGGCGCCCCGCCTGCGTGACTTCACGAAGCTGCCGCTCGTCATCGTCGCGGCGATGTTCGTGCTCGGCGGGGTCCTGTACCCGAGCCTGCCGGCCACCATCCCGACGCACTGGGGCCTGAGCGGCGGCCCCGACGTGTTCGCGCCCAAGAGCTTCGGTTCCGTCTTCCTGCTGCCGCTGGTGGCGCTGGGGATCTACGTGCTCCTGGTCGGCGCGCCCTATGTCGACCCCAGGCGTCGCAGCCTGCGCATGTCCATCCATGCTTACAACATCGTGGTCGACTGCGTGGTCGCGCTGCTGGCGCTCGTGTTCGCGGCGTCGATGTTCGCGAGCTTCCGCCTCGCGTTCGACGTCTCCCGCGTCGTGCTGTTCGGTATCGCGCTGCTCTTCGTGGTGATCGGGAGCCTGCTCCGCTCGGTGCGCCCCAACTGGACCTTCGGCGTGCGGCTGCCGTGGACGCTCTCCGACAACGTCGTATGGCAACGGACGAACCGGCTCGCGGGCTACCTCTTCATGGCCGCGGGAGCCGCCGCGCTCGTCGGCGCGATCTTCCCCGCGCCGGTCGGCATGTTCGTCATGCTCGGTGTCGTCGCCGTCGTCGTGGTCGCCGTCAGCGTGTACTCGTTCGTGCTGTTCCGTCGCAGGCATCCGGAGGCCTGAGCGCGTCCGGGTGCCGGCCCGCGTCCGCGGGAGGATCGGTGCCGCGCGTCGACCGCTGCCGTCGCGCGTCCGAGGGTTGCCATCGCGCACCGCGTGCGTGTATCCTTCACCGCAATCGAATCGAGCGTGCGCCTGTGACGGGGAGGAGTACCCCGGTCGCGAAGCCTAGAGAGCCGGTGATTGCTGGAAACCGGCGTGAGCGATCGGCGGGAATGGGCCCCTGAGGCTCCGGAGCAAAGGCTGTGGCTGGGCCGACTAGTTCCGGCGGATCCCCACCGATACAAGGGGCCGGGTATCGGAACCGCGCGATGGTTCCCGTATCACGGAGTCAAGGTGGGTCCGTCTCGGCAGCGAGGCGGATCAACAAGGGTGGTACCGCGAGAGAGGCCTCTCGTCCCTTGAGGACGAGGGGTCTTTGTGTTCTTCCGGGGATGTTCCCCGAAGGACGCGGGTCCACCGGGCGTACATCGACGAGAGCGACGGCCCCGCATCGAGCGGGGCGGAGCTGAGCCGCGCGAAGGGCCGACGGCCCGCGGCCCACGATGTGAAGGAGTGATCGCCATGCCCGACAACACGCGATTCGTTCTCGACGAGAAGAACATGCCGACGAGTTGGTACAACATCGTCCCGGACCTGCCGGCCCCTCCAGCGCCGCCGCTGAATCCGCGGACGGACCAGCCGGCCGGCCCCGCCGACCTGGCGCCGCTCTTCCCGATGGAGCTGCTCAAGCAGGAGATGTCGGCCGAGCGGTACATCGAGATACCCGAGCAGGTGCTCGACGTCTACAAGACGTACCGCCCGAGCCCGCTCATCCATGCCAAGGCGCTCGAGAAGGTGCTGGGGCTGCCTGCCGGCATCAAGATCTTCTACAAGTACGAGGGCGTGAGCCCCGCGGGTTCGCACAAGCCCAACACCGCCATCCCGCAGGCGTTCTACAACAAGCAGGAGGGCATCAAGCGCATCGCGACCGAGACGGGCGCGGGCCAGTGGGGAAGCGCCATGGCGATCGCCTGCGCGCTGTACGGCATGGAGTGCACCGTGTACATGGTCGGCGTCAGCTACGACCAGAAGCCGTATCGCCGCCTGCTCATGGAGACGTACGGCGCCGAGGTGATCTCGTCACCGTCGGATCGCACGCAGTCCGGGCGGCACGTGCTGGGGATCGACCCGGACTCGCTCGGCTCGCTCGGCATCGCGATCTCGGAGGCCGTGGAGGACGCGGCGTCGCGCGACGACACGCACTACTGCCTCGGCTCGGTGCTCAACCACGTGTGCCTGCACCAGACGATCATCGGCCAGGAGGCCATCGCGCAGATGGAGATGGCGCAGGCCGAGCCGGACGTCGTCGTCGCGTGCGTGGGCGGCGGCAGCAACTTCGCCGGCATCGCCTTCCCGTACTACCGCCGCAAGCTCGAGGGCAAGAGCTCGGCGCGCCTGCTCGCGGTCGAGCCGAAGGCGTGCCCGACGCTGACGGCCGGCGAATACCGCTACGACCTCGGCGACGAGGCGGGCATGACGCCGAAGATGCTCATGTACACGCTCGGTCACGATTTCGTGCCGGCCGGCATCCATGCGGGCGGGCTCCGCTACCATGGCGACTCGCCGCTCTTGTCGATGCTCGTGAAGGAGGGCAAGACGGAGGCCGTCGCCGTGCACCAGGTCGCGTGTTTCGACGCCGCGGTCACGTTCGCCCGCAGCGAGGGCATCCTGCCCGCGCCGGAGTCGAGCCACGCCATCCGCGCGGCGATCGACGAGGCGCTGGCCGCCCGGGAGGCGGGAGAGGACCGCACCATCCTGTTCAACCTCTCCGGTCACGGGCACTTCGACCTTTCGGCGTACGAGGCATACCTCTCGGGCCAGCTGCAGGACTACGATTTCGCGGCCGGCTCGTTGTGCCAAGGCGAGTGATCGGACCCAGCACGAAGGGACGTTCGTGGAGGATCGCACCACTCGAGTGAAGGTGTGTGGCGTGTGCAGTGCCGCCGATGCCAGCGCGGCGGTGCGCGCGGGCGCGCATGCGATCGGCGTCGTGCTCGTGCCCGACAGCCGGCGTCACGTGACCGTCGAGGAGGCGTCGGAGATCCTCGCGGCCGTGCCGCCGGCCGTCGGGCGCGTCGGCGTCTTCGTGGACGCTCCCGCGGCCGAGGTCGTGGCGGCGGTTCGCGAGCTCAGGCTGTCGGCCGTGCAGCTGCACGGCGCCGAGAGCCCGGCCTACTGCGGCTCGATGCCCGTTCCCGTGGTCAAGGCCTTCCGCGTCGGCGAGGGGTTCCACCCTTCGGTGCTGGAGGACTACCGCGGTGTGGTCGCCGCGGTGCTGCTCGATTCATACGTCGAAGGCGTATCCGGCGGGAGCGGCCGTCCCTTCGCATGGGGGCGGATGCCGAGGCTGCCCGACGTCGCGCCGGTCGTCGTGACGGGGGGCCTGCGGCCCGCCAACGTCGCGGCGGCGATCCGCGCACTGCGGCCGCATGCGGTCGACGTCTCCACCGGCGTCGAGGAGATCCCGCGCCACAAGGACGCCGCCCTGCTCGCCGCCTTCGTCGCCGCCGTGCGCGCGGCTGATTCGTCGGTCGCCTGAGGCGGGGTCCCGTGCCCGCGGGCGCCGAGACACGGCGCGCTCGCGGTGGGATACTGTGGTCGACGATGGGCGGGCTGGGTCCCGGAAGGGGATGACGGCCATGGTGTACATGCGCATCCAGCGCAACAAGTTCTGGGGCTGGGTCGTGGCATCGCTGCTCGTCGGCGTGCTGGCCGCCACCGGGATCGGCTACGCGCTCGGCGGTTCCACACGCTCGGAGCTGGCGCGCCTGCGTTCCGCGGAGACCAGCTCGACGGCCGGCGTACAAGCGCAGCTGCAGAGCGCGGAGGCGTCGGTGACGGCGCTGCAGTCGCAGAACGCCTCGCTCGCCAGCCAGCTCGCGTCGGCGCAGGCCGCGGCCGAGAGGAAGACGAGCACCTCGACGACGACAACGACGACGACGTCGGCCATCGCGGTGGTCTCGCGGACGATCTCGCCGAGCACCATGACGACGGCGGGCTCGATCACGATGACCGTCCACGTCACCGGGCACCCGGACACGGTCAAGATGCGGATCTACAACGCTTCCAAGAGCATCGACAAGACGTACGTCCTGACGCGGACCTCCACGTCCGGGAACGCGGAGACGTGGCGTCTCACGGTCAACGCGCCTTCCACGAAGGGGACCTACTCCTACTACGCGACAGCGACGAAGGGCTCGTCCAGCGTGACGAAGACGGGCGCCTCGCCGAGTCAGTTCACCGTGGACTAGCGCTCGGACGTTCGGGCGGGACGCGAGACGAGAGGGCCCGGCCGTTCGGCCGGGCCCTCTCGTCTCGCCCTCGGGTGCGCGCGCGGCGTCGCTGCGGCGCCGTTCGCGCGCTGCGGACCGCGGCTACCTCGTGCCGGTCTCCGTCGAGCTGCTGAGCGGGATGTGGTGCGTCTTCGTCTCCTGATCGACGCCCCCTTCGGTACCGTCACCTCGAGCACGCCGTGATGGAACGACGCCTTGAGCGAGTTCGCGTCGATGCCGGCCGGCAACGCGATGCTGCGCTCGAACGCGCCGCGGAAGGACTCGCGCATCATGTAGCCCTTCTCCTCGGCCTCCTTGTCCTCCGCGCGCTGGCCGGTGATCGTGAGGATGTCGTTCGTGACCGAGATATCCACGTTCTTCGGGTCGACGCCCGGGAGCTCCGCCCGGACGATCATGTCGCCGCCGCGCGTGAAGACGTCCGTCGTGGGCATCCACACCGCGCCGCCGGTCTCGGAGCCTGCCGATGACGGCACCCACCTCGACCACAGCCGGTCCATGTTCCGTTCCATCGAAGCCAGCTCGGCGAAGGGGTCCCAACGCGTGATCGCCATGCTGAAGCACCTCCTGCCATTCGTATGAGGGCCGGTACGGTCCGGTCCCTGTCTCGCCTGTCCGGCGCTGGGATACCCCTCGTTCGACACGATCTTCGGGTACGCGGGAAGACAACGGACGGATGCGCGCGATGGGGCGACGAGCGGCAGAGCCCGCGACCGGCGGGCTCGGCGGCTCGCGGGAGCCCGGACGCATCCGGCCGCTCGCGCGCATGCTACGCTGCGAAGCGGAGACCGAGTGACGCCCGATCCCGTCCGAGGAGCGTGCACGCACGGTGCGCATCGCGCTCGCACAGATCGACCTCACCGTCGGCGACATCGCCGGCAACGCCGACCGCGTGACGGAGGCGGTGCTCGCGGCACGCGGCGAGGGCGCGGACGTGGTGCTCGTCCCGGAACTCGCGCTCACGGGCTATCCGCCGGAGGACCTGCTCGCCAAGGACCACTTCATCGAGGATGCCCGCGCCGCGCTCGACCGGGTCGCGGCCCGCTGCCGCGGCGTGACCGCGCTCGTCGGCTTCGTGGACCGCGACGAACGGCCGGCTCGTACAACGCCGCCGCCATCTGCCGAGACGGCGATCGTGGCGGGGGTCTACCGGAAGCGCCGGCTCCCGAACTACGGCGTCTTCGACGAGGAGCGCTACTTCGCGCCGGGCGGGCGAGCGGTCCTCTTCGACGCGGGCGGCGATGTCGTGCGGCGCTCACGATCTGCGAGGACGTGTGGGTGCCCGAGCCGGCCGCCGAGACAGGCGTCGCTCGGCGCCGACCTCGTCCTCAACATCTCGGCGTCGCCCGTTCCACGTCGGCAAGGGACGCGAGCGCGAGGACATGCTCCGCGACGCGTGCGCGCGAGAACGGCGCCTGGGTGGCGTACTGCAACCTCGTCGGCGGGCAGGACGAGCTGGTCTTCGACGGCCGCATCGTCGTGGTCGCGCCCGACGGCGCCGTGATCGCCCGCGCGCAGCGCCTTCGACGAGGACCTGCTCGTGGTCGACGTGCCCGACGCCGCGCGCGCCGGCCGCGTCGAGGAGCCGCTGCTCGACGGCCGACGAGGAGGTCCACCGGGCGCTGACGCTCGGGCTCGCGCGACTACTTCGCAAGAACGGCTTCACCGACGCCGTCGTCGGGCTCTCCGGCGGCATCGACTCCGCGCTGACGGCCGCGCTCGCCGTCGACGCGCTCGGCGCGGCCCACGTGCACGGCGTGCTGCTGCCGTCGCGCGTACTCGTCGCCGGGCAGCCTCGACCGACGCGCACGGCGCTCGCGGCGAACCTCGGCATCGACTGCCGCGACGCTGCCGATCGAGCGTCCGTACGCGGCCATGCTCGGCGTGCTGGAGCCGTCGCTTCGACGGGCTGCCGCCTCGACGTCGACCGAGGAGAACCTGCAGGCGCAGGGTCCGCGGCACGCTCCTCATGGCGCTGTCGAACAAGTTCGGCTGGATCGTGCTGGCCACCGGCAACAAGTCCGAGCTCTCGGTCGGCTACTCGACCCTGTACGGCGACATGGTGGGCGGCTTCGCGCCGATCAAGGACCTGTACAAGACGCGCGTCTACCAGCTCGCGCGCTGGCGCAACCGGGCAGCGGCGAGCGTCATCCCGCGGGCCAGCATCGCGAAGCCGCCGTCCGCCGAGCTGCGGCCCGGCCAGCTGGACACGGACTCGCTGCCCCCCTACGACGTGCTCGACCCCATCCTTCGCGCCTACGTGGAGGAGGACCGGTCGGTCGACGAGATCGCGTCGCGCGGCGTGGACCGTGAGACCGTCGTGCGGGTCGCGCGCATGGTCGACGCCGCGGAGTACAAGCGCCGCCAGGGCCCCCTCGGCATCAAGATCACGCCGAAGGCGTTCGGCAAGGACCGCCGGATGCCGATCACGAACCGATACCGCGGATGATGACGCCGCGGCCCGAGCGGTCGCTCTTCGCGCGGCGCCCGCGCGCGGCGAGCCGGGACGCCGCCGGCGCCGACGGGGGCGACATCCTCGTGCGCGACGACGGCGTCGTGTTGCGCACCGTCGCACCGACCGACGAGGTGATGCGCGACGTCGCCGAGCTGTGCTACGAGACGCTGCACCGCCCCTTCGGCGTCGCGCGCGACGATCGCCTGGGACGAGAACGACGGCCGCTCCACCCACTTCGTCGCGATGGACGGCGCCGGCCTCGTCGGCTACGCGCGGCTCATCGGCGAAGGGGCGCGAGCGCACGTCCGGCAGGTCGTCGTGGCGCGGTCGCATCGGCGGCGGGGCATCGCCAGCCAGCTCGTGGCCGCCGCGGTGGACGAGGCCCGGCGGCGCGGCTTCGCCTCCGTCTACCTGAGCGCGCGTCCGAACGCCGTCCGCATGTACGAGCGCCTCGGTTTCCGCGTGGTCGGGAGCACGTTCCGCATGGGTCGCACGTACCTGCCGCACGTGCGCATGGAGCTCCCGCTGCGCTGAGCCCGATGCCGCGGCGAGCGGCCGGCGGCGTCACGCCGCGCGAACGCCGGCGACGCGTCCGAGCGGTGCGGGCGTCCGCGTGTGGCATGTCGGGTACATCTCGCTCTATCCTTAGTCCACCACCTCGGGCCCCGAGCCCGAGCGAAAACGAAAGGGAGGGAACCTCGATGCCGAGCATCACTCGCGAGCAGGTCGACGTGCCTGCCGACGTCCCGGCTTCCGCACGAGAGACCTACATCGACAACTTCATGAAGGCGACGCACGGGACCGGCCGGCTCATGCTCTTCGCCTGCGACCAGAAGATCGAGCACCTCAACGACGACTTCCACGGCGAAGGCATCGCGGAAGAGGACGCGAGCCCGATCCACCTCTTCGAGATCGGCTCGAAGGGCACGATCGGCATCCTGGCCGGGCAGCGCGGGCTCATCGCGCACTACGCGCGCGACTACCCCGAGATCAACTACCTCGTGAAGATGAACAGCAAGACGCACCTCGTGAAGACGTCGCAGGAGGACCCGTACTCGCCGCAGCTCTACGACCTGCAGACGGTGCTCGACCTCGTGGACAACGGTGTCAACGTGGTCGGCGTCGGCTACACGATCTACCTGGGCAGCGAGTACGAGGCGCAGATGATGACCGAGGCCGCCCAGCTCATCGCCGATGCCCACTCGGTCGGCCTGCTCGTCGTGCTGTGGATCTACCCGCGCGGCAAGGCCGTTCTCGACGAGAAGGACGCCCACCTCATCGCCGGCGCGGCGGGCGTGGCGTGCTGCCTCGGCTCCGACTTCGTCAAGGTCAACCCGCCGAAGAAGACCGAGGAGGCGGCATCCGCCGTCCTGCTCACCGAAGCCACGAAGGCGTCGGGGCGCACGAAGCTCGTGTGCGCGGGCGGATCGACGGTGGAGGCCGACGTCTTCCTGAACCAGCTGTGGGAGCAGATCCACGTCGGTGGCGCCAGCGGCAACGCGACCGGCCGCAACATCCATCAGCGGCCGCTCGACGAGGCCGTGCGGCTCACGAAGGCGATCAGCGCGATCACCCTCGGTGACTACGGACTGCCCGAGGCCGTCGCGGTCTTCAAGGGGAAGCAGGACTTCACCATCTAGCGGCGCGAGCGACGATCGTGGGCGGGCGGCCCCGCGCGTGGGGGTCGCCCGCTGTTCACGCGGCGCGCGCGCACGGTTCACGGTGGTATCATCACGCAATGCGCCTCCGACCCGGAGGCGCCTCCACGACGCTGACACGGAACGCCGGACTCATGCCGATCTCCGACTGGTTCAAGGCGCGCGAGCAGAACCGGTACACGACCCCAGCCGAGCAGACACGTCCTTCGGACGTGCCTGACGGCGTGTGGGTGCGCTGCGAGTCGTGCAAGCGGACGCTGTACGCGGGCGATCTCGAGCGCAACCTGGAGGTGTGCCCGCACTGCGGCGCGCATCACGAGGTGACGCGCGGCGGACCGCATCGCGATGCTCGTCGACAGCGACTCGTTCGCGGAGACCGATGCGGGGCTTCGCAGCGCCGATCCGCTCGGCTTCGACTCCGGCAAGGCGTACACCGACGCCGTCGAGGCCGCGAGCAGCGCACCGGCATGACCGAGGCGATCATCACGGGGACGGCGAGGATCGACGACCGTCCGGTCGTCGTCGGCGCCATGGACTTCCGCTTCATCGGCGCGTCGATGGGATCGGTCGTGGGCGAGAAGGTCGCTCGGGCCTTCGAGCTCGCGCGCGAGACGCGCACGCCTCTCGTGCTGGTCATCGCATCGGGCGGAGCGCGGATGCAGGAAGGCATGCTCTCGCTCATGCAGATGGCGAAGACGGCCGCGGCCGCGGCCCGCCTCTCCGAGGCGCGCGTGCCCTACGTCGCTGTGCTCACCAACCCCACCATGGGCGGCGTGACCGCGTCGTTCGCCACGCTCGCCGACGTGATCCTGGCCGAGCCCGGCGCGAGGATCGGCTTCGCGGGCCCGCGGCTCGTGGAGCAGACCATCCGCCGCGGCCTGCCGAAGGACTTCCAGTCGGCGGAGTCGCTCGTCAGCTCCGGCATGGTCGACAGCGTCGTCGACCGGCGCGACATCCGCGAGCGCGTCTCCTCCGTGCTCGGCTACCTGGTCGCGGGCGGTGAGTGACGTGGCCAGAGCCTTCGTGATGGAGTTCGAGCGACCGATCGCCGAACTCGAGGAGAAGCTCGCGCACCTGAAGAAGCTCGACCTCGGCGAGCAGCCCGAGCTCGTGGTCGAGATCGAGCAGCTCGAGGCGGAGATAGACGAGCTTCGCATCGCGCTGTACTCGAACCTCGCGCCGTGGGACCGGGTGCAGATCTCGCGGCATCCCGAGCGCCCGAAGACGGACGACTACCTCGAGACGCTCTTCGCCGACGTCGTCGAGGTGCACGGCGACCGGCTCGGGGGCGACGACGGGGCGATGTTCGCGGGCCTCGCCACGCTGGCGGGCCGGCGCCTCGCCGTGCTCGGGCATCGCAAGGGCAAGAACACGAACGAGAACATCGCGCGCAACTTCGGGTCGCCGCACCCCGCGGGCTTCCGCAAGGCGGAGCGCGTCATGCGGCTCGCCGACCGGTTCGGCCTGCCGATCGTGACCTTCCTCGATACCGCGGGGGCGTACCCCGGCCTCGACGACGAGGCCCACGGCCAAGCGTGGGCGATCGCGAGCTGTCTCGCCACGCTGTCGCGGGTCGGCGTGCCGGTCGTCGTCGTCGGGCATCGGCGAGGGCGGCAGCGGCGGTGCGCTCGCCATCGGGTTCGGCGACCGGCTCATCATGCTCGAGAACGCCTACTACTCGGTCATCAGCCCCGAGATGTGCGCGACCATCCTGCACAAGGACGCGCGGCGCGCGTCGGACGCGGCCGGCTGCCTGCGGCTCACCGCTGATGAGCTGCAGCGGATCGGCCTCGCCGACGAGGTCGTGCCCGAACCGCTCGGCGGGGCGCATCGCGACCCCGCGGCCGTCGTCGCGGCCGTCGGCACCGCGATCACGCGGGCGTTCGACGAGCTCGCGAGCGTGCCGGCGGACCAGCTCGCCGCGCGGCGCTACGAACGTCTCCGCTCGATCGGGGTCTTCTCCGAGGAGTAGCGCCCGGCGCGCGCACGCGGCCGCGAGAGGGTACGATTCGGGTCGGGAGCGGCAGCCGCCCCCGATCGAGCGCCTTCTCGAGGAGGTCGAGCGCCGTGAGCGAGCCCGGGAACGTCCGTCGCGTGGGCATCGTGTTCTCGGGCGGACCCGCGCCGGCCGCGAACGCGGTGATCTCGGCCGCGACGATGGCCTTCCTCAACAGCGGCATCGAGGTCATCGGGTTCCTCGACGGCTTCGAGGACCTCGAGCGGTCGAGCGACACCTCGCCCCTGCGGGAGCACGAGCACTACCTGCGGCTGGGCTTCGACGACGTGACCGACATCCGCAAGCGTCAGGACATCATCCTGCGCACCTCGCGGGCCAATCCGGGCAAGCCCATCGGCGAGGTGGCCGACCTCGCCGATCCCGTCAAGAACGCCGGACTGATGGCGGTCTACCACGCGCTGGAGACGCTCGCCATCGACGGTCTCATCACGATCGGCGGCGACGACACGCTCAAGACCGCCAACTACCTCTTCCAGCTGCAGCAGGTCGTCGAGGGACTCCGGCCCGTGCGCCTCGTGCATCTCCCCAAGACGATCGACAACGACTACTACGGCATCGACTGGACGTTCGGCTTCACGTCGGCGGCCAACTTCGCCGCGACCGAGATCACGAACCTGAGCGCCGACGCGAAGTCGACGAAGTGCTGGTACGTGCTCGAGGTGATGGGGCGCAAGGCCGGCTGGCTGACCTACGCGTCGGGGATCGCCGGCGAGGCCACGCGCATGATCTCGGTCGAGGACGTCGACGGCGTCTTCGACGTCGACGGCTACGCCGAGCAGATGGTCGACCTGATGCTCGCGCGCGAGGCCGACTGCCCGCGAATACGGTGTCATCTGCATCGCGGAGGGCCTCGCCGAGAAGCTGCCGGAGGACCATCGACCCCAGCTCGTGGACGCCCACGGCAATCCGGTGCTGGGCTCGGTGAAGATCGGCGCTCACCTGGCGGAGGCCATGGAAGCCGCCTATCGCGCGCGCACCGGTCGCGTGCCGTGCATCCGCAGCAAGCAGATCGGCTACGAGACGCGCTGCGTCGAGCCGGTCGCGTTCGACATCCTGCTCGGCTGCCAGCTCGGCGTCGGCGCGTACCGCGCGCTCGCGGAGGAGGGGCTCACGGGCCACATGGTGTCGGTCCGCGATCAGCTCCAGATCGTCTACGTGCCGTTCTCCGATCTCGATCGACCAGCACACCCTGCGCACGCGGGTCCGCTACATCGACCGTGCGATCCGACTTCTACCGCCTGGCGCGGTCGCTCGAGTACCAGGACGTCGGCCGCCGAGGCTGAGGCCCGCGCTCGCCGCACCCGACACGTGCGGTCACGCACGTCGAGCCGCCGCTGGTCGCGGCACGCTTCTTGTTGGTCTCGGCGCCGCAGACCACCAGGACGGCGACGCTGGTCGGCTCCGTCCGGCGCGTGACGGTCGGCGTCTCGAAGCGTTTCCACGACCCGAGTACCATTGAGCTCGGGGCCGGCCTTCCCGCGGGCAGCTATACGTGGACGTGCGGCATGAACATGCAGTCCGGCACGATCGTCGTGAAGTAGGTGGGCCACATGACACCCGACATCGGCGCGTCCGCACCCGCCCCGGCGGGTCACGCGCCGCGTGAGGCGGTCTTCGCGGTCACCGGCATGACCTGCGCGTCGTGTGCCGCCGTGATCGAGAAGGTCGTCGGCAGGCTTCCCGGCGTCGAGAGCGTGACGGTGAACCTCGCGATGGAGCGCATGACCGTCCGCTTCGATCCCGCGGAGGTCGACGAGCCGGCGATCGCCGAGGCGGTCGAGAAGGCCGGCTACGGCGCGATCCCGCTCGCGGCCGCTCCCGCGGTCTCGGCCGGAGCTGCCGCCGCGGGCGGCGACAGCACCATCACGCTCGGCCTGATCGGCATGACGTGCTCGTCCTGCGCCTCGTGATCGAGAAGACGCTCGGCAAGATCGACGGCGTCCGCTCCGCGACGGTCAACCTCGCGGCCGAGACCGGCACCGTCGTCTTCGACCCCACGGTGGTGAGCGTCGACACGCTCATGAGCGCGGTGAAGAGCGCGGGCTACGACGCCGTGCTGCGCGTCGAGACGGGCACGTCGGCGGACGAGAGCCCCGAGGACGCACAGCGGGCGGCACAGCGCGCGCATCTTCGGCACCAGCGCGACCTCTTCGTTTTCGCATTCGCGTTCTCGATACCGCTCGCGATCATGATGCTGCCGGGAGTGATGACGGCGGTGAGCGGCGCCGTCGCGTCCTGGCTGGCGCATGGCGTGGGCGGCACATGGGACGCGATGATGGTCGGGCAAGTACATCGGCTTCGTGCTGGCCGACCCCGGTGCAGATCGTCGTGCGGCGCGCAGTTCTACCGCGGCTTCTGGCACGCGCTCAAGCGGCGCACGGGCAACATGGACACGCTCATCGCCATCGGGACCTCGGCCGCCTACTTCTACAGTCTCGCCGCGACGTTCGTGCCCGTCGCTCCAGGCCGAGCCGCGTCTTCTACGAGACGTCCGCGTTCCTGCTCACGTTCGTCCTGCTCGGCAAGCTGCTCGAGGCGCGCGCGAAGGGCCGGACCGGCGACGCCATCAAGAAGCTCATGGGTCTGGCGGCCAAGACGGCGCGCGTCGTCCGCGGCGGCGTCGAGATCGACGTGCCCGGTCGAGCAGGTCGTCGCCGGCGACATCGTCGTCGTGCGCCCCGGCGAGAAGGTGCCGGTCGACGGCATCGTCGTCGAGGGCAGCAGCAGCGTGGACGAGTCGATGCTCACGGGCGAGTCGATCCCGGTGGAGAAGAACGCCGGCGACACCGTCATCGGCGCCACGATGAACAAGCTCGGCACGCTTCAGGTTCCGCGCGACGAAGGTCGGCGCGGACACGGCGCTCGCCCAGATCGTGCGGCTCGTCGAGGAGGCGCAGGGCTCCAAGGCGCCGGTGCAGCGTTTCGCCGACCGCATCTCGCGCGGTCTTCGTGCCGGCCGTGGTCGGCGCCGCCGTCCTGACGTTCCTCGTCTGGCTGCTCGTCGTGCCGCACTTCGTCGGCCCGGCCTTCTACGTGGCCGCCGACGCCGTTCGTGAAGGCGCTGCTCGCGGGCACGGCGGTCGTCGTCATCGCGTGCCCGTGCGCGCTCGGCCTGGCCACGCCGACCGCCATCATGGTCGGCACCGGCAAGGGCGCCGAGAACGGCATCCTCATCAAGAGCGGCGAGGCGCTGGAGACCGCGTACAAGATCAAGGCGATCGTCTTCGACAAGACCGGCACGCTCACTCACGGCAAGCCCGTGGTCACCGACGTCGAGGCGTTCGACGCGTTCGAGCGCCGACGATGTTCCTGCGCTGGCGGCCGCGCTCGAGCGCAACTCGCGAGCACCCGCTCGCCGAGGCGATCGTGAACCGGGCGGCCGAGGGCGGCGTGCGAGCTCCCGGACGTCACCGGGTTCGCGGCCGTTCCCGGGCCACGGCGTCGAGGGCACGGTCGACGGTCGCGCGGGTCGCGTTCGGCAACCGCGCGCTGATGGCGCGCGACGGCATCGACGTCGTCCGCGTTCGCGGATCGCATCGACGCGCTCGAGGGCGAGGGCAAGACCGTGATGCTCGCGGCCGTCGACGGCGCGGCCGGCCGGCTTGGTCGCGGTCGCCGACACCCTCAAGCCGCACTCGAAGGAAGCGGTCACGCAGCCTCGACGCGCATGGGCGTCGACGTCTACATGATCACCGGCGACAACCGCCGCACCGCCGAGGCGATCGCGGCGCAGGCGGGCATCGCGCGCCGATCACGTGCTGGCCGAGGTGCTGCCGGAGCACAAGGCCGAGGAGGTCGCCAAGCTCCAGGCCGGCGGGCTCGTGACGTCGCGATGGTCGGCGACGGCATCAACGACACGCCGGCGCTCGCGCAAGCCGACGTGGGCATCGCGATGGGCGCGGGCACCGACGTGGCGATGGAGACCGGCGGCATCGTGCTCATCAAGAACGACCTGCGCGACGTGGTGACGGCCATCGAGCTGTCGCGGGCCACGATGCGCAAGATCCACCAGAACTTCTTCTGGGCGCTCGGCTACAACTCGCTCGGCATCCCGATCGCCGCGCTCGGTCTGCTGCGGCCGGAGCTGGCGGGGGCGCGCGATGGCGCTCTCGAGCGTGAGCGTCGTGACGAGCTCGTTGCTGCTGCGGCGGTTCCGCCCGAGCATGGCGCCCGCGAGCTGACGCCCCGGCTCCGCGAACCATCTCGGACGCGGGCGGGAGCATCGGTCCGCGTCCGTGTCGCGCGAACGGCGCTCCGCACGCCTCGACGGCCACGCCGCCGGGTGGGTATCCACCGCATATGAGAAACGCGCACATCCTCGTCCTCGCGCTCGTGCTGATCGTCGTCGGCTTGCTCGGCCTCGCCCTCGTGCCCGGGATGGCGATGCGCCGCGCGCCCGTCTTCACGTCCGAGGGGCAGCAGATCTACCTCACCGGGGCGGACGCGAACGGGCCCATCCCGCGCACGCTCGGAAGCGCCGCGTGCGGCACCGCCGCGGGGGCCTCCTGCGCGGACTGTCACGGCGTCGACGGCCGGGGCGGTCTGGTCCGGCCCGCCATGACGGTGAGCTTCGTGGCGCCCGACATCCGCTACTCGGTCCTCACCGCTCCGCACTCGGAGGAGGGCACGACGGTACCCGGGCTCTCCGAGGCCGAGATCGAGGCCGCCATCCGCGACGGCGTCGGCGCGAACGGCCGGCAGCTCGGCGTCCCGATGCCACGCTGGGCCATGACCGACGCGGACATGGCCGACACGATCGCCTATCTGAAGGAGTTGAGCGGGCCATGATGCGAGGGTATGCGTACGGCTATCCCTACATGATGGGCGGGGGGATCGGCGTCCTCGGCTGGGTCCTCATGATCGGGCTGTTCCTGATCGTCCTGGTCGGCGTCGTGCTTCTCGTCATCTGGGCGGTGCGCGCCGCGTCCGGGCGCGAGTACGGCGCGGGCCGGGGAACGGCGGGCGGTCCGGCCGGCAAGGACGAGGCCCTCGCGATCGCGCGTCGCCGGCTCGCGAGCGGCGAGATCACGCCCGAGCAGTTCGAGGAGATACGCAAGACGCTCGGGTGACGCGCCCCGGTCCTTCGGCATCCGAGCGTCTTGCGCCGGCGAGCACGCGCACGGCCCCTTCGGAGCACGCGGCCCCCTCCGCCGCGTCGCGCGGCTTGCGCTATCCTCCACGTGTCGGCGGACGAGGGGGACATCGTGCTCGAGGACTTCCAGTGGGTGGGCCGGGACCTCTACCGGTCGGGTGCCGTGTCGAGTCACGGCGGCAACCTCTCGGTGCGGCTCGACGACGACCGCATCCTCATCACGCGCACGGGGTCGATGATCGGGCACCTGACCGCGGACGACATCCTCGAAACGACCCTGCGCGAGTGCGCCGACCCGCGCGACGAGCGCTGCTCGGTCGAGCTCGTCGTGCATCGCGCGATCTACGCGGCGACCGGTGCCCGCGCGGTCGTGCACACGCATTCGGTCCATTCGGTCGCGCGCTCGCTCGTCGGCGACCTCATCGTGCCGGTCGACTCGGAATCGAAGCTGCGGCTCGTCGACGTGCCGGTCGTGGTGGCCGCTGAGACCATCGGCTCGCGCGAAGCCGCGGAGAAGCTCGCCCACGCTCTGCGCGACCGGCCGGTCGCGGTCCTCCGCGGCCACGGCCCGTTCGCGCGCGGCGGCTCGCTGGAGGAGGCGCTGCAGGCCGTCTCGTGCCTGGAGGCGAGCTGCCACCTCCTCGACATCCTCGACGCCATCGGCGCGCGACCGGCCCGCTGAGCCATCCGTCACGCCGCCACGGCGTCGTCCGGTCGGTGAACCGGTGCGTCTTGCCGTCCCTGGGCTTGGGAACCTCTCACTCGTAGGCGCGGCTCCGCCGCGCCGCAACGGGAGGGGAGCCGGATGTCGGAGCGTCCGCTCGAGGGCGACGTCGCGCTGGTCACGGGAGCGACGAGCGGGATCGGGCTCGCGACCGCGGAACGCCTCGCCCAGCTGGGCGCGACCGTCTGCGTCGCCGGACGCCGGCCCGAGCGTCTCGACGCGGCGGCCGATCGCATCCTGCGTTCGGCGGGCCACGCGCCCGACCTCCTGCTCGCCGACTTCCGGCACCTCGACGAGGTACGGGCCATGGCCCGTGTCTTCGCGGGGCGTCACGACCGGCTCGACATCCTGGTGAACAACGCGGGGCTGCTGAACGGCCGGCGCGAGCTGACACCGGACGGCAACGAGGTGACCTTCCAGGTCGACCATCTCGCCCACTTCCTGCTCACGCACGAGCTCTTGCCGCAGCTCCTGTCCGCGTCGGCCGCCCGCGTGATCACCGTCTCGAGCGTCGCGCACGAGTCGGCGCGCGGGATCGACTTCGGCGACCTCACGGGGGCCCGCCACTACCGCCCCTACGGCGCGTACGCGCAGGCGAAGCTCGCGAACGTCCTGTTCGCGTACGAGCTCGCGCGGCGGCTCGCCGGCACGGGTGTGACGTCCAACGCGGTGCACCCGGGCAACGTCCGAACGCGCTTCGGCCGCGGGCCCGGCGCGTTCGCGTTCGGTTGGGAGCTCGTGCAGCCGTTCCTCCGCACGCCCGAGCACGGAGCGGAGACGCCGGTGTGGCTGGCGAGCTCGCCCGATGTGGCCGGCGTCACCGGCGCCTATTTCGTGGACTGCCGGGAGCGGCCCAGTTCCCCGATCTCCTACGACGAGCAGCTCGCCCGCAGGCTGTGGGACGTGTCGGAGGTCTTGTGCGGCGTGCCCGCCGGAACGCTTCCCCCGCGGCTGGAGGCGCCCGACGCGCCGCCTCCCGCCCCGGAGGCCGCCGGGACGGCCGCTCGGGGAAGCGCGGCGGGAGCATGAGCCGCACACCGGAACAGCGACGCGTGATCGGCGTCTACCTGTCGACCACGGCCGTCTACACGCTGGCCGCGTCGACCATCTGGTCGATCAACAGCCTGTTCCTGAAGCATGCCGGACTCGGGTTCTTCTCCATCATGCTGGTGAACGCGACGTTCACGTTCGGCCAGATCCTCTTCGAAGTGCCGACGGGCGTCATCGCCGACACGATCGGCCGCAAGGCCGCGCTGCTGCTGGGTGTCGGCACCATCCTGGTGTCGACGCTCGCGTACGTCGGCGCCGCCATCTACGGATGGGGCCTGCCCGTGTTCATCGGGGCCAGCGTCTTCTTGGGGCTCGGCTTCACGTTCCAGGTCGGCACCGTCGACGCGTGGCTCTACGACGCGCTCACCTTCGTCGGCTGGGAGGGCGGCCGAGAGCGCATCTTCGCATGGGGCGGCGAAGTGGCGACGGGCGCCGGGGCCGTCGGGATCGCCTTCGGCGGCATCTTCCTCGCGAACATCAACCTGGACTACCCCTACATCGCGCGTGCCGTCCTGCTGGCCGTGGCGTTCGTCGTGATCGCGATCTTCGTGAAGGACCTCGGCTTCACGCCGCGCGCGCTCAGCGCTTCGCGGTTCGGCGAGGAGGCGCGCAAGATCTTCCGGGACGGCTTGCGCTTCGGCTGGCGGAATCCCGTGGTGCGGCCGATGTTCTGGGTCTCGGGGATGCAGGGCCTGTTCTGGATATTCGCCTTCTACGGCAGCCAGCTGTACTGGCCGGTGCTGCTCGGGCGGAACCTCGTGTGGGTGGTGGGCGCGATCGGGGAGGCGGTGTTCCTCGCCGGGATCGTCGGCTACTCGCTGGCGGGCCGTGTGATGAAGGGAAGGCATGGCCGGCGACGCGCGGGCCGGGTCCTGGCCGTCATCACCGGTTTCGACGGGCTGCTCGTCGTCGGCATCGGGCTGGTCGGCGTCCTCGCGCCGGCCGCGTCGCGCGGATGGTCGATCCTCGCCATCGCCGTCACGATGTGGATCGTCGGCAGCGTCCTCAACTCCATGGGGATGCCCGTCCGTCAGGTGTTCATGAACGAGCAGATCCCGTCGGAGGAGCGCGCCACGATCCTGTCGGTCGACGCGCTCTTCGGCGACGTGGGCGGCACCATCGGCCAGCCTGCGCTCGGCTACCTCGGCCAGGAGGCGGGTATCGGCGCCGCATGGACACTCGGCGCGCTCGCCGTCCTCCTGTCCACGCCGTTGTACGTGGTCGCCGACCGGCGCGCCCGTGCGCAGGGCGCCGCTCCCGGGTCTGCCGACGAGCCGTCCGCACCGCCGGCCGAGAAGCCGGTGGCGTGACGCGGGCCCGGCAGTCCCCGTTCGTCGCTCCGATGCCCGCGTTCGTCGCAAAGTTGTGAACGTGCGCACAAGCATCGGCCATCATGGACAGTGGATTCTCAGCGCACCGTGGGGTACATCAGGGACAGTCACGTGACCGGATGGGGGACCACCGTGAGCGCCACCCACCGCTGCAAACCCACGGAGGACGAGCTGTTGCGCGCCGTGCGCGATCCCGATTCGGCGATCGTCGCCGGAGCCGCCACGATGTTGGGGATGTGGGGCGACGAACGCGCCGTCGAGGCCCTCATCGAGCTGCTGCATCACTCCGAACCGCACGTCCGCTCCGCCGCCGCGACCGCGCTCGGCCTCATCGGCAGCGAGCGGGCCATCGACGACCTGCGTGAGGCGGGCGGTGACGCGGACGGCTCGGTCGCCGCGGCCGCGACACTCGCGCTGCGTCGCATCGGCGACGACGACGCCGCGCTCGCCGCGTGCAGCACGCTCATCGGAGAGCTGCGCGCCGACGATCCCGAGCGGCGCGCGCTCGCGGCTCGGGCGCTCGGAGGCCTGAAGCGGCCCGAGGCCGTCGAACCCCTGCTGGCGGCTCTCGCGGATCCCGAGGCGCACGTTCGCGCCGACGTCGCGTCGGCGCTCGGCTGGCTGGCGGACCCGACGGCGGCGACGGCGCTGACCGCCGTCGGCTTCACGGACACCGAGCCGATGGTGCGCGACATCGCGATGAACGCGGTCGCGCGGATCGTCACCCTCGGCGCTCAACGCTGACGGACGCCGCTGCCACGCTGCGTCCCCGGACGACACGCGAGAGGGCCCGGGCGGGACAGCCCGGGCCCTCTTCTTCGCGCTGGGCGCGCCGGTCCTAGCGGCCGATCATGCGCGCGAACGTGTTCTGATGGTCCTCCTCTTGGGCGAGGATCTCCTCGAGCATGCGGCGGGTCGTCACGTCCCCGGCGGCCTCGACCCTCGCGATGGCGCCGCGGTACAGCTCGACGGCGGTGTCCTCCGCCGCGAGGTCGGCCGCGGCCATCGCCGCGAGGTCCGTCTCCGCGGTGCTGAACGCGGAAGGCTGCGTCGTGGGGTTGCCGCCGAGGAAGTCGATGCGCTCGGCCAGCATCTCCGCGTGCTTCATCTCGGCGATCGCCACGCTCTTGAACTCGCCTTCGAGGGACAGGCCCTCCGCGCCCGTCACGATGTAGTGGTGCCGCATGTACTGCATGATGACGGCCAGCTCGCGCGCCCGCAGTTCGTTCAGGGTGTCGACGACCGTCTTCTCGTCTGCCACGTCCGTCACGCTCCTTTCTCGGCGCGATCCCGATGCGAAAGCTCACGCCGAGGGATACCCATCCGCGCCGAGGCGCCAATCATGCCCGGAGGACCCGCGCGCTTTCGGTTTTCGGTTTGGGAAGACATACTGTTATCGGGGGAGATGGGGAGATCACCGCGTGGACAGCCCGGCGGGGAGGCGGTATGTCCGACGACGGCCGCGTGACGAGGATCCTCGACGGTGTGCCGTTCCCGCTGGCGTACTTCGACGAGACAGGCACCTGCCTCGCGGTGAACGCCGCCGGCGCGCGACTGTGGGGAGCGCCGGCCGCGGCGATCGTGGGCCGTCGGCTGGACGAGCTCGAGCCCTGGGTCGAAGGGCTTCCCGACGCGGTCAACGGCGTTCTGAGCTCGGGACGGGCGCGCTTCATCGGCCCCGTCGCGCGGCCCGAGGGCAACGGGTTCCATTCGGTCTCCGTCTTCCCGCTGGTCGAGGAGCCGGACAAGGTCGAAGGTGTCGT
Source organism: uncultured Coriobacteriia bacterium (assembly GCA_963701985.1). Taxonomy (GTDB): domain Bacteria; phylum Actinomycetota; class Coriobacteriia; order Anaerosomatales; family PALSA-660; genus PALSA-660. The sequence continues at coordinate 50,273 of OY969691.1, forward strand.
CCTCGTCGACATCGACGCCACCGACCTCGTCGAGGCCCAAGCCGATCTGCGCGGAGCCCGAGATCAGTTGCTGGGCGCGGCGGCTCAGGTCGAGGCGTCCAACGCGGAGCTCGTCGCCGCGAACGAGAGCCTGCTCGACACCAACGAGGAGCTCACCGAGGCGAACAGCCAGCTCTCGCTGGCGCGGCGCCGCGTCTCGGAGGAGCTCGTGCAGGTCGGAGAGCTCGCGCGGGCTCTGGCGGAGGAGCGCGACACCCTCGAAGCGATCATGGAGAACGCGCCCGAGGCGTGCCTCGTCTACCTGGACGCGGACTTCAACTACCGCCGCGTCAACTCCACCTACGCGCGCGCCTGCCAGATGGACCGCGAGTACCTGATCGGTCGCAACCACTTCGAGCTGCTGCCCAACACCGAGAACGAGGAGATATTCCGGCGTGCGCGTGACACCGGCGAGCCGGTCGAGTTCAAAGCCAAGCCGTTCGTGTTCGAGTTGCAGCCCGGCCGCGGCATCACATACTGGGACTGGACGCTGACGCCGCTCAAGAGCGCGGACGGACCGGTCCGGGGGTTCGTGTACTCGCTCGTCGACGTGACCGAGCGGGTGCGCGCCCAGCAACTCTCCGACACGCTCAACCAGATCGACGATCTCGTCCACTCGACGCTGGACACCGACGCGATCGTCGGCCGCGTCATCTCCGATGCCGTGGACGCGATCGGCTGCGAGGCCGGGAGCATCCTCGAGAGGCGGCAGGGCGAATGGCGCGTGCTGTACGCCACGCCGCGCCTGCCGATCGCGCCAGGTCCCGTGGCCAGCGCTCCCGTGGCGGAGGCGGTGGTGGCCACCGGCGCGGCCGTGACGTTCAACTACTCGAACGCTCCACGCGACATCCGTGAGACGCTCCAGAGCTACGGGATCGAGAGCCTGCTCGCGCTCCCGCTGGTCGTCCAGGGCGAGACCGTGGGCGTCCTCGTGTTCGACTACCTGTCGCGGCCGACGGACTTCGACCCCGCACAGATGGACTTCGCTCGACGACTCGCGGCGTCGATCTCACTGGCGCTGGCGAACCGGGACCTGTGGGAGTCCGAAGCACAGGCGCGCGAGGCGGCCGCGTCCGAGCTGGCGACCTCGACCGTCCTCCTGCGCGCCGCCTCCGCGCTCGCGACGTGGACGGACCTGGAGAAGGTCCTCGGCGGACTCTCGGACATCATCCTCTCCACGGTCGGGCGCCGACGCGCCGGCGTGTACCTGTGGGACGAGGAGCGGCGCGAGTTCGAGGCGTACGCCCACGGAGGCCGGCAACCGATGGCGTCGGGCACCGTGCTCGGCGTCGCGGATGTCTCGGCGGTCGCGCGACGCGTTCTCGAGACCAAGCGCTCGGCCGTGGCGGACTACGACGCCATGACGGAAGCGGAGATCGGCCCGAACCTGGACAACAGCGCCGGGCTGGGCCTGCTCGTGCCGCTGCTCTATCGCGGCCGTCTGCTCGGCATCGTCGACATCGACGACGAGGGCGGGCGCACGGAGTACAGCGCGCGTGACATCCAGCTCGTCGAGGCGATATCGGCGCAGGCCGCCGTCGCCGTGGAGAACGCCCGGCTCTACGAGCGGGAGCGGCGCGCGGTCCGGCTCGAGGACTCGCTGAACCGCATCCTGACGACGTTCATCTCGGCGCGCGACCCCGACGAGATCCTGCGCGACATCGTGGAGGCGTCGCTGGTCGCGGTCGACGCCGACTACTCCCTGATCTCGACGGTGCGCAACGGCGACTGGGTCGCGGAGCACGTCTTCGGCACCGGCGGGGAAGCACGGCTCGAGGTGCGCTACCCGTACGCCGATCGCCCCGTGGTCGTGGATGCCGCCGAGAAGCGGACCATCCAGCTCGTGGAAGAGGCGATGGCGCACCCGCGGACGAACAAGTCGATCATGCGCACGTACGACGTCCGGTCGTTCGCCGCTGTCCCGCTCATCCTCCACGGCGAGGTGCTGGGCGTGCTCGAACTCGTCTACACGAGAAGGACGATGCGGTTCGACCCGGCGACCGTCGAGTTCCTGAACCGCCTCATGGTGGACGCCTCGGTGGCGCTCGACCAGGCGATGGAGCATGAGTACCGGCGCCGCATCTCGCAGACGCTGCAGGAGGGCCTGCTCGCGCTGCCGGAGCGGCTTCCCGGCCTCGCCTTCGCCCACACGTACCAGTCCGCGACCGAGGCGAGCCTCGTCGGCGGCGACTTCTACGACCTCTTCGAACTCGACGACGGGCAGGTCGGCATCACGATCGGCGACATCTCCGGCAAGGGGCTCGACGCCGCCGTGCTGACCGCACTCGTGAAGAACACCATCCGCGCGCACGCCATCGAGCAGGGCAAGACGCCCGCGCAGATCGTCGGGTTCGCCAACCGGATCCTGCTGCGCGGCTCGCCGTCGGAGGTGTTCGCGACCGTCTTCTTCGCGTTCCTCGACCGGCTGAGCGGCCGGCTCGTCTACTGCAACGCCGCGCACACCGCGGGCGCGCTGGTGAAGGCAGGCGGCGCCGTCATCGAGCTGCCGGCGAACTCTCCGCTCGTGGGCGCGTACGACGACGTCGTCTTCAGCGACGCCGAAGAGATGGTCGAGATGGACGACACGCTGTTCCTCTACACCGATGGGCTGATCGAGGCCCGGGTCGACGGCGACATGTACGGTCAGGAGCGGCTGTTCGACCAGATCACGGACCTGCGCGACCTCGGGCTGGAGGAGCTGCCGCGGCGGCTGATCGCGGATGTCGTCGAGTTCACGGGAGGCCGGCTCACCGACGACGTGGCGACGTTGACGCTGCGCCGGACCGAATGGGCCGAGCCGACGCTCTAGGCCGCCGGATCCTCCGCGGGCTCGTCGCGTGGGGCGACAGCGTCGTCCGCGTCCGCCTCGCCGAGCGTCCCCGCGTCGTCGCCGGGCGCGTCCCCGGCCGCGGCGTCCAGCTCCACGAGCGTGCTGTCGCCGACCGCGTCGGCGATCTCGGCCAGCGCGTCGGCGCACGCGTGGCGCACCGCGTCGGACGGGTCGCCGCGCAACGCCGCGAGCAGGTCCTCGACCGCGTCGACCGCTTCCAGCTCGCCGAGCGAGCACGCGGCCGCCGCTCGCACGGTGTCGTCGCCGTCCGCGAGCGCTCCCAGGAGCGTCCAGACAGCACGGCCGTCGCCGAGGCGCCCGAGTCCCGCGCAGGCGCCCGCGCGGACCGCCGCCTCGTCGTCGCCGATCGCCACGAGCAGCGGGATGAGCGCACGCGGATGATGGAGATCGCCGAGCGCGTGGGCGGCCGCCCCGCGCACCGACGGCTCGTCGTCCGACAGCGCCGCCAACAGCGGCATGAGCGCGGTCGCCTCGCCGATCTCGCCGAGCGCGACGGCCGCGGCGGCGCGGGCCGGGGCGCTCGGATGGGCGAGACAGCCGCACAACGGCCCGACGGCCCGCGGTCCGATGCCGGCCAAGGCGGACGACGCGCACTCCCGCGTTTCCGCGCTTTGGGACGCGAGCGTGCCGACGAGCGCGCTCACCGCGAGCGCGTCGCCGACGACCTCGAGGGTGGCGGCCGCCGCCCAGCGAAGGTCGGCGTCGGGACTCGCGAGGGCCGCGATGAGGGCCGGAACGGCTTCGTCGCCGATGCGCTCGAGCAGATCCGTGACGGTCTCGGCGAGGCCGGCGTCCACGAGCGCCGGCACGAGGTGAGCGGCGGCGTCGCTCCCCGCGGCGATGAGGGCGCGGGCCGCGCACGCGCGAACGTCCTCGTCGAGGTCGGCGAGGGCGGGCACCAGCGCCCGGGCGGCATCGGGGCGGACGCGTGCCGCGCTCCCGAGGACGAGGGCCGCGCGCCAGCGTGCCGCGGGGTCGCCCGTGCGGAGGTCCGCGACGTAGCGCTCGACGTGGCGCGCGAACGCTTCCGCGTCGCGCGCGAGCAGCATGTCGGCGAGCGTTCCGCCGCTATCGGTGGTGTCTGACATGGCCGCCTCCGGCGAGCCAGCCGTTGGTGCCCGGGGTGGGATTCGAACCCACACGTGGTCTCCCACAAGGGCTTTTGAGGCCCCCGCGTCTGCCGTTCCGCCACCCGGGCCGCTGGCGAAGAAGCGGGGCACGAGGCCCCGGCCCGCCGATTATAGGGGAAGCGATAGAATCCGCGCATGGAAGCCGCCGCCCAACAGCTGCTCGCGCGCCTCACCGCGGAGCAGCGCGCGCACCTCGCCAACGTCGCCGGCAACGTGCAACTCGTCGCCGACCTGGGCTACGGTGACGTCGCGCTCGCGGTCGCGGCCGCGGACGGCTCTCTCCACGTGATCGCGGACGCCCGGCCGATGACCGCTGTCCCCGCGGTCGCCACGCCTCGCGTCGGCCGGACGCTCTCCGCGCATGACGAGCCGGAGGCGTACCGCGCGCTGGGCGAGGGCGTCGTGGTGCCGGGGGAGCGTCGGCGCACGACGCGCGGCATCACGTACGTGACCTCGGCGTACCCTGTCGGCGACCCCGTGATCGGCGTGCTCGTCCGCGACCTCACCCATCAGGTGATCGACGCGCCGGGCGAGATGGAGCGGCAGTTCATCCGGCTCGCCGAAGACCTGCTCGTCGCGCTCGGCCGGGGCCCGCTTCTCGCGGTCGGCACCGGGGAGCCGTTCGCGACGACGCGGCGCGCGGGCGACGGCGTCATGCGCGTCGGCTCGGCGGGCACGGTGGCCTACGCGAGTCCGAACGCGGTCACCATCATGCGGCTGGCCGGCTTCAACGGCACGCTGCGCGGCACGAGCGTGGCGGACATGCCCGGAGGTGCGGAGGGCGTCGCGCCCGTGCTCGCCGGCCCCGGTGCGCTCGAGGTCGAGACCGCCATCGCGGGCCGCGTCCTGCTGTTCCGCTCGATCGCCATCGAGCGCGGCGCCGCCGTCTTCGTCGAGGACGTGACGGAGGCGCACGAGCGCGAGGTCGAGCTCAAGGTGAAGGAAGCCACCATCCGCGAGGTGCACCATCGCGTGAAGAACAACCTGCAGACGATCTCCGCGCTGCTCCGTATCCAGGAGCGGCGCTCCGGCTCTCCGGAGGCGTCGCGCGCGCTCGCGGAAGCGGTCGAGCGCGTGGGCTCGATGGCCGTCGTGCACGAGCTGCTCTCGGCGTCCACGGACGAGACGGTCGACTTCGCCGCGGCGGCGCAGACCGTCGTCGACATGGTGCGCCAGGGGCTCGCCGGGACCGGCGGGGGCGTCGCGGTCACGGTCGAGGGCTCGACCGGCGAGGTCCCCGCGTCGATGGCCACGTCGCTCGCGCTGGTCACGGCCGAGCTGGTGCACAACGCGATCGAGCACGGCATCGTGCCGAGAGGCGGAGGCCACGTGTCCGTCACCATGGCCAGGGCCGGCGGCGAGCTGCGCCTCACCGTCCGCGACGACGGCACGGGGCTGCCGCCGGGCTTCGATCCCTCGACGTCGCACACCCTCGGCCTGGAGATCGTGCGCACGATCGTGGAACAGGACCTGCGTGGTACGCTCGCGTTCCGGGGCGGACGCGGGACGACCGTCGCGGTGACCGTTCCCCTCGTCGAGTAGGCGGCCGCCATGCGGGTGCTCATCGCAGAGGACGAGGCACTCATCCGCATGGACCTGCGCGAGATGCTCGTCGAGGAGGGTCACGACGTCGTCGGCGAGGCGCGCGACGGTGCGGAGGCCATCGAGCTGGCGCGCGGCACCCGGCCCGACGTCGTCTTCATGGACGTGAAGATGCCCGCGACGGACGGCATCACCGCGGCGCGCATCATCGCCGACGAGCACATCGCGCCGGTCGTCATGGTGACCGCGTTCTCGCAGGCCGACTACGTTCGTCAGGCCACCGAAGCCGGCGCCATGGGCTACCTCGTCAAGCCGTTCGAGAAGAAGGACATCGTGCCGGCGATGCAGGTGGCCGTGGCGCGCTTCGCGGAGGCGCGCGCGCTCGAGGAGGAGGTCGCCGACCTCGCCGAGCGGCTCGAGACCCGCAAGCTCGTCGACCGGGCAAAGGGTTTGCTGATCGCCGGCGGCATGAGCGAAGCCGACGCTTTCCGGCGGCTCCAGAAGCTCGCGATGGACAACCGCAAAACGCTGCGCGAGGTGGCCGAGGCGGTCATCATCGGTCTTGAAGCGCAGAAGTAGGGATCGCGAAGCATGTTCACGGCGCTCGACCGCGTCTCCAACCGCACGGCTTGGCTCGCGTTCGCGCTCGGGCTGGGCGCGAGCGCGGCCGCCGCGCTGCTGACGCCGCAGGACCAGACGCTGGGGGCGTCGGTCCGGCTCGTGGTCTGGCACGGGATGGCGCTCTCCGCCACCGTCGTCGCGGTGATCGCTGCCGGCGTGCTGGCCGTTCACTTCCTCATGTCGAGGCGTCGTGAGGCCTACGCATGGGCGCGAGCGTTGCAGCTCGTGACCCTGCCGGTGTGGGTGGCCGCCATCGCGCTCGGCGAGGTGTCCGCGCGGCTCATCTGGGGCGCATGGGACCTCACCGAGAGCCGCATGGTCATGGGCGTCGCCTATGCCGCCGTGGCCGCGGCGGCGCTCATCGTGTCGCTGCTCTCGGAACGCGAGCGGGTCGGCGCGGTGGGGCAGGTCGTGGGCGCCGCCGCCATCGCGGTCGGCGTCGCGTGGGTGCAGTTCTTCCCGGCGGCGACCGACGTCCATCCGGCCGACGCGGTGCTCGGCTCCGGCGACCCGGCCTTCGCGATCGCCGCCGCGGTCATGTTCGCGGGCTGCCTCGTGGCCGTCTGCGCGCTCGCGGTGCCCGTGCGGCGCTGGCTGGCGCACCCGGCCGGGTAGGGCGGGCGGGGCGGGGCGGCTCCGCCGCGAACCCGGCGCGCCGCGGGCGCGTCAAAGCGTGCGAAGGGCTTCGGACGGGGGTCACGATGAAGGATCTGAAGGCTTGTTCCGCACTCGCCGCCGCGGTTGTGGTCGCGATCGCACTCACGGTGTCCGGTTGCGCGAAGCCGCCAACCGTCGCTGTGGGGACCACCGTCGTGGCCGCGTCGGCTCCTTCCGACAGCGCCGCCGCGAGCGTGCCCGCCAGCGCCCTCGCGAGCGCGATCGACGGCTTCGGCGTCGACCTGCTCGCGAAGGCGGCGTCCGGCGCCGCGGGCGACGTCGTCATCTCACCGCTGTCCGTCGACGCGGCGCTGTCCATGACCGCGAACGGCGCCACCGGCCAGACGGCCTCGCAGATGCGCGACGTGCTGGGAACGAGCGGCATGAGCGCCGCCGACGTGAACGCCGAGTGGGCGTCGCTGCTGCTCCAGCTCGCGAGCCGCAGCCCGTCGCAGACGCTCGAGGTCGCGAACTCGCTGTGGGCGCGTACGGGCGTCGCTTTCAAGGAGCCGTTCCTCGACGCCGATCGTGGCTCGTTCGGGGCGCGGATCTCGGTGCTCGACTTCGCGAAGGACGACGTCGCCGGCGCGATCAACCGATGGGTGTCTTCGAGCACGCACGGCATGATCCCGACGATCGTGGACCACGTGCCCCCCTCGGCGATCCTCTACCTGGCCGATGCCGTCTACTTCAAGGGCGAGTGGGTCTCGCCGTTCGCGCACGAGGCCACGCGGAAGGAGCCCTTCACCCGCGCCGACGGGACGCGCACGAACGTCGAGATGATGCACGCCACCGGCTCGATGCCCTACGCGCAGAACGCCTGCCTGCGGATGACGAAGCTCGCCTACCAAGGCGGCGACAGCGCGTTCTACGTCATGCTGCCCAAGCCGGGCGTGAGCATGGACGCGGCGCTCGAGAGCCTGAAGGGCACCGGTTTCGCCGACCTTCGCGCCGCCGCGTCGGCCGACACCACCGAGCTCGCGCTCGCGATGCCCACCCTCGACGTCGACTACTCCACGGAACTCAGCGCGCCGCTGAAAGCCCTGGGCATGCCGAGCGCCTTCGACCCGACCGCCGCGCGGTTCGACGACATGGCGGTCATCCCCGGCGTCACCATCTACATCGGCCGCGTGCTGCACAAGACGAAGGTGCGCGTGGACGAGAAGGGCACGGAGGCGGCCGCCGCGACCGTCGTCGAGATGGAGGATACCGCTGTGCTCGCACCGCCCCCAACGAGCATCGTCTGCGATCGCCCGTACCTGTTCTCGATCGTCGATGAGAAGAGCGGCGCGATGCTGTTCCTCGGCGAGGTGAACGACCCGGAGTAGCGTGCCCGCGCGGCCGTTCGGCCTCCTCACGCGTGGAAATCGTGTGGCGTTCGGCCTTCGGTGGCGCGCGTGCTGCTAGGCTTGGACGTGGCACCGCGTGCTGCCGGTCCGGTGCCGCGCACGGCTCGTCCGACTCCGTTCCGACCCGAGGACGTTCATGAGCACTCTTCTGCGTGGCGGCAAGAACGCGTTCCGCAACGCGATCCGGACCATCTCGGTCGCCCTGATCGTGGGCGTGAGCATCGGGCTCGCGCTCGTGATGGTGCTCTCGGTCGAAGCGGTGCAGCTGCGCATCGACAGCGTGAAGCAGGCGATCGGCAGCCGCATCACGATCTCTCCGGCCGGCTCGGTCATGGGTGTCGGCGGCGTGCCGCTCACGAACGCGCAGCTCGGCGACCTCGCCGGCATCCCGCACGTCACGCGCGTCATCGAGACCATGAGCGCGCAGATCCGGCCGAACACCGACACCCCGCTGCAGACCTCGGTGCAGATGCCGGCGGCGATGGGCGGGCAGATGGGCGGCGTGGTCATGCCGATCTTCGGCACCGGCACCAACGACCTCGCGCACACGCAGATCACCTCGGGCCACGCCATCAAGATGGTCTCCGGCACGGAGATCGACCCGACGAAGGACGCGGACGGCGTGCTCGTCGGGAAGGGCATCGCCGACAAGAACCACCTGCGGGTGGGCTCCACGTTCGCGGTCTACGGCACGAAGATGACGGTCGAGGGCATCTTCACGACGCACAACATGTGGTCCGACAACATCATCTACTTCCCGCTCACCACGCTCGAGCGGATCTCGGGGCGGCCGGACCAGGTCTCGATGGTCTACGTCGAGGTCGATTCGGTCGAGAACATCTCGTCGGTGCAGCAGGTGATCCAATCGCGAGCCGGCAACGCGGCGGACATCACGACCACGCAGGACCTCCTGAACCAGGCGATCGGCCCGCTGCAGGACATCCAGCGCATCGCGCAGGAGGACCTGATCGTGTGTCTCATCGCGGGCGCGCTCATCATCTTCCTCAGCATGCTGATGATCGTGCGCGAACGCCGCCGCGAGATCGGCGTGCTCAAGGCGATCGGCGCGTCCGACTCCAACGTCGTCGTGCAGTTCATCGCCGAAGCGCTCGTGCTGGCGCTGCTCGGCAGCCTCGTGGGCGGCCTGATCGGCGCGGTGGCGACGACGCCCGTCTTCAACCAGCTCGTGCTCGCGAGCCACGCGAAGACCGCGACCGGCGGCATGCCGAGCGCGGGCACGCTCGCCATCGGCTTCAAGGCCGGCTGGGGCGCGTTCCGCATCGTGCAGGGCGCGTCGAACGGGCTGCAGGCGACCGTCGGGTTCGGGATCATCGTATGGGGCCTCGTCGTGGCGCTCGCCATCGCGATGGTCGGGAGCGCGGTGCCCGCGTGGCTGATCGCCCGCGTGCGGCCGGCCGAAGTGATGAGGGGCGAGTAGAGATGCTGAACGCGGCCAACGTCAGGCGCGAGTTCACCTCCGGCGACGATGTCGTCACCGCCGTCGACGACGTGAGCCTCGCCCTCGACGAGGGCGTCTTCGCGGCCATCGTCGGGCCGAGCGGCAGCGGCAAGAGCACGCTGCTCTCGCTGCTCGGCACCCTCGACATGCCGTCGTCCGGCTCGATCGAGATCGGCGGCAGCGACGTGACGGCGATGAGCGGCCGCGAGCTCACGGCCTACCGCTGCGGCAAGATCGGTTTCGTCTTCCAGCAGTACAACCTCATCCCGAACCTGTCCGCGCTGCAGAACGTGATGCTGCCGATGGAGTTCGCCGGTGTCGACGCGGCCGGCCGCCGGGCGCGCGCCGTGGCGCTCCTCGACAAGGTCGGCCTCGACGAGGCGAAGCAGCATCGCAAGCCGGGACGGCTGTCCGGCGGCGAGCAGCAGCGCGTCGCGATCGCCCGCGCGCTGGCGAACCGGCCCTGCCTCGTCCTCGCCGACGAGCCGACCGGCAACCTCGACCGCGAGACCGGCGCGCGCATCGTGGAGCTGCTGCGCGACGTGGCGCGCACGGAGAACACGACGGTCGTGGCGGTCACGCACGACCTCGACATCGCGGCCAAGGCCGATGTCACGTTCCGGTTGAGCGACGGGCGGCTCGTCGACTTCAAGTCGTTCGATCGCGCGGCCGGCGACGCCGGCGCCGCCTACGACGCGTGGGTGGCCGATCGCCGCGACGCCGCGCAACTCGAGGCGTTCACCGCCGCGCTCGCGGCCATGATCGCCGCGGCGCCGGCCGATCGGAAGCTCTCGCCGGCGAAGATCCGCGCGCGCTACGCGGAGGCCGCGGGGGAGCCCGCGTTCGATGCGCTCCTCGCGCCGCTCGAGGGCGCCGACCTCTTCCAGGAGGAGTAGCCGGCCGCCGAAGCGGCCGCCGCTCTTGTCAGTACGCCCAGATCGACGTCGACGCGCCGCGCCGCAGCGTGCCGATCGCGAAGTGCGGATGCATCCCGCGGTCCAGCAGCTTGCACAGCGCGATCATCTTGGCGCGCGAGATCTCGACGCAGCCGGCCGTGAGCCCGCGGTGCGCGATGTGCAGGAAGATGGCGGTGCCGCGGCCGTACACGCTCGGGTTCGGCTTCGCGTTGTAGCCGGTCGACAGCGCGTACTCGTACGACTTCGGGCTGCTCGCGAGATGCTCGCCGTCCCAGTGCCGCGCTTCCACCCACGTGTTGTACGTGGCGCCGCGCTTCTGGCTCCACCACGAGCGGCTGTCGATCCGCCGCCACTTCATCTTGCTGCCGGACGGGGCCTTGGCGTGCGTGCCGAAGATGAAGGCGGGCATCGCCCAGATCCCCGTGGGCGTCGTGTTGGTGTTCGCCTTGCGCTTGAGGCCGTCGACGACGCCGCGCTTGCCGAGCCGGGCCGAGGCGGTCAGCTTCTTCACCCACACGCCGTTCTCCTCGTCGAACACCTGCAGCGTGCCGGTGGTCTCCCCGAGTTTGCGCACGGTCACGATCACGAGCTGCTCGGCGCCGCACGTGGTGGCCATCTGCGACGGGAGAGGCTCCGACGTGGCGGCGGCGCTGACGGTGGCTGTCGCGGCGGCCGCGGTCGCGCCCCGCGGGGCGAGCGCGCATGCCAGCGCGATCCCGATGACGGCGATCGCGGCGAAGACGAGGTATGCCCGCCGTGCGCTGTGGCTGCTCATCGCTCTCCCATCTCGCGTGCCCACGTTCCGAGTCTACCCGCTGGCGCACGGGTGGCACTCGCGGTGATGCCGCGTCGTCACGCGGGCGGTGGCAGAATGGTGGCGGATGCGCGTTCGAGCGACCCGGGGGAGCCATGGCCGAGACCATGTGGGAGCACGAGGACTGGCACGATCGCCGGCATCGTCACGACGGCCGTTGGAGCTGGATCGTCGGCGTCATCCTGATCCTTCTCGGGGCGGCCTTCCTGCTGCAGCAGGCCGGCTTCGACATCTTCGTCGGGAACTGGTGGACGATCTTCATCTACCTGCTCGCGGTCGGCAGCTTCTACAACATGTGGCGCGCGTACCGCGCCAGCGGGTCGTTCGGCGGGCAGGCGACGGCGTCGCTCACGTGGGGGCTCGTGCTCGCGGCCGTCGCGACGATCTTCCTGTTAGACCTCGCATGGTCGGTCTGGTGGCCGAGCATCCTCATCGTCTGCGGCGCCGGGATCCTCATCGGCGAGCTCCTGCGCGCGGGCGGGCGGAAGAGCGGCGGCGCGACCGGCCGGTAGGGGAGCCGATCGCGGCCCGCCGTCGGTGGCGCGATCGGGCGGGCGCCGTTTCGGGGATAGAGGCAGTCGTGCACGCACGGCCGCGGCGACCGGTGAGGGGAGCCGTTCGGCGCTCGCGTCCGCCGCGTGGACCGAGATGGGCCGCCGCGAGTCGAGTCTCGTGCCGGCGATGGTCTCCCACTCCGCGGCGGACCTCGGGATCATCCTGGCGGCCGTCCTGCGTTGACGGCGACGCCGACGGCTCCCGTGCGAAAGGTGCGCTCAGATGGCGAAGACGAAGGTCGGCGAGATCAGGTGGCTTCCAGACGTGCAGGAGCACGACTATCCGGCCGCCGAGTCCTATCTCGGACTCATCTACGCGCCGGAGCGGGTCGGTGCGATGCTGGATGCCTTCCGGTGCGCGCCCGTCACCCGTTTCAAGGGCAAGGACATCTTCCGGGCATCCGGGCTCTCCCTTCTGGGCGTGAGCGACTCGCACGTCGAGAGCGACCGCAAGAAGATCCGGCAGAGGACCCCGCTGTCTCCGCTCCTCCTCGCGCGGGACGAGGCCAACGGCAAGGTCGTCATCGCCGACGGCTACCACCGGCTCTGCGCCGTCTACGAGTTCGACGAGGACGCGGAGATCCCGTGCAAGATCATCTAGCGCCCGCGCGCCCGCGCGTCCGTCGAGCCGGCGCGCACGCGCGTCATCGGGGTCGAGGTCCGGACGTGGGTGTGGCGGGCGGTGGGCAGACGGCGCCGGGTGTGGTAGACTTCTTCGCGGCGGACCACACGGGTCCGCGAGATCGCGACGTGACACACCGCTATCTGAAGCGGCGGTCACGTCGTTTTGTTTGCTCCATGGGGGCAAGAAGGTAGGTTCGAATGTCTGAAGGCAAGGTCAAGTGGTTCAACGCTGACAAGGGTTACGGCTTCATCGAGCGCGAGGGTGGCGACGACCTGTTCGTCCACTTCTCCGAGATCCAGAGCGAGGGCTTCAAGAGCCTCGACGAGGGTCAGGCCGTCTCCTTCACGGAGGCCACGGGCCAGAACGGCAAGAAGCAGGCGACGCAGGTCCGCCCGATCTAAAGCCGCTCGCATCGCTACACGGACCGGACGCCCCTTCGGGGACGCCCGGTCCGTGGCGTTTCCGGGGTGCGCCGAGCGGCGAGGCGCCGTCGAGCGGAGCGGCGTGCTATCTGACGGCCACTCCCAGGTAGTACGGCCACAACACGATCCCGAGCACCGCGACCCAGAAGGTCAGCTTCGCGAACGCGATCGTGAACAGCCAGCCGATGATCCAGACGATGCCCATCCCTGTGTCGACCCGCACCCTCTGCCCGTTCGCCATGGGAACCCCCTCCGTCGGCCGATCGAGTCTTGCGAGCAGGGTAGCGCACGCCGCTTGACACCGAGGTGCCTTACATGTCAACATTCACTGACACATGAAGGAGGAGCATGACGCATCGGACGACAGGCGACGAACTGCTCGCGGTGCTCAGCGCGCTCGACAACCCGCTGCGTCTCCGCATCATCGCGGCGCTGCAGCGGCGCGAGTCGTACGTGAGCGAGCTGGCGCGCGAGCTGGAGATGAGCCGGCCGCTGCTGCACATGCACCTCGGCAAGCTCGAAGCCGCCGGACTGGTGCGGCGGCGTCACGAAGTCTCGGAGGACGGGAAGGCGCTCAGCTACTTCTCCGTCGTCCCGTTCGACGAGCGCCTGACCCCCGACACCATCGTGAAGGCCGTCGAGACGCTCACACCCCATCCGATAGACGACGGGAAGGCACGCTCATGAACATCTCTTGGCCCGTGGCGCTCATCGTGGTCGCTGTGATCGCCGCTGCGACATACTTCGTCACCGCGTTCGGACTGCGCGGCATGTCCATGGAGAGTGACAAGTCCGCGGCCGACAAGGCCGACGACTACCGCAAACTGCTCGACCAGTTCTCCGCGCTCTCGGAGGAGCTGAAGAAGGGCCAGGCCGACATGGCCGCCGACCTCGCCGACGTCCGCGCCAAGGTCGACAGCGTCGAGCGCATGATGCGCGAGGTCGGATAACGCGCGGACCGGAGCAGCCGATGGCGTCTTGATCAGAAGCTCACCACGGACGCGTCCGCCAAGAGCTGCGCGAACCTGACCCCGTCGATCGATTCTGCGTGCAGCGTCTCGAGGTCCTCTGCGACCACCCCACGGGCGGCAGCGCACGGGCCTCAAACGTAGACCGGCACCTCCGCCTCGACCGCCTTCGCGATCAGGTCCGTGAGCGGCGCGAAGCCCACGCCATGGACGCTGCCGGCGACCGCGGTCTTGGCGAGGTAGGTCGCGTCGCCGAGGAGCACGATGCCGACCTCGATGCCCGCGTCGACGGCACCGCCGGCGGTGACGAAGGCGAGGCTCGCCTTGGTCGGATCGTCCGTCGCATGCGTGGCGACCGCCAGGATCCTGCTCATCGTCGAGCCCCTTTCCCTCGAGCACGGTCGCGTCGGGACGCGCGTCCGCGCAGGTCCGTGCGTGCGCGAGAGTTCTTGCCCCAGAAGCGGCTTCGGGGTGCGGGGTGGCGGCGTGGGCGTCTTCGACCGAGGCCGTGCGGGTCGCATGGCGGAAGCGTCGCGGTCGAGACATCCCGCGTCCGTCTGGCGTGGCGCTATTACAGGTTGTACGATACCCTTTAATAGGAGGCGGCCATGTCAAAGGTTGTTCGCAGGTACTGGACGTCCGACGGCGGCGGGCTGACGCGCAGGGACCGGCGCGGGTGCGAGTACGACGCGTACCTGCCCGACCCGCTTGTGGGCCGTGCGTTCACGTTCGACGGTCCGGTCGCCGCCGACATCGCCGATGCCGAGGGCGCGATCGCGCGGCTCGACTCCGAGGCATCGAGCCTGGCCGACACGGAGGCCATCGCCCGTCTGCTGCTGCGCGCCGAGGCGGTCGCCTCGTCGAAGATCGAGGGCCTCGAGGTGGACGCGCGACGCCTGCTGCGGGTCGAGGCGGCTCGCGAGCTGGGTCTGCCGGCGCGGCGCGACGTGACGGCGGAGGAGGTCTTGGGCAGCGTCGACGCGATGGCCGAGGCGCTGGCATTGGCCGATTCGGCCGAGCCCATCACCGTGGAGACGATCCTCGCGATCCACAGGCGCCTGCTCGCCGGAACGAGGCCGGCCGAGCACGCCGGCCGCGTCCGCGACGTGCAGAACTGGATAGGCGGCAGCGCGTTCAACCCGTGCGCCGCGGCGTTCGTGCCGCCTCCGCCGGAAGAGGTGCCGACGCTGCTGGCGGACCTCGCCGAGTTCTGCAACGGCGACGACCTGCCCGCCGTCGCGCAAGCGGCGATCGCCCACGCGCAGTTCGAGACGATCCACCCCTTCGCCGACGGCAACGGCCGGACCGGGCGGGCACTGATCCAAGTCGTGCTGCGGCGACGTGGCTTGGCTACGCGGGTCGTCCCGCCGGTGTCGCTCGTGCTGGCGACGATCGCGGCCGACTACGTCGGGGGCCTGACGGCGTTCCGGCACGTGGGGGAGGCCGGTGACGAGCAGGCCAGCCGCGGCGTGAACGAGTGGGTGGCACTGTTCGCGGGCGCGTGCTCGCGGGCGACCGCCGACGCGTCCACGTTCGAAGCGCGGGTGCGCGCGATCCGAGCGGCGTGGCGCGAGCGGGTCGGGAAGGTGCGGCGCGGCTCGGCCGGCGACCTGCTGATCGACGCGCTGCCGGGCTGCCCGATCGTGACCGCGACGAGCGCGGCGAAGCTGATCTCGCGCAGCTTCCCGGCGACGAACGACGCGCTCAAGTCGCTGGCCGCGGCGGGCATCGTGCACCAGACGAGCGTCGGCCGCCGCAACCGCGCCTTTGAGGCGGCGGAGGCGATCGACGCCTTCACCGAACTGGAGCGCCGCCTCGCGAGCCCCGTCGGCGACACGCGGCAAGCGCCGCCCGCGAGGCCGGTGCCGAAGCGGCGAGGGTGAGGTGGGGGGCTCCGAGGCACCTCGCGCATGTTGATCGTGAGGGGCGCCGCCGACGTTGATGCCGCCGAGGGGCGCAGTGTAGGTCGTGCGGTGAAGGGTGTGCGCGGGCGGCGGCGGGGGGTCTGCGTTGCCGCTTCACGTTTCATCCGTGTTTCTCCCGCCCTTCCCATTCGGCCTCTGACTTGCTACTATCCGTGCACCGGCGTAATGGCGCGCTGAAGTGAACCTCGGATAGACGAGCAACGACGCTCGCTCCCGCCCGACAGGGCAGGTGGCGGGCGTTTTCTTCTCTCCGGGGACGGCCGAGTGATCGGCGGACGGGCAGGAGAAGGCAGGGCGGAACCACATGAAGGACTTCGCGGTCTTCTGGGGGTGCACGATCCCCGCGCGCTTCCCGTTCATCGAGAAGGCGACGCGGCTGGTCTTCGACGACCTCGGCGCGAGCGTGCACGAGCTCGCCGGCCACACGTGCTGCCCCGAGGGCGTGCTCGTGAAGAGCAACGACGAGGGCGCCTTCTACACGACCGCGGCGCGCAACCTCGCGCTCGTCGAGACGCGCCGGCCTCGACGTCGTCACGCCGTGCAACGGCTGCTACTCCACCTTCAAGGAGACGCTGGAGCGCACCTCGAGACGGACTGGCGCGCCAAGGACGCCATCAACGAGCGCCTCGCCCGCGAGGAGCTGCGCTACGACGGCCACCTCAAGATCACGCACTTCGCCGAGTGGCTGGCCGACGACATCGGCGCCGCGCTCGGTCGCCGGCCGCACGGTGAGCGAACTTCTGGGGCATGCGGATCGCCGTCCACTACGGCTGCCACCTGCTGCGCCCACAGCCGGCCGTGAGCTGGGACGATCCGCTCGCGCCCGACGAAGGTCGAGGAGCTCGTCGTCGGCGCTCGGCGCGCGCGTCGTCGACTACACCACCAAGATGCAGTGCTGCGGCAACGCGCTCGACCGCGTCGGTGAGCGCGACGGCTCGCTCGCGTTCGCGCGGCGCAAGCTCACCGACCTCAGGACAACGACGTCGACGCGCTCGTCGTCGTGTGCCCGAGCTGCTTCCAGCAGTTCGACCTCAACCAGGCGGCGCTGCAGCGCGCCAAGGAGGACGTCAACGTCCCCGTCCTCTACCTCTCCGAGCTCATCGCGCTGGCCTACGGCCACACGCCCGAGGAGATCGGCCTCGACATGCACCGCGTCCGCGTGCAGCCGTTCCTCGACAAGTGGGAGGCGCGCAAGGCCGATCGCGCCGAGCTCGCGGCCTCCTTCGACGTGCGCTGCTCGCCAAGTGCGACGAGCTGCCAGGCGTGCAAGGACGACTGCCCGGTGTGCAAGATCGACCCCGCGTTCCAGCCCACCGAGATCATCGCTGCGCTCATGCGACGGCGAACTCGACGCCGTGCTCGCCGACGGCCAGCTGTGGAAGTGCCTCGAGTGCTTCACCTGCCAGGAGATGTGCCCGAGCCGCATCGGCATGGCCGAGACGTTCCGCACGCTGAAGGAACTCGCGACGAGCCGCGGGCAGGGGCCCGAGGCGGTCGCGCAGGCCTACGCGACGTTCCGCCGGACCGGCACGCTCGGCTCCCCGAAGGAGTCGGCGCGCAAGAAGCTCGGGCTCGAGCCGCTGCCGCCCTCCGGTGGCGACGCGCTCGCCCGCATCCTCGACGACGGGGAGGAGTGACTCCGATGACGGCGTACGACTACCGTGCCGACGCGCCGCTGTTCGACGCCGGCGCCTACAACCAGGAGTCGCCGTTCAAGATCCACGGCGGCTGCGGCCTGGCGGGCATCTGCGACCAGTCCGGCAAGCGCTTCTCGCGGCGAGGTCGCCATCGAGGCGATGGCGGTGCAGCACGACCGCGGCAACGGGCTCGGCGGCGGGTTCGCCGGCTACGGCATCTACCCCGAGTTCCCCGACCACTTCGCCTTCCACATGATGTACGCACGACATGGCGGGCAAGGAGGCGGCCGAGGCCGTCTTCGACGAGTACTTCCAGTGTCGACCTCGCCGAGCCGATGCCGACGCGCCCCGTGAAGGGCATCACCGACGCGCCGCTGCTGTGGCGCTACTTCCTCACGCCGTATCCCGGCAAGCTCGAGAGCGCCGAGGTCACCGCCGAGGACTACGTCGTCCACGTCGTCATGCTCATCAACTCGACGATCGACGGTGCGTTCGTGGCGTCGCTCCGGCAAGAACATGGGCGCCTTCAAGGGCGTCGGCTATCCCGAGGAGATCGGCCACTACTTCCTCCTCGAGGAGTACGAGGGCCACACGTGGGTCGGCCACAACCGCTTCCCGACGAACACGCCGGGCTGGTGGGGCGGCGCGCACCCCTTCACGCTGCTCGACTGGTCGATCGTGCACAACGGCGAGATCTCCAGCTACGGCATCAACTCGCGCTACCTCGAGCAGTTCGGCTACAAGTGCACGCTCGGCACCGACACCGAGGTGGCGGCCTACCTCTTCGACCTGCTGCTTCGGCGCCACAAGCTGCCGCTCTCGCTCGCGTGCAAGGCGCTCGCGCCGCCCGCTGTGGACCGAGATCGACCGCATGCCGCAAGCCGAGCGCGAGCTGCTGACATCGCTGCGCGCGGTCTACGGGCCCGCGATGCTCAACGGCCCGTTCGCCATCGTCCTCGGCTTCAACGGCGGCATGGTGGCGCTCAACGACCGCATCAAGCTGCGCCCGCTGGTGGCCGCCCGGCAAGGGCGACGTGCTCACGGTCGCGAGCGAGGAGAGCGCGATACGGCAGATCCTGCCGAGGCCCGACGCCGTGTGGGCGCCGAAGGCCGGCGAGCCGGTGGTCGCGCGCATCAAGGGCATGGACTGGCCGATCCACGGCGACCTGCACCTGCCGCCCGACGAGATCTCGTGCGCCGTGACCGGCGTCGAGGACTCCTGCGACACCGTGGAGGTGAGCATAAGCCATGCCGACGACCTTCATCCAGCCCGAGTTCCACGTCGAGATCGACTACGACAAGTGCCACAAGTGCGGCCGCTGCGTGCAGCAGTGCGGCTGGGGCGTGTACAGCTTCAACGAGCGGCCGCTGCCGGACGACAGCAAGTGCCGCGCATGCCACCGCTGCGTGACGTACTGCCCCGCGCACTGCATCACGATCAAGCGCAACGAGCTCGTGTTCCGCGACAGCGAGAACTGGTCGCCCGACGCTGCGCAAGGCCGTGTGGCGCCAGGCGGAGACCGGCGGCGTGCATGCTCACCGTCGATGGGCAACGACAAGCCCTACCAGCGCATCTTCGACCACCTCGTGCTCGACGCCTGCCAGGTGACGAACCCCTCCATCGACCCGCTGCGCGAGCCGATGGAGCTGCGCACCTTCCTCGGCCGCAAGCCCGACAGCGTCGAGGTCGAGGCCGACGGCGAGGGCGGGCTGCCGCCTGAAGCCCGGCGCCGGCATGCACGACAACATCGAGCTGGCCACGCCCGATCATGTTCGGCGGCGATGTCGCTACGGCTCGGTGTCGCTCAACGTGCACAAGTCGCTCGCGATGGCCGCCGCAGCGCCTCGGGATCACTGATGAACACCGGCGAGGGCGGCCTGCACGCCGACCTCTATCCGTACGCGGACAACATCATCGTGCAGTGCGCCTCGGGCCGCTTCGGCGTGAGCGCCGACTACCTGAACTCGCGGCTGCGGCCATCGAGATCAAGGTCGGGCAGGGCGCCAAGCCGGGCATCGGCGGGCACCTGCCGGGCGAGAAGATCAACAAGGAAGTCTCGACGACGCGCATGATCCCGCAGGGCACCGACGCCATCTCGCCGGCGCCGCATCACGACATCTACTCGATCGAGGACCTGCGCCAGCTCATCTACTCGCTCAAGGAGGCCATCGGGCTACAAGCCGGTGGGCGTGAAGATCGCCGCGGTGCACAACGTGGCCGCCATCGCGCGCGGCATCGTGCGCGCCGGCGCCGACTACGTCTACCTCGACGGCTTCAAGGGCGGCACCGGCGCCGCGCCCGCGGTGATCCGCGACCACATCGGCATCCCGATCGAGATCGCGATCGCCGTGGTGGACCAGCGGCTGCGCGACGAAGGCATCCGCAACCAGGCCTCGATCATCGCGGCCGGCTCGATCCGCTCCTCGCGCCGACATGGCGAAGGCGATCGCGCTCGGCGCCGACGCCGTCGCGATCGGCACCGCGGCGCTCATCGCGCTCGGCTGCCACGTCTGCCAGAGCTGCCACACCGGCTGCTGCTCGTGGGGCATCACCACGCAGAAGCCCGAGCTCACGCGCCGCCTCGACCCCGAGTGGGGCGCCGAGCGGCTGGTCAACCTCGTGCAGCGCGTGGAGCCACGAGCTGCAGGAGATCCTCGGCGCGCTCGGCGTGAACGCCGTCGAGTCGCTGCGCGGCAGCCGCGAGCGGCTGCGGGCCGTGGGGCTGGACGCGCAGACGTGCGAGATCCTCGGCGTCAAGCCGGCCGGCCTGTAGAGAGGGGGAGGCGACGATGACGACGACGACCACGACGGGCCCGCTCGAGGGCTACCTGCAGGTCGTGCCTGTCGTCACGCGCGACGGCGACATCGCCGACGATCGACGCGCAGCCGGCGTCTACTACCGCCAGCTCAACGACGGCGATCCGGGGCGCGTTCGCCGATGGCGCGAAGACGGTCGCCTCTCGAACGTCAACGGCCAGCGCTACATCGGCAACGGCATCTCCGGCAAGGGCCTGCGCATCGAGATCGACGGCGTGCCCGGCAACGACCTGGCCATGTTCATGGACGGCCCGACGGTCGTGACCAGCGGCAACGCGCAGGACGGCGTCGGCAACACGATGAACGCCGGCACCGTCTATCGTGCACGGCGACGCCGGCGACGTGCTCGGCTACGGCATGCGAGGCGGCCGGGTCTTCGTGCAGCGGCGACGTCGGCTACCGCGTCGGCATCCACATGAAGGCCTACGAGGGCCTCGTGCCGGTCATGTGCTGCGGCGGCAAGGCCCGCGACTTCTTCGGCGAGTACATGGCCGGTGGTGTGCTTGTGCTGCTCGGCCACCACACACAGTTCGCTGACCAGCCCCTCGTGGGCTCGTTCTGCGGCTCGGGCATGCACGGCGGGCGTCATCTTCCTGCGCGGTGAGGTCGAGCCGTGGCAGGTCGGCAAGGAGTGCGGCATCTTCGCCGCGGAGGACGCCGACATGAAGACGCTGCGCCCGATCGTGGAGGAGTACTGCGAGGCGTTCGGCGAGAACCTCGACGGCGTGCTGTCGAAGCGGTTCACGAAGCTCGTGCCCGTTTCGCATCGGCCGTACGGCAAGCTCTACGTGAACATGTGACACGTCCGCCCGTACGCTTCTCGGCGTGCTGATGACCCGCTGGAGGGGCCTCCGGCGGGTCATCCTGCGCTCTGGGCGCCGACGTGCGACGGGGCCGCCTGAGCCCCCTGCGCACGCCTGCCGTCGCGGCCTTTCGGCCAGCGCCACCTGCGGCGCCTGTGAAAAGTAGGTACGATCGTACCAAGGCGCTCGAGGGTTTGGGAGGGCCGCCGGGAGCGGTGCGACGGCGTCCCGGCCGCGGGGGGGCCGGCGGCGGCGCGGGCAGGGGAACGGCCCCGGCGGCACATGTATTGCTCCGAGCGGTCCATGGAGATCCACCGCATACCCGGGATCATGGCGTACAGCTATCTCATCGAGACCGCCGGTGCCCTGTTCTTGGTCGACGGCGGCATGGCTGGGACCGGGGGAAAGATCCTGCGGCGGATCGCCGACATCGGTCGCAAGCCGGCGGACCTCGCGTTCGCCCTTGTCACCCACGGTCACGCGGATCATTTCGGTGGGCTTGCCGAAGTGCAGGAGGCGAGCGGCTGCGAGATCGTGTGCCACCCCTCGCACGCCGAGACGCTGCGCACCGGAGGCGCCATCGTTTCGCCCGGTCTCAACGTGTTCGCGAAGATATACGAACGCATCGCGCATTTCGCGCTGCCGAAGCTCAAGCTGCCGAGCCTGCTCCGAGTCCGCTCGCTGGAAGACGGCGCGGACCTGCACGAGCTCGGGCTTCCCGGCATGGTGCTGTACACGCCGGGGCACAGCGCCGGCGACCTCACCCTGCTCCTCGACGACGGGTCGGCGTTCGTCGGCGACCTCGTTCAGGGCAGGCGCATCCCGCGGATCACACCTCCGGAGTTCTCGATCATGGCGGTCGACGAGCCGGCGATGCTCGCGAGTTGGCGCCGCCTCCTCGATTCCGGAGCGAAGGTCATCTATCCCGGGCACGGCGGCGTCGTGACCCTCGATGAGATCGTGCCGGTGTTCCGCCGGGCGGTCGCTCGGGGGCGCCGCACCGCCGCGCGCAAGGCGACCCGCACCGCCGCCCGGCTCCTGCGCGCGGGCGCCGGCTCGCACACATAGCGCCGATCCGCGCGGTCGGGGGCGCGCGTCACGCTCGCGTGTGGTGATGCGCCGGCCCGGTCTGTCGTGAGGCGAGCCAGCGCCGCGTCGCGACGGCCTGCACCACCCAGATGTTGAGGGCTGTCACGGTCGTGAGCGCGAGCGTCGGCCAGTCAGCGTGTCCGAGCGTGACCATGATCACGAGCACCGGCAACATGACGATCGGCGGGGCGCTCTCCGTGCGCGTGAACGCGAACGTGAGCGCGAGTATGACGACGAGCACGACGATCTCGGCGACCGACAGCCACCCGCGCGACACCTCGAGCGCCACCGCATAGACGAGCAGCCCGGCGGACGCCGCCATCCCCTCGCCTCCTCCACGGAGTCCGCGGAAGATCGGGAAGCGGTGACCGACGATGGTCGCCACGCCGGCGAGATACGCGATCCCCTCCGGCAGCCGGAGCAGGTAGGCCGCCTCGATCGCGACGATGCCGACCGACAGGTCGTATATCGCGGTGACCAAGCCGGATTCCCACCCCAGCGCGCGGAACGCGTTGACCGTGCCGGGATTGCCGTCCCCGGTCGCACGGATGTCGATATGGCGCCTCCGCGCGAGCAGGTCGGCCGGCAAGACCGAGCCCAGCAGCAATCCCACGGCGACCGCGAGGACCGCGCGTGCTATCTCGTTCGCCGCCACTGTCGGACGCCCCTTTCCGCGTCGCGCGAGGACACGCCGGGTCGCACGCCCTTTCCGCGCAGCGCTGCCGTGCAGCGCCGCCGCGCCCGCCCTCAGTGTTCCCGCGCGCGACCGTCGCCCAGACAGTAGCGCACGCTCGCTGCCGGCCGGAACCCCGGAGTACCGCTCCAACCATTAACCGAACAGAAACACGGCGGGTAGTAACGTCGGAGCGTGCCGTTGCGGTCGCGCCGAACGTCACCGTTCCCGCGACCCCGTGCACACCGATGAGTCAGCGCGAGCGTCGTCGATTAAGGGGGTCTACCGGTATGGCAGCAAAGTTCGACAAGGATTTCGTGCTCAAGACGGTAGAGGAGCGCGGGATCCATTTCATCCGTCTGTGGTTCACGGACGTGCTCGGTGTGATGAAGTCCTTCGCCATCACGGACGCTGAGCTCGAAGGCGCGTTCGCCGAGGGCATGGGCTTCGACGGCTCCTCGATCGAAGGCTTCACGCGCATCCAGGAGTCGGACATGGTGGCGTTCCCGAATCCGGAGACGTTCCAGATCCTGCCGTGGCGTCCCGGCGAGAACGGCGTCGCGCGCATGTTCACCGACGTGCTTACGCCCGACGGCAAGCCGTTCGTGGGCGATCCGCGCTACGCCCTGAAGCGCCAGCTCAAGAAGGCCGCCGACATGGGCTACACCATGTACGTCGGCCCGGAGCTCGAGTTCTTCTACTTCTCCGACTCCGACGACACGGAAGTGCTCGACCAGGGCGGCTACTTCGACCTCACGCCGCTCGACGTGGCCAGCGACCTCCGTCGTGACACCGTCCTCACGCTCGAGAAGATGGGCATCCCGGTGGAGTACTCGCACCACGAGGTCGCCCCCTCGCAGCATGAGATCGACCTTCGCTACCAGGACGCGCTCACGATGGCCGACGCCGTCATGACGTACCGGCTGGTCGTCAAGGAGATCGCCTACGCGAACGGCGTGTACGCCACGTTCATGCCGAAGCCCATCCAGGGCCAGAACGGCTCGGGCATGCACACCCACCAGAGCCTGTTCACCAAGGACGGCAACGCGTTCTTCGACGCCAAGGACCCCGAGGGCTTCAACCTCTCGACGATCGGCAAGCAGTACATCGCCGGGCTGCTCAAGTACGCGCCCGAGTTCTGCGCCGTCACGAACCAGTACGTGAACTCGTACAAGCGTCTCGTGCCGGGTTACGAGGCCCCGACCTACGTCACGTGGGCGCGGCGCAACCGTTCCGCGATGGTCCGCGTCCCGATGTACAAGCCGGGCAAGGAAGCCGCGACCCGCGTCGAGCTGCGTTCGCCCGACCCCTCGTGCAACCCGTACCTCGCCTTCGCCGTCATGCTCGGCGCCGGCCTCAAGGGCATCGAGGAGGGGCTCACCCTCGCGCCCGAGGCCAGCAACAACATCTTCAAGATGACGCCCGATGAGCTCAAGGCGGCCAAGATCAACACGCTGCCGGCCGATCTCGGCGAGGCGATCTCGCTGTTCGAGAAGTCCGCGCTGATGAAGGACGTCCTCGGCGAGCACATCCACAGCTACTTCGTGGAGAACAAGAAGTCCGAGTGGGCCGAGTACGTCTCGCAGGTCACCGGCTGGGAACTCGACAAGTACCTGTCGGTCCTGTAAGCACGCGCGTCGAGCGGAGGCCGGTGCCGGCCGGCCCCGCGAGAGGCGTCGATCGAGCCACCGAGGCTTCGGTCGCAAGGGTCGAACGGCAAGGGCGCCGGGCGGGGTTCCCGCCCGGCGCCGCCGTTGACGGGCGGTTCGCGGGTGCGGGGCCGGTCGCCTCGCCGCACCCGCCGTCACGAGGTCCCGCGGCGGTGCACGGGGAAACGAAGGGGGAGCGCTACAATCATGCACATGCGACGAGCCCTCCTTGTGTCCGACGACGTGCATACTCTCGCGTGGATCAGGCAGGCGCTGTCGCGTCTGGACCTCTCCATGCGTGAGGCGCCCGTGCGCGATCTGACCGCGCGGCTCGCCGAGGCCGAGGTCGATCTGGTGGTCGTCGACGGAGGGCGCACGCCGGAGCCGGTCGCGCAGATCGTCGAGAACGCGGCCTCCGAGGGACTGGACGTGAACCTCGTCCTCGTGATCGAGCCGGAGGCGCTCACCGGGCTCCGCCTGCCGACCAGGCTGCACGCGGACTTCTTCGTCCGGGGCGGTACCTCCGACGAGCTGGTCGCACGCGTTCGCGCGCTCGCGTGGCCGGGCGAGGAAGCCACCTCGCAGGAGCTGGTGCGCATCGGCGACCTCACGGTGAACCTCGCCACCTACCAGGCGTACCTGCGCGGCGAGGCGATCGACTTCACCTACCTGGAGTACGCGCTGTTCGCGTTCCTAGTGACGCACCCCGACCGCGCGTACAGCCGCGAGGTGCTCCTGCGTCGCGTCTGGGGCACCGATTACTTCGGTGGCTCGCGGACGGTCGACGTGCACGTCCGGCGCATCCGCTCCAAGATCGGCGGCGAGCTCGCCGACCGGGTCGAGACCGTGCGCAACGTCGGCTATCTCTGGCGGTCGTAGCGCGCCTCGGCGAGCGGACGGCTCGTCGGCTCCACAGCCTCGCCCGCGAAGTCGTACATCCAGCGCGATCGTTCCACGCAGCTGCCTTCGAAACCGCGCTCCGCCAGGTAGGCGCACAGCGCCGCCGGCTCGAAGAGCCGGCCGTTCCGGTCGACGATGCGCTCGACGAGACGCACGGGCATGGCGCGACGGTCGAACTCGAGCATGGTCAGCCCGCCGCCGGGGCGAAGGACCCGGTGTATCTCGCGCAGGGCGGCGTCTTGGTCCGCGAAGTGGTGGAACGCGTCGGAGATGACGACCGCGTCGAAGTGGCCGTCCGGGAACGGGATGCTCTCGGCCGAGCCCGGCGCCGCGGTGACGTCCGGGCGGTCGGGCACGTAGCGTTCCATCGCCGCCGCCGGGTCGACGACCGTGTAGCAGGCCGGAAGGACCGTGGCGAGCCGCGCCGAGAGGGCGCCCGTGCCGCCACCGAGGTCGAGCACCGCGCCGCGCTCGGGGATGTACGGCCGCAGCATGTCGGCGATCTGGTGGATCCGCGCGTGGCTCCACCGGTCGCCGAAGGCGGCGAAGAAGGGCGCGGACCAGTCGAAGAACCCCATCCCCGACCTCTTCTCACCTGCGAGCAGGCCTTCCGGGACGACGCGGCCGCGCCGGCGCCGACGGCGGGCGGCTCGGGTAGAATCGGCTCGAGCCTCGCCGCCTCGAGCGCGGCGCTCCCGGACAGTGCGGTCATACCCGAAAGAGGCCTTCGTGCCCGAGCGTACCTTGGCAGTGATCGACGGCAACTCGCTCCTGCACCGCGCCTTCCACGCGCTGCCCGTGACGATGACCGCCCCGGACGGACGTCCGACGAACGCGGCGTACGGGTTCGTGTCGATGCTTCTCAAGCTCGTCGAGTCGTTCGATCCCGACACCGTGGTCGTCGCGTTCGACAAGGGAAGGCCGAAGTTCCGCACGGAGGCGCTCGAGCGCTACAAGATCCACCGGCCGCCGACGCCCGACGAGCTGCGCGCCGCAGTTCGGCATCGTGAAGGACCTGCTCGCATCGATGAACGTCCCCGTCGTCGAGTGCGAGGGCTGGGAGGGCGACGACCTGCTCGGCACGTTCGCGGAACGCGGCGAGGAGCAGGGCATGCGCGTCCTGCTCTTCACCGGCGACAAGGACGCCTACCAGCTCGTGACGGACGCCGTGAGTGTCGTGACCACCAAGAAGGGCATCACCGACATCGTCGTCTACGACCCGAAGGGCGTGGAGGAGCGGCTCGGCGTCGCGTCCCGACCAGGTTCCCGACTACCTCGGGCTGAAAGGCGACACGTCCGACAACATCCCCGGCGTGCCCGGGATCGGCGAGAAGACCGCGGCCAAGCTCATCCAGCAGTACGGCTCGCTCGACGAGGTGCTCGCGCACGCCGACGAGGTGCCCGGCAAGGTCGGCGAGAACCTGCGCGCCAACGCCGACGAGGCGCGGGTGAGCCGCACGGTGGCGACCATCCGGCGCGACGTGCCGGCCGAGTGCGACATCGAGACGCCGTCGATGGGGCGCGATCGACGCCGACGCCGTGGTGCGCGCGTTCACCGGCTACCGCATGGTCTCGCTCGTCGAGCGCGTGCTCGCGCTCGGGCGCAGGCGCGACCGAAGGCTCGCCGTGGGCAAGGCCGCCGGCGGTGAGGCGGCGGGGACACCCGCGCCCGCGACGGGCGGGGCGGAGGCCGGCACGGCGGGTCTCGAGGAGCTCGGCGCGATCGAGGCACGACCGCCGCGGGCGAGCCGAGGCCGCGGCCCGCGACCGCCGCGCCGCGCGCGAGCGCAGACGCCGTGGCCGCTGCGCACGGGCGACGACGCGTAGGCGGCGCTCGACGCGGCGCTGGCGCGCGGAGCGACGCTCGCCACGGCCGGGGACGGTGGCGGCGGATCGCTGTTCCCGAACGGCGACGTCGCGTTCGCGCTCCCGTCGGACGAGGTCGCCGTCGTGGACGCCGGCGCGGCGCCCGACGCCGTCGTCGACGCGCTGCGCCGCGGCACGCTGGCCGCCGGCGACCTGAAGGCGCTCGTGCAGCGCTACGCGCCGCCGGGCGCGCGTTCCTCCGGCATCGAGCGCTTCCTCGAGGTCTGGGACCCCGCGCGCACCTTCGACGTGTCGGTGGCGGCCTACGTCTACGAGTCGAACCGCTCCGCCTACGACGTCGACACGCTGTTCGGCGAACTGCATCGGACGCAGCCGCTGCCGAGTCGCGACGACGATGCACGGCGCGCATGGCGCGCACGCGCCAGGCCGTGCTCGCGCTCGTGGACGAGCTGCACTGCGAGGCTCGACGCCGACGGCGCGTGGGACTGCTACGCGCGCATCGAGCTGCCGCTGGTCCCCGTCGCTGCTGCGCATGGAGGACGTGGGCCTCGGCGTCGACACGAGGGTGCTCGCCGAGCTGGCCGCCGAGCTGAGCGGACGCATCGAGGCGCGTGCGCGCTCGAGATCTACGGCCTCGCCGGCACGACGTTCATGGTCGACTCGCCGAAGCAGCTCGGCGAGGTGCTGTTCGAGAAGCTCGGCCTGCCGGCGCGGCCGCCGCACCAAGACCGGCTACTCGACCGACGCGCAGGTGCTCGCGCGCGCTGGCGCCGAGCTACCCGATCGCCGCGAAGATCATCGAGTACCGCGAGCTCACGAAGCTCAAGTCGACGTACATCGACGCGCTGCCGCGGCTGCTCGGCGAGGACGGCCGGCTGCACACGACGTTCAACCAGACGGTCGCCGCCACCGGCCGGCTGTCGTCGAGCAACCCGAACCTGCAGAACATCCCGGTGCGCACCGAGCTGCGGCCGCCGGATCCGCGCGGCGTTCGTGCCCGCGCGACCCGGGCGACGTCATCGTGTCGGCCGACTACAGCCAGATCGAGCTGCGCATCCTCGCGCACCTCTCGGGCGACCGGGCGCTCATCGAGGCGTTCACGTCCGGGCGCGGACTTCCACGCGGAGACGGCGGCGCGCGTCTTCGGCGTCGACCGCCGAGCAGCGTCGGACCGGAGCATGCGGCGCCGCGCGAAGGCGGTCAACTTCGGCATCGTGTACGGGCAGTCTCGCGCACGGCCTGTCCGAGTCGCTCAGGTATCGTCGCGCGCCGAGGCGCAGGCGATGATCGACCGCTACTTCGCCGCGTACCCGAAGGTGCGCAGCCTTCCTGGACGAGACGGTCGCCGAGGCGCACCGCGACGGCTTCGCGGTGACGATGTTCGGGCGGCGGCGCCACATCCCCGAGCTGCGCGAGCGGCAACTTCAACCTGCGCTCGTTCGGCGAGCGCACCGCGATGAACCACCCGATGCAGGGGACGGCCGCCGACATCATGAAGCTCGCGATGATCGAGGTGGACCGGCGGCTGCGCGCCGATGGCTTCGACTCGCGCACTCGTGCTGCAGGTGCACGACGAGCTCGTGTTCGAGGCGCCGCGCGACGAGGTCGAGCGGCTCTCCGCGATGGCGCGCGAGGCGATGGACGGCGTCGTCGACGCTCGCGCGTGCCGCTCGAGGTCAGCGTCGTCGGCTGGGCCGACGACTGGGCCGCCGCGAAGTAGGCGCGTCAGGCGGCGCTCCGTCCGCCGCCGATGCGGCCGCGCGGGCGAGTCGGCTGGCCCCGCCCGGCGACCGTGTGTGTCTGGCGCGCTCCCTGCTCACAGCGGTATAGTTCGCACGTGACGCGCCGGGCCGCATGCCTGACGCGCGGTACTGTCCGCCCCCGAGCACGGCAGCGTACGGAAAGCACAGCGACCGAGACGAGTTCGACCGGACAGCAGGCGATTCGGACGAGCAGCATCGGGGCCCCGACGAGTAGAAGGAAGGGGCCGCACGAATGAGCGATCTCGAAGAGAACGGACGTCGTCGAAGACAGCGCGAGTACACCGACGAGGAGATGCACGCTCTCATCGACGGGACGATCACCGACTTCGACGACGGGCGACCTCGTCTCCGGCACGGTCGTCAAGGTCGAGCGCGACGAGGTCCTGCTCGACATCGGCTACAAGTCCGAAGGCGTCATCCCGGCGCGCGAGCTCTCGATCCGCAAGGACGCCAACCCCGCCGACATCGTGCAGCTCGGCGATCACATCGAGGCCCTCGTTCTCCAGAAGGAGGACAAGGACGGCCGCCTGATCCTGTCCAAGAAGCGCGCCGAGTACGAGCGCGCCTGGGTCAAGGTCGAGGAGAAGTTCACCTCCGGCGAGAACGTCGAGGGCGAGGTCATCGAGGTCGTCAAGGGCGGTCTCATCCTCGACATCGGCCTGCGCGGCTTCCTGCCCGCCTCGCTCGTCGACCTGCGGCGCGTCAAGGACCTCGCGGCCTACATCGGCCACGCGCCTCGAGGCGCGGGTCATCGAGATGGACCGCAACCGCAACAACGTCGTGCTGTCGCGCCGCGTCGTGCTCGAAGAGGGCCGCAAGCACGAGCGCCAGGACATCCTCGACCAAGCTGCAGAAGGGCAGATCCTGCACGGGCACCGTCTCCTCGATCGTCGACTTCGGCGCGTTCGTCGACCTCGGCGGCATCGACGGCCTGGTGCACATCTCCGAGCTGTCGTGGAGCCACGTCAACCACCCGTGCGAGGTCGTGGAGGTCGGCGACCCGGTCGAGGTCATGGTGCTCGACGTCGACCTGAGCCGCGAGCGCATCTCGCTGGGCCTCAAGCAGACCACAGGAAGACCCGTGGAAGCAGCTCGTCAAGAACTTCCCGATCGGCTCGATCGTCGAGGGCACGCGTGACCAAGCTCGTGCCGTTCGGCGTCGTTCGTCGAGATCGGCGACGGCGTCGAGGGCCTCGTCCACATCTCCGAGATGGCGAAGGGCCACGTCGAGAAGCCGGACGACGTCGTCTCGCGTCGGCCAGCAGGTGCACGTCAAGGTCATGGACGTCGACACCGACCGCCGCCGCATCTCGCTCTCGATCCGCGCCGCCAACGCGGAGCTCGGTCTGCCCGACGCGCTGGAGGGCAAGGAGCCGCAGCCCGAGGAAGCCGAAGGCGAAGAGGCCGAGGCCGCAGTCGAGGCCGTCGAGGGCGCGGAGGAGGCTGAGGTCGCCGAGGCGGTCGAAGCCGCCGAAGCCGCCGAGGAAGTCGTGGAAGAGGCGAGCGCCGCCGAGGCCGCCGAGGTGCCCGAGGCTGTCGAGCCCGACGCGGTGACCGAGGAGATCGCCGCCGAGGCGGAGGCCGCGGAGGCCCACGAGCCCGGCGAGCAGCTCGCGGAGGAGCCCGCGGCCGAGGCGATCGTGCCGGCCGCCGAAGAGAAGCCGGCCGAGGAAGCCGCCGAAGAGAAGCCGGCCGCGAAGCCGAAGAAGCCGCGCGCCAAGAAGGCGTCGGCGGAGTAGCATCCGACTCGCCGCCGCGCGCGTCGGAACGAACGATACGAACGGGGCCGGGCGGCCGCTTCACGCGGAAGCCCGGCTCCGTCTTCGAGAAGGAGAGCGCATGTACGTGCTCGGTGTGACCGGGGGCATCGGGTCGGGCAAGTCGACGGCGGCCCGCTACCTCGGCGAGCGGGGCGCTGTGGTGATCGACCTCGACGACCTGGCGAAACGGCTCATCGGCCCCGGTGGTCCGCTCGTCGACGACGTCGCCGAGGCGTTCGGGCCCGGCGTCGTGGGCCCCGACGGCGGCATCGACACGACGGCGCTGGCCGCCGCTGCGTTCGCCTCGCCCGCGGAGGCGGCACGGCTGGACGCGCTCGTGCATCCCGGCGTGCTCGCGGCGACGGCGGGGGCGCTCGACGCGCTGCGCGTCTCGCCCGAGCCGCCGGCGCTCGTCGTCCTCGACATCCCGCTCCTGGTCGAGGCGCCCGCGTTCTTCGAGCTGCTCGACGGCGTGCTCACCATCTCGTCCCACGAGGACGCTCGCCTCGCGCGTCTCGCGGCCCGCGGGATGAGCGGGGCGGACGCCCAGGCGCGCATGGCTGCGCAGGCGAGCGACTCCGAACGCCGCGAAGTCGCCGACTTCATCATCGAGAACGACGGCAGTCTCGCGGAGTTCCGCGCCGAGCTCGAGGACCTGTGGACGACGGGGATGGCCCCGCGTGTCGGCTGATCGCCGGAGACGCGGCTGCGGCTGCGCGTTCCTCGTCCTCGTCCTGCTGGCCGCGGCCGCTGCGCTCGTCGCTTGGCGCGGGCCCGAGTGGTACGGACGCTTCCAGCACCCGCTCGCCTACCAGAGCGAGATCGCGGCCGAGGCGCGCTCGTCCGGCGTCGACCCGTATCTCGTCGCCGCGATCATCAACGTCGAGTCGAAGTTCAGGCCCGGCGTGGTCTCCAGAGCGGGGGCGGTCGGCCTGATGCAGGTGAAGCCCTCGACGGCGGTGGTGGGGCTCGGCCGTGACATCACAGCCGACCGCCTGCGCGATCCGGCGACCAACATCCGCGTCGGCACGCACTACCTGGCATCCCTCATGCGAAGGTACGGCGGGAACACGCAGCTGGCGCTCGCGGCGTACAACGCGGGGATGACGAACGCCGACGCGTGGCTCGCCCAGTCCGAGGCGACGGGCGCGTCGTTCCGTGACACGATCGCGTTCCCCGAGACGGCGTACTACGTGGACGACGTCGCCCGGGAGCGGGCGGAGTACCGCGAGCTGTATCCCGGCGCGTTCTCGGGCAAGTAGTCGAGCGCGGCGCCGAGACGGTACGCGCCGGCGAGGCCATCCGCCCGGCGCTCCGACGCGCCGGGGCGTGGAAGAAGGAAGACGTGGCCAAAGAACTGAAGGTCGTCTCGCCGTACGAGCCCGCAGGCGATCAGCCGGCGGCGATCGCGCAGCTCGCCGACGGTATCCGGGCGGGCGCGCGCTATCAGACGCTGCTCGGCGTCACGGGCTCGGGCAAGACCTTCACCATGGCGAAGGTCATCGAAGCCGGTGCAGAAGCCCACGCTCGTCATGGCGCCGAACAAGACGCTCGCCGCGCAGCTCGCCTCCGAGCTCGAGGACCTCATGCCGGACAACGCGGTCGTGTACTTCGTGTCGCTACTACGACTACTACCAGCCGGAGGCGTACGTCCCCTCGACCGACACGTTCATCGAGAAGGACTCCTCGATCAACGAGGAGGTCGAGAAGCTGCGGCACGCCGCCACCGCGGCGCTGCTCTCGCGCCAGGACGTCATCGTGGTCGCGCTCGGTCAGCTGCATCTACGGCATCGGGTCGCCGGAGGACTACGCCGGGCAGGGCGGTCGTTCCTCAACACGGGCGAGACGCTCGACCGCGACGCGCTCATCCGCGTCGCTGATCGACATCCAGTACGACCGCAACGACTACGACCTCGCCCGCGGCACCTTCCGGGTGCGCGGCGACGTCCTCGACATCTTCCCGCCCTACGCCGACCATCCCGCTGCGCGTCGAGTTCTTCGGCGACGAGATCGAGGCCGTCGACGAGGTCGACCAGGTCACGGGCGAGGTCTGCACGAAGCTCGACTCGGTGCCCGTCTGGCCGGCGACGCACTACGTGACCGTCCCGGAGCGGCTCAAGGCCGCGCTCGACGACGATCCGCGACGAGCTCGACGAGCGGCTCGAGTACTTCAGCGGCCAAGGCAAACTGCTCGAGGCGCAGCGGCTGGAGATGCGCACGAGCTACGACCTCGAGATGCTCGAGACGATGGGGTTACTGCAACGGCATCGAGAACTACTCGCGGCACCTCGACGGGCGGAAGGCGGGCGAGCCGCCCGCACTGCCTCATCGACTACTTCTCGAAGGACTTCCTCATGATCATCGACGAGAGCCACGTCACCGTGCCGCAGATCCGCGGCATGTACGAGGGCGACCGCAGCCGCAAGCTCACGCTCGTCGAGCACGGCTTCCGGCTGCCGAGCGCCCTCGACAACCGGCCGCTGCGCTTCGACGAGTTCGAGCAGCGCGGTCACGCAGTTCGTCTACGTATCGGCGACGCCGGGCGACTACGAGCTCGACGTCTCGCGACCGCAGATCGTCGAGCAGATCATCCGCCCGACCGGGCTGGTCGATCCGGAGATCGTCGTGCGGCCGACGAAGGGCCAGATCGACGACCTCATCGCCGAGGTCCGCGACGCACGCGGAGAAGAACGAGCGGGTGCTCGTCACCACGCTCACCAAGAAGATGGCGGAGGACCTCACCGAGTACCTTTTCGAGCAGGGGCTGCGCGTGCGCTACCTGCACGCCGACATCGGCACGCTCGAGCGCATCGAGATACTGCGCGACCTGCGGGCGGGCGAGTTCGACTGTCTCGTCGGCATCAACCTGCTGCGGGAGGGCCTCGACCTGCCGGAGGTCTCGCTCGTGGCGATCCTGGACGCGGACAAGGAAGGGTTCCTGCGCAACTTCCGGTCGCTCATCCAGACGATCGGGCGCGCGGCGCGCAACGTCTCGGGGCGCGGTGATCATGTACGCCGACGACGTGACGGACTCCATGCGACTCGCCATCGACGAGACCAACCGGCGCCGCGCCATCCAGGTGGCGTACAACACCGAGCACGGGATCGAGCCGCAGACGATCCGCAAGGCGATCACACGCGATCGTGAGCTACGCCAAGGAGGAGGAGGGCGACCGAGGCCGCGGACGTCGCCCGCGAGCTCTCGGAGTCTGCCGCAAGCGACGAGGTCATGCGGCTCATCGCGTCGCTCGAGGAGGACATGTCGAGCGCGGCGGGGGCGCTCGACTTCGAATCGGCAGCGCGCCTGCGCGACCAGGTCGTGCGCCTGCGGGCGCAGGTGGACCGCTCGAGCGAGGGCGAGGTGCTCGCGCGGCTCAAGCAGGGCGCCCGGAAGGGCTCGGCGTACGGGCACCGCAAGCGGCGCTGAGGTCCGCGCCCGGCTCCGCGGCCGGTCGGCATCGGGCGTGCGACGGGGCGTGGCCCCGGTCCCGCTCCGCGCCGCCTATGGGAAGAAGATCTGCGCGATCGCGGTGACCGTGGCGCCGTTCTTCACGGTCACCTCGTAGTACGCGCTGTTCCACGGATCGCGCGGCGTGCCGCCGCCCGGCATGATCGCCGCGAACTCCTGCACGGTGAGCGTGTGCCGCGCGGTCGCGTCCGCGCCGTTCCAGCCGAGCACCGTGATGTCCGCGCTCGGCGGGACCGTGAACGTCCGCGGCGCCGGCGAGTCGTTGACGATGTAGTAGCCGTCCGGCGGCGGCGACTCGTCATGGTGCGCCGTCGCTGCCGCCGCGGCCGCTTTCCCGTGAAGGATCTGCACGTAGTCCACGGTGATCCGGTATCCCGTGGCCATGCTCCACGACATGTCGGTCACGAGCGCCGGGTCGACCTGGGTGGTCGTGGGCGACGCGGCCTTCGTCGCCGGGACCGCGGCGCTGGCAACGGTGGGCGTCTCCGTCGGTACGACCGGTTCGACCGACGGCGTCGGCGAGGTGATGGTGGTCGGCGGGATCGGTACGGCTGAGGGCGTCTCGAGTGAGCCGCGCATGAGCCAGGCGGCGGCCGCGATGATCGCGACCACGATGACGACCGCGAGCACCAGCAGCCACGCCCGCGAGCCGCGGCGCGGCGGCCGTCCGCCCGGTTCCGGAGCGGCGGTACCCGTGACGGGCTTGCCGCCGCCGCCTTGCGGCGGGAGCACGGCGGTCGTCCTCGGTGCCGGCTCCTCCTCGGCGAGCGCCGTCGAGCCGACGGACGGCGTTCCGGCGGCTCCGGGCCCGCCGTTCTCCTGCGTCATCGGTCCGACCTCCTTCTTCGCATGCCGCGGGCTGCTCCGGGCCCGCGACCGAGTGTAGCCCGAGGGCGTCCGACGCCGCCACCGCGAGCGACTGGCGCATGTTGCCAGAGCGCTCGGCGCGGGGTAGAAGGAGAATACCCGCGTCGGAAGGCGGACATCGCACGTGAGCGCTTCGCGCATGCACGCACACACCCTCGACCTCCCGCTGGTCATGCCTTCCGAGCTGTACTGCGCGCAATGTGTCGAGAAGCTCCGCGGGGCGGTCGAGCACCTGGCCGGGGTCGAGTTCGTCGAGGTCGACAAGAGGACCGCCACCCTCACCGTCTCCCACGACCCGTCCGTCATGCCGGAGGACCGCATCGAGGGGGAGGTCAGACGGCTCGGCTTCGAGGTGACGTCGGGGGTCGCCCACGCGGGTTGGCACGTCACGGGCCTGGATTGACCCGACTGCGCGCGGACCGTGGAGAAGTCCGCACGGCAGATCGAAGGCGTCATCTCCGCCGATCTCAACTTCGCGACGGGCGTGCTGCTGCTCGAGTACGACCCGGCGCGCGATCCGCGCGAGGCCGTGCTCGCGGTCGTGCGCGCCTCCGGGAACGGCGTCGAACCGCTCGAAGCGGCGCCAGGGGCCTCGACGGTCCGGTTCCGTCTCGTCGGCCTCGACTGCGCCGACTGCGCGGCCAAGCTCGGCCGGCAGATCGCCGCCATGCCCGGCGTCGTGGACGCGCACGTCGACTTCGGCACGGCGACCATGCGCGTCGGCTACGACGCGACGGCGACGGACCCCGCCCGGCTCGCGGCGGCGGTGACCGCGGCGGGGTACGCGGTCGAGCCGGTCGAGGGCGCGGCGCCGGCGCGGCTCCCGCGGCCGACGCGGTGGCAGAGGCGCGGGCACGAGACCACCCTGGTCGCGAGCGGCGCGCTCATCGTCCTCGGCTACCTGCTGGAGCTCGCCAAGCTGAACGCACCGCCGACGTACGCCGCCCAAGCGGTCTTCGTTCTCGCGGCCGCGGCCGGCGGCGTTCTCACCGCGCGCCGCGCCTGGGCGTCGCTGAAGGCGCGTTCGCTCGACATGAACGTGCTCATGGCGGTCGCCGTCATCGGCGCCATCGCGCTCGGCGACTTCGCGGAGGCCGCGGCGGTCATCTTCCTCTTCTCGATCGGACAGTTCCTCGAGAGCCGCGCGCTCGCCCGGACGCGCCGCTCCATCCGTGACCTGATCGATCTCACGCCGGCGCTCGCGCGCGTGCGGCGCGGCGGGCGGGACGTGGAGGTCCCGCCGGGCGAGGCGGTGGTGGGCGACCTTCTCATCGTGAAGCCGGGGGAGCGTGTCGCCCTCGACGGCGTCGTGCGCGCGGGATCCTCCGCCGTCGACGAATCGCCGATCACGGGCGAGTCGGTGCCCGCGGCCAAGTCGGCCGGCGACCGCGTGTTCGCCGGTTCGCTCAACGCCGCCGGCCTGCTCGAGATCGAGGTGGAGGCGGTCGCCGCGGACTCCACGCTCGCGCGCGTCATCTTCCTCGTGGAGGAGGCGCAGGCCGCGCGCGCGCCGTCGCAGCGGCTGGTGGACCGCTTCACCCGCTACTACACGCCGGTGGTCGTCGCCGGCGCCGTCGCGGTCGCGGTGCTGCCGCCGCTCTTCGGCTTGGGGACGTTCGGCACCTGGGTCTACCGCGCGCTCGTCATGCTCGTCGTGTCGTGCCCGTGCGCTCTGGTGATCTCCACGCCGGTCGCGATCGTGTCCGCGATCACGCGCGCCACGCGCGACGGCTTCCTCGTGAAGGGCGGCGCCTTCCTCGAGGTGGCCGCGCGGGTGCGGGTCGTCGCCCTCGACAAGACCGGCACGGTCACCCTGGGGAGGCCGTGCGTCTCGGACGTGGTGCCGATCCTGGAGCCCGATCCGGCTCGCGTCCTGCGCGTCGCGGCGTCGCTGGAGGCCGGGTCGACGCATCCGCTCGCGGCCGCGGTGCTCGAGGCGCACGGCCAGCCGGTGGGTGCCGGCGCCGCGTTCGACCTCGCCGACGTCGCGGGACGCGGCGTCTCCGGGGTGGTCGACGGCGTACGGTACCGCGTCGGGAGCCCTGCGTTCGCGTTCGACGAGGGAGCGAGCGACCCGGAGCTGGCCGACCAGGTGGACGAGCTCGAGCAGCAGGGCAAGACCGTGCTCGTCCTGTTCTCGGACGACGGCGTCGCGGGGCTCATCGCGGCCGCCGACACGATCCGGCCGGAGGCCGCCTCGATCGTGCGGCGGCTGCGCCAGGGCGGCATGCGGCACGTGATCATGCTCACCGGCGACAACGACCGCACGGCGACGGCGATCGCCGAGCAGGCCGGCGTGACCGAGCACAGGGCTCGGCTGCTGCCGGAGGACAAGGTCGCGGCGGTGCGCGAGATGCGCGCGCGCTACGGGCCGGTCGCGATGGTCGGCGACGGCATCAACGACGCGCCGGCGCTCGCGGCCGCCGACATCGGCATCGCGATGGGGGCGGCCGGCTCGGACACCGCGCTCGAGACCGCCGACGTCGCACTCATGGCGCCCGATCTCACCGCGTTGCCCGGGTTCTTCGCGCTGGGCCGGCGGACGGTCGCCGACATCCGCTCCAACGTCGCGTTCTCCGTCGCGGTCAAGGTCGTGGTGCTCGGTCTGGCGGTTGCCGGGTACGCGCCGCTGTGGCTCGCGGTCTTCGCCGACACGGGCGTGTCGCTGCTCGTCACGCTCAACGGGTTGCGCCTGCTGCGCGCGGGCAGGCCCGAAGCAGCCGCCTAGGGGAGCCGGGCCGGGCGGTACACTGTGCGCGCAGCCAACGAGGCGAGGGGGAGAGATGCCCGATCTGGACCCGATGACGTTCTTCGCGCTGTGGATGTTCACGCACGAGCAGGCCGACGAGCTCATGAAAGCGGCCGTGGAGCGCGGGAAGCTCACGGGCGAGGGCATGTCGGGCGGCGCCGATGCGTTCACCGACGGATTCATGGCGATGGTCGCCGCGGAGAAGGAACGCCTCAGGGAGCGTCTCGCCGCCGGCGAGCCCGCGGTCGCGGAGGACGCCCACGACGAACGCCTCGCGGAGATCCGCTTCGAGGTGGCCGAGCTTCGCGGCCGGCTCGACGCCATGCAGACCACCCTCGACGCGATAGCCGCCCGGCTCGGCGCTCGGGAGGCGTGAGGGCGACATGTCGAAGCGCTCGCGCGAGATCGGGCGCGTGCTGGCCGCCCATGCCGCGCGAGGCGCGTGGCGCTCGCGATTCGGGCTGGCGTCCACGGCCCGGCGGCGCGCGGCGTTCGCCCGCGAATGGCGTGAGGCGTTCGAGCGCCTCGGCGGGGCGTTCCTCAAGCTCGGCCAGCTGATCTCGGTCCGCCCCGACGAGTTCGGCGACGAGCTCGCCGCGGAGATGTCCTCGCTGCTCGATCAGGTGCCGCCGTCACCCACCGAGGAGATAGCGCGCGTGATCGAGGAGGCGCTGGGCGCGCCCCCCTCGTCGCTGTACGCGTCGTTCGACGAGACGCCGCTCGCGTCGGCGTCCGTCGCCCAGGTGCACGCCGCGACGCTGCGCGACGCGTATCGACCCGTGTGGGGCGACGGGCTGCCGGCCGGTCGCGAGGTCGTGGTCAAGGTGATCCGGCCGGGCGCCGGTGAGGCGCTGCTCGCGGACGTCGCAGAGGCGCAACGGTTCGCGCGGCGCCCGCTGGTGCGTCGGGCGGCCCGCGGGATCGACATCGGAGCCTTGCTCGACGAGTTCGAGGCTTCCATACGCCGCGAACTCGATCTGCGCGTGGAGGGCCGGATCGCGGACCGCTTCGCGTTCGACTTCCGCCACGACCCCAAGATCGCCATCCCGCGCATCGCCTGGCGGCTCAGCGCCTCGCGCGTGCTGACGATGGAGCGCATGTACGGGTGGCGGCTGTCGGAGCTCGACGCGGCCGAGCTCGCCGGCGTGGACGCGCACGGCCTCGCGGTGCACGGAGCGACCGCGTTCATGCGGCAGGTCATGCTGTACGGGCGCTACCACGCCGACCTGCATCCGGCGAACCTGTTCGTCACGCCGGACAGCCGCATCGCCTATCTCGACTTCGGCATCGTCGGCCACCTCACCGACGAGGAGCGCGGAGACATCGCGCAGGTACTGGCCGCGTTCGTCTACCGCGACGCCGATCGCGCGCTGCGCTACTCGGAGCGGCTGGGCGTGCACGTGCCGCCCGAGAAGATCGAGGTCGTGCGCCGCGAGCTCGGCGAGCTGCTCGACGCCACGATCGGTGGGGCGACCAGCGACTTCCGCCATTTCGGCTTCGGCTTCCTCGGGCTGCTCCGCCGCCACGGCATCCGGATCCCGGGAGGGTACGGCCTCCTCGTCAAGTCGCTCGCCACGGTCGAGGGCGTGGCGCGCCGGCTCTATCCCGACATCGACATCATGCAGGTGGCGAGGCCGTTCGTGACCCGGATGATCGGCGAGAGCGTCGGCAGCGCGCAGCTGCTCGAGCAGCGGCTGCCGGCCGCGTGGCGAGCCGCGATGCGGGAGATGCTCGCCTAGCGCCCGCGAGGGCTCTCAGTGGATGCGCGTGAGCCCGAGGATCCCGATCACGAGCAGCGCGAACACGATGATCGAATCGATCCCGACCCGCAGGTGGTTCTTCTCCGGCCGCACGATCACGCTCGCCGCGTACACCATCGTCACGAGGATCCCGAGACCGGCGAGCCAGCTGTTCTGGGCGCCGGCGGAGGCGAGCGCCGCCTTGCCCGCGATCAGATCGGCGACCGCGAACAGGGTGAGCTGGAACGCGT
Source organism: uncultured Coriobacteriia bacterium (assembly GCA_963701985.1). Taxonomy (GTDB): domain Bacteria; phylum Actinomycetota; class Coriobacteriia; order Anaerosomatales; family PALSA-660; genus PALSA-660. Next base: position 90,140 of record OY969691.1, read on the forward strand.
TGCCGCCGAAGATATCGCCCATGACCAGCTGGTTGTCGCCCAGCCGCGCCGCGATGATCCCCGTCGAGACTTCGGGCAGCGCCGACGCGACAGCGAGCACGGTCGCGCCGAAGATGACACCGCCGACGTGGTACCGGCCGGCCAGCAGCGTCCCGCTCTGGGTGAGCGCGACGCCCGCGACGAGCGTGACGGCCGACGCCGCGGCGAAGATGGCGACCACCTTCCACGTGCGCGTGTCGTGGTAGGGGTGGACAACGGTCGGATGGTGGACGCGCCGGTGAGGCCGGCCCGGATGGCTGCCTTCCATGGCGAGCTCCCACTTCGGCCGTTCGCGCACGTGGTCGATCACGAACAGGCCGAAGAGCCACACCCCCACGATGGCGATCGACGCCGGGCTCAGGCGGAAGATGACGTCCGTCGACGGCAGGAGCGCGCCGATCATCGCGAGCGCCGTGACGCCGACCACGAGCGAGGCCTCGAGCACCGGGATGAGCGAGCCGACGAGGTAGGAGAGCGGGCGCTCCTCCGTGACGAAGAAGTCGCACACGATCAGCACGCCCGTCTGGACGGCGATCCCGCCGAGCAGGTCGCCGGCGGCGATGTCGAGCCGGTGCGAGAAGGCGGCGCTGACGGTGATCGCGATCTCCGGGAGGCTGCCCGCGATCGCGAGGAGCACCATGCCCCCGAACGCCTCCCCGAGCTTCCAGCGTTCGTCGAAGACGTCCGTCGTCCTGGAGAGGTAGACGCCCGCCCCCCACGTCGCGGCGGCGGCCGCCAGGAACGTGACCCACAACCACGCGCTCGCCAGCCCGTTCACGGTCCGGCCCCCTACAGCGTCTCGTCGAGCGACCCCGTGCGATAGCCTTCCAGGTCGAGCGCCACGTACGCGAAGCCGGTCGCTCTCACGGCGGCCGCGATCCCGTCCCGTCGCTCCCACGCGCCCGCCAGCTCGGGCGGGTCCACCTCGACCCGCGCGACGTCCCCATGGCTGCGCACCCGGAACTGCCGGAAGCCGAGTCCGCGCAGCGCGTCCTCGGCCGCGGCGACGCGGGCGAGCGAGTCCTCGTCCAACGCGACGCCGTACGGGAACCGCGACGCGAGGCATGCCATCGACGGCTTGTCCCAGTTCGGCAGCCCGAGCATCCGGGAGATCTCGCGGATGTCGCCCTTGGTCAGGCCGGCGTCCGCGAGCGGGCTCACCACGCCGGACTCCGCAGCCGCTCGTCGCCCGGGCCGGTGCTCCGACGCGTCGTCGGCGTTGCTGCCGTCCGCGACGTGGCGCAGGCCGCGCGCCTGCGCCAGGCACCGGAGCATGTCGAAGAGCTCCTGCTTGCAGTAGTAGCAGCGCTCGGGCGGATTGGCGCGGAAACGCGGGTCCGCGAGCTCGTCGGTCTCGACCTCCACGAGCTGGAGGCCGAGCTCGCCGGCGGTCCTGCGCGCCTCCTCGAGCTCTGAGAAGGGGTACGTTTCCGAGGTCGCCAGCACCGCCAGCGTGTCGGCTCCGAGCACGGCGTGCGCGGTCACCGCGAGCAGGGTGGAGTCGACGCCTCCGGAGTACGCCACGAGCACGCTCCCGAGGGAGGCGACGCGCGCGCGGAGCAGGTCGTACTTCTGGGTGACGGTCGGCACGCTCGCTCCGGGAGTGGGGTGCAGGGACGCAGCGGATTCTACCATCAGCTTCGCGAGTCCCGCGGCCCGGGTACAAGCAGTGCGATGACCGACCGCGGCCGCCGGGAGGTGCTCGGCATGAGCTGGTGGGTGTGGATCCTCGTCGGTGTCCTGCTCGTCGCTGCCGGCGCGTTCGTGTGGCTCGCCATCGCACGGGTCAGGTCCGGCGGCACGCCACCGGGACCGCCGATCGGCGCCGAGCCGTTGAGCACCCACGACGAGCCCGTCGAGGACACGGCGAAGGTGCTCGACGAGAAGCGGCACGAGCGCACCGCCCACGACGTCGCGACCGACGTCCGCGACCTCGGGCGCAACACGCGCGGCGTCTGATCACGGCCTGGGCTCGTCCGGCCTCCACGGGCATTCGCCGCCGGCGCCGACGTAGCGTGCCGCGACGTAGAGCATGTCGCTCGCGCGGTTGATGAACGCGAGCACGTCGGGTGGCACCGGCGCGGCGGCCGCGTAGGTCACCGCGCGGCGCTCGGCGCGCCGCATCACCGTCCGCGCGACATGCAGCCGGGCGGACGCCTCGTCGCAGCCGGGCAGCATGAAGCCCTCGAAGTGGACACGCTCGCCGTAGCGGTCGATGGCCCTCTCGAGCGCCCCCACGTCCTCGGCATCCACGCTCGGCGTCGACTGCGTCGGCTGCTCGGTGGCGACACACGCAGCGCAGTTGAACAGCCGGTGCTGGATGAACTCGAGCACGCCGTCCAAGTCGCTGTCGACGACGTGTACCCGCGCGAGCCCGATGTGGCTGTTCGCCTCGTCGATCGCGCCGAACAGCTCGATCGCGGCATCGTCCTTTCGAACGCGAGACCCATCCGCGAGCGAGGTCGTGCCGTCGTCGCCGGTACGGGTGTAGAGGGGCATCGCGTCAGGCCTCCGGTGGACGGGTCGTTCCGAGCCGCTGATCGGCATGGGCTGATGGTACCCGACCGCCGCCGCCGATGCCCTCGCGCGTTCCGCGGGTACCGAGGCCGGCCGCATCAGCCGGACGCTGACGTCCGCTCCCGGATGCGCATCGCGAGGTGGCCCAACACGCCCGGGTCGGCCACGGGCTCGCCGGAGCGGTCGGTGACATGGAAGACGTCGCGCGCGACGCCGTCCTGTGTCAGCGCGCGGGCCCAGCGGATGTCGAGGTCGGTGTCGGAGATGGCGCGCGCGATGTCGTGCAGCAGTCCGACGCGGTCCGCGGCGATGACGCGCACCGACGTGGCGTACGACTCGGCGACGCCCACTTCCACGTCGGTGGCCGTGCGGGCTCGCGGGGGATAGTGCCTGCGTCGTTCCTCGACACGCGTCGCGAGCCCGGCGGGGTCGATGAGCGCCGCGCGCAACGAGCGCTCGAATCGGGCCCATGTCGCCGTGTCCACCTCGGCGAGCGTGTCGGAACGGACGACGAAGACGTCGAGCGCCACGTTCCCGGGGACGTCGTACGCGTCCGCCCCCATGATGTCGAGCCCGGAGAGCGCCAGCGCACCGCAGATGGCGGCGAACAGGCCAGGGCGATCGGCGGTGACGACGCTGGCGCGCCAGGTGCCTTCGGCCGGGCCGGGCGCCACGGCGACCTCGGTCGCCAAGGAGCCTCCGGAACGCGCGACCGTGCTCGCCGAGCGCGCGTGCGTGACCACGTCGGACGGCGTCGTGGCCGCGAGGTAGCGGAGCGGCACGCCCCGCACGAATGACGCCAGCACGTCCGCGTCACCGGTGGTGGAGGCCAGACGTGCGGCTTCGTCCGCCGTGCGCGCGGCGCGCGCCGTGAGGCCGGCGCCCTCGACGTCGTCGGCGAGGGCGGCGCGCAGCCGGTCGACGAGCTCTCCGACCAGCGAGGCGTGCCACGGCGTCCACGCTTCCGGCCCGGTCGCCAGCGAGTCGGCGATCGTCAGCAGGTGGAGAGCGCCGACCAGCTCGCGTCTTCCGATCCGGTCCGCGGCGGCCAGCACCACGTTCTCGTCGTGGATGTCGCTCCCGGTGGCGGTGCGCGACAGCAGGAGGTGCTCGCGAACGAGCAGGGAGGCGTCGGCGGTCTCGGCGCTCGCGAGCCCGAAGCGTGGCGCGACCGTCTCGGCCGCCACGGCGCCGGCCGCCGCGTGGTCGGGCGCCTGTCCGGCCTTGCCGACGTCGTGCACGAGCGCCGCCACCTGCAACGGGCGGCGGTCCGGCAGGGAGGCGAGCTCGCGCGCGGCCTCCGGATGCTCGGTCGCGGCCCCGGCGACTAGCGTCGCGCAGCGCAGGCAGTGGTCACCGACGGTGTAGCGATGCGACAGTGCCGGCCTCCGGACGCTCATCAGGCGTTCGAACCCGGGGGCGAAGCCGTCGAGCAGGCCCGCCCAGGCGGCCTCCTCGAGCTGGGGCAGTGCGGGGGTGCCGGCGTCGAGCAGAGCGAAGACGTCGGTCGCGTCCGGTGCGGCGGCCGGCCCGACGTCCGAAGCGTCGTAGAACGCCCTCCCGAAGCCCAGACGGGCGCGCGCCCGCAACAGGAGGTGATGGACGTCGGCGAGGGCGGCCTGCACCGCCTCGACGTCCAGACCCGAGTCCGCCGCCAGTTCGAGCGTCAGCAGCGAGGACGCGCGCGGCACTTGCCGGTGGACGGCCCAGCGAGCCGACGTCACGCGGTCGGCCGCCGCGGCCAGGCGTGCGACCTCGTCGGCGTCGACGACTCCCGCGTCCAGCAGCGCCGCCGGCGTCGCGGCGGTCCGGCCGGTGAGCACGGCGGCCGTCCACGCGAGCTCGTCGAGGTCGCGCTGTCCGCCCGCCCCCTCCTTGAGATCGGGTTCGAGCAGGTAGGGCGAGCCGTTCCGCTCGCGCTCGACGACCGAGCGGAGCGTGGCGGCGCGCCGCTTGGCCGCCCATTCGGCGACCTCGCGGAGCACGCGTTCGCCGAGGGCGAGGTCGCCGCAGAGCACCCGCGCCGTCAGCGTCGCGGTGAGCGTCTTCACGTCGCCGCGCACCGCGCGCAGGTGGTCCCGCGAGGAGCGCACCTGCTGACCGACGTCGAGGCCCGCGTCCCACAGCGGGTAGAGCACGTCGCCGAGCGCCTGTGAGAGGCCATCGGCGCCCGTGTCGGTGACCACGAGCAGGTCGAGGTCCGAGTAGGGCAGCAGCCTCCGGGCGCCCCAGCCGCCGAGCGCGATGAGCGTCCATGGAGCTCGCAGGCGCGACAGAGCCGCCTCCGCGATCCCGGAGACGGCTCTGTCCGTCAGGTCGCTCAGCTCGCGAGCGGACCGCGCGCCGGCGGGCGCCGAGGAGATGAGCGCGGTGCGCTCGCGCAGGAACGCCTCGACGTCCGTCGTCACGGAACCTCCTACAGGGCTTCGGCGCCCCGCTCGCCGGTCCTGATGCGAACGGCGCCCTCGATGTCGGACGTGAAGACCTTCCCGTCGCCGATCTTGCCCGTCCGGGCGGCGGTCGACGATCGCGTCCTCCACCTTCGGCGCGAGGTCGTCGTCGACGACGATCTCGATCTTTGTCTTGGGCACGAAGTCGACCGTGTACTCGCTGCCGCGGTAGACCTCGGTGTGGCCCTTCTGCCGGCCGAACCCCTTGACCTCGTAGGCGGTCATGCCGCTGACGCCGAGCGCGTGCAGCGCGTCTTTGACGTCGTCGAGCTGTGCGGCTTGATGATCGCTTCGATCTTCTTCATCGTCTCAGCTCCACATCGTCGAATGAGTCACAGCTCGTATCCTGTCTCGGCATGCTCGCTGATGTCGAGACCGGCCGCCTCCGCCTCTTCGTCTGACGCGCAGGCCGATCGTCGCATCGAGAAGTTTCAGGATGACGAAGCTCACCACGAACGAGAAGGCGATCGTCGCCACGACGCCGATGAGCTGCTTGCCGAGCAAGGCCAAGCCGCCGCCGTACAGGAGGCCGTTCGCACCGGCCGCAGTTGACCGCCACCGAGGCGAAGATACCCGTGAGCAGCGCGCCCGTGGTGCCGCCGACGCCGTGGACACCCACCACGTCGAGCGCGTCGTCGAACCCGAACTTCGTCTTGATGCGCAGCCCGAAGTAGCACAGCGTGCCGACGATGATGCCGATGGCGATGGCGGGCATCGGTCCGACGAACCCGGCGGCCGGCGTGATGCCGACCAGACCGGCGACCGCCCCGGACGCGGCGCCGAGCACCGTCGGCTTGTGGCCGGTCAGCACTTCGGCGAGGTTCCACGCGAGCAGACCGGCCGCGGCCGACAGGTTCGTCGCCATGAACGCGGACCCGGCGAGATTCCCGGACGCGAGTGCCGAGCCGGCGTTGAAGCCGAACCAGCCGAACCACAGGATCCCGACGCCGAGCACCGACATCGGGATGTTGTGCGGCCGCAGCTCCTCGGTGCCGTAGCCCTTCCGCTTGCCGAGGCAGATCGCCGCCGCGAGCGCGGCCGCCGCGGACGCGATGTGGACGACGGTGCCGCCGGCGAAGTCGAGGGCGCCGAGCTTCAACAGCCATCCGCCGCCCCAGACCCAGTGGGCGAGCGGGCTGTAGACGATGATCGACCACAGCGTCGCGAAGATGACGAACGCCTTGAACTTCATGCGCTCGGCGACGGCGCCGGTGATCAGCCCGACGGTGATGATCGCGAACATGCCCTGGTACATCGCGTATACGCTGGTCGGGATGGCGGAGCTGCCGCTCCCGTGGACCGATCCGAGCACGCCGTTGAGCCCGAGTGCGCTCAGGCCTCCGATGATGCCCCCGAAGTCGTGCCCGAACGCGAGCGAGTACCCGATGACGGCCCACACGATCGAGACGAGCCCCATCGCGAACAGCGAGTGCATGGTGGACGACAGCACGTTCTTTCGGCGCACCATGCCCGCGTAGAACAGCGCCAATCCGGGCGTCATGAACAGGACCAGCGCGGATGAGACGAGCATCCACGCGGTAGAGCCGGTGTCGACTGGAGCCACGTGCCCTTCCCCCTTCCGGACGGTCTGGCCGAAGCGGTGCCGCCGTTCGCGCGCGCGGCTGCCGGTGCCGGGTCGCGACGTGAACGACGCCATCCCTCGTGGCGCGAGAATCCTCGGGTCGTGTTTCCGTGGTGTTTCCGTGGTGTGACGAGTGCGCGACCGCACGAAATGGTGGCGAAACATACGGCGCGCCGCGAAGGAGGCATGCACCCGTCGGGTCGAACTGGTGTTCGACTCTGGCGCGGGGTATCATGTAGGGTCTGCTCGAACCACGACCGGAAAGGGTCGACCGAAAACGTGTCCAGCGACCATATCTCGATACGAGGCGCCCGCGAGCACAACCTGTGCGGATTCGACCTCGAGATCCCGCGCGACAAGCTCGTCGTGATCACCGGCCTGTCGGGCTCCGGCAAGAGCTCGCTCGCCTTCGACACCATCTACGCCGAGGGCCAGCGCCGCTACGTCGAGTCGCTGTCGGCGTACGCTCGCCAGTTCCTCGGGCAGATGGAGAAGCCCGACGTCGACCACATCGAGGGGCTCTCTCCGGCGGTCTCGATCGACCAGAAGACGACGTCGCGCAACCCGCGCTCCACCGTCGGCACCGTGACCGAGATCTACGACTACCTGCGTCTGCTGTTCGCGCGCGTCGGCATCCCGCACTGCCCGATCTGCGGCCGGGTCATCGAACGCCAGACACCGCAGCAGATCGTCGACCGCATCATGGGCGAGCTCGCCGACGGACACGCGGTTCCAGGTGCTCGCCCCGGTCGTGAAGGGCCGCAAGGGCGAGTACGGCAAGCTGCTCGAGGACCTCAAGAAGGAGGGCTTCACGCGCGTGCGCGTGGACGGCGAGGTGCGCGTCGCTCGACGAGGAGATCGCCGCTCGACAAGAAGTACAAGCACGACATCGAGGTCGTCGTCGACCGCCTCGTCATGAAGGAGGGCATCCAGAGCCGGCTCACCGACTCGCGTCGAGATGGCGCTGCGTCTCGTCGAGCGGCACCGTCCTCGTCGCGCCCGGAAGGACGGCGAGGAGCTGTCGTTCTCGCAGGCCTTCGCCTGTCCGGTGCACGGCGTGTCAGCATGGACGAGCTCGCAGCCGCGCGACTTCTCCTTCAACGCGCCCTACGGCGCCTGCCCCGACTGCATGGGCCTGGGCTCGCGGCTCGAGCCCGACCCCGACCTCATCGTGCCCGACGGCTCGCTGTCGCTCGCGGAGGGCGCGATCAAGCCCTTCTCGGGCGGCATGAACTACTACCCGCAGCTGATCGCCGCCGTGGCGCGAGCACTTCGGCGTCTCCGAGGACGCGTCGTGGAGCGACCTGCCCAAGGACGTTCGCGACGCGCTGCTGTACGGCCTGGGCGACGAGCGCATCCGCATCGACTACGCGACGCGCGACGGACGCGCAGACGCACTGGTTCTCGCGCTAGGAGGGCGCCGTGCGCGCGGTCCAGCGCCGCTACGAGGAGACCGAGTCCGAGGGCAGCAAGGAGAAGCTCGAGGAGTACATGGCGGTCATCCCGTGCGCGACGTGCCACGGCGCGCGGCTGAAGCCGCGAGATCCTCGCGGTCACGTTCGGCGGCAAGAACATCTACGAGGTCACGCAGCTCTCGGCGAAGGACTCGCTCGACGTTCTTCGCGGACGTCGAGCTGTCCGAGCGCGAGGAGCGGATCGGCCGCCGCGTCATCAAGGAGATCGTCGAGCGGCTGCGCTTCCTCGTCGACGTGGGGCTCGACTACCTCACGCTCGAGCGCGCCACCGCGTCGCTCTCGGGCGGCGAGGCGCAGCGCATCCGGCTGGCCACGCAGATCGGCTCCGGGCTCATGGGCGTGCTCTACATCCTCGACGAGCCGTCCATCGGCCTGCACCAGCGCGACAACGCGCGTCTCATCGCGACGCTGGAGCGGCTGCGCGACCTCGGCAACACCGTCATCGTCGTCGAGCACGACGAGGAGACCATCCGCGCGGCCGACTTCGTCGTCGACATGGGCCCGGGCGCGGGCGAGCACGGCGGCGAGATCGTGTGCGAAGGCACGCCCGAGGAGCTGCTCGACGTGCCCCGACTCGCTCACCGGCGCGTACCTCTCGGGCGCGCGCGCGATCCCGGTGCCGGCGGCGCGGCGCGGCGCCGAGCGCGGCGCGATCCGCGCTCGTCGGCGCTGCCGAGCACAACCTGAAGAACATCGACGTCGAGCATCCCGCTCGGGCAGCTCACCGTCGTCACCGGCGTGTCGGGCTCCGGCAAGTCGCTCGCTGGTGACCGACACGCTGGCGCCCGCGCTCACCAACACGCTGTATCGGACGCGCCGGCGCACGGGCGCTACCAGCGCATCGAGGGCCTCGAGCAGATCGACAAGGTCATCGACATCGACCAGTCGCCCATCGGCCGCACGCCGCGCAGCAACCCGGCGACCTACATCGGGGTGTGGGACGACGTCCGCGCAGCTGTTCGCCTCCACGCCCGAGGCGAAGGCGCGCGGCTACTCGCCGGGCCGCTTCTCGCTTCAACGTGCCGGGCGGCCGCTGCGAGGCGTGCAAGGGCGACGGCCAGATCAAGATCGAGATGCACTTCCTGCCCGACGTCTACGTGCCGTGCGAGGTGTGCAAGGGCAAGCGCTACAACCGCGAGACGCTCCAGGTCACCTACAAGGGCAAGAACGTCGCCGACGTGCTCGACATGACGGTCGAGGAGGCGCTGCACTTCTTCGAGAACATCCCGCCGATCAAGCGCAAGCTGCAGACGCTCTACGACGTCGGCCTCGGCTACATCAAGCTCGGCCAGCCGGCGACGACGCTCTCCGGCGGCGAGGCGCAGCGCGTGAAGCTCGTCGAGCGAGCTGCAGCGCCGCAGCACCGGCCGCACGTTCTACATCCTCGACGAGCCGACGACCGGCCTGCACTTCGACGACGTGCGCCAGCTGCTCGACGTGCTGCAGCGGCTCGTCGACGCCGGCAACACCGTGCTCGTCATCGAGCACAACCTCGACGTGATCAAGACCGCCGACACGATCATCGACCTCGGTCCCGAGGGCGGCGACGCGGGCGGCGAGATCGTCGCGGTGGGCACGCCCGAGGAGATCGCCGCGCATCCGGCCTCGCACACCGGGCGCTTCCTGCGCGCCGGTGCTCGAGGGCCGGGGAGCGAGCGTCGCGCCGGCCCTCGGCGGCGCGGGTCCCAAGAAGAGGAGCGGCACGAAGCGGGCGGCGAAGGAGGGAGCGGCGTGACGCGGCTGGCGTGGGTCCCCGGCGACATGCTGGATCTGGTGGGCGCGCCGCCTGGCGTGGAGCTCGCCGCCGTGCCGCGCGACCCGCTCGCGGATCCACGCGTCGGGGAGGTGGAGCTGTTCGTGATCCCGCTCCGGCCGCCCTCGTCGCGGGTCGGCCTCCCGCTCGCCGAGTTGTGGCCGCGCATGCGGTCGCTGCGCTACGTGCAGACGCTCTCGGCGGGTGTCGACTGGATCGTCGGGACGCTGCCCGAGGGTGTGGTGCTGTGCTCGGCCCGCGGCGTGCACGACGTGCCGGTGGCGGAATGGGCCGTCGCCGCGATCCTCGCGGGGCTGAAGAACCTCACGCACTTCCGCGACGACATGCGGACCGGCACATGGCGCATGGAGCCGCTCGAACAGCTGCGTGGCGCGACGGTGCTGTTCGTCGGATACGGGTCGATCGCCAGAGCGGTCGAGGAGCGGCTCGAGCCCTTCGGGCCCGCGGCGGTCCTCCGCGTCGCGCGCCACGCTCGGGAGGGCGTGAGCGCCGTCGACGCCTTGCCCGGACTGCTGCCGCTCGCCGACGTCGTCGTGCTGCTCCTGCCGCTCACGCGAGAGACGGCGGGCCTCTTCGACGCGCGCATGATCGAGGCGATGAAGCCGCGCGCCCTGCTCGTGAACGCCGCGCGAGGCGGGCTCGTCGACGGCGGGGCGCTGCTGCGCGCGCTCGAGGAACGGCGGGTGAGGGCGGTGCTCGACGTGACCGACCCGGAGCCTCTGCCGTCCACGGACCCGCTGTGGCGCGCGCCCGGCCTGCTGATCACGCCCCACGTGGCGGGGATCACCTCCGACATCGTGCCGCGGGCCGCCGCCCTCGTACGCGACCAGCTCGAGCGCTTCGCCCGCGACGAGCCGCTCGCCAATCAGGTCCACGAGGGGTACTGAGGCGCGCGCATGAGCCTCCGTGACATCCGCGAGCAGCTCGCCAACGTGCCGGAACTGCCGGGCGTCTACCTGTGGAAGGACGCCGCGGGCGACGTGCTCTACGTCGGCAAGGCGAAGGCGCTGCGCCGGCGGATGCGGCAGTACCTCGGCGGCCACGACGAGCGCGCGATGGTGCCGGAGATGATGTCGCGCGTCGCCTCCTTCGACTACGTCGTCACCAGCAACGAGGTGGAGTCGCTCATCCTCGAGAACAACCTCATCAAGGAGCACCGCCCGCGCTACAACGTCGACTACCGCGACGACAAGACGTACCCGTACATCGCGCTCACGACGGCCGACCCGTTCCCGGCGATCAAGTTCACGCGCGAGAAGCACCGGCCGCGGCACCGACGTACTTCGGCCCTACACGGACGCGAAGGCGGCGCGCGCAGACCATCGACGTCGTGCGGCGCGTCTACCCGATCTGCCGCGCCGACTGCGTGGAGTGGAAGCGCGTGACCGCGCACGGTGGCGGCCGACCGGGCAAGCCGTGCTTCGACTACCACGTCGGCAAGGGGCCGGGCCCGTGCGTCGGCGCGATCACGCGCGAGGAGTACGCCGAGCACGGTCGCGCAAGGTCGCAGGCGTTCCTCGAGGGCCGGCACGGCGCGCGGTCGAGCGCGACCTCGAGCGCGCGATGCGCGACGGCGTCGGCGGACCTGGACTTCGAGCGCGCGGCCACGCTACCGCAACCGCCTCGAGGCCGTGCGCTCGGTGCTGGAGCGCCAGGCGATCGTGAGCGCGACGGCGCTCGACGCGGACGTCGTCGGCGTCTGTGCCGCGAGGAGACGATCGCGGCCGCGCACGTCGTGCGCGTGCGCGAGGGCCGCGTGCTCGGCGCGAGCGAGTTCGTGCTCGACCAGGGGCTCGACGTGTCCGACGCCGAGCTGGTCGAGGGCTTCCTGCTGCGCTACTACGACGCGGCCTCGCACGTCCCGCGCGAGGTGCTCGTCGCCGGCGCTGCCGTCGGAGGCCGAGGCGCTCGAGGAGTGGCTCGGCCGGCTGCGGCGGCGCCAAGGTGCGCCTCGGCGGTGCCGGAGCGCGGCGAGAAGCGGCGCCTGCTCGATCTGGCGACGACGAACGCGCGCCACGCGCTCATGCGCTACAAGTTCCGCACGCCGCTACGACGAGGAGCGCCTGAACCAGGCGCTGCTCGAGCTGGAGAGCGCGCTCGCGCTGCCCGCGCCGCCGCTGCGCATCGAGTGCTACGACATCTCGACGCTGCACGGCCGGCTCTCGGTGGGGTCGATGGTCGTGTTCGACGGCGGGACGCGCCGCGACCCGGCGCGTACCGGCGGTTCCAGCGTCCGCGCCGAGACGGCGGAGGCGAACGACGTCGCGATGATGCGCGAGGTGCTGCGAGCGCCGGTTCCGCGCGAGAGGCGGCCGAGGGCGAGCCGCTTCGCCGAGCGCGCCCGACCTCGTCATCGTCGACGGCGGCAAGCCGCAGCTGTCGGCGGCGAGCGCCGTGCTCGCGGAGCATCGGCGTGGACGGACGTCCCGGTGGCGGCGCTCGCGAAGCGCGAGGAGGAGCTGTTCGTGCCCGGCTGGGACGAGCCGGTCGTGCTGCCCGGCCGGCTCGCCGTCGCTCTATCTCGTCAAGCGCGTCCGCGACGAGGCGCACCGCTTCGCCATCACGTACCACCGCGAGCTGCGCGGCAAGGCGATGACCGCGTCGGTGCTCGACGAGATCCCCGGGGTCGGGCCCGACGCGCCGCAAGGCGCTCATCAAGGCCTTCGGGTCCGTGCGGAAGCTGCGAGCCGCGAGTGTCGAGCGGATCGCCGCCGTGAAGGGGATCGGGCCGGGATCGGCTGCCGACATCGCCGAGTTCCTCGAGGCGCTCGACGAGGAGTCGACCCACAGCGTGCCGGGCGCCGGGGACGCGCACCGCTCCGGGTCGTGACCGCGCGTCACCCCGGCGCGACGGGCGCCCGACAGCGCCCGCTGAGGGTCGCGGACACGGCGCCGTTGGTATACTGGTCGGTGGGGCGCCGCCCGGCGCCGTGTATTGCTTGAAGACGGAGGTGGCTGGCAGGTGGTGCGCTTCCTCGTTCGCGCGGCGATCACGGCTCTCGGAGTGCTCGCGGTCGCCTACTTCGGCCTCATCACGATCGCCGGGGTCGGCCCCGGCCACGCCTTCACGCTGCATGAGTACGGCATCGCGTTCCTGTTCGCCATCGTGCTCGGCCTCGTCAACGCCATCATCAAGCCGATCGTCCAGCTGTTGGCCCTGCCGGTGACGATCGTCACGCTCGGCCTGTTCGCGCTGCTCATCAACCTGGGCATGTTCTACCTCGCCGCCGCGGTCACACCGGGGCTGACCACGAACGGCTTCTGGCTGACCGCATTGGCCGCGATCGTCGTGGCGATCGTGAGCGGCATCTCCGGCCGCCTGACCGAGCGCGGCTAGCGGGCTCTCATGGCACCCGACGACGAGGTCTGCGAGGTCGAAGAGGCGCCGCCGGCGACTCCCGCCGAGATCGTCATCATCACCGGCCTCTCAGGAGCCGGCCGCTCCGAAGCCATCCACACGTTCGAGGACCTCGGGTACTTCTGCATCGACAACCTGCCGCCGGCGCTCCTGTCGCAGCTCGTCGCGCTGACGGCACTGCCGGGCAGCCGCATGAACCGCGTGGCCGTCGTCTGCGACATGCGCTCGAAGGAGTTCTTCGCGACGCTGCTCGACGAGCTCGACAAGCTCGAGGAGACGGGCCATCCGTACCGCATCCTGTACGTCGAGGCCGCCGACAAGGTGCTGGTCGAACCGGTTCAAGGCGACGAGGCGGCGCCATCCGCTGTGCGAGAGCGGTTCGGTGGTCGAAGGCATCCGCGCCGAGAGGGACGGCCTCGCGCGTGTGCGCGAGCGGGCGGACCTCATCATCGACACGAGCGACATGCTGCCGTCGCAGCTGCGCGAGGCGATCCGGCGGCGCTTCATCTCCGAGGGCCTCAGAGAGTCGATGGCGGTGACCGTGACCTCGTTCGGCTTTAAGTACGGCGTGCCGATCGACGCCGACATCGTCATGGACGTGCGCTTCCTTCCCAATCCGTTCTACGTGCCGAAACTCCGCCACAAGACGGGTCTCGACGGTGCGGTGAAGCGCTTCGTCACCGAACGCGAAGAGACGCGGAAGTTCCTCGCCATGTGGTTGCCGCTCCTCTCCGACCTGCTGCCGAACTACCTGGTCGAAGGGAAGCATCACCTCTCCATCGCGCTGGGATGCACGGGAGGGATGCATCGGAGCGTCGACGCTGGCCGAGGCGACCGCGGAGCACATCCGCAAGCTCGGCTACGACGTGTCGGTGCGCCACCGAGACATCCGCAGGGACACGGACCGCTCATGAGCGACACCGCCTGCCGTGCCGTCGCCATCGGCGGCGGCACGGGGCTCCCCAAGGTGCTGCGCTGCCTGCTCGACATGGAGCTGGAGACCACCGCCGTCGTCACGATGGCCGACGACGGCGGTTCGAGCGGGCTGCTCCGCCGCGAGCTCGGGATGCTGCCGCCGGGAGACGCCCGGAACTGCCTCGTCTCCATGGCGGCCGACGAGGGATCGCTGCTCGCCCGTGTCTTCTCGTACCGGTTCCCGCACGGCGAGGGGCTCGCCGGTCACGCGCTCGGTAACCTCATCATCGCCGCGCTCGCGGACATCGAGGGCTCGTTCCCGGAGGCGCTCGCCACCGCCGGCGATCTGCTCCGGGCGCGTGGCAGGGTGCTGCCCTCGACGCTCGACGACGTGGTGCTCGCCGCGGAGGACGTGACCGGCGCGAAGGTGGTCGGGCAAGCGAAGGTGGCCGAGAGCAGCGCCCCCATCGCGCGCGTGCACTTCGCGACCGAGGCGCCGGTGCGGCGTACCGGCCGGCGCTGGACGCGATCGCGGAAGCGGGCTGTGTGGTCGTGGGCCCGGGCTCGCTCTTCACCTCGCTCCTCCCGAACTTCCTCGTCGCCGGGATGCCGGATGCGCTGCGGGCCACCTCCGCGCGCGTGATCTACGTGTGCAACGTCGCGAACCAGCGGGGCGAGACGACCGGCATGGATGCCGCCGGACCACGTGGACGCGCTGCTCCGGCACGGTCTCGAGGGCGTCTTCGACGTCGCCATCGTGCACGACTCCTCGTCCCGCCCGATCGGGGGCGACGTCGAGCCGGTCGAAGCCGGCGCCGCCGCCGTCGCGCGCATCCGTTCGCGCGGCATCAAGGTCGTCGTGGCGGACGTGGCCGACCCCGAGGAGTGGCGTCATCACAGCACGTCCGGACTCCTGTCGCGCGCTGAAGGAGGCGATGGCCGCATGAGCTTCACCGCGGAGGTCAAGGAGGAACTCTCGCGGGTCGAGCCGCAACGCGCCTGCTGCCCGAAGGCGGAGCTCGCGGCGCTCATGCGCGTCGAGGGAAGCCTCCACATCGCCGGGCCGGAGCGCTTCCGTCTCGAGCTCGCGACCGAGACCGCGCCCGTGGCGCGCAAGGCCATCAAACTGATGCACCAGCTCTACGGGCTGAAGACCGAGCTCACGGTCCGACGCAGCGTGCTGCACAAGACGAACAACTACCTGATCACCGTGCCGAGCCAGCCCCCGCTCGCGTCCGCGCTCGTCCGACCTCGGCATACTCGACGAGTCGATGGGCCTGGCCTACGGCGTGCCGCCTCGTCTGGTGCGCCGCGACTGCTGCGCGATCTCGTACCTTCGCGGAGCGTTCCTGGGCGGCGGCTTCGTCGCCGACCCTCACGGCGACTTCCATTTCGAGCTCACGGCCGAGACCGAAGGCCTCGCTCGCGACCTCGTCTCGCTCATGGCGCGGTTCGGCATCGCGGCGCGCGTCACGCGGCGCCGGGGCCTCTTCGCGGTGTACCTCAAAGGCGCGGAGCCGATCGTGACGTTCCTCGCCCTCGTCGGCGCGCACAGAGCGCTCCTGCGCACGGAGGACGTGCGCATCCTGAAGTCGATGCGCAACGACGTGAATCGGCTCGTCAACGCGGAGACGGCCAACCTGCAGAAGTCGGCCGAGGCGGCCATCTCGCAGGTGGAGGACATCCGCTACCTGGCGGACACGCACGGCCTCGACTCGCTCCCGGCGGCGCTTCGGGAGTTCGCGGCGCTGCGGGTCGAGCACCCCGACGTCTCGATCCGCGAGCTGGGCGAATACGCGACGCCGCCGCTCTCCAAGTCAGCCGTCTATCATCGCATCCGGCGTCTCGAGCAGATCGCCGCCGAGCTGCGGACCGAGGCGGCTTTCGAGGAACACGCCCTTGACGAGAGGCGCGACGGAACGTGAACGTAGGTACGGGGCATCGCGCCGGGCCGGGGGTCAGGGCCCGCGCCCGGTTCCCATCGGGAGAGGCAGGGAACCATCCGTCACGCCACGTGGGATGGTCGACGCGACTGGAAGGGGTCTGATCTGAGATGGCGATCAAGGTCGGTATCAACGGATTCGGGCGCATCGGCCGGCTGGCGTACCGGGCGGCGTTCGACGCTCCCGAGGTCGAGGTCGTCGCGGTCAACGACCTGACCGACGCCAAGACGCTCGCGCACCTGCTCAAGTACGACTCCGTGCACCGCCGCTTCCCCGGCGTCGTGGAGGCCGGAGATTCCTCGTTCACGGTGAACGGGCACGAGGTGAAGGTCCTCGCCGAGCGGGAGCCGGCGAACCTGCCGTGGGGCGACCTGGGCGTCGACGTCGTCATCGAGTCGACCGGCTTCTTCACCGACGCGCACAAGGCGCACGCGCACATCGATGCGGGCGCGAAGAAGGTCATCATCTCGGCGCCGGCGACGAACGAGGACATCACCATCGTGATGGGCGTCAACGACGAGCAGTACGATCCCGAGAAGCACCACATCATCAGCAACGCGTCGTGCACGACCAACTGCCTCGCGCCGTTCGCCAAGGTGCTGCGGGACAGCTTCGGGCTCGAGCGCGGCTTCATGAACACGATCCACAGCCTACACGAACGACCAGCGCATCCTCGACTTCCCGCACAAGGATCTGCGCCGCGCCCGCGCGGCCGCGGTGTCGATCATCCCGACCTCGACCGGTGCGGCCAAGGCGATCGGCCTCGTGCTGCCGGACATGAAGGGCAAGCTCGACGGCATGTCGATGCGCGTGCCGACGCCGGACGGCTCGGTCGTCGACCTCGTCGCCGAACTCGGCGCGCGACGTCACCAAGGACGAGATCAACGCCGCGATGAAGGCGGCCGCCGAGGGCCCGATGAAGGGCATCCTCGAGTACTGCACCGACCCGATCGTCTCGATCGACGTCGTCGGCAACCCGGCCAGCTCGGTGTTCGACTCGCTGCAGACGATGGTCATGGGCGGGACAGGCAACTTCGTGAAGTGCGTGTCCTGGTACGACAACGAGTGGGGCTACAGCAACCGCGTCGTCGACGTCGTCAAGCTCGTCGGCTAGGAAGCGGCATGTTCGACAAGAAGACCGTCAAGGACGTCGACGTGCGAGGCAAGCGCGTGCTCGTGCGCGTGGACTTCAACGTCCCGCTCGCGGACGGCGCGGTGACCGACGACACGCGCGTGCGTGCGGCGCTGCCGACGCTGCGGTACCTCGTCGACCACGGGGCGCGGGTCATCGTCGTCAGCCACCTCGGCCGGCCGAAGGGCGAACCCGACCCGGCAGTTCTCGCTGCGGCCGGTCCGCGGCGTCCTGCAGCGCCTCCTCGGCCGCAACGTCGTCTTCGTCGACGACATCGTCGGGCAGGAGGCGCGCGACGCCGTCGAGCGCATGGTCGACGGCGAGGTCCTCATGCTCGAGAACGTGCGCTTCGACCCCGGCGAGAAGGCGAACGACCCCGCGTTCGCGCAGCGCCCTCGCGTCGCTCGCCGACATCTACGTGAACGACGCGTTCGGGGCCGCGCATCGCGCGCACGCCTCGACGGAGGGCGTCGCGCAGTCTCCTGCCCGCGTACGCGGGGCTCCTGCTCGCGCGCGAGGTCGACACGCTGACCTCGATGCTGGCCATCCCGGAGCGGCCCTTCGTCGCGATCCTCGGCGGGTCGAAGGTGTCCGACAAGTTCGGCGTGATCGACCGGCTGCTCGACATGCGTCGACGCGCTCATCATCGGCGGCGGCATGTGCTTCACGCTGCTCGTCGCGAAGGGCGTCGGTGTCGGGCAGGTCGCTCGTCGAGCCGGAATGGGTCGGGCCGGCCAAGGACATGCTCGCCAAGGCCGCCGACCAAGGGCGTCGAGCTCGTGCTGCCCGTCGACTTCGTGGTCGCCGGCGCGGTCGACGAGCGACGCCGAGACGCGCATCGTCGGCCCGCGAGGAGATCCCCGCCGACGATGATGGGGCTCGACATCGGCCCCGCGACCGATCGAGCTGTTCAAAGGCGCGGTCGCCTCGGCGAAGACGATCTTCTGGAACGGGCCGATGGGCGTGTTCGAGATGGCGCCGTTCGAGAACGGCACGCGGCAGGTCGCGCTCGCGGTGGCCAGCAACAATCGCGCGGTGTCGATCGTCGGCGGCGGAGACTCCGTCGCCGCGCTGAAGAAGTTCGACCTGGAGGAGCGCGTGACGTTCGTTTCGACGGGGGGCGGCGCCTCGATGAAGCTGCTCGAGGGCGCCGAGCTGCCGGGCTTGGCGGCGCTGCTGGACAAGTAGGCGGGGCGGGACCGGCGTCGGCACCCGGGGCAGGGTGGCCGGCGAGTTCGCCGGACCGACAACATCACAAAGGAGGCACACATGGCCGAACGCAGGGTCCCGATGGTCGCCGGCAACTGGAAGATGTACAAGACGCGCGGGTGAGGGCGCGCGTCCTCGTGCAGGACATCGCCGATCTGCATCGCCGAGGACGTCGCGACAGCGTCGAAGTCGTCGTCTGCCCGCCGTTCACCGCGCTCAAGAGCGTGTCCACGGTGATCGAGCTGGACCGGCTCGCAGATCGCCCTCGGCGCGCAGGACGTCTACTGGGAGGAAGAGGGCGCGTTCACCGGGGCGATCGCGCCGCGCATGCTGTCCGACCTGCGACTGCTGCTACTGCATCGTCGGGCACTCGGAGCGCCGCCAGTACTTCGGTGAGACCGACGAGACCGTCAACCGGAAGGTCCACGCGCTCTTCCGCCGCCGGCATCACGCCGATCGTCTGCTGCGGCGAGACGCTGGCCACGCACGACGCGGGCGAGACCGATACCTTCGTGCGCGATCAGATCCGGCAGGGGATCGCCGGCCTCACCGCCGAGCAGGCGCCGCGGCTCGTGATCGCCTACGAGCCGATCTGGGCGATCGGGACGGGGCGCACGCCGACGCCCGAGGCCGCGAACGACGTGATGCGCGGCGATCCGCGCCACCGTCGGCGCCATGTACGGCCCGGCTGTCGCGGCATCGGTGCGCGTCCTGTACGGCGGTTCCGTGAAGCCCGAGAACGCCGCGCTCTTCTTCGGCGAGCCCGACATCGACGGCGCGCTCGTCGGGGGGGCGTCGCTGGCGGCCGGCTCCTTCTGCGACATCGTCCACTGCGCCAAGTGACCGGGGGAGCCGAACAGGGCACCGCGGGCCCCGCCGCCGGCCTGACAGCTGCCGGCGCTGCTGGTGATCATGGACGGCTACGGTCTTGCCCCTGCGGATCCGGGCAACGCGATCGCGCTTGGCGAAGACGCCCGACGCTCGACCGGCTGTTCGCCGAGTGCCCGTGGGCGCCGATCGCCTGCTCGGGCCCGGCGGTCGGGCTGCCCGAGGGGCAGATGGGCAACTCCGAGGTGGGCCACCTCAACATCGGCGCGGGCCGCGTCGTCTATCAGGAGCTCACCCGCATCGACCACGCGCTCGCGGACGGCTCCTTGCGGTCGAACGCGGTGCTGCTGGAGGCGATCGACGCCGCCGTGGCGTCCGAGGCGCGCCGTCCACTTCATGGGGCTGGTCTCCGACGGAGGCGTGCACAGCCACATCGACCATCTGTTCGCCTGCTCGACCTCGCGGCGGAGCGCGGCGCGCGGCGGGTCTACGTGCACGCGTTCCTCGACGGGCGCGACGTGCCGCCGACCTCGGGGCTGGGATTCGTCGAGGCGGTCCGGGACCGGCTCGAGCGAACTGGGCGTCGGCCGCGATCGCGACGCGTCGTGCGGCCGCTACTACGCGATGGACCGCGACAAGCGATGGGAGCGGGTGCGAGACGCGCCTGGCGGATGCTCGTCCTCGGCGAGGGCCGCGTCGCGGCCGACGCCGTCGACGCCGTCCGAGCGAGCTACGACGCCGGCGTCACCGACGAGTTCGTCGAGCCGATCGTGCTCGAGGGCGGGACGGGCCGCATGCGCGACGGCGACGCGGTCATCTTCTTCAACTTCCGGCCCGACCGTGCGCGCGAGATCACGCGCGCGCTCGTGGACCCGGCGCTTCGACGGCTTCGAGCGTCCCGAGACGCCGCGCCTGCGCTTCGTGTGCCTGACGCGAGTACGACCCGACGATCCCGGCACCGGTCGCTTTCGCGAAGGACCTGCCCTCGTGCACGCTCGCGGACGTGCTCGCCGGAGCGGGGCTGCGGCAGCTGCACATCGCCGAGACCGAGAAGTACGCGCACGTCACCTTCTTCCTCAACGGCGGCGTCGAGCCGCCGAAGACCGCGGGAGGAGCGTGTCCTCGTGCCGAGCCCGAAGGTCGCCACCTACGACCTGCAGCCGGAGATGAGCGAGCCGGAGGTGACCGGCGCGTCTGGTCGAGGCGATCGAGAGCGACCGCGCCGACGTCTACATCGTCAACTACGCGAACTGCGACATGGTGGGGCACACCGGGGTGATCGCGGCCACGGTCCGGGCGGTCGAGGCCGTCGACGAAGGCGTCGGCCGCGTCGTCTCCGCGATCCGCGCCAAGGGGGGACGGCGCTCGTGACGGCGGACCACGGCAACGCCGAGAAGATGCTGGAAGACGACGGGGTGTCCCCGTTCACAGCGCATACGCCCGACGACGTGCCGCTCATCTGCGTCGCGGACGGCGTCCGATCGATCCGTGCCGGCGGCCGTCTGTGCGACGTGGCGCCGACGCTGCTCGATCTCATCGGCATCGCCGCACCCGCGGAATGGAGCGGCAACAGCCTGCTCGTGCGCTGAGCTCCGGCATCGACCGCGCGACCGGGCCGCGACTGCATGGGGAACGAAGTCGCTGGCCGCCCGGTTGAGCCCGCAGGGGTGTGCCGCTATACTCTGCAGGTTGCCGCGGCGACCGGCGCCGCCTCACCGAACACTTCCGAGGAGAACCCACGTGAACGCGATCATCTACGTGATCGTTGCGATACATGTCCTGCTCGCCATCGGGCTCATCGTGTTCGTTCTGCTCCACTCCGGCCAGGGGACGGGGCTGTCGTCCATGTTCGGCGGCATATCGTCGGCTTCGAGCGGCACCAGCATCATCGAGAAGAACCTCGACCGGATCACGATCGGCCTCGCCGTCAGCTGGGCCGCGACCTCGCTGCTGCTGATGATGTTCTACCGCCCCGTTCACTGAGGGCGATGCATACGTCAACGCCGTATCCAGACGTGGTATTCGCTGAGGCTCGTCGCTATGCAGGCGGGCCTCGTTGTTTATGCGGATTCATACCGTGAACATAAGGACTTCGTCGGGTTCACCAACTTGCGCGTGAACCCGACGAAGTGGAAACTCGTTGGCGATGTCTGTGTACGGAGCCCGTCCGGACCGGTCTTCGCCACCCGCTTGATCGGCCCTGAGGTCGCTTCACGGGAGGGAGCGGGAGAGAGCAAGCGACGCGGACACGGGCATCGGGGCATCGGGGCACATCGGTCCGTTATGCAGAAAGGGGGCATGGAAGCCCATGAAGGCACGTTTCCGTTCGTCGATCGTGTTCCTCGCGGTCGCCGCGCTCGCCGTGGGAGTGCTCGCAGGTTGCGCTCCTCAGAGCACGCCCGGCACCGGGACATCGACGACGCCCGTCAAGGGCGGCACGCTGAGCTTCTACATCGGCGAGCCGGCTGCTATCGACCCGTACAACGCTCAGGAGACTGAGGGCGTGCAGGTCGTCCACCAGCTGTTCAGGAGCTTGACCGACTTCGACGACTTCGACCCGACCAAGCTCGTCCCGGCCGCGGCGTCGTCGTGGACGCACAACGCGGACGCCACGGTGTGGACGTTCCACCTGAACCCGAACGACAAGTTCTCGGACGGCAACACGGTCACGGCGCAGGACTTCATCTACGCATGGAACCGCATCGCCGACCCGAAGACACTGAACACGGCGACGAAGCAGATCGATCCGTCGCAGATCAGCTACCACCTGGCGTTCATCAAGGGCACGGACGACTACGGCAACACCACGACCGGCATCTCGGGGCTCAAGGCGCTGGACCCGCTCACTCTGCAGGTGACGCTGAAGGCGCCGTTCGCGGAGTTCGACTACGTCGTGGCGCACCCGGGTCTCGCGCCGGTCGAGCAGAGCCTCGTCGAGAACGGCGTCGAGTACAACGGCACCAAGGTGCCGTTCGGTGAGATGCCGGTGGGCAACGGCCCGTTCAAGATGTCGGAGCCGTGGAAGCACAACCAGTACATCAAGGTCGTTCGCAGCGACACGTACTACGGCACCAAGCCCTATCTCGATGGCGTCGAACTTCATGGAGTACAAGGACCCGGACACGGCGTACCTCGAGTTCCAGTCGGGCAACCTCGACTTCTCGCAGATCGGCACGGGCAAGATCAAGGACGCCGAAGCCAAGTACGGGGTCTCCCCGGACGGCTACACGGCGAATCCCGGCCAGCAGGTGCTGCTGGGGGCCGAGAACTCCGTCTATTACCTGGTCATCAACAACAAGATCCCGGTTCTCAACAACCAGAAGTTCCGCGAGGCCGTGTCGCTCGCGATCAACCGCAAGGCCATCTGCGACATCATCTTCCAGGGAAGCCGTCAGCCGGCCGACAACATCGTGCCGCCGGGCATCGCCGGGTATCAGGCGGGTGCGTGGCAGTACGCCAAGTACGACGTGGCGGCGGCCGAGAAGGCGCTCGCCGACGCCGGCTATCCGGGCGGCAAGGGTGCTCCGCAGATCACCTTGGCGTACAACGCGGACGGCGGTCATCAGCCGATCATGCAGCTCGTGCAGTCGGACCTGAACAAGATCGGGCTGAACGTGAAGCTCAACCCGTTCGCGGACTTCCCGACCTACCTGAAGGCGCTGACGGCGAAGAACTTCATGATCGGCCGTCTCGGCTGGGTCGCGGACTACCCGATCATCGACGACTTCATGAACCCGCTGTTCAGGACCACGTCGAGCAACAACTACTTCGTGTTCCCGAACAAGTCGATCGACACCTCCATCGATGCCGCTCGGACGATCACCGATCAGTCACAGCGGCTCGCGGCGTACCAGGCGATCGACAAGGCGGTCGGCGACGAGGTGCCGGTGATCCCGCTCATGTTCTACAAGCACCACCACGTGGTCTCTTCGCGCGTGCATGACTTGATCTTCACTTCGATGTATCTTGCAGACCTGTCGAAGACCTGGCTGTCGAAGTAGCAACGAGGTCTTCCCACCGACGGCGACGGGTGGCAGGATGCCTCCGGGCATCCTGCCACCCGTTTCATTAGTCGAACGACGCGAAGGCGGCGCATGGGCAGATACATCCTCCGCAGAGTGGCCCAGTTCATCCCCGTGTTCCTCGGGGTGACGCTGATCCTCTTCTTCATCACGACGGTCCTGCCCGGCGACCCGGTCGCCGTGAGGGCGGGGACCAGGCCGCTCTCACCTGCGGTGTACCGCGCCCTGCGGCACGCGTACGGTCTCGACAAGCCGTGGTACGTCCAGTACGTCGACTACCTCGGCTCGCTCTCACCGATCCACTACTCGCCGAAGACGGGGATACGCTTCGGGGGGCCGGACCTGGGCGTTTCGATCTCGTACGGACGTCCCGTGCTCACGATGTTCGAGGAGACGTTCCCGTACACCGCTGAGCTGGCGTTCGCGGCGATCGCCATCGAGATCGTCGTGGGCATCGGCGTCGGCATCGTGGCGGCCGTGAAGCAGTACTCGATCTGGGACACACTCGCCACCCTCACCACGTCGATCCTCGTGGCGCTGCCCGTGTTCTGGCTGGGGCAGATGCTGCAATATCTGTTCGGGATCCTGCTCAAGCAATGGACCGGGGGAGCGCTATCCCTGCCGGTCGCCGGGGCCAGCGGCCCGCCCTTCGCGGATTGGCAGTATCTCATCCTGCCCTCGATCACGCTGGCTTCCGTATCGACGGCGTACGCGGCGCGGGTCATGCGCAGCCAGCTGCTCGAGGTGGGCGGTCAGGACTACGTCCGCACCGCGCAGGCGAAGGGCCTGACGGCGCGCGCCGTACTCTGGGGCCACGAGATGAAGAACGCCCTCATCCCCGTCGTCACCTTCATCGGTCTCGACCTGGGCGCCATGCTCTCGGGCGCCATCCTCACCGAAACGGTCTTCAACTGGCCGGGCATCGGCAACATGATCTACCAGGCCGTCGGCCGCCGGGACTACCCCGTCATCTTCGGCGGCGTCTCGCTCGTCCTGATGATCGTCCTGGTCGTCAACCTCGCCGTCGACATCAGCTACGCGTTCCTCGACCCGAGGATACGGCTCGGCTCGAAGGTCGAGGCGTAGCCGATGAGCGATGAGGTCAAGAGCGCGGAAGTGAGCCAGGAGACGGCGTCGATCGACGCGTTGGTCAGCCACGGCGAGCCGGGAGGCGGCCCGGCCGGGCCGGTCCGCCAAGGACGCAGCCGCACGCTGTGGGGCGACGCGTGGCACCGGCTGCGCCGCAACAAGATGGCGCTCGCGGCACTCGCCTGGATCCTCATCCTCGTGACCATGACGCTGACAGCGGACCTGTGGGTCCCGCAGCACTTCGGCATGCCGAACGTGATCAACACGACGACCGCCGAGGCAAACCAGTTTCTCGGGCCGTCGCTCGCTCATCCGTTCGGCACCAACCAGCTCGGGCAAGACATGTTCTCGCAAGTGGTCTACGGAGCGCGCGTCTCGCTCAGTGTCGGACTGCTCGCCGTCGTCGTGGCGGTCGCGATCGGGCTCGTGCTGGGAGCGGTATCGGGCTTCTACAGCGGGCTGACGGACTCCCTGATCATGCGCGTCGCCGACGTGTTCCTCGCGTTCCCGTACATCATCTTCGCGATCCTGCTGCTCTCAGTCCTGCCCAGGGACCTGGTGAGCGGGAGCATCCTGCCCACCGTGCTCACGATCGGCGTCCTGGGATGGCCCTCGATCGCGCGCGTGTTCCGGAGTTCGATCCTGTCGGTGAAACAGAACGACTACGTCGACGCGGGTCGCGCGCTGGGGGCGAGCGACGGGCGGCTCATCATGCGGCACATCCTGCCCAATGCGGTCGCCCCGATCCTCGTGTACGCCACCATGTCGATCGGCGGGGCGATCCTCACGGAGGCCGCGCTCTCCTACCTCGGGCTCGGCATCCTCCCGAACCCGAGCACGACGATGATCTCGTGGGGTCAGCATGATCGCCTACGGGCCAGGCGTATCTGCTCTCCAACCCCGGCGTCGTCTTGTGGCCCGGCTTGGCGATCGTGACCACCGTGCTCGCGTTCACGCTGCTCGGCGATGGCGTGCGCGACGCCCTCGACGTGAAGATGAAGGACTAGCCCGATGGCGGGACACCTGCTCGAGGTCGACGACCTGAAGATGCACTTCCACACGCGCGACGGTGTCGTGAAGGCCGTGGACGGCGTGAGCTACACGCTCGACCGTGGCGAGACGCTCGGCGTCGTGGGCGAGTCCGGATCGGGCAAGTCGGTGACCGCCCTCACGCTCATGGGGCTCGTGCCGATGCCTCCCGGCCGCGTCGAGGGAGGCGACGTCCGCTTCAAAGGCCGCTCGCTCATCACCATGAAGGAGAGCGAGCTGCGGGAGATCCGCGGCAACGAGATCTCGATGATCTTCCAGGACCCGATGACATCGCTCAATCCCGTGTACCGGATCGGGCGCCAGATCGGGGAGCCGGTCCGCGTCCACAAGCAGGCCTCCGCACGGCAGGCGCGCGAGCGGGCGATCGAACTGCTCGGACTCGTGGGCATCCCGCATCCCGAGAAACGCGTCGACGACTACCCTCACCAGTTCTCCGGGGGCATGCGGCAGCGCGCGATGATCGCGATGGCGCTCGCCTGCGATCCCGACATCCTGATCGCGGACGAGCCGACCACGGCGCTCGACGTCACCATCCAGGCGCAGATCCTGGAGCTCATGCAGGAGGTGCAGACGCGCACCGGCGCCGCGATCATCATGATCACGCACGATCTGGGCGTCGTCGCCGATATCGCCGACAGACGTGCTCGTCATGTACGCCGGCAGGCCCGTCGAATACGGCGTGCTCGACGAGGTGTTCTACGCACCCGCTGCACCCGTACACCTGGGGCCTCATGGACTCCATCCCGACGTGCCGGCATGACGGAGAAGAGCGACCTGTGCCCGATCACGGGCCAGCCGCCGAGCCTGATCGACGTCCCCAGCGGGGTGCGCCTTCCATCCGCGGTGCCCGTACGCGCGGGCACGCTGCGTCACCGAGGTGCCCGCGCTGCGCGACATCGGGGGCGGGCACACGTCCGCCTGCCACTTCTCGGGCGATCCCGGGTTCGAGCACGGGTGTTCGATCGACGTCGCGCGCGAGGCGGTGTGAGCGTGGCACCGCTGCTGAAGGTCGCGGACCTCGTCAAGCACTTCCCGGTCGAACAGGGGGTGCTCGCTTCCCGGCTGAGCGCGAAGGTGCAGGCCGTCGACGGTGTCAGCTTCGAGGTCGAGAAGGGCGAGACGCTCGGGCTGGTCGGCGAGTCGGGGTGCGGGCAAGTCGACGACGGGCCGCTGCATCATGCGGCTGATCCAGCCGACGTCCGGCTCCGTCGAGTTCGACGGGCGCGACGCTCTTGAACTGCACGGACGCGGGCTCAAGGCGTACCGGCGCGACGTGCAGATCATCTTCCAGGACCCGTACGCGAGTCTGAACCCGCGGATGACGATCGGCGAGATCGTGACGGAGCCCCTCGCGATCCACCGCATCGGCACGCGTCGCGAGCAGCACCGTCAAGGCGAAGGAGCTGCTCGACGTCGTCGGGCTCAACCCGGAGCACATCAACCGGTATCCGCACGAGTTCTCGGGCGGCCAGCGGCAGCGCATCGGCATCGCCCGCGCGCTCGCGCTGCAGCCCAAGCTGATCGTCGTGCGACGAGCCGGTCTCCGCGCTCGACGTGTCGATCCAGGCGCAGGTGCTCAACCTGCTCGAGCGGCTGCAACACGAGTTCGACCTCACGTACCTCTTCATCGCCCACGACCTCTCGGTCGTGCAGCACATCTCGGATCGACGTCGCGGTCATGTACCTCGGCAAGATCGTCGAGATCGCCGACTGGCACAGCCTGTACGCCGAGCCGTACGCATCCGTACACGCAGTCGCTGCTCTCGGCGGTGCCGCTGCCCGACCCGAAGCGCAGCGGGGACGCGGAGCGCATCCTGCTCCCGGGCGACCCGCCGAGCCCGATCGACCCGCCGAGCGGCTGCCGCTTCCACACGCGGTGTCCGATCGCGCAGTTCCCGATCTGTGCGGAGAAGGATCCCGAGCTGCGCGAGATCGGCGGCGGGCACCGCGCGGCCTGCCACTTCGCGAAGCCATACCCGATTCCGATCGAGGAGGCGATCACCACGGTGATGGGCGACGGGGCGGCGTCTCCGTTCGAGGAGCTGGAAGCGCGCGAAGCGACGCGGGAGTAGGCGGCCGCTGCCGCGCGGCCGGGTTGGCGCGTCGCAAGGGGCTTGGCTATACTGCGAATCCGCGCCGGCTGTCCGGCGCGACGTGCGTTGTCGGGTCCGAGTGGCGGAATGGCAGACGCGCTAGGTTGAGGGCCTAGTGAGGGCAACCTCATGGGGGTTCAAGTCCCCCCTCGGACACCAGGTATGAAACAGCGGCTCCCTTCGTGAAAAGGGGAGCCGCTTTCGTTCGTGCTCGGCGTTCAGGCGAAGTAGTGGCCCTCTTCGATGTCGTCGATGAGGCCGGGGTGGGTGGGCTTCCAGTCCAGGAGCTTCTGCGTGATGGCGCTGGAGGCGGGCATGTCGGTGGTGAGCAGCTGCGCGAACATCCCCCCGAATTCCTCGGCGGGCAGGGACCGGGCGGGCAGGCCGAGATGCCGGCCGATGACCTCGGCGATGTCACGGGTGCGCACGCCTTCGTCGCCCACGGCGTTGAGTACCGAGCCGGCGGGAGCCTTCTCGACAGCCAGCCGGTACAGAGACGCGGCATCCTTCACGTGGACGGCGGGCCAGCGGGTGGCGCCGTCGCCGATGTAGCCGGAGACGCCCTTTTCCCGGGCCAGGGCGATGAGCTGGGGGACGAAGCCGTGGCGGTCCCCCCGGCCGTGCACGGAGCGGGGCAGCATGACCAGGGCGGTACGCACTCCACGGTCCGTAGCCGCGAGCGCCGCTCGCATGTTGGCGATGCGGGCCGCGATAGGCCCCGCGGCGACGAGTCCGTCGCGTTCGGTCGATGGCCGGCCGGGAGTGACGAGCGTCGCACCGGTGACGATGAGGGGCTTCCCGGAGTCCGCGAGGCTCGTGACGAACGTCTCGATGGCCGCGGCGTCGGTCCGGGTCGCGGCCTCGGTCACGCTGGGAACGACGAAGGCCAGATGGATGACGCCGTCACTGCCGACGGCACCCGCGCGCAGCACGTCGGTGTCGGTCAGGTCGCCGCGCAGCACCTCGGCGCCCATGTCGGCGATCGCTTCGGCGGAAGCGTCCGAGCGGGCCAGTCCGACGACCCGGTGGCCGGCGCTGATGAGTTCGGGAACGACAGCCGAGCCGATCCAGCCAGAAGCGCCGGTGACGAAGATGCGCATGGCGGTCCTCCTTGGTCACGCTTCATGTGATCGGGCCGCGGCCTAGAGGCCGCGGCGTGAGTGCCGATGGATCCGGCGACTCGACTCTAGCACCGCCACACAGCGCATTCGCATGGCCACGCGCCCGGGGAGCGCCCTGAATGTGCCTCCTACCCAACGGAGATCGTTCGCTCCGATGCGGGGCTGCACCCGAACATGCGCCGGTACTCGCGGCTGAACTGGGACGAGCTCGCGTAGCCGACGCGCCGCGTTCCTGACGATGCTGGATCCGGCCAACGGTCTGGCGCCCGGCGACCCAGTCCGCATGGTGGCCGCCATCATCGCGAGCGTCGACCAGCTGCCGGCACCGATGCGCATGGTCCTGGGCTCACTAGGACGGGCGGGGCGCGGCAGACCCGGTGCCTGCGACGCTCCGAGCCGCGGGGATGGACATGCCATTGGTGCTCGTCGCCGAACGGGTGGTCTGCGCGGGCGGTCTCGATGTGGACCGGATAGCGGACGTGTTGCGGCCGAGGTAGAGGACTGCCGGTCGGACCCTCAGGACGCGCGCCTGCGCACCCGCGGCGCTTCGGCGTCCTCCAGCTGGTCGAACCAGTACGCCGTGTCGTCCCGCTTCAGCAGCAGCATGCGACCCTCTTCGGCCGGATCCTTGGCACGATGGTAGCGAGCGAATATGCGCCTCTCGTCCATGCCGACGACCTCGATCTTGCCGGTCGAATGCGAGAGGCAGTACCGCGCGCGCCGAGAGAGTCCCGAGACGCGGGTCCGTGCCTCCGCCACCAGTTCGAATCCCCTCGTGATCGGGATTTCGAAGGATGAGTTGCCGACTGCGGGGCGGCACTGGAAGACGTAGTACTGCGGGCATCCGGCATTCGTGCAGCGTTCGAACAGGTCGGCCAGCGTCCGGGCGTCGTCGTTGACGCCGCGCGTGATCGGGCATTGGTTCACGCATCCGATCCCGAGCGATGTGAGGAGCGCGATGACCGCGAGGGCCGGCGTCGTGAGCTCGCGCGGATGGTCGAAGTGGCACATCACGTAGAGACGGCGCCGCGACGCGCAGTCGGCCAGCACCGCCTGCAGGGAGGGGTCGTCCAGAATGCGGAACGGATCGAACGCGGGCAGTTTGCTGCCGATCCTGATGCGCTCGACGTGAGGTACGCGGCACAGCTCGTCGAGGATCGCGCCGAGTCGGGGCGCCGCCAGCGTGAGCGGGTCGCCTCCCGTGACGAGGACATCTCGTATCTCCGTGTGCCGCCCGATGTAGCCGACGGCGTCGGAGACATCGCCGCGGGTCTCCGCTGACCGCTCGAGGAACAACCGCTTGCGGAAACAGTAGCGGCACAGTCCGCCGCAGTGGTCTGTGACGAGCAGCACCGCTGTCTCCCGGTACTTGTGCTGCAGGCCAGGCAGGGGGGTGTTCGCGCACTCGTCAGAACTGTCGAGACGCCCGAACTCGGAGAGCTCCGCGATCGACGGAACGACGAGCCTGCGGATCGGGTCGTCGTCGCGGTCCGGGTCGATCAGCCCGAGGTAGTAGTCGTTCGCCCTGAACGCGTAGCGCTCGGAGACCTTCTTCAGCCGTGCCGATTCCTCCGGGCCGACATAGGGCGCGAGATCGGCCACGTCGTTGTGGTATCTGCCGCACCTCACCGGCGACTCCTTCCCGCGTGTCACCTGTGAGTAAGGCTAGGGCGCCGCGAGTACGCGAGAATCGTGCGGTGGTAGGAGATTTCGAGTACCCCGTGGGGCGTAGCGCCGCGCGCCGGGCTACAGGTCCCGCGTGGCGAACGCGCGCACGCCGACGGCGACCAGCGCGACCACGTACAGCACGCCGTACACCACCATCCACGTGCTCGGCGGAGCGCGATATCGCCCGCCGGCTTGCGCGGGAGCCGCTACATGAGAAGATGCACGAGAGGCGCGCTGAGGGGCGGGCCCATGCAGGAGGGGGGATTCTCCTTGAATCGATCGTCGCGTCATGGCTGGTCGCGTGTGGCATCGGTGTGCGCGCTCGCGGCCGCATTCGTTCTCGTCTCCGCGGTCCCGGCGTACGCGGTCGCTGGGTCGCCGATCCTGCGGAAGCCGCCGGCTTCGCTTCGACCGCCGACAGGCTCCGCACCGAACCTGGCTTCGATCATCGACGACCAGCCGATCATCAACGACTCGGATCCCACCGGTCTGCAGGGAACCATGTCGGGGACCTTGAACCCGACGACGAACCCGGCGGACGTCGGCTACCTGTGGCTGAACGCCGGCGAGACCGTGCAGGTGACCGTCGACAACCAGGCCTACGGGAGTCAGCTGTACGACGATGCGACCACTGATTGGGGCGACTCGGACGTCGAACCGGGGAGCCAGTACCTGGTCTCGGTGAACTCGGGGACTCTCACCTACGACGTGCCGACCACCGGCTTCTACGACCTGAGGGTCTTCACCAGCGGCGCGTCCGGCCCCTACACCGCCACCGTCCTCGTCACGCGGCCGGCGACGTTCATCCTTCTCGACAAGGGGTCCGTCACAGCCGCTTTCGACGCGGACGCTGAGATGGACGGGTTCGCGGCGAACGGTCGCGATCCCTCCGGCGCCTCCGATCAGCCGGCGGGGACCGTGACGCTCTCCTATTCACCCGACGGCATGACCTTCTTCCCCTGGGCCGTCGAGTCGCTCGATAGCGACGGCAGTTTCGGGTTCACGCTCCCGAACATCATCGAAGCGAAGACCTGGTGGTCCGCGAGCTATGGAGGGGCTTCCGATTTCGTGCCCAGCATGGCCGTCATGGTCGTGAACACGTACGCGAAGCTCACGAACCCGACCGCGACGCGCAAGGGGACGAAGACCTATCGTCTGGCAGGCGACCTGACTCCGGAGCACAAGCCCGGGACCGCGGCCGTGCGGCTGTATCTCGAGCGGCTCATCGGCGGGAAGTGGAAGGCCTCCGGTTCGGTCACGGCGAAGGTCTCCGACCTGAACGTCGACTCCGGAACGATCTCCGCGTACGCGGTCACCTACAAGTTCTCGGCCACAGGCAAGTGGCGTGTCCGTGCCTACCACGGTGACGCCGATCACCTGCCCACATACAGCGGCTGGACGAGCGTGACGGTCAAGTAGCATCCGACGGCAGGAGCGCTGCAGGCGAGGGCCCCTTCGAAGGGGCCCTCGTTCGCACGGTGCCGTTCGACCGGCCGTGCCGCCTGAGAGTCGCAGGGGACGTGGCACGGTTCGCCGCCGGCGGGACGTCACCACCGTGCTACGCTGTGGCCGGTCCAGATCACCGTGAGCCGCGAAGGAGCGCCGGTGGCGTCCGAGAGCAGGCAGGGCGCGCGCGTCCTCCAAGTGATCAGGCCCGCCGTCGGCGGGATGAAGCACCATATGCTGCAGTTGGCCGTGGGACTGGCTGCGTACGGCTTCCAGACCGAAGTGGCGTGCCCCGGCGAGGCGGACATCGTCCACGACGCGCTCGAACTGAACGTGCCGGTGCATCCGGTGCCGATCGTGGGACCACTGAACCCGGTCCGCGATCCATTCGCCATATGGGCGCTCGCGTCCGTGATCCGGGAGCGCAAGCCTGATCTCGTCCACGCGCACGGCTACAAAGCCGGGCTCATCGCCCGGCTGGCCGCGCGTTTCAGCGGGAAGCCGCCCGTGGTCGTCACCATCCACAACCCCGTCCTGTATCGGAAGACGTCGGCGTTCGCGCGCTGGTGGCAGGTGGCCATCGAGCGCGCGCTCGCGCCGTGGACCGCGCGCATCATCACGGTGTCCGAGGCGCTGAGACACGAGCTCGTCGACGGCTATGGGATCGAAGCGTCCCTGGTCACGACCGTGCACGACGGGCTCGACCTCTCACCGTTCCTCGTCGCTCAGGACCGCGGCGCGATGCGCGCGCGCCACGGCGTGCCGAGCGACGCCCTCGTCTTCGGCAGCGCCGGCCGCTTCGCGCCGGACAAGGGCCAGGACGTGCTGGTCGAGGCGGCGATCCCGGTGCTCGAGCGCCATTCGAACGCGTGGCTGATACTCGCTGGCGACGGGCCGCTGCTCGAGACCGTGAAGACGCGGGCGAGAAAGGCCCGGCAGCGCGACCGCATCCTGTTCCCCGGATGGGAGACCGACGTGCCCGGCCTGCTCGGAGCCCTCGACGTCTACGTGTCGGCGACGCTCGCGGAAGGGCTCGGGCTCGGAGCGATCGAGGCGATGGCGGCGGGTCTGCCGGTCGTCAGCACCCGCGCCGGAGGGACACCGGAGGTCGTGCAGAACGGCGTCACCGGCCTGCTCGTGCCGCCCGGAGACGCCCGGGGGCTCACCGATGCCATGTTCGCGGTCGCGCGCGACGTGCACCTGCGGCGCCGCCTCGGCGATGCCGGTCGCGAGCGGGCGCTCGCGGAGTTCACGCAGGAGCGCATGTTCGAGCGGACGGCCGCCGTCTATCGCGAGGTGCTGGCATGATCCGCTTCTCCGAGATCGCCGTGGGCAGCGGCGGAGGCGTCCGCTGCATGCGGTGTCATCCGGTCCGGCCGGACGAGTTCGACCCGGTGGAGGAGGTCGTCGCGCGCATCCAGAACGCCGCGGCGACGTGGGTCGGCCGTCCGGGGCCGAACGTCGCCCTGGGCGGCGCGGAGCCGTTCGGGCACCCGGCGCTGCCCGACCTCGTGGCCGCGGCCATGCGCTCGGGCGTGCAGCGTCTGCGGCTCGACACCGATGCTGGCGCGATGCGCTCGCCGAACAACGCCGCCGGCGTCCTGTCGGCAGGCGTGCGGCACGTTCGCTTCACCGTGCTGGGCGGTACCCCGGGTCTGCACGACGCGCTCGCGGGGACGCCCGGCGGTCTCGATGCGACGAGCGCCGGGATCGGCATGTTCGGCGACGCGGCGGCCGCGCAGGGCACGCGCGTCTGCGTGACCGCGCTGGTGCCGGTGTGCCGTCACAACGTGCACGACGTGCCCGCCGCGGTGGGCTCCGCGGTGGCGATCGGCGCGGACTCCGTGGTCATCCGCGTGGAGCTCTCCGCGGGGGATCTCGCGGCCGCGGCTCGCTGGGTGATGTCGGCGTGTGACACCGGTGTCGTCAACGGCGCGTGGGTCAGTGTCGAGGGCATGCCCGGCGCGCTGTTGCCCGGCTACGGCCTCCATCTGATCGGAACGGCAGCGCGGAACGGATGCGAGGAGGCCGACCGTGGCTGACGCCCCGCTGCGCTGCGTGCTGCTCGCGCTGAACTCTCCGGGCTACCAGTCGCTCGCCCTCGGCTACCTCCGCGCGTACGCCGAAGCGGACCGCCGGTGCGCGGGACGCGTGGCGTTCCAGACGCTCGACCTCGAGGTGGGCGTCGATCCATGGTGGGTGGCATGGCAGGTCCTCGGCTTGGAGCCCGACGTGCTCGGCATCTCCGTCACCTGCTGGAACGGCCGTGACGTCTACGAAGTCTGCCGCCTCGTCGGTGCGGTGCGGCCCGAGTGCGCGATCGTGCTCGGCGGGCCCGAGGTGGGGCCCATCGCCACCGACGTGCTCGAACGGCATCCCGCGGTGCACGCCGTCGTGCGCGGCGAAGGCGAGATGACGTTCGCCGAGCTTCTCGGGGAGCTCGCCCGCGGAGGCAAGGCGTGGCGCGTCGATGGCCTGGCGGTGCGCAAGGGCGACGAGATCGTCACGACGGCGGACCGCGCGCTCATCGCCGACCTCGACGACATCCCGTCGCCATACCTGAGCGGCGTGCTCGCGCCGCGGGACGGCGGCGCGTATCTGGAGACGTTCCGCGGCTGTCCGCACCGCTGCGCGTACTGCTTCGAGGGGAAGGGCTACGGGCGCATCCGCTCGTTCTCGCCAGAGCGGATCGCCGCGGAGCTGGAGGCGGTCGCGGGTGCTCCGGGCATCCGCTCCTTCTCGTTCATCGACCCGGTCTTCAACCTGACGCCGGACCGGCTCGGCATGCTGTCCGAACTCATGGCCCCGTATGCGGCGACCGGCGTGCGCCTGCACACGATCGAGGTCGATATCGAGCGGATCGACGACGAGGCCGCGAGCCTCCTGCGCCGGGCCGGCGTGGTGAGCGTGGAGACGGGCCCGCAGACGATCGGCGCGGCCGCGCTCGAGGCGTGCCATCGCGCCTTCGATCGCGACCGGTTCGCACGCGGCGTCGAGGCCCTGCGGCGCGCGGGGATCTCATGCGAATGCGACCTCATCGTGGGGCTGCCGGGCGACGGTGTGGGCGACTTCGTCGATGGGCTGCGGTTCTGCCTCTCGCTGGACCCGGGCGTGATCCAGTCCTCGACCCTGCACGTCCTGCCCGGCACCGACCTGTGGGAGCGTGCTCCCGAGCTCGGGCTCGAATTCGACGCGGAGCCGTCGCATGAGATCATCGCGACGCCCGACGCGGGCTTCCGCGACCTGCGACGGGCCGAGGTGCTGGGAAACGCCGTGCAGAAGGCGTACCGCGCCCGCGTCCAGTGACGGAGAGAGGCCGCGACATGGCCGATCCGCGCGTGGGCGCGGAAGAACGCCTCACACCTCGGTCGGGATCCGGTCATGCCGATGTCAGACCCGCGTGGCACACTCATGACGGAGCGGTCCACATCGTCAGGAGAGCGCCATGGCCGTCTACTCACACTCACGCATAGAGACCTTCACCACCTGCCCCCGGAAGTACGCGTTCTGCTATCTGGAGAAGGCGCCGAAAGGGCCGGCCGGC
The DNA here is from genome assembly GCA_963701985.1 of uncultured Coriobacteriia bacterium. Classification (GTDB taxonomy): domain Bacteria; phylum Actinomycetota; class Coriobacteriia; order Anaerosomatales; family PALSA-660; genus PALSA-660. The sequence goes on from OY969691.1 coordinate 125,395, forward strand.
ATCGAGGCCTTCATGGGGTCTCGCGTGCACGAGGCGCTCGAATGGCTCTATGACGAAGTGCGCGCGTGCCGATCGCCGAGCGAAGACGAGCTCGTCGCACGATTCGACGCAGTGTGGACCGCGGCCTGGAGCGACGACGTGCGGATCGTTCGCGAGGAGCGCACCGCGGCCGACTACCGCGAGATCGGCCAGAGGGCGCTCCGCGACTACCACCGCCGGTACGCGCCCTTCGACCAGGGCGTGACCGTCGGCCTCGAGATGCGGATAGCGCTGTCGCTCGACGACGAGCACCAGCTGGTCGGCTACATCGACCGTCTCGTGAAGGTCTCGGACGGTGTGTGGGAGATCCACGACTACAAAACGTCGGGTACGCTGGCCACCCAGCAGCAGGCCGACGCGGACCGGCAGTTGGCGCTGTACGAGATGGCGGTCCGCGAGATGTACGCCGATGCCCGAGACGTCGAGCTCGTCTGGCATTACCTCGCGTTCGACCAGGAGGTGCGCTCCCGCCGGACCGACGAACAGCTCGCGGCGCTGCGCGCCGACACGCTCGCCCGGATAGTGCGGATCGAGTCGCAGGAGGAGTTCCCCACCCACGTCTCGCGTCTCTGCGACTGGTGCGACTACCGCGGCGCCTGCCCTGCCTGGGCGCACCTCTGCTCACTGCAGGAGCTCGCGCCCGACGAACACGCGCAGGAGAGTGGCGTGCAGCTGGTTGACGACTACATGCGCTGTGGCGACGAGATCAGGGCGCTCACCGAGCGCAAGGCGGCCCTCGCCGCGGCCCTCGCCGCGCTCGCCCAGCGAGACCAGCTCGAACGCGTCTTCGGGACCGAGTACGCGGTGACCGTGCGCCGCTCGGAGGACATCGCGCTGCCGTCCGCAAAGGACCCGCGACGCGAGGAGGTCGAACGCATCCTCCGGGAGTCGGGGCTCTGGGAGCGTTATGCGGCGTTGTCGGCGTCCGCGCTCTCGAGGGACCTACGGGACGGCCGGGTGCCGGAGGAGGTGGTGCACCGATTGGCGGACTACGTCGAGCGTTCGATGGGCGTGCGGCTCACCAGCAAGCGCCTGGAGGGATGACCGCCGCCGGCCGGTCGTCCGGTCGACTCTAGGCACGAGCGTTGCTTCGTTCCAGACTCCATGGGGGAGTTCCCGCGACACGAGGAGACGCGTTTGCGACACGTCTGGAGCAAGGCCGACCTGCACATCCACACCACCGCCAGCGACGGCCTCGCGACCATTCCCGAGATCCTCGACTACGCGGTAGATCGCACGGACCTCAAGGTCATCGCGATCACCGACCACAACACCATCGAGGGCGCGCTCCTCGCCAAGTCGCTCGAACCCGGATATCCGGGCGTCGAGGTCGTGGTGGGGGAGGAGATCACGTCGAAGTGGGGCCACATCCTCGGCCTCTTCTTGACCGAGGAGATCCCCGCCGGGTTGTCGGCTGCCGAGACGATCTCGCGCATCAACGGGCAGAACGGCATCGCCATCATTGCGCACCCGTTCGCCAACAAGGCGTTCGGGCCCTTCGGACTGAAGAGCCTCGGCAGGCGCATCGACCAGGTCGCGTTCCAGGCGATGGAGGTCTACAACTCGTCGCCCTACCTGATCTACGCGAACAGGCTGGCGGCCAAGGCGTTCACCGCCGGGCATGGGATCGCGGCGACCGGCGGCAGCGACGCGCACGTGTTGCGGGCGATCGGCACCGGCTACACGATGTTCCGCGGCGAGACTGCCGAGGACTTGCGCCGTTCGATCGATGAGCTCGAGACGTATGCGCGCGCGAGCAGAGGCGGCATGTCGGTGGCGTTGCGCTACATGTTCCGCTACCCGCAGATCCGCCGGCAGCAGACGCGGAACCGGGAGCGTTGCCGGGCCTGCTAGGCTGGAGCGCCGGGATCCGGCGCGTCCGCGCCCTTCGGGATGGCCGCCAGGACCAGGTCGCACAGGACCCGCGCGACTGCGTCGTCCACGCCCCACGCGGGCATCACCACGATCTCGGCCGGCGCCTCCCCGGCCGCGCTCTCCGCTGACGCGCGCAGGTCGATGAGCGTGGACACCGTGTCGAACATGACGGACGCCGGCATCACGGCGATACGCCGACAGCCCAGCGCGATCAGGTGCCGCAGCACCTCGGTGACGTCCGGCTCCTCCCATTCGAGCCAGGCTTGGCGCACGTGCTCATCGGCGAAACCGCGATCGACGAGGTCCGCGCGCAGACGCTGCACGAAGTATGTGGTCTGTTCCGCGGTCGGAGGGAAGATCGAGGTCATCTCCGCGGGCTCGCCCTCGGACAGGAGGACGACGCCCTCGCCGGCGCGCTCGTCGCCTTCGAGCTGGGCCGTCACGCGCTCGGCGACCGCGTCGGTCAGCTCGCCGGAGCCCCACAGCGGTGTCGTGAACTGCAGGCTGATCCCGAGGCCCTCCAGGTGGAGCGAAGCGATCTCGACGCGCGTCGCGTCGAGAGCCGGCGTGTCCGCGACGGCACCCTGCGCGACGATGATGCGCCGCGCGCCCTCGGCGATCTCGCGCGACAGTACTTCTCGCAGGGTCGAATCGCCCGAGGTGAAGGCGACGGAGGCCTGCCCCACCACTCCGTGGTCCGCCAACCGCGCCGACACCGCGACCGCGAGCGCTCGCACAGCCGGCCGGGCCGGGCTCGTCCCGACCGCGCGGTAGCGCGAGCGTTCAGACGCGTACACGAGCACGCGCGCCCACTCGGGAGGCAGCTCGACGCCGCTGCGCGCGAGCATCGCGAGGGCGGCGGTGATGGTCCGCGGCGAATAGCGTTCCGGCTCCGCGTCCGCGAGCAGCACGACGTGCACGCGGCCGTCGTCCGGCCCGGCGGCGATCGGCGAGGCCGCTGGCCGCGGCGCGCTCAGCGACGGCAGCAGCGCGGCGACGAGCGCGAATCCGCCACCGCACGCACCCACCAGGATGAGGAGCGACGCGATGTCGCTCCCGGCGTCCGGCGCGGCCGTCCACAAGGCGATGAGCGAGCCGCCGAGGACCACGAGGCCGAGCAGGCCGGCGGCGCCGACGATCCACAGTCCGCGCCGCGGGACCAGCAGTGCGGCGCACAGGGACGCGCCGCACCACACGCTCGAGACCAACAGCGCCGCCCACGCCCCGATGACCATCCCGCTCCCTCACCGCGGCGCGCCCCCGCGCCGCTCGCTCGTACGCGGCGCGCCCCCGCGCCGCTCGCCCGTGCAAGGCGACGGTTCACTATAACGTGAGCGGGTATATCGCTCTCGTCGCCCACGCGCCCAGGCGCGGCCGCCGCCATCGAAGGGGAGGAGTCCGATGAGCGAGTTCGTCCACGAAGTCACCAAGCAGGATTTCGATACGACCGTATTGAAGTCCGACGTTCCCGTCATCGTCGACTTCTGGGCTCCCTGGTGCGGTCCATGCCGTGTCGTGGCCCCCGAGTTCGAGAAGCTCGCGCAATCCCACAGCGCGAAGGCGCACTTCATGAAGCTCAACGTCGACGAGGCGGGAGAGGTCGCCGCCCGGTACGGCGTGATGAGCATTCCCACGATCGCGAAATTCAGCGATGGCGAGATGGTGGGCCACGTCGTGGGGGCACGTTCCGCCGACGCTCTCGCCCGCGAGTTCGGGCTCGCCTGACATCCCGACCGCGCGCGCCCTCGCGGCGCGGGCGCGAGGTGGCGACGCGAACTCGCGGGCGGCCGTCAGTCGTGCGCGGGCAGCTCCGCGTACCGCAGCAGGATCGAGAGCGCCTCGTCGATGCGCTCCTCCTCCGACCCCACCTCGCCCGACGCCAGGCATTCCTTCATCGAGCGTCCCACGATGATGAGCCCCGCTCGATTGAGCGCGGCCTTCGCCGCCAGCACCTGTGTGAGCACGGTGCGGCAGTCCGTCCCGGCCTCGACCATCGAGCGCAGAGCGCGGATCTGGCCTTCCAGGCGGCTCAACCTGTTGAGGATACGGGTGCGTTCCGCGTCGTCGGGCGCGGTCTCGATCGCTTCAGGGGCGGTCATGTGCAGGCACCTCCGCCGGCGGGAGAGGGTGGGGGGAGCCGATCGCCCTGAATGATACCCCTCGGGGTATGCTTCCGCGTCGCGCAGTTCGCGAACGGGCTGGCCATGGCCCGGCCAAGCTATTCGGGGATAATGGTGGAAGCACGCACGGACCGGTTCTCAGGCACACGACGCGGCCCCGGCAGGGTGAGATGGACCTCACACAGCGACCCGAACTCAGGCAAAGAGTCACGCTCTCGCCGCAGGTGTACCAAGGGCTGAGCATCCTCGCCATGCCGGTCGCGGAACTCCAGACCGCTCATCGAGACCGAGCTCCTCGAGAACCCCGTCCTCGAGGTGGAGGAGACCGAGGACCTCCCGAGGAGGCCGAGGAGGAGCAGCTCGAGGAGACGAGGACGAGCGCGCCTGGGACGAGTGGCTCGACCAGTACGAGGAGCTGGACTCGGCGGAGCCCGTCGGTCCCGCGCGACCCCAACGAGGAGGCGGTCGACACCGAGGAGTTCGTCGGCTCGCGTGCAGATCGTTCGGGGACGTACCTCGAGCAGCAGCTGCGATGCTCGATCTGTCGCCGAGCCGTGCTCAGGGCGGCAGGCGGCGGTCGTCGGCTCGCTCGACGACGACGGCTTCTTCTGCGTGCAGCTCGACGAGATCGCCGCGATCGCGCGGTCAGCGACGCGCACGGCCGAGCGCGGCGCTCGAGGTCGTGCAGCAGCTCGATCCGCCCGGCGTCGGGGCGCGCAGACCTCGCCGAGGCGCTGCGGCATCCAGCTGGAGTACCTCGGCATCGACGAGCCGCTGCTGCTGACGATCGTCGAGACAGTACCTCGACGACGTGGCCGCGAGCCACTATCCGCAAGATCGCGCGGGCGCTGCACGTCGACGAGGACGAGGTGCGGCGCCTCGTCGAGATCCTGCGCGCAGCTCAACCCGCGTCCGGCCGGGGCGTTCTCGCCGGGTCCGTCGCCCGGCTACATCGTGCCCGACGTCACGATCCGCCGCTTCGACGAGGAGTGGGTCATCATCCCGAACTCCGACGCCGTGCCCACGCTGCGCGTGAGCACGCCGGTACCGCTCGATGCTGCGCGAGCGGCTCGCGCGCCGACGACGGAGACCGTGCGCTACCTGAAGGACAAGATCCGCTCGGCGGAGAGCGTTCATCCGGAACGTCGACCGCCGCAAGGACACCGTGACGCCGCATCGCGCAGATCATCCTCGAGGTCCAGGACGAGTTCTTCGAGGACGGCAAGGGGCCGCTGCGTCCGCTCCGCCTCGAGGACGTCGCGGTCGAGATCGGCGTGCACCTGTCCACGGTGAGCCGCGGGGTCACCGGCAAGTACATGGCGACGCCGTACGGGCTGTTCGAGCTCAAGCACTTCTTCTCGGGCGGGTACCGGACCTCGACGGCATGGACATCGCCGCGACGACCGTGAAGGCAGCGGCTGCGCGAGATCCTCGCGAGCGAGGACGCCGCGCACCCGCTGTCCGACCAGCGCCTCGCCGAGCTGCTCTCCGAGCGAGGGCATCCCCGTCGCGCGGCGCACCGTCGCGAAGTACCGCGAGGAGCTGGGCATCGAGCCCTCGTGGGCGAGGAAGCGGCGGTAGCGCGTGGCGCACGGCCGAGGCCGCGGGCCCGGCGGAGCCGTCCGACGGCAGCGACGCGTCGAGGCCGCACCCGCAGGCAGGTCCGCGACGTCCTCGTCATCGCGCGCGATGCTCGTCGTCATCACGCGTGCTGCACATGTTCACGCCGACGCGGACGCCCACGCTGAACCAGCTGCACTACTCTACCGCGCCTCTACTACCTGCCGATCCTGTACGCCGCGTTCGTCGTTCGGGCTGCGCGGCGGCCTGCTGACGGCGGTCGCCGCAGCGCTGCTCGTACGCGTCCTACGTGCGCAGCTCGGCGCTCGGAGGCGTGCTCGGGCCGTCCGTCGACGATCTGGCTCGAGATCGTCATGTACCTCGTCGATGGGCGGGCTCGTTCGGCTGGCTCCGGGACCTCGAGGAGCGCCGGACCGCAGGATCTCGTGCAGGTCTCCGCGCAAGCTCGAGGAGGCGTACCGCGTCGCTCGAGGAGCGCGCGATGCAGCTCATCACAATCCAGGACTACACGCAGTCGATCCTGCGCTCCGTCACCTCGGGCGTGATCACGGTGGGCCGGACACGTCCGTGGCGACGGTCGAACCCCGCCGCCGAGCGGATCCTCGGCATGACGCGAGGCCGAGATGGTCGCCGCAGCCGTTCGCCGCGCTGTTCCAGGACGACGGCGGGCTGGCGGCGGACGTGCGCAAGGTGCTCGAGGGACGCATCCCGCGCACGATGCGCGACGTGACGCTCGTGACCGCGACCGGGCAGGATGGTGCACGCGCAGGCCTCCGTGTCGCGCATGCGCGACGTCGGAGGACGCAAGCTCGGCGCGGTCGTCACGCATCGAGGACGTCTCGGATATCAAGGCGCTCACCGAGCAGCTCATCCGCGCGGACCGGCTGGCGGCGATGGGCGAGCTCACCGCCGGGCGTCGCGCACGAGGTGCGCAACCCGCTCGGCATCATCCGCGCGTCGGTGCAGCTGCATGGAGGACTCCGAATGCAGCGCCGAGCGCGTCGCACGAGGCCGCGCGCAGGTGATCAAGCAGGAGATCGACCGGCTCGACAAGGTCATCAAGGCGCTGCTCGACTTCGGCGGCCTGCCGCGCCGACGCATGCGGCCGGTCGCCGTGTCGGCAGGTGCTGCAGGAGGTCGTGCTGTTCTCGCGGCCGTTCGCGAACCGCTCGCACGTCGAGATCGTCGAGGACGTACGGCGAGGGCGTGCCGCGAGGTCATGGCCGATCCCGAGCAGCTGAAGCAGGTGTTCGTGAACCTCATCAGCAACGCCGTGCAGGCGATGGCGGAGACCGGCGGTACGCTCACGATCGAGACCGGCGCCGACGAGCGGCTTCGTCGTTCGTTCGCGTTCACCGACACGGGCCCGGGCATTCCCGCCGGGCGTGCTCGGCAAGGTCTTCGACCCGTTCTTCTCCACCCGGGAGCGAAGGCACCGGGCTCGGGCTTGACGATCGTGCACCGGATCGTGGACGACCACGACGGGCACATCGAGGTGGCCAGCGAGCCGGGCGTCGGGACGGCGTTCACGGTCTGGCTGCCGGCGTTGCAGTGACGAGAGGAGCGAGGACGGCGCATGGCGCAAGCGGGTGCTCATCGCCGACGACGAGAAGAACATGCGGTGGGTCCTGGGCGAGGCGCTCGCGGCCGAGGGCTACGAGGTGGTCGAGGCCGCCGACGGCAAGGCGGCGCTCGACTGCGGTCGACGAGCAGCCGCCCGACCTCATGGTGCTCGACCACAAGATGCCGTCGCCCGGACGGCATGGAGGTGCTGCGCCGCATCCGCGCCAAGGGGCCGACGTTCCCGATCATCATGCTCACCGCGCACGGCAACGTCGGCACGGCGGTCGAGGCGATGAAGGCGGGCGCCACCGAGTACCTGACCAAGCCGTTCGACCTCGAGGAGCTCAAGCTCTCGATCGACAAGGCGATCCAGATACTCGGACCTGTCCGCCGAGGTCGAACGGCTTGCGAGAGCGAGCTCGACGGCCGACTGGGACGTCGAAGGGATCGTCGCCGCCGATCCCGAGCATGGTCGAGGTGCTCGGCGACGGTCGAGCAAGGTCGCGCCGACGCAGGCGACCGTGATGATCTACGGCGAGTCCGGGCACCGGCAAGGAGCTCATCGCGCGGGCGGTGCACCGCCTGTCGCCGCGCGCCGCGAAGCCCTTCGTGGCGGTGCACGCCGGCGCGCTGCCCGAGACGCTGCTCGAGAGCGAGCTGTTCGGCTACGAGAAGGGCGCGTTCACCGGCGCCGTCACCGCGAAGCCGGGCCGCTTCGAGCTCGCGAACGGCGGCACGCTCTTCCTCGACGAGGTCGGCGACATCTCGCTGGGCGTGCAGGTCAAGCTGCTGCGCGTGCTGCAGGAGCGACGGTTCGAGCGCCTCGGCGGCACGCGGTCGATCGACGTGGACGTGCGCGTCGTCGCGGCGACCAACCAGGACCTGCAGCAGCTCATCGCCGACGGGGCCTTCCGCGAGGACCTGTTCTACCGCCTCAACGTGGTCCCGATCACGCTCCCGCCGCTGCGCCAGCGCCACGGCGACGTCCCGCGCCTGGTCGCGCACTTCCTCGAGAAGTACAACGCCGGCCGGAAGACGATCAGCAATCGAGGCGATGGCAGTCCTCGGCTCGTACGCCTGGCCGGGGAACATCCGCGAGCTCGAGAACACGATCGAGCGCATCGTGATCCTGTCGCAGGGCGACGAGATCGGCGTCGAGGATCTGCCGGCCGAGGTGCGCGCCGGTGCTCCGACATCGGCTCCTCGGTCACATCTCTTCCAACTTCCGGAACAGGGTGTCGATCTCGAAGAGGTGGAGTTGGATCTGCTGCAGCAGGCGCTCGAGAACAGTGCGGGCAACACGACCAAAGCCGCGAAGCTCGTGGGCCTGACTCCGAAGACGTTCGAGGCGCGCATGCAGCGTCTGGGGCTGCAGTGAGCCGAGCGCCGCTCGGCACGCCGTTCGCGCTCCATCGGTTGGCCGAAAGGGCCGCCGGTCGTTCGCTTGCGGCCTTTCGGGAGGTCGAGGCCCGGGCTCCGCACCGGTGCTTGGCATATGCCTTGCACCGCTCGCGGGCGCGTGTCGTGCATGCGGGAGCGGAACGGGAGCCATGAGGAGCGACGGCGACAAGAAGAGGATCGTGCTCGCTGTCCTCGGCGGCGTGGCCGCCGGTGCGGCGCTGCTCGGGTCGATCCTGCTCGTCGAGTTCGTGTGGGCTCCGCCGTGGCTCGTCTCTCCGTGGACGCTCGGCTGGGTGGCCCCGATCGCGTCGGTCGCGATCATCGCCGGTGTCTCGTGGGCGCTCCTGTCGCAGACGGGCCGCACCAGGGCCGATGACGACTCGCTCTACGTGACGTGCGAGTCGTGCGGGCACGCGGTATTCCGCGACTGGAGGCTCTGCCCGTACTGCGGCGTCCGGTTCGACGCCGCCGCCCGGGGCGCCCGCGAGCCGGCGCAGGAGCCGCAGCGCTCCTGAACGTACGACCTGCCGGCCGGTCCCGTGGGCGCTACCATGCGTTCGGATGCGTTCGGCGCGTCATGCGGCGAGGCGCCCAGATGGCGGCTTCGCCGAAGGCATCATCCATACCGGCCCCTGAGAGGAAGCTGACCACGTGGCTGCGACCGTGACCGTGCGGCTGAACACCTACGATATGCACTGCGGATCGTGCGCCATGCTCGTGAAGATGACCGTCGAGGAGCTCGGCGGCGTCGAGTCGGCCGAGTCCGACTACCCGAGCGGCATCACGGAGGTCGTCTACGACCCGGACATCGTCACCGTGGACGAGATCATCGCGGCGATCGTCTCGGCGGGCTACCGCGCGGAGGTGGCGGCCTGACGGTGGGCGGCGCGCCCGGATCGCTGGCCGCCTTCGCGGCGGGGATGCTGTCGTTCGTGTCGCCGTGCGTTCTGCCGCTGGTGCCCGCATACCTCTCGTTCATGACGGGCGCCGCGCTGAGCGGCCGTTCCGGGCGCACGCGTGCGGGCGCCGTGCTCTGGCCGGCGCTGCTCTTCGTCGTCGGCTTCACGGCTGTCTTCGTCGCGTTGGGCGCCTCGGCTTCGCTGCTCGGCTCCGTGCTGGTGCGGTACCGCCAGCCCCTGATGATCGCGTCAGGCGTGCTCATCGTGTGTTTCGGCGCCGTCCTGCTGGGTGTGCCGGTGCCCTGGGCCCGCGGGGAAGCGCGTTTCGACCTGGCGGCGTCGCGGCGTTTCGGACGCGCGAGCTCGCTCGTCCTGGGAGCGGCGTTCGCGTTCGGTTGGACGCCGTGTGTCGGGCCGATCCTCGCCTCGATACTCCTGCTGGCCGGCAGCACGCGGAACGTCGCGAACGGCGTCACCCTGCTCGGCGCCTACTCGCTCGGGCTCGCCGTCCCGTTCCTGGCGGTCGCGTTGCTGTTCGGCCGCCTCACCACGGCGATCGGCTGGTTCCAGCGTCACGCCATGCTCCTGCAGAAGATCGCCGGAGCCGTCCTCGTGGTGCTCGGTGTCGCCGTGGCGACGGGTACCCTCGGCGTCTTCGCCGCCGCCGTCGGGCGCTGGGTGCCGATCGGGCGCATCGGCTGAGGCGGGCCGCCCGTCACGCGCCGCCGCCTGGGAAGCGTGATACGTTTTCCGTCCGATCCGGTGCACTCGAGAAATGGCGGAAGCGTTGCGGCAGCGCTACCATTGAGCGACGCGAGCGCTCGTAAGCGCCGCTGCGAGGCCTCCAACAGGGAACACTCACTGTGTGGCTACCTTGCGCCGGTGAGCAGCGTGACCGAACGCGACCGTGAAGGGCGAACATCGACACGTGATGACCATCCAGCGCGATCCCGAATCCGACGTCTGTATCGTCCACCTCGACGGTGACCTGGACTTCTCGGGCGTGCCCGAGCTGAGGGCCGGCATCGACTCGTCCATCGAGGCGGGCTGCACGTCCGTCGTCATGGACTTCACGGAAGTGGACTACGCCGACTCGTCGGCCCTCGGCCTTCTGGTGTGGGTGGACAAGCGCCTGCAGTCGCATGCGGGACGGCTCGTGGTCGCGGGAGCCAGCGGCAACGTGAGCCGCGTGCTCGAGCTCTCCGGTCTCATCGGCGTCGCGCCGTGCGTGACCGCGGCGGCGTCGGTCGAGGACGCGATCGGCGGGCTCGAGATGCTCGCGGACGCCGGTCGCCCGCTCTGGGTGCAGAGCTTCGAAGCGCCGGCCGCCCTCCAGGGCATGTCCGAGATGCGGTCCCGCGTGGTGGGGCTGATCGCACCGCTCGGCATGCCGGAGGCCGGTCTCTTCGACGTGAAGGTGGCCGTCGGAGAGGCGCTGGCCAACGCCGTCCGACATGGCTCGCCGTCGGGCGAGCGGGACGTCATCGGCATCGAGGTGCGCGCGTACTCCGACCGTGTGGAGGTGCGCGTCTCCGACCACGGCGAAGGGTTCAGCGGTGACGCCGTGTGCACGACCGACGTCTACGCGCCCAGCGGGCGCGGTGTGCTGTTCATGCGGGCGTTGATGGACCGCGTCGAATTCGAGCGCTGCGAGGGTGCCGGCACGGTCGTTCGCCTCGTCAAGCGCCTGCCCGGCGCGCGGGTGGCCTCCACCTCGACGAACTGACCGCCGCCGCGGGCGACGTCCGGCGAGATGCCGGGCGCGGTGCGTGCGCTACCATCGAGACATCGTGTCCGGCATACACGAAAGGCAGCCGAAATGGATCTCTTCGAGGCCATCGAGGGACGGCAAGCGATCCGCGCATACGACGGTACCCCCGTCGAGCGCGAGGTCATCGGACGTCTGATCAGGGCCGCCGGTCGCGCGCCTTCCGCGAACAACATGCAGCCGTGGCACTTCTACGTCGCGTCGGGCGGCGCGAGGGAACGGGTGGGGCAGGTGCTCGCGCTGTCCACGGTGCACCTTCAGGAGTACATGGACGTGCTGCCCGCCGACGACCTGGGCAGGGTCGAGAGCTTCTTCGCCAGCCTGGGCAACGCGCCCGTGGCCATCGCGGTGACGGTGCCGATGCACCGACGGACGACGTCCAGCGCATCAACGGGTACATCGCCGACCGGGTGCGCGCTGGAGAACCTCATGCTCGCCGCATATGCCGAAGGGCTCGGGTGCTGCAACATCACGTTCCCGTTCTGGGTGCGCGACCAGCTCTTCGACGTCTTCTCGATCCCCGCGGACCGCGAGATCGTCTCGCTGGTGCTGGTCGGGCACCCGGCGGAGACGCCGCCGCGGCGTGGCCGCCGTGACGACATCGCGACGTTCCTCGACTGACGCGGTGACCGTCCCTGACGCCGTCTTCTTCGACGTCGGCAACACGCTGCTGTACCCGTATCCGTCCGTCAGCCACGTCTGCGAAGAGCTGCTGCGCGCGAGCGGGACACGGACGCGAGCTGACCGCCATCGAGGAGCTCCTCCCCCTCGTGGACGAGTACTACGAGGACCGGTACCGCGCGGACGACACGTTCTGGGCCAGCGACGAGGGCGCCAACGACGTCTGGGTGGGCATGTACACGCTGCTGTGCCGGCGCCTCGGGATCCCCGAGCCCGGCGCGGTCGACCTCGCGAAGGGCGTGTACGCGGCCTTCGGCGAGCCCGAGCGCTGGCGCGCCTACGACGACGTGGCGCCCGCGTTCCGCCGGCTGCGCGCCCGCGGTGTCCGCGTCGGGATCATCTCGAACTGGGACTCGCGTCTCGAGCGGATCTTCGACGGCCTCGGGCTGCTCGATCTCGTGGACGCGATCGTCTCCTCGGCCGCGGTCGGGCTTCACAAGCCCGACCCGCGCATCTTCCTGCTGGCATGCGAGCGGGTCGGCGTGACTCCCGAACGCTGCGCGCATGTCGGCGACCACTACTACGCGGACGTGTTGGGCGCGCGTGCCGTGGGCATGGCCCCCGTGCTCATCGACCGGCACGGCACGCTGCGCGCCGCCGGCGACGTGCCGCGTCTGGAGACGCTCGACGACCTGGAGGGCGCGCTCTAGGCGCGTCGGCGCCCGTCGCGAATGGTGGCCGTTCCGGCCGGGCGGTATCATCCTCGTGCGGCGGAACGAGCGGATCGGAGCAGCGTCCCTGCTCGTCGCCGCCGGAGAACAGCGCGGCCCTCCGCCGCCCGACACTGGAGAGCGCATGGCCATCAAGGACCTGCGCGAGTTCATCGCGCTGCTCGAGAAGAAGGGGCAGCTGCAGCGGATCACCGCCGAGGTCGACCCGGTCCTCGAGATCGGCGAGATCACCGACCGAGTGAGCAAGCGGGTCGGGCCGGCGCTGCTCTTCGAGAACCCCGTGGACCGCGAGACGGGCGAGCGCTACGCGATGCCGGTCGCCATCAACCTGATGGGCAGCTACGACCGCATGGCGTGGGCGCTCGGCGTCGATGCCGAGACCGGCACGTGGAAGGACCTCGACGCGGTCGCGAAGCGGCTGATGGACCTGCTGCCGCTCGACATGCCGGCGTCGATGAAGGACAAGCTCGGACGTCCTGATGAGCCTGAAGGACCTGGCCACGGCGGGCGCCAAAGAGGTCAAGAAGGCGCCGTGCCAGCAGGTCGTGCTGCGAGGCGAGGACGTCGATCTCGACGCAAGCTGCCGGTGCTCAAGACGTGGCCGGAGGACGGCGGGCCGTTCGTCACGCTTCCGCTGGTGGTGACCGACGGACCTCAAGGGCAAGCTCAACGTCGGCATGTACCGGCTGCAGGTCTTCGACCGCAACACGACCGGCATGCACATCCACGAGCATCACGACGGCGCGAAGAACCTGCGGGCGCGGTTCGCGGCCGGGGTGAAGCGCGTGCCGGTGTCGCGTGGCGCTCGGCGCCGACCCCGTGCACGATCTTCTCGGCGACGGCGCCCGTGCCGCCGCTCGATCGACGAGTACCTGTTCTCCGGCATCATCCGCGGCGAGTCGGTCGAGGTCGTGAAGTGCGTGACGAACGACCTGATGGTGCCGGCGCACGCCGAGATCGTCCTGGAGGGCTACGTCGAGGCCTGGAGGAGACGCGCTGGGAGGGCCCCTTCGGCGACCACACCGGCTACTACTCGCTCGCCGACGACTTCCCGGTCTTCCACGTCGAGGCGATCACGATGCGCCGCGACCCGATCTACCCGGCGACGATCGTCGGCCGGCCGCCGATGGAGGACTGCTACCTCGGCAAGGCGACCGAGCGGCTGTTCCTGCCGGTCATCAAGGCGATGATGCCCGAGGTCATCGACTACGACCTGCCGCTCGAGGGCGTCTTCCACAACTGCGCGATCTTCCAGATCAGAAGGAGTTTGCGGGCCAGGCGTTCCGCGTCATGAACTTCGCGTGGTCGATGGGCCAGATGATGTTCACGAAGTTCGTGATCGTCGTCGACGCGGACGTCGACTGCCACGACTACAGCCAGGTCGCGTGGCGCTGCTTCAACAACGTCGATCCGAGCCGAGACATGCTCGATCACGCAAGGGGCCGCTCGACCGGCTCGACCACTCGAGCAACCACCAGAGCTTCGGCTACAAGATGGGCATCGACGCCACCAAGCCGCTGCCCGACGAGGGCCACGAGCGCGAATGGCCGGACGCGCTCGAGATGTCGCGCCGAGGTCAAGGCGCGCGTCGACGCGCTGTGGAAGGAGCTCGGTCTGTGAGCGACGCGGCGACGCGGCGCGACAAGCAGCCGGGCAAGGTCAGGACCTTCGCCGAGCTGGTGAAGTTCGAGCACTCGATCTTCGCGCTGCCGTACGCGTACATCGGCGCGCTCTACGGGGCGGCGACGGTCATGTTCGCGGTCCCGGCGATCTATCCCGACTCGCCGGCCGCCGCGAGCCGACGCCGTGGGTGGCGCTACGTGCCGCACGTGGCCGGCGTGGTGGCCGCTCTGTGGATCACGGTGGCGATGGTCGGCGCGCGCAGCTTCGCGTTCGTGGTGAACCGCGCGGTCGACACGGAGATCGACGCGCGCAACCCGCGCACCGCCGGGCGGCCGATCCCGGCGGGAACCATCAGGCGTGGGAGCTGTGGCTGTTCGCGGCGGTGATGCTGGCCGCCTACCTGTTCGCCGTCTACCAGCTGGCGCCGATCACGCACTGGCTGTGGCCGATACCGCTCGCGATGTTCGTCGTGTATCCGTACCTGAAGCGCTTCACCTGGCTTCGCGCACTTCTGGCTCGGGGTGTGCCTCGGGCTTGGGTGCCGTCGGCGGATGGGCGGCCGTCGGCGCGTCGCTGGCGAATCCGCGCGCCGTGGGTGCTCGGGCGCGGCGGTGGCGATCTGGACGGCCGGCTTCGACATCATCTACGCGACGCAGGACTACGAGTGCGACGTGCGCGACGGCATCCATTCCGTTCCGGCCGACTTCGGCATCGCGACGGGCCTGCTGGTCACGCGCGTCGACCCATGCGCTCGCCGTCGTGCTGTTCGCTCGCGGCCGGCTCACTGGCGGGGGCCGGCATGGCGCCTACTACGTGGGCGTCGCGCTCGCCGCGGGGCTGCTTGTCTACGAGAACGCGATCATCTCGCCCGAGGACCTGTCGCGGGTGAACGCCGCGTTCTTCACGTGAACGGCCTGGTGGCGGTCATCGTCCTGCCGGCGGCGTCGTCGACCGCCTGGTCCGTTAGGGGACGAATCGCATGAGGAGCTACATCGTCGTCATCACCGGCGCGTCCGGGATCGGTGCTACGGCATGCGCCTGGTCGAGCAGCTCGCTGGCTGCGGGCCACGCGGTGACGCTCGTGGTCACGAACGCCGGCCGAGAGGTCACCGCGTACGAGACTGGGCTTCCAGCTGCCCGGAGGACGCGCGAGGGCGCCGGCGGGCGCGTCCTGCGCTTCCTCGAGCTCGCGCCGCGACGGCTCGCGCGTCGCCTGGTCGCGCCGACCAGCTGTTCGACGCCGCCGCGTCGGGCTCGCGCCGCACCGACGCCATGGTCGTGTGCCCCGCGTCGATGGGCTTCCTCGCCTCGGTCGCCGCACGGCATGGCCGTCGACCTGCCCGAGCGCGCCGCCGACGTGATGCTCAAGGAGCGACGGCCGCTGGTGCTCGTGCCGCGCGAGACGCCGTTCTCGCTCGTCCATCTGCGCAACCTCACCGCCGCTCGCCGAGGCGGGCGCGATCATCGTGCCCGCGAGTGCCGGCGTTCTACCCAGGCCCGCGTCGATCGACGACCTGGTGAACTTCGTCGTCGGCAAGGTGCTCGACCTGCTCGGCGTCGAGCACCACCTCTTCCACCGCTGGGGCGAATAGGGCGCATCGTCGCGACGGCTCGCGCTCGCGTGGTTGACGCCGGCGTGCCTTGACCGAGCGCGCCGCGCGGATCAGCATCCGACGCGATGGGGGTCATCGAGCAGTCCCCCTGCAGCCCGTCGCAGCAGTCGTCAGCACCACAGGAGCAGCCATGACGCTCGATCAGGCGCGCAAGCGCTATCCGCATCGTTCCCGAGGATCATCGTCGCGTGGGCCGTCGAGAACATCCAGGACCCGGCGTGACATCGAGCGCGGTCTCGCGAGCCTCGAACAGGCCATCCGCATCCAGACCCGCGCGATCGCCGCCTAGCGCGCCGCGCCGGGCGAGCGGCGCGCACGCCGTGTCGGGCGGCGGGTCGGCGCGCGCCCGCGGCTGTGTCACGCGGTCGACGTCGAGCCGAAGACGGGCCCGCCGAGCGCTGCCGACGGGCCCTTCGGCCGTTCGTCTGGAGGCGACGCCCGGATTCGAACCGGGGATAAGGGCTTTGCAGGCCCCTGCCTTGCCACTTGGCCACGTCGCCGTGTCGGCGCCCGCCGCGGGTGCCTGTCAACGAACGAAGGCCGGCGTTCCGGTCGCGTTCGCGCCTCCGGTACCAGCCTTCGGCGGGTCATTATGGAGCGGACGACGGGATTCGAACCCGCGACCCCAACCTTGGCAAGGTTGTGCTCTACCAACTGAGCCACGTCCGCACGCCAAAAAGCGCAAGGGGTAGGATAGCGAAGGCCCCCCTACCGCGCAAGGATGATGCCCATCACGGGGACGAGCATCCCGCTCCGCCTCGGGGCGGGAGCGCACGTCGCGGGCCGAGCGGGGTGGCACGGCGCGTGACGGCCCGCTACAATACGCCTCGCTGCGCTTCTGGCGCGGCCGTGACGGGCGCTTAGCTCAGGGGGAGAGCACTTCCTTGACACGGAAGGGGTCGCAGGTTCAAATCCTGCAGTGCCCACCAGGATCGCAGAAACGCCCCTTTGGAGTCTTTTTCGAGGACTCCGAAGGGGCGTTTGTACTGGTAGGAGGCTCGAGCGCCTCGCCGATCAAGCGCTTCAACCTGACGCGCCGAAACTGGCGCACAATGGAGACGGATCGGCGCGCAGGTTAACCGCCAAACGTTAGGCGGAGTGGCCAGCTCGCCGCCGAGGCGCGGCCAACACAATGGGGGCGGGGCTTGCCGGCTATGCTCAGTATCCTGCTAGGCTTCGCAGTCGAATCCGGTTTCTGGATTGCGCCGGCCATAGTGGCCGTCGCCTGCGTCGGCTTCGCAAGGCACTTTCACTCGCGAGCCTCGACGGGCTTGGCAGTAGGCGCTCTCGGCAAGCTCGTGACCGACGTCGTGAGTTCCGTTGTGGCGGCATGGCTCGGTCAGCGCGAGCTTGCGTCGGTGTCCGCAGGAGGGGCGAGCTACCGCGCTGCAGCCATCCTGCAGGGCCAGGTCTCCTTTGCGTTCGGCATGGTGGGCATCCTATTCGCGCTGATCTTCGCTGTCTGCCTGCTGCTTGTGTTGCGTGATTTCGCTCGTCGTCGTGGCGCAACAACGTCTGAGGCGCTCGCTCCACCTGCAGAACCACCCGCCTAACAAGCGCTTCCAGCAGAACGCCGGAGGCTAGACTGAGCATGAAGCGCAACAGCGTCTGCTGAAGCGCACCACGTTAGGCGGTACCGAGACGTCGATCGGGGGGTCGATGAAACGGTTTGGATTGGCATTCCTGATGGTACTTGCAGCACTGGTCACCGGCTGCTCAGCTGTCCCTCGGCATTCCGTTTCTACGCAGCCGGCGTCAACGCCGCCTTCACTTACCGTTGCCGCGTCTATTGCCAGGCCCTACGGTCTCCACGTCGAGCGGCGGGTAAAGAGCTTGGTCGCCATGCTGCCCAAGGACATCCCGCACGACGCGGACTGGGGACTCAAACAGATCGCTAGCCGGAATGGCGGATTCGATATGCTTCCGTACGCCGGCAAGCAAGTGACCGACACGGGCTACCTCTTGAAGGAAACCTTCAATGGGCAGCCGACGAATCTCTGGATCGTGCAGTTCGGGGCGACTGTCGTCGGGGCGTACGTTACTCAGGCCGCAACCGATCCCGCCAAGCAGCTGATTCCCGGTGTGTTCGGGCTCAAGGAGTTCCGACCGGATCGCTAAGGGCGGACCGCCTAACAAGCGCGTCAACCTGACGCGTCGAGCGTGGCGCACAATGGTCACGGATCGGCGCGCAGGTTACGCGCCCAGCGTTCGGTGAGACGTGCGCAATGTATTGGGGTAGCAGTTGCTGGCATTTCTGACGTGGCTGGAACAAGTTCTGAGGCCCGTTCCGTACTTGGTTGCGGCCGCTGCCGTACTCGTTTCGCCCTTCGCTCCGGCAATCGCCCGTCGTCTGGGCAAGGATCCCGTAAAGGCGGCCCGTGACTTCGCAATCCTCGACGCCGTCATGCTCCTGGTCCGCGTGACTACAGCGGGACTCGGGTATTCGATTGCACCCGGAGCGGTCACAACCTCTATGTGGTCACGCGCTGCGGTCGAAGCTCTGGTCTGTCTGATTGCCGGGGCGGCGACCGTAGTGGTCGGGTTCCGCGCTCACCGAACAAGCGCGTCAACCTGACGCGTCTTGCGAGGCGCACAATGTGAGGCAATCGGCGCGCAGGTTACGCGCCAGACGTTAGGCAGCATTCCCGCACGCGACTGCCAATCGCCAATTCGGATAGCTCGGGGGACTAATGGCGACTTCTGTCTGGCCGTACGCCCTGCAGGCGGTCGGCGTGTTCTCCTCGGTGATCGCGATCACTGCGGCGCTCATTTACTACCGTCGCGTCCGAGTCCGTGCGTCTCTCTGGGTCGCTATCGGCGCACTTGGGGGCTTTCTGACCAACGCTGCGCTGACTGTCGTGAACTTCATCATCGGGCAGCGACTCGCGCATCCGTTCCTGGGTCTCAACGCCCTGAGCCCTTCCCTGAAGGGATTGGTCGCCGGGCTCAAGCCTTCGCAGTCCACAAGCGTTGCCAGCGCCGCGCAGGCGGCGCTTCAAGGAAAGGCCGCCCTCGCCGGGCTTGGGCCTGTCGAGCCGACGAACGTCGCTGGCCTCCTCAAGCACATGCAGGCACTGTCGGTGCTGCAGGGGAGGATCTCCATCGCCGGGGACGTGGTCGGCTTGTTCTTCGGCTTCTTGTTCTCGATCTCGCTGCTACTCGTCTTGCTCGACGCCTCACGGCGGCTCGGCCAGCGCGTTGTCGCCGGCCATGGCGCTGATGCCGGCTCGCGCCCCGGGGAAGTCGCCTAACAACCGCTTCCAGCGAACTGCGGAAGCGCTACTCTGACACCAGCCGCTCGGTCAGTCGCTGAAGCGCAACATGTTCGACGAGAGCGCTCTAGGCTCTTTCTCGCAGGAGGAACGACGTGTCCGAAGCTGCAGCCGGATACCTGATTGTCGGGGGAGTCCTGGCATTCGCTTGGATTAGCCTGTTCGTTCTTCGTCGGCGCGTGCGGTCTGGGTTCGTCTTGAGCGTGATGGCGGTGACTTCACTTGGTGCAGCCGGCGGCCTGGAAGTGTATGTGACAAGTCAGCCGCCGGACACCGGCTTGGCGCTCCCTGCGATTGCTGCGCTGGCCTTCTTCCTGCTCGCCGTGGGTTTGTTTGGGCTCACGATTCGGGCCAAGCTTCGCTTGTTGACGCGTGATCGCGAGGCAGCGAGCGGTTCGATGGGCGCCGTGTCGAACAAGCGCTTCCAGCAGAACGCCCGGAGCTAGACTGAGCATCAAGCGCAACGGCGTCTGCTGAAGCGCCAGACGTTAGCCGGACAGTGATGATTCGCTCACGGCAAGACCGGCGAGCGCTCGGCCTCTACATTGTGCTTACTCCGCTCGGGGAGGCATGGTACGTATGGCTGTGGACGTGTTCGCGGGAGTCGCGGTGAGTGATTTCGACCGTGCGGTCGCGTGGTTCGAGCTGCTTTTCGGCAAGCCCCCGACGTTCAAGGCCAATGACACCGATTTCGTGTGGACCTTGTCGGAGCACGGGTCAGTCTACGTCAAGCTCCGGCCAGATCGCGCAGGTTGTGCGATGGTCACGGTCTTCGTCGACGACCTCGACGGCGCCGTGGAGTCCGCGGCGGCGCGCGGTGTTCACCCGCGGGTGATGGAGACGCTCGAGAACGGTGTCCGCAAGGTGACCTACACGGACGCCGACGGTAACGAGATCGCATTTGCTGGGGCTCCCGTGCGCGCCGGCTAACAAGCGCATCGAGCAGGCGCCGTGAGGTCTCGGCTACCATGCAAGGCAACATGCGCTGCTCATGCGCACCACGTTCGGCCGACCGGAACAGGTGAGAAGGCCCGCAGGCCGTCAGTGTCAGAGTGCCCTCCTACACTGCAGTTACGGTCTCCGAGTCGTTTTGGGGTGATCAGCTGTGTTTGCGCGAGCATGCGAACTGGCGCAGAAGTACACAGGTCTATATGCGGGGCTCCGTCGCAAACACGATGGGACAGTCTTCTCGACCGTTGCGGCCTTCATGGTGCTCAACGAAGAGGGCTGGGCTATCACGGCGGGCCACGTCTTCGACGAGATCGAGCAGGCGCAGCAATCGATCGCCGGAGCGGCGGCGATCGACGAGGCGGTTAGCCAGTTGGAGCGTCAGAAGACCGCGAACGCAACGCAGCGCAACCGTGAGATGCGAAGGCTGCATGAGCAGAAGCAGGATTCTCTTTCACACCATGTCGAGATTTGGGCTGCAGGCGCTGACTGGCACTTGTCCAAACCGCGGGCGACGGAACTTCGACGCCACCCCGGCGCTGACCTCGCGGCATTCAAGTTGAGTCAGTTCACGCCCGCTCTCGACCAGGTCTACCCCAAGTTCCGGACCAACCCGATCACGGCAGGCCTCTCCGTCTGCAGGGTGGGCTACCCTTGGCACTCAGTGGAGGCAGTGTTCTCGGACGACAACTTCGAGGTGCAGAGTGGGTTTCCCGCGCCGCTCTTCGCCAATGATGGCATTGTCTCTCGCTTCGTTGTGGTACAGCAGCCAGACGGTTCGGACACCACGTACATTCAGACGTCGAGCCCCGGGCTGCGCGGGCAAAGCGGAGGTCCACTCTTCGATACTGAGGCGAGCCTGTGCGGGCTACAGTCTTCGACGACGCACCTGGATCTGGGGTTCGCCCCCACATTCAGCCGTGACGGCCAGAATGTGGTCGAGCACCAGTTCCTGAATGTCGGGCAGGCAGTCCACGTAGACGAGATCAGGCGATTCCTCGACTCGCACCACATCCGGTATCACTGCTAGGCGTCGCGATTCCGCGGCCGAACAAGCGCTTCAACCTGACGCGCCCAAGCTGGCGCACAATGGTAGGGGATGGGCGCGCAGGTTAAGCGCCACACGTTGGGTGACACGCAGGGGGCCAGGATTAGTTGGCGCAGCCGGTCGAGATTGTTAGCACTGCGAGCAGTCCCACCCGATGGGCTTGGCCCATCGCGTCGACGGTCTTGCTGGACATTGTCGGCTACGTCGCTCTGGCGGTCGCGGCGCCTTTCTTCGAGATCGTTCGATCGTTCTGGCACATCTCGCCGCTCAGTGGCCAATTGCTTCGAGTGCTCCTGTTTGCGCCGCTGGCGGAGTTGGTCGCACTCCCGTTTGCCCGTCGATATCGCCGACCGTGGATTCTGGTTGTCGTCGCCGTCGCCTTCCTTGCGAGTGCGTTTGCCCTAGCAGCATGGGCTGTCTTTGCATTCCGCGGCATGCCGGTCGTGTTCTCGCCCAGGTAGCGACCGGGCGCTTGGCCCAACAAACGCTTCCAGCGGACAGCGGAAGCCGTTGGCTGGCCATTGCGCGGGCGACATCGCCGCTGACGCGCACCGCGTCATGCCCCAGGTCCCGTCCCCATCGCCCCAGCGCGAGGCCGCAGACCTGGGCTCCAGTGGAGTCGGGGTCTCCTCGCGGAGCGACGCCGTCACGGGCGATCCGCGTCCCTCGGCGGGCACGGCACCATCAGGTCGGGCTGCGCGAGCCAGACGAGCGTCCCGCCGCTCGGCAGGTCCTTGAGGTCGACCAGGGCGATCGCGGTCTTCCTGAGCTTGATCGAACCCCCGCCGACCAGCTGCCGCACGACGTCCGTGAGATCCGGGTTGTGGCCGACGAGCACGACGGAAGCCGCTTGGGCGGTGTCGGCGAGGATCTCGCGCAGCTGGCGGAACGCGAACCCGCTCGCGAGGCGGGGTTCCACGGCGAGCGCGTCGCGGGCGCCGAGGGCGTCGGCCACGATCTCGGCCGTCTGGCTCGCGCGGACGAAGGGGCTCGTGAGGATCGCGTCCACGTGCACGTCGAGCTGAGACAGCCGCTCGCCCACCGCGGCGACGACCTCGCGGCCCTCGTCGGTGAGCGGGCGTTCCTCGTCCGGGCGGCTCCAGCCTTCCTGGCTCACCGCCGGTCCGTGCCTGAGGAAGAACAAGCGCATCTCGATCGTCCCTCTCGTCGGGTCCGCGACCGGCCGGAGAGTCCCGGTCTGCGGCGGGTTGCAGGACGTTCCCACGCGAGTGTTCCCAAGCGGTGACGCGGATAGCGCAGACGGGAGAGCTCCCCCGCGTCGTACCGCCCATCGCTCCCCGGTTCACCCCTGCCGGCCCGTTCCCGATACAAGGCGTGATGGACGACGCTGTCGTCCACCGGTGCGAGGCGAGAGGAACGGGCCATGCCGGACCGGAGCGAGGCGGGATTCGCGGTCGGGCACGTCCTGGTCGCCATCGCATTGATGGGGGCGTTGGCCGCCATCGCCGTGCCGGTGTCGCGCTTCGCCCAGCAGAACGCCGACGTCAGGTCCTGCCAGGCCAACCAGCGGGAGATCGCGAGCGCCATCGCCACCGCGCGTGACGTGTGCGCCACCATTCCCGACGGCGGCGGCGTGCTCGACGGCAGCGCCGGCGGATGGGACGACATCGTCCGCCCCTACATCCCGAACGTCCTCACCTGCCCGTCGGGCAGCGGTGGTCCCGACTCGTACTACTCGGTGTCGGCCGCGGGCGCGGTCGACGGCGACGAGGGCGGGCCGGGCTTCCGCCCGTCGCACCAGCTTCGGGAGTGACGGAATACGCCCGTGGGCTGACGACCGATCGTGTGCGCGCGGCTACAATGAGCATGCAGAGGCAGACTCGGCCACCGCGCCTGCCTGTATGAACCGACTGGCCTCAAGGGGGCTACCTACGATGGCATTGTGGATCGTGCTCGTGATCGTCGTTCTCGTGGTGCTGTTCATCGTCGCCGCGTACAACGGCCTGATCCGGCGCCGCAACCGCGTGCAAGAAGCGTCGAGCGACATCGACGTGCAGCTCAAGCGGCGCTACGAGCTCATACCGAACCTGGTCAACACCGTGAAGGGCTACGCGACGCACGAGCGCGAGCTTTTCGAGAAGGTCGCGGCGCTGCGGTCTCGCCTCGTGACGGGTTCGACCGCCGAGAAGATCGACGCGAGCAACCAGCTGACCGACACGCTCAAGTCGCTCTTCGCCGTGGCGGAGAACTATCCGGAGCTGAAGGCCAACCAGAACTTCCTCGAGTTGCAGGCCGAGCTCACCGACACGCAGGACAAGATCATGGCCGCGCAGCGCTTCTACAACGCGAACGTCCGTGACTTCAACACGGCGATCCAAGTGTTCCCGACGAACCTGTTCGCGTCCGCGCTCGGCTTCACGAAGTTCGAGTTCATCGAGGCGAACGAGGCAGAGACCCAGAACGTCGAGGTCAAGTTCTGACGATGGCAACCGCGTACACGAACGTAACCTCTAACAAGCTCCGCACGCTCCTCCTCATGACGCTGTTCGTGGTGTTCGTGATCGGGCTCGGCTACGTGTTCGGCGACGCCCTCGGGCTGACGTGGCTGCTGCCGCTCGCGATCGTGATCGCGATCCTGCAATCGTTCTCGTCGTACTGGTGGAGCGACAAGGTCGCGCTCGCGATCGCCGGCGCCCACGAGGTGCAGAAGGCGCAGGCGCCCGACCTGTACCGGACCGTCGAGAACCTCTCCATCGCCTCCGGCCTGCCGATGCCGCGCGTCTACGTCATCGACGATCCGTCGCCGAACGCGTTCGCCACGGGCAGGGACCCGCAGCACGCGGCCGTCGCCGTGACGAGCGGCCTGCTGGAGAAGCTCGACAAGCCCGAGCTCGAAGGCGTGCTGGCGCACGAGTTCTCGCACATCGGCAACTACGACATCCGGCTCTCGAGCGTGATCGTGGTGCTCGTCGGTTTCGTCGTCCTGCTCTCGGACTTCTTCCTTCGCTACACGATCTTCGGAGGGTTCGGGCGCCGGAGCAGTCGCGACGAGGGCGGAGGCCAGATCCAAGCCATCCTGATCATCGTCGGTCTGGTGCTCGCGATCCTGTCGCCGATCTTCGCGACGATCATCCAGCTCGCCGTCTCGCGGAAGCGCGAGCTTCTGGCGGACGCGGACGGTGCGCTCCTGACGAGGAACCCGAACGAGCTCGCCGACGCGCTCGTGAAGATCACGTCCGATCCGAGGCCGCTGGCACACGCCAACAAGGCGACGGCGCACCTCTACATCGCGAGTCCGTTGCGCGACCACGAGGGCAAGCGGCGCAGCTGGATCGCGGGGCTGTTCGACACGCATCCGGACCCGGCGTTGCGCATCAAGCTGCTTCGCGAGATGGCCATGTAGCGCGCTCCGGGCGCCCGTCGCGGCGCGCTTCGGCGGGCCTCGCGCGCGTCCCGCGACACTGTCTCGACCCGACATCCTAAGGTGCAGGCTCAGCCTGTACCTTAGGACAGTCTTCCCACTGGCCGGCTCCCACTTCATCCACTGCGGGTAAGAAGCGGACGTTCTCGTTCGCGTGCTGCCAGCTGCGGGATGAGGCGGGGAGCCACCCCGGGGAGGGCCGGTGGGCGGTGTTGCGGTGTTGCGTGGGGGATCTCGCGCACCTTGCGGGGCTGCGGTCCGACCGCGGCTACACCATGGTCGAGGTCGTGTCCGCGTCCGCGGTGCTGGCCGTGGTCTCCCTCGCGGTCGTCAGCGCCTTGGGCTTCTCGGCCACCTCATCCGCCGCGACGTCGATGCGGACCGCGGCGGCCGACTTCGCCAACTCGGTGATCGAGAACGCCCGCAACCTGCCGTACGACGACGTCGGAACCTTCGACCCCGCCACCGGGCGCTACGGGGATCCACCCGGTCCGATCCCCACGGTCGAGACGACCGCGGGCTTCACGGTCCGCACGAGCGTCACCTGGGCCCGCGGACAGGCGCCGTCGACGAGGGCCGAGTACAAGAGCATCTCGGTGTCCGTCTCGTGGACGTCGCCGGTCCCCGGCACGGTGACGATGTCGTCGAGCGTGTTCGGTGAGGGCGACCCCCAGCAGACCGGCGACGTGCAGGTGACCGTGGTGAGCTACGACGCGCCCAGCCCGCCCGTCGTCGGCGCGATGGTCGTGCTGACGCCGCAGACGGGGTTGGCGCGCACCCTGTACACCGGGGCGGACGGCGTGGCGTACTTCGGCAACGTGCCACGCGGCACGCCACCGTACCAGGCGCCCTTCCAAGTGAGCGTCGACGGCCAGGTGATCGATCCGACGGAGCCGCATGTGGCGACCGTCCCGGATGGGGTCGTCGCCTACGTCGTGAGGGTCCAGCGGCCGAGCACCGCGCACGTGATCGTGCGGGACGCCTCCGGCGCCCCGATGCCCGGCGCCAGCGTGTCGCTCCTCGGCGGCCCCGTGCAGGTGCCCGACGCCGTCTGCGACGGCAGCGGGGTGGCCCTCTTCCAAGGGCTCGTCATCGGAACGTACACGGCGTCGCTCACCGGCCAGCCGAACGCGGGGTCGGCGCAGGTCGTCGTCGGGCCGCCCACGGGGCAGGACCACACCGCGAACCTGACCGTTCGCGATATCGCCACCGTGTCCGTGAAGGCCGTCGACAGCCGTGGCAACCCGGTCACGGGGATCGCGGTGACGCTGACGAGCGGGAGCAACGTGGCCACCACCGGGGTCACCGGCTCCGGCGGGACGACGCCGCTCTTCGGCAATCTCGACGCGGGCGCCTATTCGGTGCTGGCGACCGCGACGAACTACGTCGGCTGGAGGTCGTCGCAGCCGGTGTCGCTCGTGACCGGCGCGAATCCGACCATCGTCGCGACGGTCGAGAAGTTCGGGCAGCTCTCCATCAGCTACCAGAACGCGTACGGTTCGGCCGCGGCGGGGACCGTGTCCGTCTACCTGGCCGACAACAAGACCAAGTACTGCGACGTCAGCGTCGCGAAGGGGGTGCCGGCGATCGTCATGCTGCCGCCCGGAACGACGTACTACGTGCGCCGCAGCGACAGCTACTCGACGACCTCGAACCTGGCGAACCCGATCGCCGTCACGGACGGCGGGACCTATCAGACGACCGTGCGGGCGACGCGATGAGCCGCCGTCCGGTGTCCGCGGTGGGACCGCGAGACCGCGACGGCGGCGTCTCCATCGTGGAGCTGATCGCCGTGCTGGCGATCTTCCAGGTCCTGCTCGCCGCCGCCTTCCTGCTGTTCAACTCGGTCAGCTCGATGACGAACACCGTGGAGGCGCGCTCGACGGCCAGCGCCGAGGGCCAGCAGGCGCTCGACACCGTCGCCGCCGATCTGCGGCAGGCGATCGAGGCCACGCCGGGCGCCGGCGCCTTCGACATCTGCCAGCCCTACCAGTGCCGTTTCACGATCGACTCGGCCTCGGCGGTGCAGCGCGTGACCTACCAGATATGCGGCTCGGCGCTGTACCGCATGGTCGAGCAGCCCGACGGCGACGGCTACACGGTCGTCTCCGACGCGCCGGTCGCGTCGCTCGTGCAGACCGCGACGTCGCAACCCCTGTTCGAGTACTTCGCCGAGTCCGCGGCCGACGGCCAGGCCGTCCCGGCGACCTCGGCGGCCAGCGTGTCCGAGGTCGTGGTCGACCTGCGCGACGGGGCGTCGGCCAACGGCACGACGCTCTTCGTCGAGCAGACGACGTCCGTGAGGGTGCGCACGATGAATGCCGAGATAGAGTGAGGGGGCGGGCGACGGTGCCGGGACGGGCGACGCTGTCGACCGGTGACCGAGCGGGCGCTCGCCGCCGCGAGGCGGCGAGCGTTCCGACGCCCGCGCTCGGGGACCACGCGGAACGGCAGCCCTCCGACCGCGGCTCCGCGATGATGATCGTGATGGGAACCGCTTCCATCCTGTTCGTCCTGGTGACGATGCTCGTCACGCTCACCGTGTATCAGTCGAGCGAGGGCCACCTCACCGAGGAGCGGCAGCGTGCGCTGCAGGTCGCGGACGCCGGTCTGTACGCGTACCTCTACGGGATGAGCAAGGACACGAACTACGCGAGCGACTGCCCGACACTCGGGCCGGTCGCCACCCCGGACGGCACGTACATCGCCACGGTCAGCAAGGGGAGCGGGACGGATGTGATCGTGCGATCGGTCGGGACCGCGTCGGTGTCGGGGATCGTGCGCACCGTCACCGCGGAGGTGGGGTACCCGACGTTCGCCGACTACGCCATGCTCGGCGACACGAGCATCGTCATCGGGCAGAACGCGGTCGTGAACGGCGCCGTGCGCATGAACGGCTCGGTGCAGAACGAGGGCACGGTCAACGGGCCGATCTTCTCGGCCAGCACGATCCAGAACGACGGGTACGCGCAAGCCTGCTACCCCGACACCGACACGGTGGATTTCAACGCGGTCACCGCGGACGTGCAGTCGATGGAGACGGTGGCCCAAGGCGAGAACGCCTTCTTCGCGAACCCGACGGGCAAGCTCGGGTATCGGCTCGTGCTCA
The DNA here is from genome assembly GCA_963701985.1 of uncultured Coriobacteriia bacterium. GTDB lineage: Bacteria > Actinomycetota > Coriobacteriia > Anaerosomatales > PALSA-660 > PALSA-660. The sequence continues at coordinate 152,988 of OY969691.1, forward strand.
ACGGCACGTCGTACAGCGTCTACACGGTCGACAGCGGAGACAAGACCCTCGGCGGGCTCGTGTACTCGTCGCTGCCGGTGAAGACCGGCACCATCCCGCCTTCCGGCATCCTCTTCTTCGACTCCGACGTGTGGGTGTCGGGCGACTACGGCGCCGACCTGACCGTGGCGTCCAACTACGACATCCTGCTGCCGGACGACCTCGTCCGCGCCGACCCGTCCGCGCCGTACACCTGCGGCCTGGTGGCGCGGAGTGACGTGCTCATCACCGCCGGGTACCCTTTGAGCCAGATGAAGAACGACATCACCATAGAGGCGGCGTGGCTCGCCCTCACGGGCAAGGCGGCATGCGACGGCCTGGAGGACAGCACGACGATCCTGCGCGGCAAGGCGACGATCCTCGGCTCGAGAGCGTGGCACGTGTACGAGGGCTTCGTCACCTCCGACAACAAGCACGGGTTTTCGTCCCGTGAGTACACCTACGACGAGAGGCTGAACGTGAACCCGCCACCGATGTTCCCGCCGGTCGCGTCCGACGGCCACCTGAAGATCATCACCTGGGTCTCGCAGTGAGCGAGCAGGCGCCGGAGACGCGCGCGCCCGGAGCGGACGCCGAGCCGGAACGCGTCGCGCCGCGGGCCACGATCGAGGTCCAGCGCGACGGTCCGTACCTCGTCACCGGCGCCGTTCCCGTCACGCGCCTCGTCATCGCGACCGACGACGAGGGCGAGTGCGTCGCGTGGGAACAGGGTGAGGCGTTCCCCGCGCATGCCAGCTGCGCGCTGTGCCGGTGCGGCGAATCGGGACTCAAGCCGTACTGCGACGGTTCGCACCTGCTCGCCGACTTCGACGGGGCCGAGACGGCCTCGACCGTTCCCTACGCCGAAGCGGCGGCGCGCATCCCCGGGTCCGACGTCGATCTCCTCGACGAGCTCGACCTGTGCGCGGAAGCGCGCTTCTGCGCCGCCAAGGGCGGCCTGTGGCGCCGCGTGGAGGCCGACGACGACGAGTCGAGGCGCGTCGTGGTGGAGCAGGCGTCGCTGTGTCCTTCCGGACGCTACACCGCGCTGGAGCCGGCGACCGGGCGGCTCGTCGAGCCGGAGCTGGAGGCATCGATCGGAGTCGTCGAGGATCCGTCCGCCGGCGTGAGCGGGCCGCTGTGGGTCCGAGGCGGCATCCCGGTGATCGGGGCCGACGGCCGCCGATACGAGGTCCGCAACCGCGTCACGCTGTGCCGGTGCGGGCATTCCAAGAACAAGCCCTTCTGCGACAGCACGCACGTGGAGATCGGATTCGACGACAGCGAGTGAGGGACGGCGACCGAAGCCGCTGTCGAGCGTCGTGACCGTTCACAGCCCCGCGCGGAACGCCGCGTAGCGCAGGATCTCGGCCGCGACATTCGTCCCGGTCGCCTTCTCGAATCCCTCGAAGCCCGGTGCCGAGTTCACCTCGATCACCGAGAAGCCGTCCGGACCGTCGACGAGGTCCACGCCGGCTATGTCGAGACCCATCGCCTCGGTCGCTCGCAGCGCGGTCCACTCCATGCGCTCGTCGAGCGTGCACGGCTCCACCTCGGCGCCCTGGTGCACGTTCGCGCGGAACCGTCCGAGTCGCGCGCGGCGGCGCATCGCGCCCAGCGCGCGTCCACCGATCACGATGACACGCAGGTCCGTGCCGGCGCTCTGGGCCACGAACTCCTGGATGAGCAGCGTCTCGTTCAGCGCCCACACCGTCTCGAGGGCGGCCTCGATGGCCTCGAGGTCCCTTCCGAGCATGACGCCCTTCCCGTGCGTGCCGCTCACCAGCTTCAGGATGACCGGCGGCCCGCCCACCAGGCGCACCATCTTGGCCACGTCGCACGGCTGACGCGCGAGCACGGTGCGCGGCGACGGGACGTGCGCCTTGGCGAGGAGCTGGTGCGCGAGAAGCTTGTCGCGCGCCCGCATGATCGCGTCCGCGTGGTTGATGACCGCGACGCCGGGCGTCGCCTCCATCTGCTCGATCACGGCGCGGCCGAAGCCGGTCGTCTCGCTCCCGGTGCGCGGCACGAACGCCGCCGGTGCGGGGATCGGGCGGTTCCGGTAGAACGTCTTCGGCGCTCGGGCGTCGACGAGCAGGTCGAAGAGGTGGGGATGCAGCGACCGCGTCCGCAGGCCGAGCGCGGGCGCCTCCTCCTCGAAGCGTGTGCGGCTGTATGAGGCGCGCTCTTCCGCGAGGAACGCGACGATCGGCTCGGCCATGGCGGGCTCCCGGTCTTGGGGCGGCTCCCGTGCGGCGCGGCACGGGAGGACGAGGCGCGGGGCGCGAGTGTCGCGGCGCGTCGAGTGGAGGATATGCGCGCGCGTCCTCGTTGTGAGCGCATCGGCCGCAGCATTAACAGGTTTGATACAGGACGGTCCGCTGGACATACTGGTACGGGTGGCGCGGCGGTCCGCTTTGGCGGAGCCGGTCCTCGATGCATGACGCCGATCACTCCGGTCGAGAGGAACCACGTGCATCTGCACGACATCGACGCCCTGCGCGCGTTCTGCGAGCGCGCTCGCGCGCACGGGCGTCTCGCGCTCGACACCGAGTTCATGCGCGAGAAGACGTACTGGGCGCGGCTCTGCCTCATCCAGCTCGCCGTCGGCGAGGAGTGTGCGATCCTCGACCCGTTCGAGGAGAACGACCTGACGCCGCTCTTCGAGGTGTTGCGCGACACGGCGGTCGTCAAGGTGGTGCACGCCGGGTCGCAGGACCTCGAGATCCTCTACCGGCTGTCGGGGAGCGCGGCGGGGCCGGTCTTCGACACGCAGATCGCGGCGACGCTTGCGGGTTTCCCCGCGCAGGTCGGGTACGCGCGGCTCGTGCAGGACCTGTTCGGCGTGGCCGTGGACAAGTCCGACACGTTCACGGACTGGTCGAGGCGGCCGCTCACGCCGACACAGATCGAGTACGCGCTCAACGACGTGCGCTACCTCGATCGCGCCTGGGCCCAGCTCACCGACAGGCTCGAGCGCGACGGCCGGCTGGAGTGGCTGTCCGACGACTTCGCCGCCTTGTCGGATCCCGCGGCGTACGAGGTGGTCCCCGAGGCGCAGTTCCGTCGACTGAAGCGTCTGTCCTCGCTCACGCGACGGCAGCTCGGCGTGCTCCAGGAGGTCGCCGCCTGGCGCGAGCGTGAGGCGATGCGGCGCGATCTGCCGCGCAAGTGGGTCGTGGGCGACGAGACGCTCGTCGAGATCGCCCGCAGGCGACCGGCCACGTCGGCCGCGCTCGGCGAGGTGCGCGGGGTGAACGTCCGCGCGCTCGGGAGCGGCGTGACGGGTCTTCTCGCGGCAGTGCTCGCCGGCGTGGAGATGCCCGAGGAGCGCCTCCCGAGGCTCGACCAGCGGAAGCGGGCGGTGGTGGACATCGAGGGCGTCGTCGAACTGATGGGCGCTCTCATCCGTGTCCGTGCGTCGGAGCACGGGATCGCCGTGCCGCTCCTCGCGACTCGCTCGGACCTCGAGCACCTCGCTTCCGGCTCGAGAGAGGACTCGGCACTCCTGACCGGATGGCGGCGCGCGATCGTGGGCGACGATCTCGTGCGGCTGCTGGACGGACACCTGTCGCTGAGCGTGGCCGGCGGAAAGATCGCGGTCGAGCCTTCCGATCCGCCGTCCAGAGGGAACGCGTAGCTCGGACAGGCGCCGGACAGGCGTCGGACCGGCGCCGGACGTACGTCGGACGCGCGCCGGACGGACGGCGGTATGGGCCCGGCGCGACGATGCGCTCCATGTCGCCGACCACGCCCTGCGCCGATCCGCTCCTGCGCGTGCTGAACGACCGGTTCGGGCACGCGTCGTTCCGGGAGGGACAGCGCGCGGTCGTCGAGGCCGTGCTCGCCGGTCGCGACTGCGTGGCGATCCTCCCCACGGGTGGCGGGAAGTCCGTCACCTACGAACTGCCCGCCGTCGTCACCGGGCGGGCCACGCTGGTGGTGTCGCCGCTGCTCGCGCTCATGCGCGACCAGGTGATGCGGGCGCGTTCGACGGGCTTGCGCGCGGTCGCCGTCGACTCGACGCTCACGTCGAGCGGCCGGCAGGCCGCGCTGCGCGACGCGCGGGAGGGCCGCGTCGACGTCCTGTACGCCTCACCCGAAGGTCTGGCGCGTCTGTTGGGCGAGCTGGGACCGGCGCCGCGGGTGGGGTTGTTCGCCGTGGACGAGGCGCACTGCGTCTCGCAGTGGGGGCACGACTTCCGGCCGGAGTACCGGCGGCTGGGCGGCGTGCGAGACCGGCTGCCCGCGGGCGTCCCGGTGTTGGCGGTCACCGCGACCGCCACCCCGCGCGTGAGCGCCGACATCGCGGATCGCCTGCATCTGCGCGACCCCGTCGTATGTCGAGCTCCGTTCTTCCGGCCGACCCTCCGGCTCGCGACGCGGCGCAAGGATCCCTCATCCGACCCCCGCGCGGACGTGCACGCGCTGCTGCGGGCGCACGCCGGCGAGGCGGCGATCGTGTACTGCGGATCGCGCGCGTCGGCGGCGTCCCTCGCGGGGTGGCTGCGCCGGCGCGGAGTGTCGGCCGCCGTCTATCATGCCGGCCTCGACACCGACGAGCGGGCGGAGGTCCAGGACGCGTTCGTCCGCGGCGCGATCGACGTCGTGGTCGCGACCGTGGCCTTCGGGATGGGTGTCGACAAGGCGGACGTCCGGTTGGTGGTGCACGCGAGCCTGCCCGGCTCCCTCGAGGCCTACGCGCAGGAGGTGGGGCGGGCGGGCCGCGACGGCGCGGCGTCCGACTGCGTCCTGCTGTACCACTGGGCGGACGTCGAGCGGGCGGACGCGCTGTGCGCGGGGCTTCCCGCGGACCGCCGGGCCTCGGCGCGGACCTCGGCGCGTGAGGCGTATCGATTCGCGACGCAGGCTGGCTGCCTGCAGCGAGCGCTGGCCCGCCACTTCAGTGAAGAAGTCCGCCCACCTTGCGGGGCATGTGACCGTTGCGGCGCCCTGTCCGTGCCTCGGCTGCTGGTCAGAGGGGGATGGTAGCATGGTCGCGCAGCCGTCCGAGAGGAGACGTTCGCATGGCGGAGGCGCCGGTCGCGCTCAGCGTCACCGAGGCGATGACGCTGGCGAAGCGCACCCTCGAAGGCGTGCCGCTGCGCGTCATGGGCGAGGTCTCCGAGATCACCGATCGCGCCGGCTACAAGGCGGTCTACTTCACGCTGACCGACGGCCCGTCCGTCATGCCGTGCCTGATGTGGCGCGACGTGTTCGCGGCCGCGGGAGTCGCGCTGCGCGAAGGCATGCTCGTCGAAGTGGGCGGCGCGCTCACCGTCTATCCGCCGAAAGGGCGGATGCAGTTCCAGGTGCGCTCGCTGGCCGCCGCGGGGGAAGGCGCCCTGCGCCTGCAGGTGGCCGCCCTGGCCCGCGCGCCTCGAGGCCGAAGGGCTGATGCGCGCCGAGCGCAAGCGTCCGCTCCCGCATTCCCCGGAACGATCGCGCTGGTGACGTCGCCGCGCGGCAAGGCGGTCCACGACGTGATCCGCACGCTGCGGCGCCGCTACCCGGCGGCCGAGCTTGCTGATCGCGGGGGTCGCCGTCGAGGGCGACGGCGCCGCTTCTGCGATCGTGTCGGGGCTCGCCGCCGCCGGGGCGTCGGGAGCCGACGTGGTGATCCTCGCGCGCGGCGGCGGTTCGTACGAGGACCTCATGCCGTTCAACGACGAGGCGGTCGCGCGCGCGATCGCGGCATGCCCGGTGCCGGTCGTCACGGGCATCGGCCACGAGCCCGACACCACGATCGCCGACATGGTCGCCGACCTGCGCGCGTCGACCCCGACCGCCGCCGCGGAAGCCGTCGCGCCCTCCTGCGACGAGGTCTCCGACCGGCTCGGCGCGCTGCGGCGCTTGCTCGGCCGCGGGCTGCTGCACGCCGCGCGCGACGCCGAGCGACGCGTCGCGGTCGTGCGCTCACACGCGATCTTCCGCGACCCGCGCGGCCTGCTCGCCACCAGCGCGCAGCGGCTCGATCTCGCCGCCGCGGCGCTGCCGCGCGCGGTGCCGCAACGTCTTCTGCGCGAGCGCGAGCGGCTGGAGGCGGGCGGTGCGGGCCTCGCGCGCTCGGCCACGCTCACCCTCGAGCGGTCGCGTGAGCTGCTCGGACGCGGTGCCGCGCGCCTTCACGATCTCTCGCCGCTCGGTATCCTCGGCAGGGGCTACGCCGTATGCTATGCGGAGGACCGCAGGACGATCGTGCGTTCGGTCTCGGCCCTCTCTTCGGGGGACACGGTGCACGTGAGACTCCACGATGGGGACGCCGGCTGCGTCGTCGAGTCCGTCGAACGGGAAGGGGACTGAACGATGTCCGACGCACCCGCACCGGAGGAGCTGCGCTTCTCGGCGGCTCTCGCCGAACTCGAGACGATCGTGTCCGCGCTGGAGAGCGGTCAGCTCGACCTCGAGGACAGCCTGCAGCGCTACGAGCGCGGCGTGTCGTTGCTGCGCGCGTGCCAGGCGCGACTGCAGGAAGCCGAGCAGCGCGTGACGATGCTGATGGGGGAGCTCGAAGAGGAGCCCGACGGCGAGGAGTAGGCCGGCGGCTCGCCTGAGAGGCCCGCGACGTGAAGGAGAGCGACACGGCCGTGGAGGAATGCATCTTCTGCAAGATCGCCCGTGGTGAGATACCCGTGCTCACCGTGTATTCGGACGACCTCGTCGTCGCGTTCGACGACGTCAGCCCGCAGGCGCCGGTGCACACGCTGATCATCCCGCGCGCCCACTATGAGAGTCTGGGCGACGATGTCCCGGCCGAGGTCCTCGAGGCGCTGTGCGCCGCGGTCCCGAAGGTCGCCGACATCAAGGGGATCGCCGAGTCAGGCTATCGCGTGATCATCAACAACGGCCCGGACGCCCGTCAGAGTGTTCCGCACCTGCACGTCCACGTCGTCGGCGGTGCGCCGATGTCGCACAAGATGGTCGACACGCTGTGACCGACGAGCAAGGGCGCGTCTGCGTCGTCACGGATTCGACCGCCGACCTGCCCGCCGATCTCGCGCGACGCGAGGGCGTGACCGTCGTGCCGCTGCTCGTCAACTTCCCCGACGGCGAGACGGTCCGCGACGGCGAGCTGACGCCCGCGCGGTTCTTCGAGCGCATGAACCAGGACCGCGCGCTGCCGACGACGAGCCAGCCGGCTCCCGGCGACTTCGCCGAGGTCTACGAACGGCTCCTCGCCGGCTGCACGCATGTGATCTCGATACACATCTCGGGGAGGTTGTCCGGGACCGTCGAGGCGGCCCGGCACGCGGCGTCGGCATTCGGCGACCGCGTCCGCGTCATCGACTCGAAGAACGCGACCTGGGGCACCGGCTTCCAGGTGCTCGCGGCCGCGCGGAAGGCGGCGGCCGGCCACGGCATCGCCGACGTCGTGCGCACCGTGGAGAGCGTCAAGGAGCGCGTCCGGCTGATCGTCGGCCTGGACGGGCTGGACAACCTCGCGCGAGGCGGCCGCATCGGGGCGGTGTCGGCGTTCTTGGGGGGACTGCTCGACGTGAAGGTGCTCCTCACCGTGAGGCCCGACGGCACCGTCGGGCCCGTCAAGCGCGTGCGCGGGATCAAGGCGGCGCTGCGCGAGACCGTCGAATACGTGAGGGAGCAGATGGGCGACGCCACCACGGCGGCGTTCTGCTTCCCGCACGTGCTGTCACCCGAGCGAGCCATCCAGTTGCGCGACACGATCACCGGGATGTACGACGCGACGGAGGCGTTCGTCGTCGAAGCCGGCGTCGTGATCGCCACGCACTCCGGTACCGGCTGGGCCGTCGCGTTCGTTCCCGGCGGCCTGTAGGATCGCGCTGCTCGGCGCGCGCCGTCGTCGCGCCGGGGGATGGACGGGCCCCGGATACGGAGAAGCCCGGCCTTCGGGCCGGGCTTCCCACACACCTTCCCAAATACCCCTGAGCACTCGGCTCCCGCTTCTCAGCGGGTCCGCGTAGCGCCGCGTCGCAGAGAGTGCCGGCTCTCGCGCACATTCAGCGCCCGTTCCCGCTCCGGTCTCCCCGGAGCGGCACTTAGGGAAGGGAAACCTGTCAACGACCTCACTGTAGCGCGGCCCGTCGAACGATGCAACGTGCCCGGCAGCGCCGCCGTTGGCCGACGCGATAGCGCCGTCCACCCTCGCCGAGCAGGACAAACAGCGGAGGGCCGGGCACCCTTGGGAATGCGAGCCCATGGGCGCGCCGTCACGGGCGCCGCGCCGCGGGTCACCGCGACGCGGTGGATGGGGAAGCGGACAGTTCGAGCGGAGGAGGCGACGCGTCGATGACTGACTCTATCGAGTCGATGCAGCAGCAGGGGAGATTGATCGAGGTTCCGGACTCGGTGCGCGAGCGCGCCTACCTGAAGTCGCGCGAAGAGTACGACGCGATGTACAAGCGCTCCGTGGAGGACCCGGAGGGCTTCTGGGCCGAGCAGGCCGACGAGTACCTGTACTGGCACAAGAAGTGGGACAAGGTGCTGGAGTGGGAGTTCGACACCCCGAAGATCGAGTGGTTCAAGGGCGGGCAAGACGAACGTCGCCTACAACTGCCTCGACCGGCATCTCACCGACGTGGCGCCGCAACAAGGCCGCGCTGATCTGGGAGTCGGACGAGGGCCGCGCGAAGGTCTACACGTACCAGTCGCTCTACTACAAGGTCTGCCGCTTCGCGAACGTGCTCAAGAAGCACGGCATCAAGAAGGGCGACCGCGTCGCCATCTACCTGCCGATGATCCCGGAGCTCGCCGATCGCGATGCTGGCGTGCGCGCGCATCGGCGCGATCCACTCGGTCGTGTTCGGCGGGCTTCTCGTCGGCGTCGCTGCGCGACCGCATCCAGGACAGCGGCGGCAAGATGCTCATCACGGCCGACGAGGGGCTCCGCGGCGGGCGCGTCGTCCCGCTCAAGGCCGAGGCGGACGCGGCGCTGTACGAATGCCCGACCGTCGAGACGTGTCATCGTCGTGTCGCGGGCGCAGGGCGCGCGTCGACATGGAGCCGGGCCGCGACTTCTGGTACCACGAGGAGGTCCGCGCCGAGGGCATCGACGCGGCACTGCGAGATCGAGTGGATGGACGCCGAGGACCCGCTGTTCATCCTCTACACGTCGGGCTCGACCGGCAAGCCGAAGGGCGTGCTGCACACCACCGGCGGGCTACCTCGCTGTTCGCGGCGATGACGTTCAAGTACAACTTCGACTACCACGACGAGGACGTCTTCTTCTGCACCGCCGACATCGGCTGGGTCACGGGTCACAGCTACATCGTCTACGGGCCGCTGTGCGTCGGCGCGACGTCACTCATGTTCGAGGGCGTGCCGACCTATCCGCACCCCGGCCGCTTCTGGGAGATCGTGGAGAAGCACGGGGTCAACCAGTTCTACACGGCGCCGACGGCGATCCGCGTCGCTGATGAAGCAGGGCGAGGAGTGGCCTGACGAAGTTCGACCTGCTCGACGCTGCGCGTGCTCGGCACCGTCGGCGAGCCGATCAATCCCGAGGCCTGGATGTGGTACTACAACGTGCATCGGCGGAGGGCGAAGGTGCCCGATCGTCGACACGTACTGGCAGACGGAGACCGGCGGGCACATCATCTCCAACCAGCCCGGCTGGACGCCCATGAAGCCCGGCTCGCGCGACGCTCCCGTTCTTCGGCATCCGTCCCGTCGTGCTCAACGAGGACAGGAGCGAGACCGCGGTCGGTGCGGGCGGTCGTCTGTGCATCTAGTTCCCGTGGCCCGGGATGCTGCGGGGCACCTGGGGCGACCCGGAGAACAAGCGCGTCAAGGAGGTCTACTTCTCGCAGTTCCCCGGCAACTACTTCACCGGTGACGGCGCGCGGAAGGACGAGGAGGGCGACTACTGGCTGCTCGGCCGCGTCGACGACGTGATCAACGTGTCGGGGCACCGCATGGGCACGGCGGAGATCGAATCCGCGCTCGTGAGCCACCCCGCGGTCGCCGAGGCCGCGGTCGTCGGGTTCCCGCACGATGTGAAGGGCGAAGGCATCTACGCGTACGTCATCCTCAAGGAGGGCGTCGAGGCCAAAGCGGGTCTTCCCAGCATCCTCGCCGGGCACGTGCGCGAGGAGATCGGGCCCATCGCCAAACCGGACGTCATCCAGCTCGTGCCCGAGCTGCCCAAGACCCGGAGCGGCAAGATCATGCGCCGCATCCTGCGCAAGATCGCGGCCGGCGAGCGCGACATGGAGGCCTTCGGCGACATCTCGACGCTGGCGGATCCCTCGATCGTGAAGACGATCTTGGAAGGCGTGCCGAAGGCGTGATCGGCCGGGCCGCGGGCCCGGACACGGAACAGCTGAGCGCCGCGATCCCTCGAAAGGGGGCTCGCGGCGCTCTTTGTTACACTTGCCAGCGTGCCTTGAGCCGGATCGACACCCGGAAGGACCTGACTGCCGCATGGCGTTCGACGACACGTTCCTGCGCGCCTGCCGGTGCGAGCCGACGGGCCGCACGCCCGTCTGGATGATGCGCCAGGCCGGTCGTTACCTGCCCGAATACCGCGCGATCCGTGAGAAGCACGGCTTCCTCGAGATGTGCCGCACACCCGAGCTGGCGGTCGAGGTGACCATGCAGCCGGTCGACCTCGTCGGCGTCGACGCCGCGATCCTGTTCTCGGACATCCTCATCTCGTTCCCGGGCATGGGGCTCGATCTCGAGTTCGCGGCCGGCGAGGGCCCGGTGATCCATAACCCGGTGCGCACGGTGGCCGACGTGGCCGCTCTGCGCGTGGCGGATCCGGAGACGACGACGCCCTTCGTCATGGAGTCGCTGCGCATCCTTCGCCACGAGCTGCGCGACAAGGTGCCGCTCATCGGCTTCGCCGGTGCGCCGTTCACGCTCGCGAGCTACGCGATCGAGGGGCACGGCACCCGCGACTACGAGCACTGCAAGGCGCTCATGTGGAGGGAGCCCGAGGCCTGGGACCTCCTTCTGTCGAAGTTCGCGGACACGACGATCGCGTACCTGTCTGCCCAGATCGATGCCGGCGCGCAGGCCGTGCAGGTCTTCGACTAGCTGGGTCGGCTACATCGCTCCGTACGACTACGAGCGGAGCGTGCTGCCGCAGACGAAGCGCGCGATCGCGGAGCTTTCGAGGAAGGGCGTGCCGGTCATCTACTTCGCGAACGGCGCGACATCGATGCTCGACCTCGTCGTGCAGGCGGGCGGCGACGTCGTCGGCGTGGACTGGCGCATCGACATCGCCAAGGCCGTCGCGCAGATCCGGACCGATCAGGCCATCCAGGGCAACATCGACCCCGCTGCGCTGTTCGCTCCCGACGACGAGCTGGAGGCGATCGTCGTGGACATCCTCGAGAAGGTCGGCGACCGCCCCGGCCACGTTTTCAACCTCGGTCACGGCATCCACAAGACGACCGATCCCGAGAAGGCCCGCGCGCTCGTCCGCTTCGTGCACGAGCACTCGCGCCGCATCCGTTCGGGGAGCTGAGGCGCGCGTGCCGTGCAGGGGAGTCCTGCTCACCGCCTTCGGCGGCCCCGCCGACCTCGACGCGGTGGAGCCGTTCATGCGGTCGGTCATGCGGCGTGAGCCGACGCCCGAGCAGCTCGAAGCCACACGTGAGAAGTACGCGGCCATCGGCGGCGGCTCGCCGCTGCCCGCCACCGCCGAACGGATCGCGCGAGGCCTCGAGACGGCGCTCGGGATCCCGGTCGCCGTCGGGATGCTGCACTCCGCGCCGACCGTCGCGAGCGGCGTCGCCGGGCTTGCCGCGCGTGGGGTGGACGACCTCGTGTGGGCGTCGCTCTCCCCGTTCGACGCCGCCGTGACCGTCGGGGCGTACCGGACGGCGGTGGAGGCCGCCGCGAGAGAGGCGGCGATGTCGGCCACCCAGGCCGCCCCGTACCACCTGCGCGAGCCGTTCGTCGGCTTCTTCGCCGACGCGCTCACCGCCTCGCTCGGGACCCGGACCGCGCGCGGAGGAGAACCGCTCGTGGTGTTCTCGGCGCACAGCCTGCCGCTCGCGGATGTGAGCGCGGACGCATCGTACGTGCGGCAGCTCCAAGCCACGGTCGTCGCGGTGGCACGGCGTGCCGGCCTCGGCGATCCGGGCGCGACGCCCGAGCTCGGCGGCATCGCGGCGTTCGGCGGCGGGGCCGCCGGCGCGCCGTGGCTGCTGGCGTTCCAGAGCAAGGGCGCGCGGGGCGGGGAGTGGCTGGGCCCCGAGCTCGGCGACGTCATCGATGCCGCGGCGCCGCGGTTCGGCGGCGTCCTCGTCTGTCCGGTCGGTTTCGCACTCGACCACATGGAGACGAGATACGATATCGACGTCGTCGCGGCACGGCGGGCGAGGGATGCCGGTCTCTCGTTCGCGCGAACGGCGCTGCCGAACGACGACCCACGGATGATCGAGGCGCTCGCGGACTCCGTCCGCGAGGTGATCTAGCAGGCCGTTCCGCACGGGCGGACACCCGTGCTCACATGCGCGATGAAAGGGTTGATGTCGGTATGAAGCAGATCGTCGTCGTGGGCGGCGGCGTGGCCGGTCTCGGTGCCGCGTTCAAGATCAAGCGAGCCGCGGACGAGGGGCACGACGTGGCGTTCACGCTCGTCGAGAAGGACCCGCGCCTCGGCGGCAAGCTCATGAGCGAGACGGTCGACGACTTCATCATCGACGGCGGCTCCGACGCGTTCATCGCGCAGAAACCGGCCGTGATGCGTGTGGCGAGGCTGGCCGGCTTCGACGCCCATCGTATGCCGAGCGACGAGACGCGCAAGAAGACGCTGATCCTCAAGAAGGGCAAGCTGTACGAGATGCCCGACGGCGTCATGCAGTTCGCCCCGACGAAGTTCTGGCCCTTCGCGACGACCGGGTTGTTCAGCCTCGCGGGCAAGGCGCGCGCGGGGATGGACCTGTTCATCCCGAAGAAGAAGCTCGCGCCGGGCGAGTTCAACGACGAGACGCTCCAGAGCCTCGTGGTCCGCAGGATGGGCCACGAGATCCTCGACCGGCTCGCGGAGCCGCTGGTGGGCGGCGTACATGCTTCCGATCCCGCGCTCATGTCGCTCGCGGCGACCTTCCCCAATCTGCTGGAGATGGAGCAGAAGTACGGGTGCCTGATCAAGGGGTTCCTGGCGCAACGCCGCATGGCCGAGGAGATGCGCCGGAAGTACCCGCCCGATCCGAAGAACCCGCGCACGTTCTTCAACTCCTTCGTGAACGGGATGCAGGAGCTCCCGGACGGCATGGCGGACGCCGCGGGTCGCGAACACATCCGCACGGGGGTGCGAGCGACCGCGCTCGAGCGCGTCGGATCCGGGTGGCGCGTGCACCTCAGCGACGGGGCCGTGCTCGATGCCGACGGCGTCGTCCTCGCGAGCGAGGGCTGGGCGACGGCGCGACTGCTCGAACCGGTGGACCGGTCGCTGTCGGAGCTCGTGGCCGCGATCCCGTATTCGTCGTCCGCCACCGTGTCGCTCGCGTTCGACACCGACGACTTGGGCTTCTCTCTCGATGCGTTCGGTGTGCTCTGCCCGCTCGTCGAGCACCGGGCGCTGATGGCGGCCACCTACTCTTCGACCAAGTGGCCCAATCGCGCGCCGAAGGGCAAGGCGCTCCTGCGCGGGTTCGTCGGCGGCCCGCATAACCAGGCCATCATGGACCGGAGCGACGAGGAGCTCATCGAGATCACCAAGGCCGAGATGCGCGACATCATGGGTCTTCGGCGCGAGCCCGTCTTCGCGCGCGTCTACCGCTGGATCGACGGCATGCCGCAGTACACCATGGGACACATCGACCGCGTGGAACGCATCGAGAAGGCCGCCGCGCTCGTGCCGACGCTCGGTCTCGCCGGCGGCGCGTACCGCGGGATCGGCATCGCCAACTGCATCGAGAGCGGCGAGCAGGCGGTCACCAAGGTCCTGGGCGACATGGGGATGTGCCTGGCGGAGGACAGCGCTCCGCCGGCCAAGCGGGAATACTAGCCGGTCACCGACGCTTCGCGGGCTGATCGGACGCGCCGCCGACCGCGCGCCATCGCCGCGGACCCGTCCGCGGCCGACCTCACGCCGGGCCGAAGCCTCCGGCCTCGACGGCCTCGGCGATCGCCTCGAGCAGGATCGGATGGAGCGCCGGGTTCGCCGCGAGCGTGTCGGTCGTCTCCGGCGACCACGGCGCACCGGTGAAGTCGGTCACCAGGGCGCCCGCCTCCTGGGCGATGAGCGCGCCCGCCGCCGTGTCCCACACCTTGAGCGCGAATTCCCAGAAGCCGTCGGCGGAGCCGGCCGCCACGTGGCAGCAGTCGATGGCGGCGGACCCGTCGCGCCGCACGCCGTGGACGCGATGGACGAGCCGGTCGAAGACGGACAGCTGCCGGTCGAGCAGGCGGCCCCGGTCGTACGGGAATCCGGTGACGAGCAACGAGTCCTCGATCGTGTGGCTGCGGCCCGCCCGCAGCGGCCGTCCGTCCCGTGTAGCGCCGGCTCCGCGCGCCGCGACGTTCATCTCGCCGGAGGCCACGTTGTAGACCGCTCCCACCTGCGCCACGCCGTCGCGCAGCATGGCGATCGAGACGGAGTAGCACGGGTAGCCGTGCACGTAGCTGGTCGTGCCGTCGAGCGGGTCGACCACCCACACCTCCGACGCGTGCGGGTCTCCCGGCTCGATCGCCGCCAACTCGTACACCTCCGGCTCCTCGACGATGAACCGCGCCTCGGAACGGGCCTCGGCGATCGCCCGCACGACCGCGACGCCCGACGCGACGTCCACCTCGGTGACCAGGTCGGCCGACGAGGTCTTCGTGCGGATCTGCCGGACGCGCCCGAGGTGGGAGCGGAGCACGTCGCCGCCGGCCAGGGCGGCGATGCGCGCGACGTCGAGCGGCTCAGACATGCGGCATCCTTCCATGTGGGCCCGCCTGGGCGATGACACGGCGCCGTGCGGCGGGGGATACTCCGACTCGGTACGTCAGTCTACCCGGCCGCGGTCCGCCGCGTGCACGCCGGCCTCGAGGAGCTGCCACGTGACCGAGCGAGGATTCCAGGCGCCCGAACTCGACGACGACGACGTCGTCTCGCTCCGCGAGCGCGCGCGCTTCCTGCGAGGCGCCATCCTGACGATGACGAGCGCCGCGGACTCGGGGCACCCGGGCGGGTCGATGTCCTCGCTCGAGCTCTACCAGGTCCTCTACGGCTACGCGCGCCTCGATCCCGGACGTCCGGACCTTCCGGAGCGGGATCGCGTCATCGTCAGTCACGGCCACACCTCTCCCGGCGTGTACTGCGTGCTGGCCGACATGGGGTTCTTCGACCTGGAGGACGCGGTCGCGCACTTCCGGCAGGCGGGCTCCATCTTCGAGGGGCACGTCGAGCGGTCCGTCCCCGGCGTGGAATGGTCCACGGGCAACCTCGGCCAGGGCCTCTCCGCGGGCGTCGGCAGCGCGATCGCCGCGCGGTCGACGGGAGGGCGGTGGCACACGTTCGTGGCGATGTCGGATGCCGAGCAGATGAAGGGTCAGGTCGCCGAAGCGCGCCGCCTCGCGACCAAGTACCGGTTGTGCGACCTCACGGCCGTCATCGATCTCAACGGAGCGCAGATCTCCGGGCACACGAGCGACGTCATGCCGGTCGACGTCGTGGCGGACTTCGTGGCGGACGGCTGGAGGGTCTTCGAGGTCGACGGCCACGACACCGCCGCCATCTACCGTGCCGTCGCCTCCGCGCGTGCCGAGACCGGCCGGCCGTGCGCGGTGGTCGCCCACACCAGGATCGGCCATGGCGTCTCGTTCATGGAGGACGATCCGGAGTTCCACGGCCGCGCGCTCACGGCGGACGAGTACGCGCGCGCGATGGCCGAGCTCGGTCTCGACCCCGCATGGCTGGATCGCGCGAAGGCGAGACGCGCGCGGCCGGTCTCGACGAGCGCCGCTGAGCCGCGGAGCGCGACCCTCGCGCCGGAGCTCGGATCCCCGCGCACCTACACCCGCGAGAAGGACATCGACAACCGCTCGGCGTTCGGTCGAGCGCTGGCCGATGTCGGACGGGCGATCCCGTTCGACCCCGATGGTCGTGTTCGACTGCGATCTCGAGGGTTCGGTGAAGACCGGCGCGTTCGCGGAGGCACGCCCGGAGGACTACGTCGAGGCGGGCGTGGGCGAGCACAACGTCGCGACGGCGTCGGGCTGCTGCCTCCGTGAACGGCGTGCTGGCGTTCTGGGCCGACTTCGGCGTCTTCGGGTGCGACGAGGTCTACAACCAGCAGCGGCTCAACGACATCAACGACGCGCCGCTCAAGCTCGCGCTCACGCACTGCGGCCTCGACGTGGGCGAGGATGGCCGGACGCACCACTGCCTGGACTACGTCGCCGCCTTCCGGGACTTCTTCGGCTGGAGGGTGATCGTGCCCGCCGACCCGAACCAGACCGACCGCGCGGTGCGGGCGATGCGTCGCGATGCCGGGAAGGGTCGCGGTGGCGATGGGCCGCAGCAAGCTCCCCGTGATCGTCGATCGAGAGGGCCGGCCTGTCTTCGGCGGCGACTACGTCTTCCGCTACGGAGCGATCGACGTGGTGCGGCGAGGGAGCGACGCCACGGTGTTCGGCGATGGGAACGGTTGCGGGAGCCGTCGTCGAAGCGGCCGACGAGCTCTCGAGCGCACGGGACGCACGTATCGGTCGCCGTCGTCGCGTGCCCGCTGCAGCTGGACGACGCGGCGATGCGCGGGTTGGTGCGACGCGCCGCTCGTGGTGACCGTCGAGGACCACAGCGTGCGCACCGGGCTCGGAGCGTGCGTCGCGCAATGGATCGCGCTGTCGGGCCGCGCCGTCCGGCTGCGGAACCTCGGGGTGGACGGCTACCAGTCGTCCGGCGCCGCGAAGGACCTTCTGGCGCGAGCCGGCCTCGATCCGGTCTCGATCGCCCGAGTGGTCCGCGAAGAGCTCGGGCGCGCCTAGCCTTCCCGAGGCTGGTCGGGGACCGGCGTGAACATGCGGATCGCCTCGAGGATGCGCGCGTCGATCGGCGCATCCTGCCGAGGCACGGCGGTCACCCCTCGCTCGGCGAGCACGGAGAGCACCGCTTCGACGGCGGCGGGGACCGCGGCTTCCACCGCGGGCGTGAGGCCGATCTCGATGTGGCTCATGTCCGCGATCTGCACGCCGATGCAGTCCGCCTCCGGACGCGTTCCCGTGAGCTCGGATGCCTGCAGAACGTCGGCGAAGCGCAGGTCGTGCAGGGAGTTGTGCATGACCTGGTTCGGCGCGAGATCCTCCGGCGTCAGCCGCACCACGGTGCCCGGCTCGTAGCCGGTCCCGTCGATGGCGTCGATGACCAGCATGTAGTCGCAGCGGTTGAACAGGTTCAGGATGCCCATGCCCATCGTCCCGGCGTCGATGAGCTCCACGTTGCTCGGGAACTCGAGCGTCGCCATGAGCGTCTCGATGACGCGCACGCCGACACCTTCGTCGATCATGAGCGGGTTACCGATCCCCATGACCATGATGCGTTCGGATCCCATCGCCCATCCTTCTGTTCGGCGCCGATGGCCCTCGGCGCTGGTCGGACGCGTGTGGCGCCCGCAGCGGTTCGGCTAAGCATACCGGGTGTTCCGCCTCCGTGGGGGCAGAAGAGCGACGGCCGGGCCGTGCGAGCCGCGGTCCGCCGCGGCATCCTCGCGGAACCGAGCGCGGGCGTGGACGGCGTCAGCCGGCGAAGGTGGGGGAGAACTGCTCGAGCCCGACGCCGTCGAGCAGCAGGGCGCGCTCGTCGGCAGGCAGAGCCGCGCGCGCCTCGTCCCGGAGCCGGTTCGAGCCGATGAGCATCTCGCGCATCATGACGACCAGGAGGTAACGGCCCGTCCTCGTGAGGGTGAACGCTTCCGCGTCGTCGCGGTCGAACGCCCCCACGGCGCGCATGAAGGCGACCTCCGGCCACAACGCCCGTTCCACGGGGACGCCGAAGTCCCGTGCGAAGCCGGTCTTGTCGAAGCGCAGGCCGAACAGGTCGGTGACGAAGCGGTATCGCATCATGTCGCGGCGGGAGTACCTGCGGGTCGCGCTCGTGATGGCGAGCGATCCCGTCCGCACCCGCGACGCGTAGTCCTTGAGTGAGAACGTGTTCGTGAAGATGCGGCCGCCGAGGAAGGACTGCGCTCCCGATCCGATGCCGAGATACTCGGGGTAGTCGACGATGTACTCGTCGATCATGCCGCCCTTCTGGAGCGAGTAGGTCCACGCGCTCGACGGCTCGAACGCCACCCCCAGCTCGCTGTCGATGACGTCGTAGAACGACTTCTCCCGCTTCATGTCGACGCTTGCCGATCTGGGCGGAGAGCGACTTGGCGGTCTGCGGCGATGCCATCAGCGGATAGAACGTCGTCTGGTTGCAGCCGGTCTCGATGACGAGCCGGGCGTCCCGGCGCAGCATCTCCTCGGTCTGCGACGGGAAGTTGAAGATCATGTCCACGTTCAGCGAGTGGAAGAGCCCCTTCGCGCCGGCGATGACGTCGAACAGGCTGCGCGCCGTCGCCGTACTTCTCTAGGCGGTCCATCTGGGGGAGCAGCGTGTCGTCGAAGCTCTGCACGCCCACGGACATCCGGTCGACACGCCCTCCGAGCCGTTCGGCGAGTTCGGGGCCGAGTTGGTTCGGGCTCGTCTCCGCCGACACCTCGCGGATGCTCGAACAGGTTCCGCGCAAGGTCGATCGTCTCGCACAGCTCGTCGACGAGGATGGTCGGCGTCCCTCCGCCGACGTACAGCGCGCCGAAGTGGTAGCCCAGGCGCGCCGCGACACGCATCTCCTCGCGAAGGTCGGCGAAGTAGCGCTGGGCGATGCCCTCGTTGAAGAGGAAGCGGTTGAACGAGCAGTAAGTGCACAGCCGCTCGCAGAAGGGGACGTGCGCGTACAGCAGATACACGGTGTCGGGATCCGGCGGCGGCAGCATCGAGGCGTCGCCCGCCCCGTGTGCGGTGTAGTGCCGCGACAGCGGGCGCATGACCGCGGTGAGTGCGCGTTCGGCGAGCATCGATCTCCGTCCAGGGCCTCGGGTCCCGCCCGTGGGGACCGGCTCGGCTCGACTGCACGACGTACATGGCGCCGCCGCGGATGAGCGTTCCCCCGTGTACCCGTTTGATTCTACGCGGGACGCCGAAATCCTGTGTGGCGGCATGAGAAGGGCCCGGAGCTTCCGCTCCGGGCCCTTCCCCCTCCGCGCGTCGCGAACGGCGGCGCCGGAAACGTTCCTAGTGCTCTTCCCCTGGCGTCTCGCGCCACAGGAAGATGAGCCCCCACAGCGGCTTGAAGCCGTCGATGGCGGCCAGGTAGGCATGCACCATGGTGAACAGGATGATGACCCACATGCCGAAGTAGTGGGCGATCCTGACTCCCATGTCGTTCACGAAGACGGCCTGCGCGGTGGCGAACAACGGGCCAGATGGCCCAGTTGTGCGCCGGGGTGTAGATCGCAAAGCCGGTGCATGCCATGTAGAGCACGAGCAGCGGGGTGATCAGGTAGGCAGATCTTTTGCAGCGATCCGTACTTGGCCGAGATGACGCGCGTGTTCCGGAAGAAGAGGTAGTACTTCACCGTCTCCAAGAGCTGGTGGCGGTTCTCCTTCTGCGGCAGCCAGTTCTTCAGGTCGATGTCCGTCTTGCGTGATCCCAGCTGGTTCGCGTCCTTGACCCAGAAGGCCAGGATGACACGCGAGACCAGGTTGATCAGAGCACGAACATGAGCGTGAAGTGGATGATGCGCGCGCCGTACATGAACCCGGCGAAGAACGGGGAGTGGATGTAGAAGCCCGTGAAGGCCAGCCCGATCATGCACAGCAGGTTGATCCAGTGTGTGAACACGAAGATCAACGGGTGTGCTTCACGGTAGTGTGCCTCGTGAGACATCTCGCATCACCTGCCAACGGGCTTGGACATCACAAATGACTGCTTGCCGGTCTTGGGTTCAATCACGTGAACCCCGCACCCGAGTCAAGGATCGAAGCTGTGCACGATGCGCAGCGCTTCGAGCGGCTTGGTCGGGTCGGCGATCGGCGCGCCGACGAGAGCCTCTTCGAGAGGTCCACGCACGCCGGCTGCATCGCGCGGCGACATGTCCCACGTGGACGGAGCGACGACCTGGTAGTTCGCGATCTTCCCGCCCTTGACGCGTGACCCAGTGGCCGAGGGCGCCACGCGGCGCCTCCCAGAGACCGGCACCCTCGCCATCGCCGACGGTCGTCGCGGTGAAGTAGGTGCTGTCGCCGCTCTTGACGGCGGCGACGAGCTCGGTGATCCAGCCACCCATCTGGTCGGCGACGTACTTCGCCTCGAGGTTGCGAGCCGCGACGCGGCCGAGCAGCGACAGGAGCGCTGTGGGCCCGAGCGTCGTGCCGGCGGCCTTGCTCAGTGCGGCGAGAGCGCCGTCGACGAGGGTCTTGATCTCCGTGACGCCGGCAGACGTACGCGACGAGCATGCGGGACAGCGGGCCGACTTCCATCGGCTTGCCGTCGAGCGCGGAGCCTTGACCCACGAGTACTTGTTCGTCTGCGTCGTAGGTGGTGAAGTCCGCCTTCGTCTGGCCCTCGGCCGGGTTGAGACCGCTGGGCGGAGCTGTACCACGAGTGCTCGACGTACTCCTTGACCTGCGTCGCATCCGGCTTGGACAAGGTCAGGCCGCCGACCAGAGCGCCTCGCGGCAGTACGCGCTTGTTCGGGTCGCAGTCGACGGGTCGTCGAAAACGCCCCACGCCAGGATAGTTGCCGACGCCCTTGCCGTAGCCGGCCGCGTCGAGATAGAACGGCGCGATGGCCAGCGTGTCCGGGATCATCGTGTTCGTGATGAAGTCGGAGACGTCCTGCCAACGGTAGAGGATGTCGGCGAGACGCTCCTCGGTCGGCACCGAACGCCGTGCCGCCGGGGATCGACGTCATGAAGTGCGGGAACTTGCCGCCCATGATGGCGATGATCTCGGCCGCCTCGGCCTGCATCTGCAGGGCCTCGAGGTAGTGCGCGACGGCGATCAGGTTGAGCTCCGGCGGAAGCTTCATCGCCGGGTGGCCCCAGTAGCCGTTGGTGAAGATGGAGAGCTGGCCGCCGGCGACGAAGTCCTTCAGGCGCTTCTGGATGCCGCCGAAGTCCGCCGTCGTCGTGCCGGCCTTCTCAGCCAGTGCGTACGTGTCGGCGATGTTCGCGGAGAGAGCGGAGACGACGTCGACGTAGTCGAGCGCGGTCAGCGTGTAGAACCACAGGACGTGGCTGTGCAGCGTCTCGGCGCCCTCGATGATGTTGCGGATGATGCGCGCGTTGTTCGGGATCTTGATCCCGAGCGCATTCTCTGAAGCCATCGTGGAGGCGTGGCCATGCGAGATCGGGCACACACCGCAGATGCGCTGCGAGATGTAGAACGCGTCCGCCGGAGCACGATTCTGCAGCACGGTCTCCATGCCACGGTACATGCTGCCGGATACCCAAGCGTCCTTGACGACACCACTGTCGACTTCGATCTCGACGCGAAGATGTCCCTCGATACGGGTGATCGGGTCGATACTCACGAGTGCCACTACTTATCGCCTCCCTTCTTAGCGTCGTAGACCTTCTGGCTTTCCGTCTCAACGCCCTTGACGCGGCCCTTGGACGCCGAAACGACGCCGTGGACCACAAGGCCGGCCGCGGCGATGCCGCCCAGGATCTCGCCGATCGTGGCCGGAGCCACGCCGCCGATACCGAACGGGCGAACGTTCGCCAGACGCGACAGGAACGGTGTCCCGGCGTCGACCCAGTTGCCGGCGCCGCCCGCGCTCGGCTTGGCGGTGCCGCAGCCGATGCAGGGGGAGCCGGACTCGACGCACCAGGAGACCTGACGGTTCCAGCGCTGGACCGGGCAGTTCGTGTAGGTCTGCGGACCCTTGCAGCCCATCTTGTACAGGCAGTAGTTCGCCTGCTCCTGTGCTGCCTGGTCGGCGCTTCCGAACTCGACGAACTCGCCGTTCTCGAAGTGACCGCGCCGCGGGCAGTTGTCGTGGATGGTCGCGCCGTAGATGAGCGTGGGCTCGTGCTCCGCGTTCATCGGAGGCAGCTTGCCGACCAGCAGAGCGTCGACGACGATCGCGACGACCCACTCCGGGTTCACCGGGCACGTCGGCAGGTTGACGATCGGAACGTTGATGCCGTTCTTGGTCATGAACGCCTGCACGCCGGTCGCGTCGGCAGGGTTCGGGTTGCCCGCGACCCAGCCGCCGTCAGCGGCGCACGAGCCGACCGCGATGACCGCGGCGGCCTTCGGCAGCGACTTCCGTGAGCTCGTCGAGCCCCGTCTTGCCTGCCACGCGCAACACGTTGCCGCCGAAGCCCTGCATGACGGAACCTTCGACGATCGCGATGAAGCCGCCCTTTGCGACGGTCGCCGTGATGTTGGCTTCAGCCTGCGTTCCCGCGGCCGCCATGACCGTCTCCCAGTAGTTCAGCGAGAGAAGGTCGAGGACGATCGTCGGAACGTCGGGCTTGCCGACCTGGGCCATCGACTCTGTGCACCCCGTGCACAGGCCATGAGACAGCCACAAAGCGGGCTTCAACTGCGAGCCGGCCTGAATGGCAGACGCGATCTGCGGAGCGTAGAGCTCGGACATTCCCAGCAATGCGGCAACGGAGCCGCAGTACTTCAGGAAGTCACGCCGCGATACGCCCCGCGCGGCGAGGAGTTCGTAGAACTCGTCTCGCGCTTCTTGCGCCATCCCATACACCTCCTTGCGTATTTGAACGCGCACGATCCTGACATTCGCGCGGACCACCTCTCCTTCGGGAGAGTCGCGCGGTCCTAACTGACGGCGACCAACCTCCTTTCGGTGTCCTTGGAAAACGGCCGCAATCCTTTAGCCGCCGCATGAGAACGCCGCCCACGATCCGCGAACGATGCGGGGTGGACGGCGTTGCATGGGTGCTGACCTGCGGAAGAACGCCAGCTGTGATGCTGCGCGGGCAGACCTGCCCGAGTGGCCGATCAAGAAGAGGGGATGCGCGCGCCGACACGGATACAGGACAGCGCCACGGTGGCGCGCCGTATCACGGGCGAATCCGTACAGTGTGCGGTCGTCGTCATTGCCCCTCAAGGTCGCTTAGCCGGGCAACCCATATTCAGTCTGCGACTTCATGCCGGAAGGCACAAGCGTTTTGTTGTGCCGTTGCGCACGACGATGAGGCGTTTCTCCCCGCATGCATGATAGGCTTACATGCACATCGACCGCCCGCTCATGCCGGGAGTGGCGGCGACTCATCGGGGGTGGGCGTGGCTGCTCCGGGATCGAACCTCGTCATCGACGTGAGAGGGCTGACGCCCAACCTGCGCCGCCCCCTCATCGTGACGGTGGTCGATCAGCTCCTCGCGGCCGACGCGAAGGAGAGTGTCATCGTCATCACCGACCACGAGCCGGCTGGGCTGGGGCTGCAGTTCGACCTGCGCCGCGAGACGCGCGGCAAGCTGGAGTTCACATACGACCAGCGCCTCGACGGCGCGTGGGTCGCGATCATCAGGCCGCGCCCCTACTGATCCGGCGCGCTCCCCGCGAGCCCCTCGAGCAGCGCGACGACCTCGCGGACCGTTCCGCTGGACGTCGAACGGGCGTCGTCGCGTCCCACGTAGAACGTCGTCATGCCCGTCTCCGCCGCCGGCATGTCGGCCTCGAGATCGTCGCCGATCATCAGGCACTCGCCGGGCTCGCAGCCGAGCATGCGCGCGGTCTGCACGAAGTACTCTGGCAGCGGCTTGCACGCCTCCATGATCTCGTAGGTCGTCACGACGTCGAACGCGATGTCGTCCAGGCCCGCCCATGCGAGCCGATGCGCGATGGCTTCTCGCGGGAAGATGGGCTGGGTCGCGACGGCCACCTTCAGTCCGAGGGACTTCGCCTTCTGGACCGCCTCGCGAGCGCCCGCCGCCGGCGCGCACCCCTCGCCGAGCGTCGGGAAGACGTCCCGGTAGAAGTCGCCGAAGACGTCCCAGGACGTCGAGAGGTCGATGCCGGTCGACTGCCGGAACGCCTCGAAGAAGACCTCGCGGTTCGTGCGGCCGGGATGCCGCCCTTGCATGACGCGGGTGGCGGCGAGGATCGCCGGCATGAGCTCGACGCCCGGGAACGAGGGGGAGGCCGCGCGGCTCACCGCGGCGAAGTAGCGCTGCAGGAACGCGTCGAGATCGAGGTCGAGCAGCGTCCCGTCCAGATCGAAGAGCACACCGCGCAGCATCGTCGGCTCCTTGTCGGCGGACCGGCACGGCAACGGATGGTACCACCGCCGCGTCCGTACGCCGGGCGCGTCGAGGGCGGCAGGGGTAGAAAGCGGAAGAGGGGCGCGAGGGCGCGCCGTGCAGCCGGATCGGGAAGGTCGTGCGATGAAGGATCTCACCGCCGAGGAGCTCGCCGCGTTCGACGGCAAGGGAGGCCGGCCCGCGTACGTCGCGTATGAGGGCGTCGTCTACGACGTCACCGAGTCGTCGATGTGGGGTGGCGGCGAGCACGAGGGCGAACACGCGGCGGGGAAGGACCTCACGCGAGAGCAGGAGCAGGCACCGCACGACGTCTACGTCACGGACTTCCCCGAGGTCGGCCGGCTCGTCTAGACCGCGCGATCGAGAATGGCGACGGACTCCACGTGCCACGACTGAGCGAAGAGGTCCACCGGGGTCACGTGACCGACGCGGTACCCGGCGTCGGTCAGCGCGCGAGCGTCGCGCGCCAGCGTGACGGGGTCGCATGAGACGTAGCAGACGCGTCGTGCGCCCGTCTGCGCGAGCGCGTCGAGCGCGCGCCGGGTCATGCCGCTGCGGGGCGGGTCGACGACGGCGAGGTCGAATCGTCCGGCGTCGGCGAGAGAACGTTCGGCGTCCCCGGGGATGACGTCGGCCCACAGGCCGGCCCCATCGAGGTTCGCGCGCAGATCGCGCACGGCCGAGCCGTTGCCCTCGAGCGCCACGACCTCCCCGGCGGCCTCCGCGAGCGGGAGCGTGAACGTGCCGACCCCCGCGTACATGTCCAGGACGCGATCGGTCCCGGACGGCGCGAGGCCTTCCAGCACCAGGCGCTGCAGGGTCTCGGCGAGCGTGCTGTCCGCTTGGAAGAACGACGGCGCCGATACCCGATAGGTGCGCGCACCGAGCTTCTCGCGCCACCACCCGCGGCCGGACAGCACCTCGACCTTCGCGTCGGCGCGTTCGCGCGCGTCCTTCACCAGTACCCGGGTGACGACGGTGGGCTTCGCCGCGTCGGCGAGCGTCCGCGCGACGGCCTGCCGTGGGAAGCCTCCGGGCGGTCCCCACAGATCGATCTCGACGTCGCGCGTGCGCTGCGCGACGCGCAGGCCGACGCGTTCGATGCCGAGAGCGCCCCTGCCCGACAGGTAGCGGAGCGCGCCCGCGATCGCGCGCGGCAGTCGCCGGGCGCGCTGCGGCAGCAGCAGGCAGGCATCGATCGGGACGACCTCGTCGCTCCGCGCGTGGGTGAAGCCCAGCGCGAGCTTGCCGTCCGCGCCGCTCGAGACGCGCATCTCGACATGGTTGCGGTACCCGTAGGGCTGCGAGCCGGTGACCGTCTCGTCCACGTCGACCTCGCCGAGGCGCCCGACCCGGGCGAGCGAATCGACGACCATGCGGCGTTTGGCCTGGGTTTGGGCGGCGTAGGACACGTGCTGCCACTGGCACCCGCCGCAGGTCCCGAAATACGGGCACGGCGGGACGCGGCGATCCTCGGACGGCTCGACGATGCGAACGATGTCGGCTTCGACGAAGGTGCCCTTGTCGCAGGCGATCTCCGCGTCCACCACGTCTCCCGGGCAGCCGCCGCGCACGAAGATCACGCGGCCGTCGGCGGCGCGACCGACGGCGGCCCCGCCGTGCGCGAGAGAGTCGATGTGCAGAGATTCGATCACTCGCGCTGTTCCCTCCGGGCCGAGTTTCGGCGAACATCATACGGCAGGGGGTGGAACGCTCGCCGAACGCTCCGCCTCGGGTCAAGATGGGTGTCGGCCCTGCCGATACGCCGATACGTATCGGTGTCAGATCGCACCGCGGTCCCGCGGCGCGAGCCGAGAGCGAAGGACGATGAGCGTGGGGAAGACCAAAGTTCTGATCGTGCACGAGGACTTGGCTCTGTACGATGCGCTTCAGGCCGCGTTCTGCTCGGTCGACCCCGACATGAAGGTGATGAACGCGATCTCCGGGCCGCGCGCGCTGGGGATCGCCGCGGCCGAGCTCCCTGACGTGATCATCGTCCAAGCGTCGCTGTCCGACATGGACGGGTACACGCTCACCCAACGCCTGCGCCGCGAGCCGGGGCTCGAGGCCGCGAACGTGATCATCCTCTCGGAGGAGTCCGACGAGGACAGCGCGGAGAAGGCTCGCGAGGCCGGTGCCGCCGGCCACATGCCCGAGAGCGCCGACCCCGCGTTGCTCCTCGAAGCGATCCACCGGTTGGCCGGTACCGCCTCGTCGGTCAGCGCCGTGCCTGACGACGCGGCCTCGGCCGGGCGGCAGGGGAAGGCGAAGGCGAGCTCCGGCGATCTCCCCTCACTCGACGACCTGTTGCGGACGCTGCTGGACAAGCGACGGCTCCGACCTGCACATCGCCGCCGGCAGCCCTCCGGGTTTCCGCGTCCGTGGCGAGATCATGCCCGCCGAGCACTGCCGCACGATGATGCCCAAGGACACGCAGGAGATGATCCTGTCGATCCTGTCGGAAGAGCAGCGTCGCCGGTTCGAACTCGAGCTGGAGCTGGACTTCGCGTACTCGCTGCCGGGCCTCTCGCGGTTCCGCGCGAACGTGTTCCAGCAGCGGAACTCGATGGGGGCCGTGTTCCGCCGGATCCCGCTCGCCATCCCGACGATCGAAGAGCCTCGGCCTGCCGAAGGTGTGCAAGTACCTCGCTGAGCGGCCGCGTGGCCTCGTGCTCGTCACCGGGCCGACCGGGTCCGGCAAGTCCACGACGCTCGCTGCGATGATCGACCACATCAACGAGACGCGTCCGGTGCACATCGTCACGCTCGAGGACCCCATCGAGTTCATGCACCGCAACAAGTGCGCGTACGTCAGCCAGCGTGAGATCGGCGAGGACACCCGTTCGTTCGCGTCGGCTCTGCGCCGGGTGCTCCGGCAGGACCCGGACGTCATCCTGGTCGGCGAGATGCGCGACCTGGAGACGATCAGCGCCGCGATGACGGCCGCCGAGACCGGGCACCTCGTGCTCGCGACGCTGCACACGACCGGCGGCCCGGAAACGGTGGACCGCATCATCGACGTCTTCCCGCCTCACCAGCAGCAGCAGATCCGCATGCAGCTGTCGGCCACGCTGGAGGGCGTGCTGTCGCAGGTGCTGCTCCGCTCCTCGGACGGCAAGAACCGCGTGATGGCCATGGAGATCATGCTCGGCACGCCCTCCATCAGCAACCTCATCCGCGAGGGCAAGACACACCAGATGCCGACGATCATCCATGGCGCTCAATCGGTCGGGATGCAGACGCTCGACCAGGACATCAAGAGCCTTATCCAGGACGGCCGCATCACGTTCGAAGAGGCCATCAGCAAGGCCAAGGACCCGAGGGAGCTGGCGCAGCTGCTCGGACGTTCGTTGTAGAATCCGGGTCGAGCGCCGCACGACCGCCCGTTACACGCTGCGCCCGCGACCGACGAGGCCGCGGGCGCTTCCACGTAGCGCGCCGTGGCGCGAGCGGGCATAAACGGGCGAAAGCTCGGGTCAGGCGGTCGCGGCTTCGGTCACACACCTTCTGCGAGAGGTCGGATCGATGGACATGGTGCGAGTGCGTTGGAGCCGCCGCCGCCAGATCGTCGGGTGGGACGCGGCGGGGCACGGCGTGGTGATGGACACTCCGCCCGAGTACCGGGGAGAGGGCACCGGGCCCCGTCCGCTCGAGCTGGTGCTGTACGCGCTCGGCGGCTGCACCGCGGTCGACGTGGTGGGGATCCTCGAGAAGCAGCGCATCGACATCCGCGGGGTCGAGATCGAGGTGAGCGGCATCCAGCGCGAGGACGAGCATCCGCACTACTACGAGAGCGTCGAGCTGCACTACTCGTTCGTCGGCGTGGCCGTCCCGGAGGCCGCCGTCGAACGCGCGATCGAGCTCTCCCAGACGACCTACTGCTCCGTGCGGGGGATGCTCGGGCCGCAGGTCCGCGTGAGCACGAGCTTCGACATCACCGAGCCGGCGCCCCCCGGTCCCGACCGGACGACGCGGCCGGAGTAGCGTCGATGGCGCCTCCCTGCTCAGCGCGCACGTGCGTCGTCATGCCGGTCTACAACGAAGCGGCGGTCGTCGCCTCGGTGCTCGATGCCGTCCGCCGGCACTTCGACGGATGGGTGGCGGTCGTGGACGACGGCTCCACGGACGGCACGCGCGCGATCGTCGAGCCGCGCGACGACGTGCTGCTCGTGAGGCATGCCGCGAACCGCGGATACGGAGCGTCTCTGCGCAGCGGATTCGCGGCGGCGCTCGGGCTCGGAGCCGACAGCGTGATCACCATGGATTGCGACGGCCAGCATGAGCCGCGGCACATCGTCGAGTTCTGCGAGGATCTTCGGAGTTGCGATGCCGACATCGTGTCCGGGAGCCGCTACCTGCCGCGGAGCGGGGCCGCCGGGACCGCACCGCCCGACCGTCGCGCCGTGAACGCCCGCGTGACCGACGTCATCAACGAGGTCACCGGCTGGGGCCTGACCGACGCGTTCTGCGGTTTCAAGGCGTACCGCGCGGACGCGCTGCGCCTGCTCCGGACCGAAGAGCCGGGGTACGCGATGCCGCTGGAGCTGTGGGCGCGTGCGTGGCGCGAGGGCCTGCGCGTGTGTGAGATGCCGGTCGAACGCATCTACAACGACCACGACCGGTCGTTCGGCGCCGATCTCGACGATCCGGAACGGCGCTATGCCTACTACATGGCGGTCTGGGAACGGGCGCTGGGCGAGGTCCCGAGCCGCTGCGGAGGGAGCTGAGCGCGGATGGCTGACGTGATGTGCATCGGCGCCCACCCGGATGACGTCGAGATCGGGATGGGCGCGACCGTCGCGAAGATGGTGCGTCAAGGCCTGGACGTGGTCGTGGTCGACCTCACGGACGGCGAGCCCACGCCGCGCGGTACGCACGAGACAAGGATGGCGGAGGCGGCGCTGGCCGCGCGCGCACTCGGCGTCACCACCCGCGTGACGCTCGGCTTCACCAACCGCGAGCTCATGGACACCGTGGAGGCGCGCACGGCGCTGGCGACGCTCGTCCGCGAGCATCGGCCCGCCGTGCTCTTCGCCCCGTACCCGGTCGACGCGCATCCGGACCATGTCGCGGCCGCGGCCATCGCCGAGGCGGCCCGCTTCTACGCCAAGTTCGTGAAGACCGACATGGCGGGCGAACCGCACAAGCCCGCGCATCTCTACCATTACTGGGCGGTGCACCTGCGTCTCGTCGCGAAGCCGTCCTTCATCGTGGACGTGAGCGACACGCTCGACGCCAAGGCCGATGCGCTGTCGCGCTACGTATCGCAGTTCGGCGCGGACACGGCCAACGCGGGCGTGCCCGCATGGGTCGCCGGGCAGGCGTCGGCATGGGGCGCGCTGATCGGGACCGCCGCGGGCGAGCCGTTCTTCAGCCGCGAGGAGATCGGGCTGCGCGACATCAGGGACCTGGTGTAGCCATGGCCCGTGCAAGGACCGCCACGCCGACCGGCCACGGCGAACTCCTGGTCCAGCCTCCGCGTTCCGAATGGGCGGACCTGGTCCGGCGCAACGCGGAGGCCGCCCGGTCGTGGCGGTTCGACGTCTGCGGGACGCCCGTGGGCGAGCTCCGCGCCCGCGCGCGCCGGGAGGCCGTCTCGCGGGCGCGGGAGTTCTCCACGCGCCTCGGTTTCCCGTTGCGAGAGGTGCCGGACGAGCCGGAGCTCATCGTGATGACGGGCCACCAGCCGGAGTTCTACCACCCCGGCGTCTGGGTCAAGGACTTCTGGCTGCAGCAGCTCGGCGAGGAGACGGGGGCGGCCGCCATCGACCTGGTCGTCGACTCCGACGGCTTCGACTCGATCGAGGTGCGCACGCCCTGCCTGCATCCGGAGGTGCGCGTCTGCCACGCGCACCTCGCCGTCGGCACGTCGGAGGGCTGCTACGCCTGCACGCCGGTTCCTCCGCCATCGTCCATCGACCTGTTCTGCGAGACGGTCGCGCGGGACGTGGCGACCCTGCCGGCACCGTCGATCGGCCACCACTTCGCGCGGTTCTGCGACTGTCTGCGGTCGGCTGCCGGCGACGCCCGCGACATCGCCGAGCTGATCACGATCGCGCGGAGACGCTACGAGGTATCCGCCGGGACGGACTATCTCGAGCTTCCCGTGACATCGATGGCGGGCTCGGAACCGTTCATCAGGATGCTGACGCACATCGCCCTGGACGCTCCACGCTTCGCCGCCGAGTACAACGGCGCCCTCGGGGAGTTCCGTGACCGGACCAACACGCGGAGCACCGCGCAGCCGTTCCCGGACCTGCGGTCCGAGGGAGACCTGATCGAGCTGCCGATATGGCACCTGCAGGGCTCCCGGCGCGCCGCCGTGTGGGCGCGCGACGGCGAGGAGCCGGCGCTGTTCGCGGACGGCGAGCTCATCTGCGACCTGCGCGGATGCGCCGATGCCGCGGAAGCGGTCGCGCGGTCGGGCCTTCGTCCCGCGCCGAAGGCGCTCACCCTGACCCTCTACTCGAGGCTTCTCGTGGCCGACTTCTTCATCCACGGCGTGGGCGGGGGCCGGTACGACCAGGTGACCGACGACGTGATCCGTCGCTACTTCGGCGTCGAACCACCGGCGTTCGCCGTGGGCTCCATGACGGAGTACCTGCCGCTCGGCGCCCACGCGGTGACCGACGACGAGGTCGAGGCCGCGTCGATGGCGCTCAACCGTCTCAAGCACAACCCGGATCAGATGCTCGACGAAGTGGAGTTCGACACGGCCGTCGAACACGCCCGCGCGAACGCGCTCGCCGCCGACAAGGCACGTCTCGTGGAGCAGATCGCCGCGCCGGGGGCGGACAAGAAGACGCTGGGCCGACGGATCCGCGAGGTGAACGCCGAGCTCGCGTCCATGCTCGAGCCGATCGAACGACAGATGAAGACGCAGGTCGACCAGCTCAGGCAGCTGCGCGAGGCGAGCGAGGTGCTGACCGACCGCACGTATCCCTTCTGTTTCTGGAGCCCGGAGGAGATCTCGGACAAGGTGCGCTGAGGCGCGGCTTCCTCGCGACTCGACGCCCACGGTGGTAACATCGTCGTCACTCCGCCCGGGGACGGGCGGGGCGGCATCGTTCAGGAAAGGACGCATCCATGGGTAAGCCCGTCGTGGATCCGGACTGCTGCACGGCTTGCGGTATCTGCGTGGACGAGTGCCCCTCGGGCGCGCTCGACCTCGGCGACACCGCCGTGCTGGCTCGGCCGGACGATTGCGCCGAGTGCGGGACGTGCGAAGAGGTCTGCCCGAACGGAGCGATCGCGCTCAAGTAGCTCACACATCCGAGCCTGCGAAGTCGAAGAAGGGCCCCGAACGGGGCCCTTCTTCCGTCCCGGACGGCCCGCGGGGATCGTCGCCCCCCGGCGCGTGACCGCCACGCCGAGCGCCGCGTCAGCCTCGCGGCCCCATCCGGTCCTCGACATAGAGACGCGGCTCGCGCCCTCGCAGCATGCCGATGAAGCGCCGGTGGTGCGCTGCATAGACCACCGCCCCGACCGCGAGCGCGAAGGGCCAGTCGGGAGAGCGCAGAGCGATGGCGGCGAGCGGCAGCGTGGCGGCGGCCGCGACCTGGCCCGCCATCATGTAGCGAGTGATCGCGATCGTGAGCAAGCCGACCACGAGCACGGCGGCGAAGTAGCGCCAGTCGTACGCGAGCAGCGCGCCGGCCCCCGTGGCGAGGCCCTTGCCCGAGCGGAAGAAGCGTCTCTCGATGATCGCCATCCAAAGAGAGTAGTTGTGTCCGATCACCGCTCCGGCGAGTGCCGCCATCGCCATGAACGGCACCGTGCTCGCGGCGTGTGCGGTCGCGAAGAGCCGTCCGTTCGGCACGACGATCCAGGACGGCATCGCGAGCAGGGCGGTCTTGGCGACCGCCACGGGGAGGAAGCCTTTGAGCCCGTCCGCGACGAGCGTCAGGGCGAACAGCCACCACGACCCGGTTGACCTCCGGACGTTCATCGACCCGACGTTGCCGGTACCGTGCTCGGTGATGTCCTCGCCGGTCTTCGCCTTGACGACGATGTAGGCCCACGGGATCGAACCGACGAGGTATGCCGCCGCGAGCACGGCGGCGACGGCGGGGAAGGACGCGACGAGGAACGTCATCAGGCCCCTTTCGGCACGACGCACTCGATCGCGGCCGGGAGCAGCGAGATCTCGTAGCGCTTCTCCATCAGCAGCTCCCCATCGATCTGAGCCGGGACGGGCACGTCGGACGAGAGGGTGAGCGAGGTATGCCGTGAGATGTGCACGGCGCGCAGCCAGCGATGCCGGCCGGCGACCACGAACGGCAGCCGAACGAGCGCCCGCGGCAGCGTCAGCGGGTCGATCATGCAGACGTCGAAGAGCCCGTCGTCGGGCCTCGAGTCCGGCGTGATCCGGAATCCGCCTCCGTACGTGGGGCCGTTCGTCACGGCGACGATCAAGGTGTCGCGCTCCTCCGGGCCGCTGCCGTCGAGCGAGACGGCCACGTGGATGGGTGCGAGGTCGTGGAACAGCACCTGCATGAGCGCGGTGAGATACAGCCACAGGCCGTCCCGGTGCTTCGTGACCTTGTACTCCACGGCCTTGGCGGTGACTTTCGCGTCCAGGCCCGCGGCGAACGAGTTGTTGAAGTAGGTGTCGTTGCATCGCCCGATGTCGAACCTGCGCCGTTCGCCGGTGGCGAGCAGGAGGGCGGCGCGTGCGAGGTCGAAGGGGATGCCGAGCGTTCGGCAGGTGTCGTTGCCCGAGCCCGTGGGCAGGACGGCGAGGGCCGGGCGGGCATCGGCGGGATGCCGCATGAGCCCGTTAAGCACCTCGTGAACGGTGCCGTCGCCGCCCGCCGCGACGATCACGTCGAAGCCCTCGCCATCCGCGGCCAGATCCACCGCGTGGCCAGGGCTCTCCGTCTGTATCGTCTCGTGTGGCATGTCGACGAGAAGCCCTTCGATGACGGGAACGAGGGACCGCGTCTCGCCGTGCCGTGCCTGGGGATTGACGATCACGAGGTATCGCTGCGCGGTCACGTCGTCGGCTCTCCCGTCGGTGGGTTGGACCGGGCATCGAGAGCATAGCCGAGAACGACAGGCTCGCGAACCGCGAGTGGCGACACCAGGGTCGCTGTGCTACCGTAGCGCCTCGGCCACCCGCCCTGTTAGCTCAGCGGATAGAGCGTCTGCCTCCGGAGCAGAAGGCCGTAGGTTCGAGTCCTACACAGGGCGCCAATCAAGACAGCGCGAGGGCCCGGCCGCCGTCACGAAGCGGACCGGGCCCTCGTTCGCGTTCGTCGGGTGCCTAGCCGTGGGCCTCGTCGTGCTCCTTCTTCGCCTGCTCGATGATCTTCCCGGCCAGCTCACGCGGGACCTCCGCGTACTCGCCGATCTCGAGCGTGTACGTTCCCGTGCCATGGGTGAGGGAGCGGAGCTGCAGCGAGTACTGCACGACCTCCGCGTAGGGGACCGACGCCTTGATGACCTGCTTGCCGCCGGACCCCTCCATGCCGTTGATGCGGCCGCGCCGCGACGACATGTCGCCCATGACGTCGCCGGCGTACTGGTCGGGCACGGTGATCGTGAGATGCGCGATCGGCTCGAGCAGCACCAGGTCGGCCTTCTCGGCGGCGGCGCGGAAGCCGATCCGAGCGGCGGTCTTGAAGGCGATCTCCGAGGAGTCGACCGCGTGGTAGCTGCCGTCGTAGACGGCCACCTTCACGTCGACGACGGGTAGCCGGCCAGCACGCCCTGCGTCATGGTCTCCTGCACGCCCTTGTCCACGGCGGGGATGAACTGGCGCGGGATGCGTGCCGCCCACGATCTCGTCGAGGAACTCGTAGCCCTTGCCCCGGGTTGGGCTCGAGGCGGAGCCACGCGTCGCCGAACTGGCCCGGAACCGCCGGTCTGCTTCTTGTGGCGGCCCTGCGCCTGCGCGACCTTGCGGATCGTCTCCCGGTACGGGATGCGCAGGTCGACGAGGTCGCGCGTCGACGTTGAAGCGGCTCTTGAGCCTGGCCATGCGCGACGTCGATCTGCGGTGTCGCCGAGCGAGTACAGCACGGTCTGGTGCGTCTCAGGGTCGCGGACCAGCTGGAGCGTGGGCTCCTCCTCGACGATGCGGTTGAGGCCCTGCCGAGCTTGTCCTCGTCGGCCTTGTTCTTCGCCACGATCGCGACCGCGTACAGCGGCTCCGGCAGCGGCATCGGCGCGAACCGGATGTCGCCCTTGTCGGACAGCGTGTCGTTGGTGACGATGTCGCCGAGCTTGGGCAGCACCGCGATGTCGCCGGCAGGTACGCCGTCGACGTCCTTGGCCTCCTTGCCCATCATGCTTGAGCACGTGCGCGCGCGCTCCTTCTTGCCGGTGCGCGCGTTCGACCAGCTCGATGTCGGGCGTGAGCGTGCCGGAGACCACCTTCACGAAGTTGAGCCGGCCCTGAGTACGGGTCGAAGATCGTCTTGAAGACGAAGGCGGCGGTCGGAGCCGCCGACGGAGACGTGGACCTCGCCGCCGTCCATCGTAGTGATGGGGCCGTGGGCGGTCGGCTCGGGGAAGAACGACACGATCTCGTCCATGAGGTCCTCGACGCCTTGCAGCTTGACGCGCGCTGCCCACGAACACGGGGATGAAGATGCCCTGCGCGATCGCTTGTCCGAGCAGCGTCTCGAGATCCTCCTGAGCAGAGCGTCTCGCCCTCGAGGTACTTCTCCATGAGCGCTTCGTCGGCCTCGGCCACGAGATCGGTGAGCTTCTCCCGCGCCGCTTCGGCCGCCGCCTGCTGCTCGGCTGGGATCTCGTCGAGGTGTTCGCCGTCCGACTCGTGGTGGTACGCCTTCATGCGGATGATGTCGACGACGCCTTTGAAGGCGGCCTCCGCGCCCATCGGGATCTGGACGGCGCCCACACGGTGGCCGAACTGCTGCGTCGAGCTTGGCCATGACCGCGTCGAAGTCGGCGTGCTCCTTGTCCATGCGGTTGATGAAGACGGCGCGCGCGATGCCCATGTCGCCGGCTATCTTCCACAGTCGCTCGGTCTGCACCTGGGGCCCGCGAACCGCGTCGACGACGAAGAGCGCCATCTCGGCGGCTTCCATGCCCGCGATGGCGTCGCCGACGAAGTCGGCGAAACCGGGCGTGTCGATGACGTTGATCTTGACGCCCTTGTGCGTGACGGGTGCGAGCGAGAGGTTGACCGTGAACTGCCGCTTGATCTCTTCGGGGTCGTAGTCGAGGTGGGAATGGCCGTCGTCGACGGTGCCGAGGCGCTTGGTCTCGCCGGCCATGAAGAGCATCGCCTCGGCGAGGGACGTCTTGCCCGCGCCTCCATGGCCGACCAGAACGACGTTACGGATCTTCTCGGTGCTGAGAGCAGCCATCTCGCATCGCCTCCAAGAAAGTTCGCCGTCGTGCCACAGGTCCCGCGATGCGCGCGCCGCGGATCGGGGAGGTCGAACGTCCGCGGCCGGCCGAACGACGTGACGACGCCCGACGACCGCAACCCGACACAGTAGCACCACGCGCACGCACGCGGGAGGGCGGCGCGGCGGCGCCGACGGGCCGGGCCCCGGAGGCCGCCTCGCGGTGCCGGGCCGCCGGTGCCGTCCCGGTGGCGAGGCCACCGCGCGCACGGTAGTATGCAGTGACATACCTCGAATGCGCGTTCCGGCTGCGATCGCGGCGGCATCCCCCTCATCGGTCTCCTCCGCGCTGCCCGGGCGTCCCGTTCGCACCGCCGGAGGGAGCTCGGACACGTGGCGAGGAGGCGGGGGCGGGCCGGCGCGCCGCGCAGCGTGTGGGTGCGAACGGCGGCAGCAAGGGAGCTTGAGCAACGTGGATGGAGCGCACTTCGCCGCGGGACAGACCGCGTACCAGTCGGGCGACTTCGAGGTCGCCGCGCAGGAGTTCCTCGCGGCGGCCCAGGAGTCTCCCGGCGAGGCCGCCCGCGCCTACCATCAGGCCGGCAACGCGCTGCTGAGGCTGAAGCGCTACGACGAGGCGGTGTCGGCGTATCGGGGAGCGCTGGAGGACGCGTCGTACGTGGCGCGCTCGGGCGTGTTCGGCAACCTCGGCACGGCTCTCTCCGCCGCCGGGAGGACCGCCGAGGCGCTTGAGGCATTCGACTCGGCCCTGACCGATCCCGGCTACCGCAGCACGTACAAGGCGCTGCAGGGACGGGCGGGCGCCCTGTTCGAGCTCGGCCGCTACGAGGAGGCCGCGACCGCCTACCGTGAAGCCGCATGGGCCGACGGGAATCCCGATCCCGGCCGCGCGCTCAACAACCTGGGACTCACGTTCATGGCTCTGGACAGGCCGCAGGATGCGATCGAGGCGTACAAGGCCGCGATCGGGGTGGACAGCTACTCCGCCAAAGGACGCGCGAGCGTCAATCTCGCGCTGGCGTACGCCGACATGGGCTTCTTCGAAGAGGCGCTCCGCGAGTTCGACGAGGCGGAAGAGCGCTTCGGATACGTGCCGAGCGGCGAGGCCGCCGCGGTCCGTGAGCGCCTCCGGTCCACGGCGCGGGACGAGCTGCGCGAGCCGGCCGGAGCGCCGCCGGAGCCTCCGGAGGTGGAGAGCGTCGAGGGCTGGGTCACCGGCCAGATGCCCGTGGCCGTGGCCGCGGACCAGTCGGAACAGACCGTCGAACCGACCGAGGGGGAGACCGACGAGCGTGAGACGCGCTTCTTCTCTATGTCCGAGGCCGAGATGCGGGTCGAGGCGCGGAAAGCGCGCAAGGCGGAGCGTCGCGCGGCGAGGACGCCGGCCCGCATCGCCGCCCGTGTCGCCGTCATCGTCGCCATCGTGGTGGTGCTCGCGGGGGCGGCGGGGGGCGCGATCTACCTCGGGTACGGCTATCCGACCCAGGAGCAGACCGTGGACGGCATGCTGCAGGCCTACCGCGGCGGCCGGCCTTACGCCGCGTACTGGGTCGCGGTGCCGCAGGGCGACGTGGCGCAGGAGATGCGGCAGCTGCCCGCCCGTTTCGCATCCTTCAAGATCGTGGGCGTCGACCGCAGCGCGCTCACCTCGACGGCCAGGATCAGCGTGACCCTCGAGACGGGCACGCCCCTCGCCTACGACATCCTCCTCGTCCGCGAGGGCGTGGGCTGGAAGGTCGACGGGATCCGCAACACGTGGAACTCGACCGAGGGCTGATCCGCCCGACGCGCCGCCGTCTCGAGAGGCCGGCACCCGCCGTCGGGACGGTCGGTCATGTTTGCCGCTTGCCCGACTTTGTAACATTAGTTACGATGTGGCGGCATTCGGACTGTCGCGACCGCCGGAAGAAGGAGCGAGCACCTTGGACCAGCGCACCTATGTGATGATCAAGCCCGATGCGGTGGCCAGGGGACTCGCCGGCCGCATCCTGTCGCGTTTCGAGGACGCGGGGCTGACGATCGAGAGGCTCGAGCACGGCGTGGTGACGGCCGAGCAGGCGGCGGCTAACTACGCCGAGCATGCCGGCAAGCCCTTCTACGACGCGCTGATCGCCTACATCACGAGCGGCCCCGTCGTGAAGATGGTGCTCTCGGGCCCGGACGCGGTGGCGGTCTGCCGCAAGCTCATGGGAGCGACGAACCCGCGCGACGCGGCACCCGGCACCATCCGCGGGGATTTCGGCCTCATCATGGACGCGAATCTCGTGCACGGGTCCGATTCGGCCGAGAGCGCGGCGCGCGAGATAGCGATCTTCTTCGGCTAGGTCGTCCGCGAAGGGCGGCCGCGGTCGGCCGGCCCGTCGGAGGGTTTCCAGGGGCGTCGAGCCGCCTGGAAGGGGAAAGGGGTCGCCGGTGTTCTTCCGAGTCATCCCCAAGGACGAGATACCGGATCTCGTCCGCGGGCTGGCCACCGAGTACGAGGTGGTCGGCCCGGTCTCGAAGGATGAGCGGTTCGTCTACGCTCCCATCGAGGATCCGGTCGACCTTCGCTTGGACTGGGACACGACCCTGCTCCCGCCGAAGCGGTACTTCCTCCCCGAGCGGGAGACGCTCCTGCGCTTCAGCACGGCCGACAACGAGACGACCGCCGAGCCGATCGACGCTCCGCCGCGCGTGCTGTTCGGGTTGCACCCGTGCGACGTGAACGCGTTGCTGCTCATGGACAACGTGTTCCTCGGTGACGATCCCGATCCCTACTACGAGGCGCGGCGCAAGAACACGCTCATCGTCGGCGTCTCGTGCATGCCGACCGAGACGTGCTTCTGCGATGCGTGGGGCACCGACGAGACGCATCGGGGCTTCGACATCTTCCTGTCGGACATCGGCGACGCGTACTATGCGTCGATCCTGTCCGTGAAGGGCGCCGACGTCGTGGACCGGTTCGTCGGCGGACGCGAGATCACCGAGCAGGACACGGAGGCCTTCCAGAAGCGCACGGCCGACTTCAAGGCCGCCTTCACGAACGAGATCGACACCTCCCAGCTGCCGGTGCTCCTGGATGCCAAGTACGACTCGGAGATATGGCAGGGTTTCGGCGACCTGTGCCTGTCGTGCGGCGCGTGCTCCATGGTCTGCCCGACGTGCTACTGCTTCGACGTGCACGACGAGCTCGACGCGGACCAGAACTCGGGAGTGCGGGTCCGCACCTGGGACTCGTGCCAGTTCAAGGACTTCGCCAGCGTGGCGACCGGGAACTTCCGCGAGACCCGCGCGGCGCGCGTCAGGTATCGCTACTACCACAAGCAGTGGGGCTATCTCGCTCGGTACGAGCATGTCCTGTGCGTGGGGTGCGGGCGCTGCGGGCGCGCCTGCAAAGCAGGGATCAACCCGCCGCGGGTCATCCGCGCGCTGCAGACAGGGGTGGTCGAGTGATGCCGGCTCCGAAGGTCGCGGTCCGGAAGACCGCCAACCCCTATCGTCCCTGGCCTGCCCGCATCACGTCGATCACCGACCTCACGCCGCAGGAGAAGCTCTTCGAGTTGCGGCTGATCGACGACGGCACCCGGGACGCGTTCGACTTCCAATCCGGCCAGTTCGTGGAAGTCTCGGTGTTCGGAGTGGGAGAGGCGCCGATCTCGATCTCGTCGGCGCCGAGCAAGCAGGGCTTCATCGAGCTGTGCGTGCGCGACTCCGGCGACGTGACCGGCGCCTTGCACCGCAAGCGGTGCGGCGACATCGTCGGCCTGCGCGGCCCGTTCGGCCGCGGGTTCCCGTTCGAGGAGATGAAGGGGCACGACGTCCTTCTCGTGGCCGGAGGGCTCGGGATCGCCCCGTTGAAATCGCTGATCAACCACATCCACGACGACCGGCACGAGTTCGGCCGCGTGACGATCCTGTACGGAGCGCGCACGCCGTCCGAGATCCTCTTCCGGCGGCAGTTCGAGATGTGGCAGCACCGCGACGACTTCGATCTCGTCCTGACGGTGGATCGTCCTGACGACACATGGACGGGCGAGGTCGGCCTAGTGACGAAGCTGTTCGATCGTCTCGAGTTGGATCCCTCGAACACCTACGGAGCGTTGTGCGGCCCGCCGATCATGTACCGGTTCGTGATCGCCGAGATGCGCAAGAAGGACCTGGACGTCGACAAGATCTACGTCTCCTTCGAGCGGCGCATGAAGTGCGGCGTCGGGAGGTGCGGGCACTGCGGCGTCGGCCATCAGTACGCGTGCGTCGACGGCCCAGTGTTCAGCTACTGGGAAGCCATGAACCTTCAGGAGGCGATATAGATGGCGCCGAGGCTGGTCGTGCTGTCCCTGGCCTCCGACTTCGGCTGCCAGGTGCAGATGACGAACATGACGGACGAGATCCTCGACGTGCTCGGGCTCGTCGACCTGTCGTACTGGCAGCTCGCGACGAGCGGAGATATGCCCGACGACTACGACGTCGCGATCGTCGAAGGGGCCGTGACGACGACCGAGCACGAGGAGCTGCTCCGCCGGGTGCGCGACACCGCCGCCGCGGTCCTGGCGATCGGCGCGTGCGCGAACACCGGCGGCATCCCGGGCATGGCGGCGCGCGGGGACCTGGAGGAGCGATACCAGCACGTGTACGGCTCCGAAGGCGAGCCCACCGCGCCCGGCAGGATCGAGCCGCGGCCGGTCGACGCCGTCATCGATGTCGACTACCACGTGCCGGGATGCCCGATCGACCCCGTCGAGTTCATGCAGGTGCTCTCGAAGGTGCTGCAGGGGCTCAAGGACCGCGTCCCCGACAAGACGATGTGCGCGTCGTGCAAGCTGAACGAGACGGTGTGCTTCTTCGACCGGGGCCGGGTGTGCCTCGGGCTGGTCACGCGGGCGGGCTGTGGCGCGCGCTGCCCGTCACTCGGCCGTCCGTGCTCGGGGTGCCGCGGTGTGGCGCCCGATGCGAATCTGGATGGGGCCCGAGAGGTGTTCGAGCGCTTCGGGATGGATCCCGCCGAGCTCGTCCGCGTGCTCGGGCTCTTCAACTCGGCGAAGGAGGTGTGCGCCTAGATGACACGACTGACCGTTGAACACGTCGCCCGTATCGAGGGGCACGGCAACATAACCGTGGACGTGCAGGGCGGCGTCGTCCGTGACGTCCGCATGGCGATCGTGGAGCCGGCGCGCTTCTTCGAGTCCATGGTGGTGGGACGCCGCTTCGATGAGGCACCGCTCATCACGTCGCGCATCTGCGGCATCTGCTCGCCGAATCACGTCGTGACCTCGATCAAGGCCATGGAGGACGTGCTGGGCGTCGATGTGAGCGAGCGCACGAAGCTGCTGCGCAAGCTGCTCGTGTACGGCTCCTACCTGCAGAACCACGCCACGCACCTGTACGTCCTTGCGGCGCCGGACTACGTCGGGTTGCCGAGCGTCTTCCCGCTCGCGGCGACGGCTCCGGAGATCGTGGCACGCGCGCTGCGGCTGAAGAAGCTCGGGAACGACCTCACGACGGCCGTGGGGGGCAGGCAGGTGCACCCCGTGACGGCGGTGATCGGCGGGTTCAGCGCGGAGCCCGATGCGGCGACGTTGTCGTCGCTGCGCGAGGAACTGCTCGCGGTTGCCGATGACGCGATCAAGACGGTCGAACTGTTCGCTTCGTTCGAGATCCCCGCATTCGAGACGTCGGGCGAGATGCTCGCGCTCACGGCCGCGGACGACTACGCGATCTACGACGGCGACGCCGCCGCGCTCGATGCGGGATGGCGGCGGCCCGCGCGCGAGTATCGCTCGTTCATCACCGAGAGCGTGGTCGGGCACAGCAACGCGAAGCACTCCACGGTCGACGGGCGGACGTTCCTCGTGGGGTCGGTCGCCCGTGCGAACATCAACGGCTCCCAGCTCAACGAGGCGGGTCAGCGTGCGCTCGCGGCGGCTGGCATCCAGCTGCCGACACGGAATCCGTTCCACATGAACGTGCTGCAGGCGGTCGAGCTCGCCGACGCCGCGGCGCGGTGTGCCGGCTACATCGAACGCGCGCTCGACGAGGGCGGCTCGTCGAAGCCGGTGGCGTTCCGCGTCCGTGCCGGTGAGGGCGGGAGCGCGAGCGAGGCGCCGCGCGGCACGCTCTACCACAGCTACCGCGTCGACGACGACGGCGTCATCGTCGCGGGCGACGTCATCACCCCGACCGCGCAGAACCTCGCGAACCTCGAGGCCGACATGCGTGCGTTCGCCCCGACCATCGCCGACGAGAACGAGGATCGGTTCAGGATCCTCGTGGAGGAGCTCGTGCGAGCGTACGACCCGTGCCTGAGCTGCTCGGTGCACTGAGAGCCGATCCTCGGAGCGGCTGCGAGCGGGGAGCGTCCCGGCCGGCGCCGGGCGCTCCCCGCACTTCGTGCGAGGCGGCGAGGGGACCCGCCCGCGTGGCGGCTCTAGCGCGGTGGATCGCGAGCGGACAAGATCCGAGCGGGAACCGGACAGGCCGGTGTGTCACCGTCGGGCCCGCGGGGCCGGCGGAAGGCTCGAGACCGGCGACACCGTGCACTATCATGTGCGGCGGCGTGGCAGCTCGGCGGACCGCGTCGGACCTCGCGGAACCAGTGGAAGGACCTGCGTGCTCGACGCCCGCGTCTTGGTCGCCATCGGCATCGCGCTGGTGCTGGTGGGTCTCGCGGCGACCGCCTGGTCGCTGCGGGGTGCCCGCCGCGCGGAGCGTGTCGCGCTCGTGACCTCGGCCGTGTTGAGCGTGCTCCCCGGTGCGAACTGCGGCTTGTGCGGCAGTACGTCCTGCTTGGCGACCGCTCGCGGGATGGCGTCGGGCCGGCTCCGTGCCGATGCGTGCGTGGCAGGGGGGCCCGCGACCGCCGGGGCGGTCCAGCTGGTGCTGGAGCAGGCCGGCGGCGCTCCGGCCGCCGTTCGCGGACCGTCTCGGCCGCCCGCCTGAACGTCGTCTCCCTCCCGGATCCCCTCGAAGTCCGTTGTCGTGGCACGTCGAAGGGATGGGTCGGTGGCTCCTCGTTCGGGTGCATGGCGCGACTCGCGTGACGCGGTGCTCGCGGGCAGGCCGGACGCGCTCTCGGACGCGGCGCTGGTCGGGCTGCTGGTCGGGACCGGTGGTGAGGAGCTCGGCCGGAGAGTCCTTGCGGTGCACTCGTCCCCCGACGGGCTCTGGCGGGCCTGCGGCGACGAGCTCGTGCGAGTGCCGGGCGTCGGGCCGGCAGGCGCCGCGCGTCTGCTCGCATGTCTCGAGATGTCGCGGCGGGCGGCGGCGTGGCCCGCGGGCGACCGGCCGGTGGTCTCGACCCCCGAGGACGTCGTGCGTCTGTGCGCGACACAGATGCGCGGGCTCGATCGGGAGCACTTCTGGAGCCTCGTGCTCTCGACCAAGAAT
This sequence comes from uncultured Coriobacteriia bacterium, assembly GCA_963701985.1. Classification (GTDB taxonomy): domain Bacteria; phylum Actinomycetota; class Coriobacteriia; order Anaerosomatales; family PALSA-660; genus PALSA-660. The sequence continues at coordinate 195,916 of OY969691.1, forward strand.
CGGCTGCTGCGCATGGTGGAGGTGTCGGTCGGTTCGCTGAACGCCTCGATCGTCCATCCGCGGGAGTTGTTCAAGGAAGCGGTGCGCCTGTCGGCCGCATCGATCGTCGTCGTGCACAACCACCCGAGCGGCGATCCGACACCCTCGGGCGCCGACCTCCAGCTCACCAGGCGGCTCGCCAAGGCCGGCGAGGTGTTGGGGATCGACGTTCTCGACCACGTCGTCATCGGCGACGGGGGAGCGCACGCTTCGCTCCGGGAGATGGGCGTGCTGTGAGGTCCGAACGGCCTCCGGGCGTGCCGCGTCCGGACGCGCCGGGCACGCGCACACACCGCGCGCGACGCGAGACCGCACCCTGATTGACGGACCGGCAACAGGAGCGCCGCGAGCAGGGGTTTTCGCACCCCTGTGCTAGACTGTGACGCGCTCGGCCGTCCACCGGAGTCTCGGGTTTCCGTCATCGACGGACGTCCGGGACTGCGTCGATTCACGAAACCGCACGGGTGCGCGGCGCCCGCGAAAGGACCTCTACAGTGTCCCTTGTCGACATGTTCTTCAACTCGTGGGGCTCGGACATGGCAGTCGACCTCGGCACCGCGAACACGCTCGTGTCCGTGCGCGGTCGCGGCATCGTGCTCATCGAGCCGTCGGTCGTGGCGGTGGAGAAGGACTCGAAGCGGGTGCTCGCCGTCGGCATCGAGGCGAAGCGCATGCTCGGGCGCACCCCCGGCAGCATCGTGGCCATCCGTCCGCTCAAGGACGGGGTCATCGCGGACTTCGAAGTCACCGAGGCCATGCTGCGCTACTTCATCAACAAGACGCGGGTGAAGCGCTTCCCGTGGCAGCCGAAGCCGCGGGTGGTCGTCTGCGTGCCTTCCGGGGTCACCGAGGTCGAGAAGCGCGCGGTGTTCGAGGCCACGATGCAGGCCGGCGCGCGGCAGGCCTTCCTGATCGAGGAGCCCATGGCGGCGGCGATCGGCGCGGGCCTCCCGATCCAGGAGCCGACCGGCAACATGGTGGTCGATATCGGCGGCGGAACGACCGAAGTCGCCGTGATCTCGCTCGGCGGCATCGTGGTTGCTCAGTCGATCCGCATCGGCGGCGACGAGTTCGATGAGGCGATCGTGGCGCACGTGAAGCGCGAGTACAACGTCCTCATCGGCGAGCGCACGGCCGAGGAGATGAAGTTCGAGATCGGCAGCGCCTATCCGCTGCCCGAGGAGCTGGACGTGGAAGTGCGCGGCCGAGACCTTCAGACGGGACTTCCCCGAACGCTCCAGATCTCGAGTGAAGAGATCCGAGCGGCGGTCGAAGAGCCCACGAGCGCGATCGTCGCGGCCGTGAAGTCGACGCTGGAAGAGACGCCGCCGGAGCTCGCGGGCGACGTCATGGAGTTCGGGATCGTGCTCACCGGCGGCGGCGCCTTGCTCAAGGGTCTGGACGAGCGGCTGAAGGTCGAGGCCGGCATCCCCGTGCACGTGTCGGAGAACGCGCTCATCAACGTCGTCCTCGGCAGCGCGATGGCGCTGGACGAGATCGACGTTCTCAAGAAGGTCCTCACTGTCTCACGCTAGGCCGCGATCGCCTGCCGGGTGATGCGGCCGAGGGAGTTCCCCGGACGTGAAGAGGCTCGAGATCGATACCCGACGTGGCGCGGGCAGGCCCGGCCTGCTCGTCGTCCTCGTCGTCGCGGCGCTGCTGGTGACCACCGTCTGGTACCGCGAGGGCACGAACGGCCCCTTGCACGTGACGCGACGGGCGCTCCTTGTGGCGACGCAACCCTTCGACGAGCTGGGCACGGCCGTGACCTCGCCGTTCCGCGCGGTCGGCGACTGGATGTCCGGTGCGTTCGCGAGCCGGGCGAGCTACCGGTCGCTGCTCGCCCAGAACCTCGAGCTGAAGCAGCGTCTGGCGGCCCTGACCGAGGAGGCGCTGCAGTACGAACGCGTGGAGGCGCTCGTGGCGTTCTCCAGCGCGCAGAACCTGCAGAGCGTCGGCGCCCGGGTCATCGGGCGGGCGACCGATGCGTGGGACGGCTCGCTCATCCTCGACAGGGGCAGCACGAGCGGCGTCCAGGCCGGTGATCCCGTCATCGCCTCGGGCGGCCTCGTCGGGCAGGTGGTCGACGTGACCCCGTGGGACTGCAAGGTGCGCCTCATCACCGACGCCGACAGCGGCGTGTCCGTGCTCGTGCAGCGCACGCGGGTGTCCGGCATCGTCCGGGGCAGTGTCGACAGGAGCTTGTCGCTCGCGTTCGTCCCGAGCTCGAAGGCGCCCAAGGTGGGCGACGTGCTGATCACATCGGCGCTCGGGGGCGTGTACCCGAAGGGCATCGTGGTCGGCGAGGTCACCGGCGTCACCGCGCAGGCGTCCGACCTGTACGCGCAGGTGACGGTCGCCTCTCGCGTCCAGCTCGGCAGCGTCGAGGAAGTGCTCGTGCTCGTGGGAGCGAACACGACGGCGACGGTCGGGGGCGGAGAATGAGAAAAGCGCTGCCGACCGCGATCGTGCTCCTCGTCGCGGTGATCCTGCAGACGTCCGTCGTGCCCTATCTCGCCATCTTCGGCGTGGTGCCGAACGTGCTGTTCCTCGTCGTCATCACACTCGGCCTCACCGAGGGACCGGCGGCGGGCGGCGTGGCCGGATTCATCGCCGGGCTGCTCATCGACCTGCTCGGCACCGGGGTGGTCGGCCCGATGGCGCTCATCCTGTGCCTCGTCGGCTACGGCGTCGGTATGCTCCAGGCCAACATGTTCGCGGAGGGGTGGCTGCTGCCCGTCACCACGGTGCTGATAGCCAGCGTCCTCACCGAGATCTCCCACGGCGTCGTCCTCGCGGTCCTCCAGCCGGGCACGGACTTCTGGCGGGCGCTGTTCTCGGTCATGCTGCCCGGCGCGATCTACAACACCGCCGTCGCCGTGCTCGTCTACCCGTGGCTCGGGCGGCTGCTGGGCACCGACCGTCATGTCAAGTCGTTCCGGCGTCTCGCGTGAACGTGAACGACTCTCACGACCGGCTGAAAGGCCGCTTCGCGGTCCTCGGCATCATCGTCCTGGTGGTGCTGGGCGGGCTCGCCGCGCAGACATGGCGGATCCAGATCGCGCAAGGCGCCAGCTACTCCGCTGAAGCCAACAGCAACAGGATACGGAACGTCTCGCTCCCGGCCGCGCGCGGGCGCATCCTCGACGCCAACGGGATCCCGCTCGTCACCGATCGCCCCGTGATGGTCGTGGACGCGCAGCCCACGGTGGCGCAGGACGCGACGCTCGTGGCGAGCATCTCGCGGGTGATCGGGGTGCCCGTCGCACAGATACAGAAGAGCCTCACCTCCTACAAGGCGGAACCGCTCGCGCCCCGCACGCTGAAGGTGGACATCTCGATGACGACGGCCGCCTACCTCGTGGAGCACGCGCCGGAGTTCCCCGGCATCACGGTGGACCAGGGCGCGGTCCGCGAGTACCCGTACGGGTCGCTGGCCGCGCACGTGCTCGGGTACACGGGCGAGATCTCGGAGGCACAGCTACAGTCGGCGACGACGAGCGACACGGCCCCGAACGACATCGTGGGGAAGACGGGCGTCGAGTCGGCCTACGACGACGTGCTGCGCGGCGTGAAGGGCTTCGAGACCCTCGAGGTCGACAGCATGGGGCAAGTGCGCGGCGTGCTGGCCGAAGGCGCGCCGAGACCCGGTGCCGATGTCGAGCTGACGATCGACAAGAACGTGCAGGCCGTCACCGAGAAGGCGCTCTCCGACGCCCTCGCCGAGGCGCACCGGCAAGGATTCACCAAGGCGCACGCGGGCGCGGCGGTCGTCCTCGACGTGCACACGGGCGGCGTGCTCGCCATGGCGAGCGCCCCGACCTACGACCCTTCGACGTTCCTCAACGGCATATCCGACGCCGAGTGGAAGAGCCTCACGGCGACCTCGTCGGACTACCCGCTGAACAACCGCGCGATCTCGGGCGCGTACCCGCCGGGTTCCACGTTCAAGGCCGTCGTCGCGATGGCGGCCCTGCAGGACAGCATCCTGACGCCGAGCACGGTGATCTACTGTCCGGCGCACTGGACGGGCCTGGGCAAGCAGTGGGCGAAGTGGAACTGGGACCACTACACGAACCAGAGCCTCTCGCTCGTCGGCGCGATCGAGCAATCCAACGACAGCTTCTTCTACGAGGTGGGCAAGCGGTTCTACGAGTCGCCCGGCGAGAAGCTGCAGGCGTTCGCCCGGAGCGTCGCGTTCGGCAAGGACTCGGGCATCGACCTGGGTGGCGAAGTGCCGGGACGCGTGCCCGACGCCGCGTGGAAGAAGGCCTTCAACGCGAACTACCCCGAGTACCAGCAGTGGCTGCCCGGCGACACCGTCAACATGGCCATCGGACAGGGCGACCTGCTCGTCACGCCGCTGCAACTCGCCGACTACTACGCCGCGCTCGCCAACGGCGGCACCGTGCTCAAGCCGCACGTCCTGAAGGCGGTCCTCGATCCGGACGGCACGCCGGCGGTGGTCGCGACCACCACACCGATCTCGACGGCGAAGCTCAGTCCCGCGAACCTGGCCGTGCTGCGCACCGCGCTCGTCGGCGTGACGACGGTCGGCACCGGCGCGTCGGCGATGCGAGGCTTCTCCGTGCCGGTGGCGGGCAAGACCGGTACCGCGCAGATGGCGGGCAAGGACGACTACGCCTGGTTCGCCTGCTACGCTCCCGCGAACGCTCCGCGCTACGCGGTGGTCGTGCTGATCGAGCAGGGCGGTCACGGTGGGTCCGTCGCCGAGCCGGCGGCTCGCGAGATCTTGAGCAAGCTCTTCAAACTCACGTATCACACCGTCCACGCGACCGACAACTCGAGGTAGGCAAGTGGCCCGATCACGTTCCCGGCTCACCGGCAGGATCTCCGACCGAGTGCATTTCGGGCTCGCCGCCGCGGCGGTCGCCCTCGTCGCCTTCGGGCAGCTCATGGTGTGGTCGGCGACGACCACCATGGCGGGGAGCGCCGGACTCGTCGAGCGCGGGCTGTTCGGCGTCGCCATCGGCCTGATCCCGCTCGTCGCGCTGTGGCTGCTCGACTACCAGGTGCTCAAGTCGTGGACGGGACCGCTCTTCATCGCGCTCGCGCTGCTGATCATCTCGCCGAGGATCCCCGGCCTCGGGCTGCAGGTCTCAGGAGCGATGTCCTGGCTGAAGATCGGCAGCTTCCGGCTGTTCCAGCCCTCCGAGCCGGCGAAGCTGCTCTTCATCGTCGTGCTCGCGGCGGTCGTCGCCGAATACCGGGGCGTCATCGACAAGCCGCGCGACGTGCTCCGCATCGTCGGCTACATGGCGGTGCCGGTCGTGCTGATCATGCTGCAGCCGGACCTCGGAACGGGGCTCGTCTTCATCGCCACCTCGCTCGGCATCCTGCTGGTCGGCGGACTGAAAGGCAGATGGTTCGCGGTCCTCGGCGTGTGCGCGGTGCTGCTCGTCGGCGTCCTGTTCGGCGCCAACGCGTTGCTCGACCGGGCACTCCACCGCGGGCCCTACAACCCGGCCTACATCGCGGCGCTCCAGAAGGCGGGCGGGGACACGTCCGACCCCACCGTGCAGGCCATCCCGGACACGAGCGTCCTCATCAAGCAGTACCAGATCAACCGGCTCGGCGTCTTCATCGATCCGAGTCTCGACCCGAAGGGCGCGGGATACAACCTCGCGCAGTCGAAGATCGCCATCGGATCGGGCGGGCTGACCGGCAAGGGCCTGCGCGCCGGGTCGCAGAGCAACCTGAACTTCATCCCGGCACGCGATACCGACTTCATCTTCTCGGTCGTCGGCGAGCAGCTCGGATTCCTCGGGGCGCTGCTGCTGCTCGGGATGTACCTCGCGCTGCTCGCGGCGGCGCTCTCCATATCGGCGTCGAGCCGCGACCTGTTCGGCTCGCTGGTCGCCGCGGGGCTGATATCGATGTGGCTGTTCCAGATCCTCGAGAACATGGGAATGACGGTGGGCGTGATGCCGATCACCGGGATCCCGCTCCCGTTCATGAGCTATGGATCCTCGTTCATGGTCACCAGCCTTGCGGGTATCGGTATGCTGTTGTCGATCTGGTCTCGGCGGTACGGGACCAGCGTCTGACGGTCGCGATGAGGGAAGTGGGGTTGCCGTGGCATTCCCCGTGGACGTTCGCGGTCTCTACAGCGCGGGCAAGCGTCTGACCCAGGAGCGCGACAAGGAGGTCCGCATCGCGGTCCTCGTCGAGATCGACGCGCCCGACGAGCTGGTGGAGGCCGCCCGCGCGGCCCTCCATCCGAGGACCGCCAAGGGCCTCATCGACGTCTCGGTCGTGGAGCCCGGCACCGTGGCGCGGGTGGACGCGAAAGCCGACGCGGCGATCGTCCTCGCCGGCAGCGGCACGCATGTCAGGGAGACGCTGGCCGGACTCCACCGGAGCGCGATCCCGACGGCGGTCGTCGCCCTGCGCGGCGAGAAGGCCGAGGTCGCACGTTCGCTCGACCACCCGGACGACGACACGGTCGTCGGATCCGACCCGGAGGCCGTGATCTCGGGGCCGCTCGCCGACTGGATGGTCGCGAGGCTCGACAAGCTGCGGACCGCGCTCGCGCACAACTTCGAGTTCGTGCGACGCGCCGTCGCGAAGGAGAGCGTCAAGGCGACCGCGTGGCAGAACGCGGCGATCGGCGTGGCCGTCTTCATCCCGGGCGCCGACATGCCTCTGATGACGATGAACGAGGCGAAGATGCTGCTGCAGATCGCGGCGGCCTACGGGCAGCCGATCGACGCGCAGCGTGTGAAGGAGCTCACCGCCGTCGTGGGCGGCGGATTCCTGCTCCGCGAGTTCGCGCGCGAGGCGCTCGACTTCGTGCCCGTGCTCGGATGGGCCGTCAAGGGCGGGATCGCCTATGCCGGCACGCTGGCGATGGGCATGGCGGCCATCGGTTACTTCGAGGAAGGCACGGACGTCTCCGGCGTGGTGAGATCGCTGGGCGAGCGGGCGGGCGAGCTGAGCGCCCGCGCGGACGCGGCGCGCCGGCGCGCCCTCGAGCATCGTGGCCGGGCGCACGGCGCCGGAGAAGGGTACACGGCTCCCGTGCCGCTCCGGGGAACACCCTCCGGGCCGTCGAACGACGACGAGCTGCTCGTCGACATGGGGCCGGGCGACCTGCCCGACCCTGGCCCGCGACCCGGACGCCGACCGGCGCCGGGCGCCTGCGCGCCGAGCGCCGCGGGGGCGCAGCCGACGCTGCTCGACGTCCCGTTCGCCGCGCCGACGCTCACGGTCGAGGACGGCGGCACCGGCGGCGCTGGGACACGGCTCCCGTGACGGATCTGTGGCCGCTCGTCGAGCCGCTGCTGGCTCGCGTCGAGAGGCCGGCTCGCTACATCGATCATGAATACGGCGTGCGCTCGCGACCCGAGGCCTCGTATCGCGTGGCGCTGCTGTACCCGGACACGTATGAGCTCGGGATGGCCAATCAGGCGGTCGCCATCCTCTACGACCGCCTGAACGGCATGGACGGGGTGGCCGCGGAGCGCGTCTTCGTCCCGTGGCGCGACATGGCCTCGGAGATGCGTGCCGCGCGCGTTCCTCTGTACACGCTGGAGAGCACCGCTCCGGTCGCCGAGTGCGACATGCTGGGCATCACCCTGCCGCACGAACTCGCGTACACGAACGTCTGCGAGGCGCTCGACCTCGCGGGGATCCCGCTGCGCTCGGCGCAGCGGCGCGACGGCGACCCGCTCGTCGTGGGCGGAGGACCGTGCGCGTTCGATCCGGAGCCGGTCGCCGACTTCTTCGACGCCGTGCTGATCGGTGAAGGAGAGGCGGCCGTCGCCGAGATCGTCGGCGCGCACCGCCGCAGCCGCGAGCGGGGAGACGATCGAGGCGCAACGCTGCGGGCGCTCGCGGAGGTTCCGGGCGTCTACGTGCCGTCGCTGTACCGGGCGGCGACCGCGGAGCGGCCGGCGCGACCCCTCGAAGGCGAGCGCGTGCCGCCGAGGATCGCGAAGCGCGTGCTCGCGGATCTCGGCGCATTCCGACCCCCGGCGTGCCCGGTGGTGCCGTTCATGGACGTCGTGCACGACCGCGCGAGCGTCGAGGTGCTCCGCGGCTGCACGCGGGGATGCCGGTTCTGCCAAGCGGGCATGATCTACCGCCCGGTGCGGGAGCGCACCGCCGACGACATCATCCGCGACGCCATGACGCAGCTGCGATGCACGGGCCAGGAGGAGCTGTCGCTGACGTCGCTCTCGACGACCGATCACAGCCAGATCGGTGAGATCCTGCGCCGTCTCACCATGGCGCTGCAGGGCAGCGGCGTCTCGGTCAGCCTGCCGAGCCTGCGCGTCGACGCGTTCGGCGTCGCGATGGCGCGGCTCGTCGGGCAGGGGAGGAAGGGCGGCCTGACCTTCGCGCCGGAGGCCGGGACGCAGCGCCTTCGCGACGTGATCAACAAGAACGTGACCGCGGAAGACCTGCTCTCCACCGTGCGGATCGCGTTCGAGGAGGGCTGGAGGCACCTCAAGCTCTACTTCATGATCGGCCTGCCCACGGAGACCGACGAGGACATCAGGGCGATCGGCGCACTGACCTCGCGTGTGCTCGCCGTGGCCCGGGAGGCCGTCTCTCCGGAGCAGCGCGGCTCCATACGCATCGGTGTGTCGGTGTCGACGTTCGTCCCGAAGGCGCACACCCCGTTCCAGTGGGAGCCGCAGGTGCCGCTCGAAGAGGTGCGGCGCCGGCAGACCGTGTTGCGGGACTCCATGCCGCGCAAGGGCGTGGACCTGCACTGGCACGACCCCGAAGTCTCCTTGGTGGAAGGAGCGCTCGCCCGGGGCGGGCGCGAACTCTCCCGGGTGATCGAGCGGGCGTGGCGCGCGTCGGGCGGGTTCGATGCGTGGACCGAGCGGTTCTCCCTGCCCGTGTGGCAGGAGGCGTTCGCGGCGGAGGGCATCGACCCGCAGGTCTTGGCGAGCGGCGAGCGCGACCCGTCGGCTCCGCTGCCGTGGGACCACATCGATGCGGGCGTCTCCCGCTCCTACCTTCTCGAGGAGCGGGAGCGCGCACGCGCGGCCGTCACCACACCCGACTGCTCCTTCGGAGCATGCACCGGTTGCGGTGCCTGCCCGGAGCTGGGAGTCGAGGTCGTGCTGGGTGGTGGTTCGCGTGGCTGACACGACCTTCCGGCTTCGCGTCACGTTCGGGAAGACGGGGCGGCTCCGCTTCCTGAGCCATCTGGAGGTCGTGCACGCCTGCGAGCGCGCGGTGAGGCGCGCCGGCCTGGAGTATGCTGTCACGCAGGGTTTCAACGTGCGCATGAAGGCGGCGTTCGGTCCGGCTCTGCCTGTCGGCACGGCCGGGCTGGGCGAGATGTTCGACCTGTGGCTGAGGCGTTTCGTGCCGCCGGCCGAGTCGCTCGCTCGACTGCGTGACGCTTCACCCGAAGGCCTGGCGCCCGTGGGGGCGTCGTATGTGCCGTCGGGCGAGCCCTCCCTCGCGGCGGCGATGACACTCGCCGATTACGAGGTGTGCGTGAAGGGCGCGGGCATGGGTCCGCGCCGGTTGGCGGAGGCGCTGCGCGAGACGATCGCGTCGGGGAGCCTCGAGATAGAGCACAAGGGCGAGAAGAAGGTTTTGGATCTGGGCCGCTCCCTTGCCGGCGAGGTGGGGGTGCGTGCCGCGGACGACGCGGCCGTCGTCGAGCTCACCGTTCGTATGGGCGAGTGGGGCTCGCTCCGGCCGGACGCCCTGGTGCGAGAGGCGCTCCGAGGAACGGACGCGGGAGACGCGGCCGTGGTCGTGACGCGCACCGGGCTCCGCCGCGAAGACGGCTGACCGCGACGGTCCCGGCCGGTCTTCGCCCAGGCGGAGAAGGACGTACCCGTGGCGGACGTCGTGCGGGAGATGCTGATCTCCCATGACAGCTCGGAGACGCGCGTCGGCGTCCTCGAGGATGACAGGCTCGTCGAGTTCTACATCGAGCGCGCGAAGCGCTCGGTCGTCGGCAACATCTACGTGGCGCGCGTCCGTGACGTCCTGCCCGGGATGCAGGCCGCCTTCGTCGACATCGGACTGGAGAAGAACGCGTTCCTCTACGTCGACGAGGTCGTCGCGCCCGAGGGGCTCGAGGACGTCCCGCGGCGCGACATCCAGCGACTCCTCAAGCCCGACCAGCAGGTCATGGTGCAGGTGCTGAAGGACCCGATGGGCACGAAGGGCGCGCGGGTCACGACGGACATCACGCTGCCGGGGCGCTTCCTCGTCCTCATGCCGTTCTCGGATTTCGTCGGGATCTCTCGGAAGCTCGCGGACGACGAGCGCGAACGGCTTCACGCCATCGTCGCGGCGGCTGCGCCGCCGGGCGTGGGGCTGATCGTTCGCACCGCCGCTGCCGGGGCGAGCGAACAGGACCTGGTCTCCGACCTGGAGTTCCTGCAGCGCCTGTGGAAGCGCGTGCAGCATCAGGCGACCGAGGCGCTGCCGCCCGAGGTCATCTACACGGAGATGGACTTGGCGCTGCGGTTCGTGCGAGACGTGTTCGGCGAGGAGTTCAAGCGCCTCCTCGTCGACGACCGGGCCACCTTCGAGAAGGTCGTGGCGTTCCTCAAGAAGACGTCGCCGCAGCTCGTGCGTCACGTCTCGCTGTACCGCGAGCGCGTCCCGCTCTTCGACTACTTCGGGGTCGACGAACAGATCGACGTCGTGCTCGACCGCGTCGTGCGGCTGCCCTCGGGCGGATACATCGCGATCGATCAGACCGAGGCGCTCACCGCCGTCGATGTGAACACCGGCAGCTTCACCGGCAGGAAGAGCCTCGAGGACACGATCCTGCGCACGAACCTCGAGGCGGCCGACGAGGTCGTGCGGCAGCTGCGGTTGCGCGACATCGGCGGCATCATCGTCATCGACTTCATCGACATGGAGGACGCGGCCAACCGCGCCGCCGTGTCCAAGCGGCTCGGCGAGTGCCTCGAGCGCGACCGCACGAAGACGCGCGCGTCGGAGATCTCGAGGCTCGGCCTGGTGGAGATGACGAGGAAGAACGTCACCGACGGGCTGTACAACGTTCTCACCGAACCATGTCCGACGTGCCGCGGGCAAGGACGCATCCTGTCGGAAGCGACGCGCCGCATCATGGTCGAGCGGCGGATGCGCGAGATCCTTCTCTCCGGCAGGAGCGCCGCGTATCTGTTCGGGCTGGAGCCGCAGACGTACGCGATCGTGAACCAGCCGGGGCGTAACGTGGTGGCGGCACTGCGCGCGGAGACGCGGAAGCAGGTGGCGATCGTCGCGGATCCCGATTGCGCGCCGGCCGAGGTGCGCGTGCTGATCGAAGGGAAGGCGGGGTCCATCGAGCGTGCGTTGGCCTGAGGACGGGTAGACACTCCCGGGGGCGTGCGCTGTGTTTGCGTGCGTGCTCGCCTGTGCTAACATACCTCCTCGCGCACTGAACCGAGCAGAAGGTAGTCGCAACATGTATGCAGTCGTGAAGACGGGCGGGAAGCAGCTGAAGGTGGCTGTCGGCGAGACGGTCGCCGTCGAGCTGGTCGGCGCACCCGCCGGCTCCGTGATCACTCTGCCGGCCCTGCTCGTGAGCGACGAGAACACGGTGCTGACCGGCGAGGATGCCGCCAAGATCACCGTCACCGCGGAGGTCGTGCGCGAGACCAAGGCCGACAAGGTGCTCGTGTTCAGCTTCCGGAAGCGCAAAGGCTCGAAGAAGCTCCGCGGGCATCGCCAGCAGCTGACGGTGCTGAAGGTGACCGACATCGCGATGCCCGGTGCCAAGAAGGCGCAGGCTGAGAAGCCGGCAGCCGCGAAGGCGGCCCCTGCGAAGGCGGCCCCTGCGAAGGCGGCCCCCGCGAAGGCGGCTCCCGTGAAGGCCGCCGCCAAGCCGGCCGCGAAGCCGGCAGCCGCCAAGCCGGCCGCGAAGCCGGCAGCTCCGAAGGCGGCTCCCGCGAAGGCGGCCCCTGCGAAGGCGGCCCCCGCGAAGGCGGCCCCCGCGAAGGCCGCCGCCGCCAAGCCGGCCGTGAAGAAGCCGGCCGCCAAGAAACCGGCCGCGAAGAAGACGACGAAGCCGGCCGACTCGGCCGAGTGACGAAGAGGCAGGTGCGCTGAGAGATGGCTCACAAGAAAGGTCTCGGCTCGACCCGCAACGGCCGGGACTCCAATCCGAAGATGCTGGGCGTCAAGCGTTTCGCCGGCGAGGTCGTGAACGGCGGGACGATCATCGTCCGGCAGCGCGGCACGGCCATCCATCCCGGCGAGAACGTGGGACGCGGCGGCGACGACACGCTCTTCGCGATGAAGCCGGGTGTCGTGGAGTTCACTCGCGGCAAGGTCCGCAAGGTGCACGTCCGTCCGGTCGCCGAGGAGTAACCCTCCGGCGGCGACGATGTCGTAGTGTAACGGGCCCCCGCCACGCACGCGCCGGTGGGGGCCCGTCTTTCTTCGCCAGGTGGTTTCCGGGTACCCGGGCGATGGTCGCCGAAACCCGGCGAGAGGCGGTCCGTCAGGCATGTTCGTCGATGAAGCCACGATCTTCGTGCGAGCGGGGGACGGCGGCGCGGGCTGCAAGTCCTTCCGCCGGGAGAAGCACGTGCCGAAGGGAGGCCCCGATGGCGGTGATGGCGGCCGCGGCGGGAGTGTCGTCCTGCAGGCCGACGGGGGCACCTCGACGCTCATCGACTACCAGTTCAAGCGTCACTTCAAGGCGGCCCGCGGCACGCACGGCATGGGCAGCCGCATGGACGGGGCGGTGGGCGACGACCTCGTGCTGAAGGTGCCGCTCGGAACCGTCGTTCGCGACTCGGAGACGGGTCGCCTCGTCGCCGACCTCACGCACGCCGGACAGCGGGCGGTCGTGGCCTCGGGTGGCCACGGCGGCCGCGGCAACACGCATTTCGTGACGCCGACCCGGCGCGCGCCCGCCTTCGCCGAACTGGGGGAGCCCGGGGAGGAGCGGACCATCTCGCTCGAGATGAAGCTACTCGCCGACGCGGCGCTGGTCGGCTTCCCGAGCGTCGGGAAGTCGTCACTGATCGCGCGGATATCGGCCGCACGCCCCAAGATCGCCGACTACCCATTCACGACGCTCGTGCCGAACCTGGGGGTCGTGAAGGCGGGCGAGTACTCGTTCGTTGTGGCCGACGTGCCGGGACTGGTCGAAGGCGCGCACGAGGGCGTCGGGCTCGGGCATGCCTTTCTGCGGCACATCGAGCGCACGGCGCTCATCCTCCACGTGGTCGACCTGACCGGCGGCTATGAAGGACGCGATCCGGTCGCCGGGATCGCCGCGATCGACGCCGAACTCTTCGCGCACGCGGCCGAGCTCGCGGCGCGGCCCCGCGTGCTCATCGGGAACAAGCTCGACGCCGCGGGCGCCCGAGAGGCGTCGGAACGTGTCGCCGCCTACGCTGCCGAGGCCGCCCTCCCATACTTCGGTGTCTCCGCCGTGACCGGCGAGGGCGTCGAGGCGATGATGCGGGGCGTCGGCGAGATGGTGCGCGCCGCGCGCAAGGCGGCGCACGTGGAGGAGCGACCGTACGACGCGCTGTTCGTGTACAGCCCGCCCGAGGACGAGGATCTGACCGTGGAGCAGACGGGGCCCGGCGCGTTCACCGTGCACGGCCGTCACGTCGAGCGCATGGTCATCATGACCGAGATCGGCAACGACGAGGCCGTGGCGCACCTGCAGCGCAGATTGCGCAGAGCCGGCGTGGAGAGCGCGTTGCTCGACGCCGGCGCACACAGCGGTGACACGATCACCATCGGGCCGGTGAGTTTCGACTTCGACGCCGAGGACGGCAGCGAGAGCTGAGGGCGCGGCGGCCGGCACCCCGGCCGTCGGCAGCGGGCCGTCCGGCGGCGGACCGGGTCCCGCCATCCGGTACCATGACCGTGCAGGCTCGGCCGCACGAGGAAGCGACGGCGCTGAATGGCACGCGACAAACGCATCGTGGTCAAGGTCGGGACCTCCACGCTCACGGACGCGGACGGGCACGTCGATCGCGGCTGGCTCGCGTCGCTCGCCCGTCAGACCGAATCGCTCCGTGAGGACGGCGCGCGCGTCGTGATCGTGAGCTCCGGAGCGATAGCCGCCGGCATGGAGACGATGGACCTCGCGGAGCGTCCCTGCGAGCTCACCGAACTCCAGGCGACGGCCGCCATCGGGCAGGTCCGGCTGATCGGCACGTACGCCGAGGTCATGTCGGAGCGAGGCATCCCGGTCGCCCAAGTGCTGCTGACGCGACACGACACGGGCGACCGGCAGGCCTATCTGTACGCATGCCGCACCCTCGACCGGCTGCTCGGGCTGGATGTCGTACCGGTGATCAACGAGAACGACACGACGGCGGTCGAGGAGATCCGCTTCGGGGACAACGACACGCTGGCCGCGCTGGTGGGCGTCATGGTGAAGGCCGACCTGGTCGTGCTCCTCACCGACATCGAGGGGCTCTACGACCGGAACCCGAGCGCGGGGGACGCCGCCGAGCTGCTGGAACGCGTGGATGAGATCACGGACGACGTTCTCGCCGCGGCGGGGTGCGCCGGCAGCGAGCACGGCACCGGCGGGATGGTCACGAAGCTGGAGGCCGCCCGGATACTGATGAAGGCCGGCATCCCCATGGTCATCTGCGACGGGCGCCGTCCCGACGTGCTGCTCGACGCATGGCGCGGCGAGCCCGTCGGCACCTACTTCGCCGGAGGCCATGGCGAGGTCGAGGCGCGCAAGCTGTGGATCGCGTTCGCGCGCCGTCCGAAGGGCACTGTCGTCGTGGACGCTGGCGCGAGCGACGCGCTATGCTTGCGCGGCGGCAGCCTGCTCCCGGCCGGCGTCGTGCGCGTCGAGGGTGTCTTCCGCGCCGGGGACGCCGTGACGGTGGCCGACGAGGCGGGAAGGGCGCTCGCGCGAGGCCTCGCCGACATCGGGTCCGACGACCTTGCGAGGGTCAAGGGCAGGAAGTCGTCGGAGATCGAGGCGATCTCGCCGGACCTCGCCGGCAAGCAGGTGGTCCATCGCGACCGTCTCGTCATCCTCTGAGACGCCGAGCCGAGGGAACGGAGCCTTCTCGCAGATGTCCGAAGTCACCGAACTCGCCGCTCGCGCGCGCACGGCATCGCGCGCTCTCGCGTCGTCGTCGACGGCCGCGCGCAACGGAGCGCTCGCGGCCATGGCCGACGGCCTGCTCGAGTCGATGGACGGCATCCTCGCCGCCAACGCCGAGGACATGCGCGCGGCGGAGGCGGCCGGCACCCCGGCGCCCCTGCTCGACCGCCTCATGCTCGACGAGTCGCGGCTCGCGGCGATGGCCGACGCCGTGCGGGCGCTCTCACTGCTCGCCGACCCGATCGGCGAGATCGTCACGGGGCACCGCCTGGCGAACGGGATCTGGCTCGAACAGATCCGCGTGCCGCTGGGCGTCGTAGCGATGATCTACGAGGCGCGCCCGAACGTCACGGCCGACGCCGCCGCGCTGTGCGTCAAGACGGCGAACGCGGTCATCCTGCGGGGAGGTTCGCTGGCGATCCGCTCCTGCACCGCGATCGCGCATGTCCTCGCGCGGGCGGCGGAGGGAGCCGGTCTGCCGGCGGACGCCATCCAGTACCTCTCCTCGACGGAGCGTGCCGCGACCGACGAGCTCATGACCCTGCACGGCATGATCGATGTGCTCATCCCCCGCGGGGGTGCCGGGCTGATCCGCTCCGTCGTCGAGAACGCGAAGGTGCCGGTGATCGAGACCGGGATCGGCAACTGTCACGTGTACGTGCACGAGGCGGCCGATCCCGCGATGGCCGAGCGCATCGTGGTGAACGCGAAGTGCCAGCGGCCGGGCGTCTGCAACGCCGCCGAGTCGCTGCTCGTGGACGAGGCCGTGTACGCCGCGGTGCTGCCGCCGATCCTGCGCGCCCTGGCGGCGGCCGGCGTGGAGCTGCGCTGCGACGAGCGCGCCTTGGCGCTCGGCGCGGTCGAGGGTGCCGTCGCGGCCACCGCGCGGGATTGGGGCGACGAGTACCTCGACCTGACGATGTCCGTGAAGGTCGTGTCCGGGCTGGACGAGGCGATCGCCCACATCAACCGGTACGGCACCGGGCACTCCGAGGCGATCGTGACGGGCGACTACGCGACGGCGAAGCGCTTCCTCGACGAAGTCGACGCGGCGGCTGTCTACGTCAACGCGTCCACGCGCTTCACCGACGGGGCGGAATTCGGGCTGGGGGCGGAGATCGGCATCTCCACGCAGAAGCTGCATGCGCGCGGCCCGATGGGGCTGACCGCGCTGACCTCCACGAAGTTCATCGGCATGGGGGACGGGCAGATCCGCCAGTGAGCAGCGTACGTCTCGGGGTCATGGGGGGCACGTTCGACCCCATCCACTACGGTCACCTCGTGAGCGCCCAGGAGGCGCTCGCGCAGTTCTCGCTCGACCGCGTCCTGTTCATGCCCACCGGCCATCCGCCCCGCAAGGCCGACCGCGCCGTGTCCTCGACCGAGGACCGCTACCTCATGACGGTGATCGCCACGGCGTCCAACCGGGAGTTCGCGGTGTCGCGCCTGGAAGTCGACCGGCCGGGCGAGACATATACCGTGGACACGATGACGACGCTGCGCGAGGAGATGGGTCACGACGCCGATCTCTACTTCATCACCGGTGCCGACGCCGTGCGCGAGATCCTGGGATGGAAGGGCGCAGAGCGCCTCGCGGGGCTGTGCACGTTCATCGCGGCGACCCGTCCCGGCTTCGAGGCGGACCTTCTCGCCGGGGTGCCCGAAGGCGCCGAGATCCGGTTGCCGCGCGTCGAATACATGGAGATACCCGCGCTCGCGATCTCGTCGAGCGACATCCGCGCGCGCGTGGCGACGGGGCGCCCGATACGCTACCTGCTGCCGGACGATGTCGCCGAGTACATCGAGAAGAACGGACTGTACCGGTGACGTCCGCCTCCGAGTCGCTGTCGGCCGCCCGCGGTCTCGTGCGCAGGCGCCTCTCCGCGGCGTCGCTCGGTCACAGTGAGCGGGTGGCGGCGTCGGCGCGGACGCTCGCCTCGCGTTTCGGCGTGGACCCGGACGGCGCGGAACTCGCGGGCTTGCTGCACGACTACGCGCGCGACATCCCGCGCGACGACCTCGTCGATCGGGCCGAGGAGCTGGGCGTCACCGTGCTACCCGTGGAACGCGACCATCCATATCTCCTGCACGCTCGCGTCGGCGCCGCGGAGGTGCGGCGCGACCTGCCGGGGATCGACGAGACGGTCGTCTCCGCGATCGCGGCGCACACCGTCGGCGCCGTGCCGATGTCGGATCTCGAGCGGGTCGTCTATCTGGCGGACATGATCGAGCCGGCCCGACACTTCCCCGGCGTGGACCGGCTGCGCGCCTCGTGCGAGGCCGAGCCGCTCGCGGAATGCTTCCGGGTGGGGTACGGCATGTCCCTCCGTCACGTTCGTGAGTCCGGCCGACCCGTGCATCCGGCCTCCGGGCCGGTCGCCGCGGCGATCGAGCGCGAGACCGGCAAGGACCTGTTCGACCCGCCGGTGGAGGAACGATGAGCTGGTGGCCCTGGGAGCATGAAGGCGAGCCGCTGTTGGGGGGCGGGCCGTCCGCCGACGATGAGGACCTCGTCGCGGCAAACGAGCAGCCCGCGTCCGACGATGACGCGCCGACGGACGGCGACGACGAGCCGGTGATCCAGCCACGGCCGCGCCGGCCCAGGCGCTGGACGTGGCCTCGTCCGGACCGGGCGGACGAACGGCAGGGAGCGGCCGAGGGAACCATCGCGGACGGAGCGCCGTCTGAGCCGGACGCCGAGGAGGCGGACGTCGCCGACGAGTGGGTGGACGAGCCGTTCGGTCGATTCGTCGAGCCCGCTGAGGACGTCGAGGATGCCGAGGACGAACCCGCCGAAGACGCTGCGGCTGAGGACGCCGCCGCCGAGGGCGAACCCGATGATGCGTGCGCCGACGCCGACGAGCCGGAGCCTGCACCCGTCCCTCGAAGCCGGCGCCCGCTGTTCCGCTGGCCGTGGGCGAGAACGGCGACCGCGGCCGGACCGGCGAAGGACGTCGAAGAAGACGAACCGGAGAACGCCGCCGAGGCGCCCTCGCCGGTCGATGGCGTTCAGCTGACCCTGTTGGACGAGGCGGCGGAGGCGTCGCCGCTGGCGGATGGCGCGGCGGGCTCCACCGGAGCTCGGAAAGAGGTCGACGGCGCCCCGAAGACGTATCGCGGCTACCGCACGCTGAGGCGGCTCCGGAAGAGCGGCCGGTCGACCCGCGTGGCCGCGTCGTCCGCTCCCACCGCGACGGCGCGCGCCCTCGTGGCCACCAAGCGCGTCCTGCGGACGGCCGCGCTCGTCATCCTCACGATCCTGGTCCTGTTCGGGGCCCTGTACGGGCTGGTCGTCGGTATCAACGCGTTCGCCCGCTGGAACGCCCGCCGCGAGGCGGTCCGCTCGCGGCCCTCGACGGCGAACGCGCAGGACAACCTGCTCGTGATCGGCGTCACCAACGGTCAGGCGGTCGGCTTCGCGGCCCTCAAGGCTGAGCGCGTGAACCACAGGGTGCTCGGCATCGCGATCCCCGACGGCGCGTTCGTCGAGGTGCCGGGGCAGGGCTTCGAGCGGCTCGGTGACAGCTACGTCCAAGGGCCGGACATCAGCACCGACGCCGTGTCGAACTACCTCATGGTCCGCTTCTCGAACTACGTCGTCGTGAGCGGGAACGCGTACCAGGCGATGATGAAGGGCCAGAGCGTGACGGGGCTCATGGGCCAAGTCGAGGGCAGCGATCTGACGACGTCGGACAGCACCAGTCTGGCCGAGTACTTCGCCACCGTCACGACGAAGAACGTGTGGATCGTCCCCCTGCCCGTGACGCCGATCTCCGTCGGCGACCAGCAGTATTTCGAACCGCAACGGCAACAGGTGGCCGACCTGCTGCTGCAATGGTGGGGCGTGAAGATCGAGCAACAGGCGTCCACGCCCCGCGTGATCGTGTACAACGGCGTGGGCACGCCGGGCATCGCCGGGCTCGCCGCCCAGCAGCTCATCCGCCAAGGGTTCCGGATCGTCGACAGCGGCAACGCGGACAACTTCAACCACAAGAAGACGCTGATCCTGCTCTACCACGGCACGGAAGCGGACGCGCAGCAGGTGCGCAGCGTGCTCGGTGCTGGGCAGATACTCGTGCAGTCGGCGCCGCAGGACCTCACCGACATCATCGTGATCATCGGTGCCGACTACCGGCCTCCCGCGGACGTCACCACGGTCTCGCCGTCGGTCAGCGCCACCTTCACTCCCTGAGGAAGAGGAGACAATTGAGAGCACCCACACGCGACGACATCGAGCGACTGGTCCGGATAGCGGCGCGAGCCGCGGCGGAGAAGAAGGCGTCCGACATCGTCGCGCTCGACGTGGGTGGGACGCTCGTCGTGACCGATTACTTCCTGATCGCGACCGGCTCCAACGACCGGCAGGTGTCGGCGATCGCGGACGAGGTGGAAGAGGCTCTCCGCCAGCAGGGCGTGAAGCCGCTCGGGCGGGAAGGCGAACGCGAGCTGACGTGGCTGCTGCTCGACTACGGCGACCTCGTCGTGCACGTCTTCCAGCCCGCCGAGCGCGAGTTCTACCGCTTGGAGAAGCTGTGGGGAGACGCTCCGCGTCTCGCTCTGGACGAGGATGACGCGGCGCCGGACGGCGTGACCGCGACGACGCGCTCCTCCGCGAACGGTCTCGCGTGAGCGACTCGACGCGCCGGTGGGCGGTCACGCTCGCCCTCGTCGGCGTGGCGGCCGTGTGGGGCGCGACGTTCGTCATGGTGAAGGACGCCATCGCGGCGTACCCCGTCTGGTCGTTCCTCGGCCTGCGGTTCCTGATCGCGACCATCGCGTTCGTCGCGGTCTTCCCGTCGACGTTCCGGCTGCTCGACGCGGTGACGGTGCGAGCCGGCCTCATCGCGGGGGTGCTCCTCACGGCGGGGTACGTGTTCCAGACCTTGGGCCTGGCACGCACCTCGGCCAGCAAGGCCGCCTTCATCACCGGCATGTTCGTCGTGATCACGCCGTTCCTGCAGGCCGTGATCCTGAAGCGCGTGCCGCGCTGGCCCGCGTGGGTCGGCGTGGCGGCCGCGGTGGCCGGGCTCTGGCTCCTGACCGGCGGTGCGCTGGGAGGCTGGGGCAGCGGCGACACGCTCGTCCTGCTGTGCGCCGTCGCGTACTCGGCGCACATGATCGCGCTCGGGAGCGTCGGCCGCGGCCACGACATGCGGCCGCTCACTGCGGTGCAGCTGGCGACGGCGGCCGTCGTGTGCGGCGTCGTCGGGATCGTGGTCGAGCATCCGGGCCTGCCGCGGCAGCCATCCGTCTGGCTGGCGCTGGGTGTCACGGGCGTCCTCGCCTCGGCAGTGGCCTTCGCCGTCCAGACGTACGCGCAGAAGCACCTTTCTCCGACCCGCACGGCGCTCGTGCTCATCTGCGAGCCGGCCTTCGGCGGGCTGTTCGGCTGGCTGCTGGCGGGCGAGGTCCTCGGGGTGCGCGGGGTGGCCGGGGCGGCGCTCGTCCTCGTCGGGATGGCCGTGAGCGAGGTACTGTCGCTGGTCGTCACGCGGCGCGGCGCCGCCGAGCGGCTGGAGCCCTCGCTCGAGGGTCCTCCCGCGCGTCTGGTGGAGGCCGGAGCCGAGGCCGACGCGGCGGACTGACGACCGTGAGCCAGGACGCGCACGCTCATCCGCATCCGTTGGACTCGGTCGGGACGGGCATGAGCTGCCGGACGGGTCTCTTCGTGTTCGCATGCGCCTATGGAGAAATGCTAGTCTCTTCCGGGGTGCCGGGGCGGAATCGGCTCGTCGGAAGGACTCGAGATGGCACGCGCAGCAGCGAACGCGCAGGCTGGACCGAACGAGGGCGCCGGCGTCAAGGAACGGCTGGTCGCGCATTTCCGGAAGCGCCGTGAGCCGCTTCGCAAGCGATGGGTCGAGCTCATGACGGCCAAGGGTCTGCTGCCCGGACTTTCCGAGCAGGAGATCGAGACCGAATCGATGGCGATCTACGACACGTGCGTGACCTGCCTCGCTACGGGCAGCTACGCTGACGCGGAGAACTACGCGGCGCAGATGGCGAGTCGCGGCGTGCTCCAGAGCCTGAGCGCGGAGCAGATCCTGGGCGGCTTCCTCACCCTGCGCGACGTCTACGGCCGAAGCCTGTTCGATGAGTACCGCAACGATATGTCCACGCTCTTCGCCGCGCTCGATGTCTACGAGCCCGTGGCGAATCAGATCCTCGCCATCGTGGCGCTCGCGTTCATCCACGAGCGCGAGAACATCGTCCGCGAGCAACAATCCGCGATCCGGGAGCTGTCCACCCCCGTGCTGCCGCTGCGAGCGACCGGGTTGCTGATCCTGCCGATCATCGGCGTGATCGACACGCAGCGGGCACGCCAGCTGACCGAGCAGCTGCTCAACGCGATCCGAGAGCATCGGGCCAAGGTCGTGGTCCTCGATATCACCGGGGTCCCGATCGTGGACACCAAGGTCGCCAACCATCTCGTCCAGACCGTTCAGGCTTCGCGGCTCATGGGAGCCACCGTGATCGTCTCCGGTCTGTCTCCCGAGATCGCCCAGACGCTGGTCACGCTGGGCGTCGACCTCACCGAGCTCAGGACGGTCGTCGACCTCCAAGCGGGCATCGAGGTCGCCGACCGCTTGGTCGGATTCGAGCTCAGGCCCATCGAGTCCGCCGGCGCGGGCGCCTAGCCGGCCCCGGGGACAGGGCGGTCGTGACCAGATGAGTGCACCGGTGCTCAAGCAGGGCGATCTCCTGCTCGTCTCCATCCAGTCGAGCCTCGGAGACAACGAGTTGCTGGACCTTCGGGACGAGCTGGTCGAGAAGGTCGGCCGCTTTCGGTCGAGCGGCGTGATCATCGACGTGACCGCGATGGACGTCATGGACTCGTTCGCGACGCGGAACCTTCGCGCGATCGCACAGATGACGAAACTGCGAGGTGCGACCACCGTCATCGTGGGGGTGCAGCCTGCGGTCGCTTTCGCCATGGTTCAGCTCGGTCTGACGCTCGAGGGTGTGACCACGGCCTTGGACCTCGAAGAAGGTCTTGACCTCCTTCGTCACGAACCCGGCGGGCGATCGCGCGATGATGGATGAGCACTGCGTGCGCATCTTCGAGGAGTCGGACATCGTCTCCGCTCGTGAGCGCGGCAAGCAGGTGGCCGAGCGCGGCGGTTTCACCGGCAGCGACCTCACCATCATCGCGACGGTGATCTCGGAGCTCGCGCGCAACATCTTCGAATACGCCGTGGGACCGGGGGAGATATGCGTCGGGCTGGAAGCGGGGGAGCGCCCGGCGTTCGTCGTCATCGCGTGCGACGACGGTCCCGGGATCCCCGATGTGGAGATGGCCATGACCGACGGATTCTCGACAGGGAACGGGCTCGGCCTCGGGCTGCCCGGCGTGCGTCGGCTGATGGAGGATTTTCAGATCGACTCAGGACCGGGTCGAGGGACCAGGGTCGTTGCGCGGAAGCGTCTGCGGCGATGATCGACTGGGCCGTTGCGTCGCGCCGGCTCGCCGGCGAGAGCGAGTCGGGCGACGCGTACGTGGCCGTGCCGATCGACGGAGGGATGCTGCTCGCCGTGATGGACGGCTTGGGGCACGGTCACGACGCCGCTGTCGCGAGTGGCATCGGCGCCTCCACGTTGGTCCAGGACCCGCGCGGCGATCTGCCGGCGTTGTTCACGCGATGCCACCAGGCGCTCGCGGGGACCAGAGGCGCGGTCATGGTTCTCGCGCGGCTGAGCGAAAGAGACTCGACGGTCACGTGGGCCAGTGTCGGTGACGCCTACGGCGTCGTGGCGCGTGGGCCCATGAGCGGCGATAAGCGGGAGAGCGTGCTGCAGCGACCCGGTATCTTGGGGCACCGGCTGCCGCGCATCACCGAAGAGACGCTTCACATGGCGCCCGACGACACCCTGGTCCTGGCGACCGACGGACTGCGCGGGAGTTTCCTCGGAGCGCTCGATTCGCTTCCGGAGCCACGTCTGGCTGCCGACCATCTGCTGGCGGAATACGGTCGCGAGCAGGACGACGTGCTGGTGCTCGTGGCCCGTCTTGCGAGCGGGGAGTCCGGATGAGTCCGGAGGCGGATCCCGGCGAGACGATCGAGGGGCTCAGCCGGGACTACGCGAATTCGCTGCGCGAGTACATCGGGGAGGGCGGCGAGCGCTGGCTGAACGACGGCCACCTCCTCGGCAGACGCGCGATGAGGATGGGGCTCGGCATCCTGGATGTCGTCGAGCTGCATGCCTCCGCGGTCGGCTCGCTGGATCCCGGACGGGGCTTCGGATTCCTCTCTGAAGTCCTTGGACCGTACGAGATGACCCATCGCGGTTTCGAGGAGTCAAACGCGAGACTTCAGAAGGCGAACGTCGCCTTGCGTGAGCAGATCGATGCCTACGACGTGCAGCACCGGATCGCCCTTCTCCTCCAAGAGGCGATCCTGGAACAGCCGCCCGAGGTACCGGGACTGCAGATCGGCATCTGCTATGCCTCTTCGACCGAGGAAGCGCTCGTGGGCGGCGACTTCTACGACGTGTTCACCCTGTCGGACCGGCGCGCCTACTGCGTCATCGGGGACGTCTCGGGCAAGGGGATCGAGGCGGGCGGCCTGGCCGCCATGGCGAAGAACTCCATCCGGGTCTGCGCGGTCATGGATCCGCGACCCCACGCGATGCTGTCGTGCGTCAACAAGTCGCTGGACCGCTTCACCCCGGACGAGGTCTTCGTCACCGCGTTCGTTGCGCTGGTGGAGGCGGATGCCAGGCGGATCACGTACTGCAGCGCGGGTCATCCCGCGCCGATCGTCATCACCGCGCAGGGACGCGCTCGCCGTCTCGACACCGCGAAGGCGACGGGGCCGGTCCTGGGCGCCTGCGTGGACGGTCGATACAAGAGTGGCGTGTGCTCGCTCGGCGCCGGCGACACCTTGGTGCTGTTCACGGATGGCGCCGTGGAGGCTCGCCGCGACGGGGTGCTGCTCGGCGATGACGGCTTTCGCGACTTGCTCCGAGTGGAAGAGGCGGTCGACCCGTCACGGCTGCTCGCCGTGGCCCTCGAGGATCTGCGGGATTACTCGAGGGGGCAGCTGCGCGACGACATCGCGATGCTGGCCGTCCGGTTCTCGGCGGCCTAAGGCGAAGCGGGTCGGCGAGGAGCATCTGACGCTCGATCGGTTGGTCGAGGATCCCCGCGCGGGGACCTCGTAGGGGCGTCGACCGGTCTCCAGCTCCTGATCCACTGGCGATTTGACCCTCGTGGACGCCCTCCGTATACTGGCCTTCGCCCCTCCGGGGCACCCAGGCGTGGGGCCATAGCTCAGCTGGGAGAGCGCTTGGCTGGCAGCCAAGAGGTCAGGGGTTCGATCCCCCTTGGCTCCACCAAAGAGAACTCGGTAGGGCCCGGTGAGAACCGGGCCCTACCTGCGTCTTCCGGCGTGAGACCCAGGTGGGCTGGAGTCTGGCGACGACCGGTCCGGCGCTCGTGGCGGCCATGCTCGTTGGACGGGTCTTCCGGTCGTGGTTTGGCGGGCGCCGCTGTGGCGAACAAGCGCTTCAACCTGACGCGCCGAGGCGCGCGCATACTGTTGGCGAATCGGCGCGCAGGTTAAGCGCACCACGTTGGCGCCATCGGCATGGGGGAGACTCGTGGCGGAAGGCTCGGAGCGCCTGAGTTGGCTCGCGCGCTTCTCGATCAGGGTTTCGTCCCCCAGGTCACTGCGGCTTGTGCCGCTCATGCGTAGGTTCTACGCAGTGGACATTCAGCCTGCCGGCCGGGTCGACGACTCCGAGCTGCGCGCGGCCGAAAAAGGCACGATTGATGCGCCGCGCTACCTGCTCGCCATGCTGTTCGTTGCTGTGGGCATCATGGTCATCCTCTTCACTTGGTTGTTCCCGCTGTTGCAGGCACATGGCGAGCTGCTGATCGACCCGACCTTCAATGCGATCGCGGACGCAGCCGTGCGGATCGGCTGGGGCGAATCGGCCGCAAGTGTGGTCGCAAGCGCCCTGATGCTTGTGGGGATCTTGTTAGCGGGAGTCGTGTGCGCTGCTGTGTTCGTCACGCCGATATGGCTTCTAGGGCGGGCTTCAGTACGCGCTTGGGGTTCAACGGTCTCGGTAGCACTCGCGCTGATATCTCAACCAGCGCCATCGTCGCTGACCGATGCCGCGACGCCGTATCCGCGTACGCGCTACGCACTGAGCAGGATGCGTGACGGCGTGTCCGTGCTGAATATTGGATTGACGCCACCGGAAGTGCGCGGCTGAGCGCGCTAGCGAGCGCGTCAACCTGACGCGTCTGTAGAGGCGCACAATGGTGGGGGAATCGGCGTGCAGGTTAAGCGCCCAACATTCGGTGGGAGGACGGGGCACGCAAGTTGGCGGTCACCGACTCCAAGGACGAGCTCCTTGCTGACAAGCCCAGCCGTCTTGCCCTCGGCTTGAACATCGGCATCGCCGTGCTCCTGCTCGGGACTCCGATCATCTTGGTTTATCTCTTTGTCACGGTCGTTCTGGCCGGCGCCTTCCAACAGGCCGGATCGTCGTGGCCTGTCGCAAACGCTCTCGGCGGGATCCTCGTCATTGTGCTGGTTGTGTCACGCTACGTGCTGCGCCGAGGGCGCTGGATGCGGCATGGCGCTCCACACCGAACGAGCGCTTCCAGCGGACGGCGTAGGGTGTGAGCAATGAAGCAGGCGCTGCGGTCCACCGCTGAAGCGCCAGACGCTAGGCGTGATACGCCGGGGGGATGTCGCGCATGCGAAAGCTTGGGGTCTTAGGAATCGCGCTCGTGGGAGTCTTGCTCCTCATCACCTCTGTGGGCTTCTACTGGCTCCCGATCAGCGTCATCTTCGCCGACATGGGCAGCTATCCTAAGCTGCTCGCCGTGTTTCTCGCGGCTCTTCCTTTCCTTGTCTGTGTCGCCGGAGGTCTCTTCCTGCTGAACCGACGCGACTCTCTTGCCGAACGATGGTTCCCGGTGTCGGAGTCGCCTTTTGTACTCGCCTCTGACGACCTGCTGCGTGTGGGCCTCGTTCTCATTGGCGCGTACCTGTTCGCCGAAGCGATTCCCTCGCTCGTCAGCCAACTGACGAGTCCCATCGTCCAGATCGTCCAAATCAACGCACAGGTCGATGCTGGTCTTGGCGCGCCGGATGTCTGGAGCCAGCTGCTCACCGCCACGCCGAGCATTCTCGCCACCGTCGCGAGACTCGGGATCGGGTGGTTCCTCGTTGCGCGTTCAGGCCGGATCGCGGCGCGGTTGATCGGCGATTCGTCACCGGTTCAGGGGTCGCCGAACTCAGCGGTCTTGGCTTGCCCGACCTGTGGAGCACCATATGACCTGTCCGAGTACGAGGGTGGCCTGGTTGAGCCGAGGTGCGCGACGTGCAAGCAGCCACTCGACGTCCCACACGCCTAACAATGGTTCCAACTTCGCGCACAATGGAAGTGGACCAGCGGTGGGTCGAGCGCAGGACGTCGGGCAGGGGGCACGATGGGAACAGACGCGGCCACAACTTCCTGGATAGTCAGGCTCATTGGAATCTATGTCGGTATCTACGCTGCGGTGTGCGCCGTCGGAGGAGTGCTCGGCATCCAAGCGGCCGGAACTGCCGGACTCGTGATGAGTCTGGCGCTGCTCGTGGTTTCCATCGGCCTGTTGAGCGGCGCCATCGGGTTGGTCTTGCTCAAAGCCTGGTCCCGATGGGTGGCAGTCGGGTCGCTGATCGCGCTCATAGCGGTGAAGGCCGCCCCATACCTGCCGACACTGGCAGGTCTGGGGTTTCCCAAGGGCTTCGTGGCGTTGGCCGTGCTTGCGCCGGCCCTCGCTCTGCCCGCGATCTGCTGTGCATACCTCGCTTTCGCGAAGCTGGATGTCCTGCGGGCGGCGCCGACCGAGGATCGAGCAGCCTAGCCCCGGCTGACGACCCTTCGGTGCCGGCGGTTCTCGGATCATGACCGGCGCGCCAACCTGACGCACCGGAGCGCGCGCATAATGCGGGGAGCAGGCGGCCGGCTTGCGCGCGAGACGTCGGGTCTGAAGACGCGGCGCTTGAGGCGGCCGGGCCTGGTCGTCGCCAGGCTCGTCGCCTCGCGTTGCGCGGTACACGTCAGGTAGAGAGAAAGGGTCGTGCTCGTGCTTCTCGTTATCCGTTATTGGGTCTTGCCGGTATCCGCACTGACGTGCGGCGTGTCCTGGGCCGTGATCCGATCGGCCATGCGCGTGCCGGTGCGACGGGCCGCGCTGGAGGCGCTCTTCGTCGGATATCTGGCCGCGCTGTTCTACGTGGTCTTCTTGCTGCCGAGTGGCCCGAGACCCGATGCCGCGTTGTCCGCTTGGACTTCGGTCAACCTCGTGCCAGTGCGCACCATCATCGGGATCATCCGGGACAACCCCCGCATGATCGGCTGGCAGATCTTCGGCAATGTGATCCTGTTCATGCCGCTCGGCTTCCTTCTGCCGGTGCTCAGCACGCGCTTCCGGCGGTTCGCCCTGACAGCGGCCACGGCGCTCTCCGTGTCAGTGAGCATCGAACTCGTCCAACTCGCGATGCTGCTCATGCTGATCGCACGCAGGTCGGTCGACGTCGACGACGTCATCCTCAACGTGACCGGGGCCTGCGTGGGCTATCTCATCTGGCGGGGCGCGCATGCTCTTGAGCAGACCTCTGGGCAAGGTCCGGGAGTGCTCGAAGACGCCGACTAGCCTCAGGCGCCTTCCCAAGAAGGTCCTTCAACCTCATGAGACCACGTGCGCATAATGCGAGGTAGGCGCGCCGCGCAGGCTAAGCGCCGAGTGTTGGATCGAAGAGTCTCACTCCTAGAATCGGAGGACTCGTGGATCTCGCCAAGATGCTGATCGTCTCCTTCATCTGCTGCGCGCCTCTGTTCCTGATCCTGGTCATCGTCGCGATCGTTGTCGCGGTCACGCGCTCCAGGCGGAAGGCTGATGAAGCGTCCGAGCCGTCGGCGGAACAGCAGGCGTCTGCGCCGGCTGGCTGGTATCCGGATCCGATGGCACGTCACGAGTACAGGCAGTGGGATGGCACGCAGTGGACGGCGGCCGTCTCGGACAACGGCGTCGTCGGCAGCGATCCTCCGTCGTAGGCGCAGCATCGCGGCCGCACGTTGGACCGGATCGAGGGGTTCAGCGGATGAGGCGGATCGGCGCAGGCTTCGCGACGACGATCGCTCAGGGTGTGGCGCGCGAGCGCGCATACTGGTGGGGGATAGGCGCGCAGGTTAGGCACCACGCGTTGACCGCGATCGCCGGGTTCTTCCGGTAGGCGCAACACGTTCGGCGCGACTCAAGGGGGAGTTGTGAGAAAGGTCGGCGTGCTCAGCATTGCGCTTGCAGGGTTGCTGACCCTCGGTTCGGCTGCCTTCACCTTGAGCGTGGCGATCGCCTACCTTGATACAGCTGTGACCGGCTCTTCAGCATGGCCGCTCGTAGTAGCGATGTTGCTGGTGATTCCTGTTGTCCTGCTGGCCGCAGTTGGGCGTTGGCTGATCGTCCACCGTGAGCGCTTGGCCGAGCAGTGGTTCGAGGATGGCGTTCCGCCAGACGTCGCATTGGGCGCCACCGCGCTGACGGGGGCGCTGCTGGGCCTTGCTGGTATCTGGCTCTCCGTTAACGGCGTCGGCGGCCTGTTCGTCACCGCGGCCGATGCGGTCCGGTACCTTCAGCAGTCGCAGGCACCGTTCGGTGCGAGCCCCGAGGCAGAGGTGATCCGGCAGGTTCTGCACATCCAGAAGCTGTCCGCTCGCATGGTGCTGCAGGCGTTCGCGTTGCAAGCACCCGGCTTCACCTCAGATCTTGTGAGGCTCGGCCTTGGACTCATCGTGCTCCTCAGGCGCACATCCATCGCCGGATGGCTCACGCGGTGCAGGTGATGGCGCCTGATAGCGCGTCGAGCCGACGCGACTTGGAAGGCGCACAATGTGGGGGAGTCGGGGCGCCATGTGCGCACCGACCGTTGGGCGCCGATCGAGGGGGAGCGGTGAGGAAGCTCGGCGTGCTCGGCATCACGATCGTAGGGTTGATGATTCTGGCCTCGGCTGGCGTCACCTTGATGTTGCCGCTCATCCTGATCGGCGAGATCGTCAATGGCTCTTCACCATGGCCGCTGGTCGTGGTCGCGATTCTGCTTGGGACGATTCCGTTCGCCTTGTTGGTAGCACTGGGCCGCTGGTTGATCGTCCACCGCCAGTGTTTGGCCGAGCAGTGGTTCGAGGATGACGATTCGCTGGACGTCGCATTCGGGGGCACCGCGCTGATCGGGGCGCTGCTCGGCGTCGCCGGTGTCTGGCTCACTGTCAACGGCATCAGCGGTGTGTTCGGCGATGTGGCAGGCGCGATCCAACAGGTTCCGCAGGCCCAGAGGACATTCGGTCACATGATGCTGCGGGCGTTCGTCTGGCAAGCACCTGCCTTCATTTCAACCCTGGTTACGCTCGGATTTGGACTGCTTCTGCTCTTCAGGCGCACATCCATCGCCGGGTGGCTCACGCGCGGTGAAGGTGGTGGCTCCCAAGAAGGCCCTCAGCTCGATGCTCGCGAGCACGCGCCTGCTATCGGGGAGTAGACGCGTGAGCAGTAGTGCTTCCAGCGATGCGAAGGGGGCACGCTGCGCGGCCTGACCGAGAGCTCCATTCGGCGGTCCGGTCGGTGGCATGATGGGCGGGGCGGCCGTTGGATCGTTGCTGCTCTTCGGTCTCGTCCTTCCATCGGCCTTACTGCTCAACGCGTTGAATCCGTTCGGTCTGTCCTTCGGACCGGGCTTGCTTGAGCCGTTCTGGACCGCGGTCGCGGCTGCGGTGTTATCCCGGCCAGCCTAGCGTCATGCCGCAGTGAACACGTGCGTATCGAGCAGAACCCGGGAGCTACACTGGTCTTCGAGCGCGCGGCGTGTGCGGTGCGCGCAATGTTGGGGCTGGTGCAGGTGAGCGGCACGACCCATGCAACGGCGCGTGGAGGCTGGTGGATGAGTGTACGGCGTTACTGCCAAGCGGCTGGGCGTACTCGTCCTCGTGATCGCCGCGGCTAGGCTTGCCGAGAACTTGAGCGTCGTGTGGCTGCTTCCCAACACGCTCATCGCGGGCGCTCTCGTGGCACTCGCCCTGCTCAACGCCTGGCTGCTGTACCGCTTCGGATCGGTTGCATCGGGCACTCCCGCGGAGTCGCTGTTCACAGCCGCGATTGTTTCGATCTTCGTCGTCCCGATCGCAGAAATTGCTCTCGGTGAGATCGGTTCTCCTTGGCTTCCCGCGATTCTTTCCGCGGTGCCGGCGTTGCTGATGTGGGCGGGCCTGCTTCGGGCTCGTTGGGTCGCGCCGTGGATCCCATGGCTCGGAGTGGGCTCGGCGGTGTTCGCCGCAGCCGCAAGCTCCCTTCACGGCGTCTTGCCGAATGTTCTGGGCCAGGGACTCGCTTGGCTCGAGTATGCTTGGGCGATCCTGGTCCTAGTTTCCCTGGGACGCTCTCTCTTAGGGCTCTCCGATCGAGCAGGTCCGGACACCGCTCCCGCGAGCTAGGACGCGCCGGCAAGCCTGCCTGAGCGGTTCAACCTGGCGCGCCAAAGCGCGCGCATGCCGATGTCGGAGGCCGCATCCGCCCGGATGGCGCCCTTAGGCACCGGCGCGGGCGCGCCGCAGGCCGTGTTCTGCTCGCGCTCGGGATCGCGCTCATCGTGCCGGCGCGTGTCGTGATGCGGCCAGCGCCGCGATGACGGGGGATGGGCGCGCAGGTCACGCGCGCCACGGCTCCGGAGAAACGACGAGGTCAGGACCCCTGACCTCTACTGACACCATACCACGATCCGGCCGAAAGAACGAGTCCTGTATTCGCCGCGCGAGGGGCGTATAACACCGTATCCGAGGTGATGTTCGTGATCGTTCCATCGTGGCACGACCCTGCCCGGATCCGGCTCGCGAAGGCCGTCGACGAACTCGGATCCTGCAACCATGAGATCGAGCGCTACGGCCTGTCGCTCGCGATCCAGGACATCCAGGCCCTGGTCGCGGGCCGGCTCGAGTCGCTCGAGTCGAGCGACCGCGTCGAGTTCGGCGGCAGCGGTGTGGTCAGGGAGATCGTCCTGGCGTTCGCCGGTTCGCCCTTCGTGTCGCAGGAGAATCTCGTGCCGACGCTGCTCGAGCTCCAAGAGCTCTTCTACGAGTTCAAGAACGAGTCGCTCGAGCAGATCCCCGACGACGACCTGATCGTGAAGATGCGGTCGCTCTTCGACGACCCCGCGCAAGGGGACCTCGGCTACCTCGAGGAGGCGCTCTTCGATGGCCTCGCGCGCCGCGTCCGCGAGGAGGCTGCCGGATCGATCGCCGAGGACGATGCGGCCGACCCCGACGCCGACCGCGCCGCCGGCGACGCGGCGAGGCTCGCGCAACACCGCTTCGACGTGTCGAGCTGGGTCGACGACGCATACGCACCGGGTTGGGAGGGTTCGAGCTGGCTGGACGAGTAGAGGAGCGGGGCGTGCCCGATGAGGACGCGCTGGCCCGGGCCGAGTCGCCGGATGCGGGCCAGGGGCTCGTGACACCCGGGGACATCGCCGCGTTCCAAGCACGGCTCCTGCGCCTGCTCGAGCGGCGCACCGCCATCTACGCGATGGGTGACAGTACGTCCGTCCCCACGCACGTCGCGGTCGACCTGTTGCGCTCGGTCTGCTTCGTGCTGGGCATCGATCCCGACGCGCCGGAGATCCCGCCCCGGCTGCTCGACGTCGACCTGGAAGACGAGTACCGGCGCCGACTCGCCGAGATCGAGCACAAGGTCGAGCTGACCGGTGAGCTCTGGCGCGAGGTGGTCGCGACGATCCCGCCGATTCCGAGCATCGCGCTGCGGGACACGCTCATCGCCATCGGAGACTTCCCGCGGCACTACGACTTCCGCTCGATGGCGCACGACATCCCCATCGTGTTCGACTACCCGCTCTGCCGGCCGGTGCCGGAGACGCTTCTGGGTGTGGACTACATCAACGAGTACCTGAGGCGGCTGTTCGTGGAAGCCGACTTCCTGCGGCGCTTCGACGTCGACAGGTGCATCCGCGTGCTCGAGCACAGCAGCCCGGACTTCGAGGACCTGCTCGTGAACCTCTACGAGCCGGTCGCGACGAACGCGCTCGGACGGGCGCTTGTCGGCAAGGATCCCGGCCCGTTGCGGATCTCCGGGGACGAGCGCGCCGAGATCGCGGCGCGCTTGGCACCGTTGGCAGCGGAGCAGCGAGAGCACGCGATGCGCGAGGCCGTCCTAGCCGCGTGTGACTCCTTCGGCATCGACGACGATGACGCCGTACAGTACGTGTGCGCGTTGGTGCCCGAACTGTTGCCGCGCATCGACGTCGCGCTGGAGCGGGGCGACCTGCGGGCCGTGTTCGTGGACTGAGCGTCGGCGGCGGCCGACACGAGAGCGGGGGAGCATGCTGGCCGGCGATCTCGAGTCCTACCTGCACGAACACATCCCGCTCTCCGCGGCGATGGGTGCGACGGTCGTGCGCGCGGACGCTTGCGGCGTGGAGCTCGCCGCACCGCTGGCTCCCAACATCAACCATCGCGATACCGTGTTCGGGGGGAGCGCCTCGGCGCTCGCGATCCTGGCCGCCTGGTCGCTCGTTCACGTCCGGCTGCTGGAGGCGGGGCTCGACTGCCGCATCGTCATCCAGCGCGAACAGGTCCAGTACGCCGCACCCATGCTCGGAGACTTCGGCGCGCGCTCCCGACTGACCGATCCGGGTGCGTGGGATCGCTTCCTCCTGACGCTGGGGCGTCGCGGACGTGCGCGGACGTCGGTGTCCTGCTCGCTCGTCAGCGGGGACGTCGAATGCGGGCGCTTCGAGGGGACCTTCGTGGCGATCGACACGACGAGATGAGGCCCGCCTGCGCGCGACTCGTCGAAGCCTGTTGCGGGCATGGATGGACCAGCATGCGAAAGGGGCGGTGAGATGGCGAAGAACGCGTACATGGTGATCTACTTCCTGGTCATGATCGGCATCATCGTCGGCGCTGACGTTCTGTTCCTCCGGAATCACTTCGTGGCGCGGCTGATCGTGAATGTCGCCATCGTCGCGCTGTTCGCCGCCGTCTACTTCGTCTTCCTGAAGAACCTGTGAGCCGGATCGCCGGACGCCGGGCGACCTGACGGGACGGGTGCGATCGTGATCCTCCCCAAAGAGCGCGACCCGCGCTTCATCACCATCCGCCGTGGAGGGACGCTCACGGACGCGAACCATCGGCTCCTGGCTTCGTGGGCGGCGGCGTGCGCGGAGCACGTCCTGCACCTCTTCGAGTCGGTACAGCCCTCGGACCCGCGGCCCCGCCGGACGATCGCGAGCACTCGGGCGTGGGTGCGCGGCGAGATGACGATGTCTCAGGCCCGCGCGGCGGCCGGTGCCAACGCCGCGGCGCGAGAGCTGACCGGAGCCGCTCGGTTCGCCGCATACGCCGCCGGGCAGGCGGTCGCGGTGACGCATGTCCCCGCGCACGAGCTCGGTGCCGCGGCCTACGCGATCAAGGCTGTGCGCGCAGCCGCACCCGATGGCGAGAGCGAGAGCGCCGGCCGGAGCGAGTGCCGTTGGCAGCGCGAACAGCTTCCCGATGAGATCCGCGCGCTGGTGCTGGACGACGAACGGTTGCGGAACGGGATCTGCTGGTCGGCGTTCGACTGCTGAGGTGCGTCACGGCTCGTCCGTGCCGCGCACCCGGGCAGCCGTCAGCCGGTTCGCAGCCGCCGCTGCGTCCTCTTCCACACCCGCCTGAGGATGACCTGTGTGGCGAGGTTCAACCACCACAGCGAAGAGACGGCGTACTCGTGGATCTCCGCGATCTTGCCGTCCTGGAACCGGTAGACGTTGCAGTGCCGCATCTCGGTGACGCCGGCCCTCTTGCCCAGGCCGGGGATCCTCTTGCCGAACGAGAACGCGTGGGCGTACTCGACGCAGAGCCTGCCGGCGCCCCAGAACGAGTCGGTGAGCGTCACGCTCGTCCCCGCGGCGGCGCCTTCCGTCCGGGCTGGCGGCGTGCCCCGCATCGCGAGCGCGACCTCGATGAACGTGTGGATCTCATCGATGCCGCGGTATCGCATGTCCCCGGGGTTGATGACCCAGACGCAATCGTCGGTCAGGTGTCGCAGCATCCGCCCCGGGTTCTCGCTGTCGTTCGTGAGTATGTCGATCACCTCGCGAGCGAGCGCTTCATCGGCGATCTCGGCAGTCATTCGCGGCCTCCTCGGCCTCGAGTCTCGGCAGGCTGGCGCCAGGTCATCATGGGGCTTCCGCGGGGTGCCGTCGACCCGACCCCGATGTGGCGACGCACGGCTTCTGAACTGCGACGATGCAAACGGGGACGCTCTTGTGGTACCCTTCTGCAGGCCCGCGGGTGATGTTTCGATACCCCTTGGGTTGTTCCATAGACGGACCTTTCGCGGAGGTCGGACCGCTCCGGCCCCGTTCTCGCTGACGATCAGCACGATCGAGCACGATCAGCCGACACGAGGTAGGTGACGCGCGCTGAAGACTCACATGCGGCCGATCGCGGCCACGCTCCTTGCGCTCGCTCTGCTCTTCTCCACTTGCTCGCCCACGTTCGCCGACACACTCGCGGCCAAGCGTGCGCAGGCGGCTCAGGTCGAGGCGCAGGTCGCGCAACTCAACAACAAGGCTGAGCTGGCGACCGAGGCGTACGACGCCGCCACCAGCAAGTACCAGGCGCTGACGGTCAAGGTCGACGCCCTGCGTGCCAGGATCGCCGCGCTGCAGTCGCGCACCGACACGCTGCAGACGGCGCTCGACACGCGCGCCGACGACATGTACCGCAACAACGACGCGATGGACGTCATCGCGGCCTTGCTCAGCGCGCACAGCCTCCAGGATCTGCAGACGGACATCGAGATGCTCACTCGCCTGAGCGAGCAGGACGCCTCGACCGTCGACCAGCTGAAGGAAGCGAAGGCGGAGGCTTCGAAGGCGCGCGACGCGCTCCAGGTCACGCAGGCCTCGGCCCGCACCGAGCAGTTGGCGCGAGCCGCCAGCGCGAAGACCGTGCGCGCCCAGCTGGCGGCGCAGACGACGCTGCTCGCCGGCATCAACTCTCAGATAAAGAACCTCATCGCCCAGCAGCAGGCGGCGGCCGCGGAGGCCGCGCGTGCGCGATATGACGCATGGTTGTCCTCGAGGACACCGGCCGCGCCGGCCTCCGACATCGGCGGCGGTGATCCGCCCACGAGTTCGAAGGGCGCGGCGGCGGTGTACTGGGCGAAGACCGCGCTCGGCCGGCCGTATCAGTGGGGCGCCGCCGGGCCGGACAGCTTCGATTGCAGCGGACTGTGCATGTGGGCGTACGCGCACGTGGGCATATCGCTCCCGCATTACTCCGGCGCGCAGTACGACTCGGGCCCGCACGTGGCGCTGTCGAACTTGGAGCCCGGCGACCTCGTCTTCTTCGGGAATCCCATCCACCACGTGGGGATGTACATCGGCGGCGGTGAGTTCATCGAGGCGCCGTACACGGGAGCGGACGTACGTATCTCCGAACTCGCTGGACGCATGGGAGACTACGCCGGCGCCACACGGCCTCAGTAGGCCGGCTCCGGCGGGCGGGGACGGGGGTGCCGGTGGGAGCGAGGCGTTCGATCGCTTGGCTCGCGGCGTGCGCGGTCGCCGTCGCGGCGACCCTGTCGCTCGCCGCGCCCGCGAGTGGGGCGCCGAGCGTCGCCAGCATCAGCCGCTCGATCGCGAGCAAGCAGGCTGAGGCGGCGAGCGCGTCCGCTCAGCTCACCACGATGCAGTCGCAGCTCACCAGCGCGCTCGCGCAGTTCGACGACGTCAGTCTGCAGCTGAACGCGGCGCGCAACGACCTGGCCTCCACGACGAGCCAGTTGAGCACGCTCGACGGTGAGATCGCCGCCCGCTCCCTGATCCTCGACGACCGTGCGGTGGCGATGTACAAGACGGGCAACTACGACGTCTTGCAGGCACTGCTCTCTGTGAGCTCGTTCCAGGAACTGCTCACCCGCGTCGACATGCTCGCGTTCATCCAGAAGTCCGACTCCGACCTGCTCGACGGCCTCGCCACGGCGCGCGAACAGGCGGCCTTCCTGCAGCAGCAGCAGAGCCAGCGCGAGGCCGATCTCGTGGTGCTGCGCCAGCAGGCGGACGCGCGCAGCGCGGCCGTCGATGCGGCGGTCGCCCGGCAGAGCGCGCTCTTGAAGTCCCTGTCGAGCGACGTCGCGCGCCTCGTGAAGCAGCGTCAGGCCGCGCAGGCCGCCGAGATCGCCAACGTGCCCGGCGTCCCGTCGAACTTCCAGGCGGACACCCTCGTCTCCGACGCGACGTTCCTCGACGCATCCTCCATGTCCGCGGCTCAGGTTCAAGCGTTCCTGAACGCGCAGGCCGGGCCTCTCAAGTCCTATTCGGGTCCGGACCATTCAGGGGCGACCCGGACGGCGGCGCAGATGATCGCCGACGCGGCGGTGGCGTGGCACATCAACCCCAAGGTGATCCTGGTGACGCTGGAGAAGGAGCAGTCGCTGCTGTCCAGCTCGGGCACGGGCCAGACGGCCCTCGACTGGGCGATGGGCTGCGGGAAGACGGACTCCGGCACGCTGTATCAGTACCAGGGGTTCGGGAACCAGATCTGGGGCGGC
This sequence comes from uncultured Coriobacteriia bacterium, assembly GCA_963701985.1. Lineage (GTDB taxonomy): Bacteria > Actinomycetota > Coriobacteriia > Anaerosomatales > PALSA-660 > PALSA-660. The sequence goes on from OY969691.1 coordinate 232,623, forward strand.
GCGGAGATACTCGAAGAGAACCGCTCATTCTGGAGCCCCGGGATATCCATCGACATCGACGGCAAGGCGGTCTACCCGTCGAACGCGTCGACGCAGTCGTTGTACCGCTACACGCCGCACTTCCACGGCGCCGTGTCCTTCTTCAAGCTGTTCTGGCGCTACTTCGGCGATCCGCTGAAGTAGGGCCGCTCGGGCCGGCAGGGCCTGTCGGGCCCGCGGCGGGTATTCGCTATCATGCTGCGGATAGACCGCCGGCTCGGAGGGACTCCCGTGACGAAGTACGATCCGCACGCCATCGAGGAGAAGTGGCAGGCCGCCTGGGAGCGCGAAGGCCTCCACCACGTCGACGAGGACCCCTCGCCGCCCCGCAGAAGTACGTCCTCGAGATGTTCCCGTACCCGTCCGGCGACATCCACATGGGGCACGTCCGCAACTACACGATCGGCGACGTGATCGCCCGCCACGCCGTCATGAGCGGCTTCAACGTGCTGCATCCGATCGGCTGGGACGCGTTCGGGCTTCCGGCGGAGAACGCCGCCATCAAGAGCGGCACGCATCCCGCGACGTGGACCTACGCGAACATCGAGACGCAGGCCGCGTCGTTCCGGCGCATGGGCTTCTCCTACGACTGGGACCGCGTGCGTGCGCACGTGCGACGCCGAGTACTACCGCTGGGGCCAGTGGATCTTCCTGAAGATCTGGGAGCGGGGTCTCGTCGAGCGGAAGTCGTCGCCGGTGAACTGGTGTCCGGGCTGCACGACCGTGCTCGCCAACGAGCAGGTCATCGGCGAGGGCGTGTGCTGGCGCTGCAAGTCCGTCGTGGAGAAGCGCGAGCTCGAGCAGTGGTTCCTCAAGATCACCGACTACGCGCCAGGAGCTGCTCGACGATCTCGACCAGCTGCCGGGATGGCCCGAGCGCGTCAAGGCGATGCAGGCGAACTGGATCGGCCGCAGCGAGGGCGCCGAGGTCGAGCTTCACGCTCTGCGACGAGGCGGGCGAGCCGACCGACGAGCGCATCACGGTCTTCACGACGCGCCCCGACACGCTCTTCGGTTGCTCGTTCTTCCTGCTCGCCCCGGAGCACCCGCTGGTCGGCCGGCTGGTGGCGGGCACGGAGCACGAGACGCGCGGTCGCGGCGATCGTGGCGGTCGCGGCCAAGGAGACGTCGGTCGAGCGGGCGGCGCGGCGACGCGCGAGAAGCACGGGGCGTTCACCGGCCGCTACGTCGTCAACCCGGTCAACGGCGAGAAGGTGCCGGTGTGGGTCGCCGACTACGTGCTCATGGAGTACGGCACCGGCGCCGTGATGGCGGTGCCCTCCGGCGACCAGCGCGACTTCGAGTTCGCGCGGAAGTACGGGCTGCCGATACCGCCGGTCGTGCATCGCACGCGGACGACCGTGCTGCTCGGGACGCTCGGCGGCGTGCGCGAGCGCGTGCATGGACGACGTCGCCGTGGGACCGTGCCTTCGACGGCGACGGCGTCCTGGTGCAGTCGGGCGAGTTCACCGGGATGCGCGGCGGCAAAGGCTCCGAGGCGCATGCACGCCGTGACCGCCTGGCTCGACGAGCGCGGGCTGGGCCGCGCGACCGTGAACTTCCGGCTGCGCGACTGGCTGATCTCCCGCCAGCGCTACTGGGGCAACCCGATACCGGCGATCCACTGTCCGGCGTGCGGCCTCGTGCCGGTGCCGAGCGAGCAGCTGCCGGTCGTGCTGCCGATGGACGTCGACATCACGAAGGGCGAGACGCTCGCCGACCACCCCGAGTTCTACGAGACCACGTGCCCGCGGTGCGGCGGTCCGGCGCGGCGCGAGACCGACACGATGGACACGTTCAACGATTCGTCGCTGGTACTACCTGCGCTACTGCGACGCGCGCAACGACCGGCGCCGCGTTCGACCCGGCAAGGTCGACTACTGGATGCCCGTCGGACCAGTACATCGGCGGCATCGAGCACGCGATCCTGCACCTGCTCTACTCGCGCTTCTTCACGAAGGTGCTGCGCGACGTCGGGCTACTGCGACTTCGACGAGCCGTTCACCAACCTGCTGACGCAGGGGATGGTGAAGCTCGACGGCGCGACGATGAGCAAGTCGCAAGCGGCAACGTGGTCGCGCCGGAGGACATGATCGCCCGCTACGGCGCGGACGCGCTGCGTGCATACATCCTGTTCATGGCTCCGCCGGACAAGGACCTCGACTGGTCGCTACGAGGGTCTCGAGGGCATGTGGCGCTTCCTGAACCGCGTGTGGCGGCTCGTGGAGGACGTGGCGGACGAGGCGCGGGGCGCGAGTGACGCCGCGGCGCGCGGTTCCGGGCGGGCGCGGCGGAGGAGGCGCTGCGGCGCGCGCTGCACGCGTCGATCGCGAAGTGCGGCGACGACATCGGGCGCTTCCAGTTCAACACCGCGCTCTCCGCGATCATGGAGCTCACCAACGCGCTCAACGACTACCGGCGCGACGTGCCGGCCGGCTCGACCCGACGCTGATGCGTGACGCAGCGTCCGACCTCGTGCTGCTGCTCGCGCCGTTCACGCCGCACCTGGCCGAGGAGCTGTGGCGCGAGGTGCTCGGCGGCGAAGGCTCGGTGCACCGGCAGCCGTGGCCGTCGTACGATCCGGACGCGCTGGTCGCCGAGATGGTCGAGATGGCCGTGCAGGTCAACGGCAAGGTGCGCGACCGCCTCGAGGTCCGCTCTGCCGCCACCGAGGACGAGATCGTGGCTGCGGCGCTCGCCCTCCCGAACGTCGTCGCCCACACGGCCGGCAGGGACGTGCGCAAGGTGCTCGTCGTGCCGGGGAAGCTCGTGAGCATCGTCGCGGCCTGACCGCGCGGCCGGCCGGATGCGGTCGGGATGCCGTTCGGAAGCGGTCGGGATGTCGTCCGCTCGCGGTCGACTCCCGGACCGGCGCCCGGCGCACGATCGCCTTGCTCGAAGGAAGCAGCCGCGGCCAGCGCGCTCGGCCGTGATCGTCGCGAACCGGAAGACCCCCTCGCCGGTGTGAGGGGGTCTTCGTGTTCCGCGAGATGCGTGAGTGGGCCGAGGAGCTGTCGTGCCGGCTCGGGCTCGACACATGGAGCCCGGCCGCGCGACGTCTCGGTGCCGGGATCGCCATCGTCCTGGTGGCGCTGGCGGCCTGGCGTTGGTGCGGGGGAGGCGCGGCCCCGTCGGGCGTCGCGCCGATGCCGGCGGCGGCCGGGACCAGTGTCGAGGCCACCGGAGCGCGGCCGGCGGGTCCCGGGACGGCGACCGTGGACGTCGTGGGGGCGGTCCGGCATCCGGGCGTGTATCGCCTCACGGCCGGATCGCGCGTCGACGACGCCGTGAGCGCGGCCGGCGGCATGCTGGGCAGCGCCGACGCCGCGGCCGTGAACCTGGCGCGCGTTCTCAACGACGGCGAGCAGATCGTCGTGCCGGTGAAGGGAACGGCGGCGACCGGAGCTCAGGCGGCCGGTGCGGCCGCGTCGGGCGGCGCCGCGGCCGGCGGCGTGGTCGATCTCAACACCGCGACGGTCGAGCAGCTGGACGCGCTGCCGGGCGTGGGGCCGGCCACGGCCAAGAAGATCGTCGACGACCGCACCCGCAACGGCCCGTTCCGCACGGTGGACGACCTGCTACGCGTGCCCGGGATCGGGCCGAAGAAGCTGGACGCGCTGAAGGACCTCGTGACGGCGAGATGAGGGCCCTCTCCCGGGTCGCGGCGGACTCCGCGGTGCCGCGCCCGTCGGTCTCCCCGTTGTTCTGGGCCGGCGTCGCGTGTTGGGCCGGAGGTTGGGTGGGAACGGAAGCCGCGCTGCGCGCGTGGTGTACGGGGACGCGGAGCGCGGTCGAGGTCGCGTGGGCCGTCGTGGCGACGGCGACGGCCTGCGGGGTGTTCGCGCGCCGCTCGCGACTCCGGCTCCCGGCCGCGGCGTTCGCCCTGGGCCTGTGCGTGGCGCTCCTGCATGGCGCGTGGGTGACCGCGAGCGCCACGCGGGCGGCCTCGGCTGGCCCGGCCGAGTGGCGCGCCGTGGTCGCGGCGGACCCGGTGGCGGGCCCGACGGGCGCGACGGTGGCGCTGCGCCTCCGCGACGGTCCCGCGGCGGGCGCCGTGGCGGTCGTCGGTTGGCCGGCCGGAGAGCCGCTCCCGGAGTACGGGCGGCTCGTGCGCGTTCGGGCGCGGCTGCGCGTCGTGGACGGCTCGAAGCCGTCGGGCCGCGCCGAGTTCCGGAGCGGCCGTCTCCTGCGCGGCACGCCCTGGCGGGTGGCCGAGGATGGATGGACGCCGGGTCCTCTGGGTCGGGTGGCGTGCTGGCGTGCGGCGGCTCTGGGCCGTCTTCGGGGGCTGCGTGGGGACGGTCCGGCGCTCGTGGCGTCGATGCTGTTCGGCGATCGAACGCGCACCAGCGGGTCGCCGGTCGAGGAGGACGCGAAGGCGGCCGGTGTGGCGTGGCTGCTGAACGCGTCCGGGCTGCATCTAGCGGCGCTCCTTCTCCTGGCGGACCGGATCGCGGCGTTCGTCGGGCTCGGCCGCAGGGGCAGAGCCGGCGCGTCGATCGGCGTCGGGGCGGTCGTGTGCGCGGCGGCGGGAGCCCGGATCGCGCTCGTGCGCGCGGCGCTCGTCGCGGCCGCGGCCGTCCTGGCGCGACTCGCCGGACGAAGACGCGACGTGACCGCGGCGGTCGGGGTGGCGGTGCTGGTCCTGGTCTGTCTGGACCCGGCGGCCGCGGAGGACGTCGGCCTGCTGCTGGGCGTCGTCGCGGTGACGGCGATAGCGCTGTTCGGGAGGCTCGCCGCCGAGTGGCTGCGGCCGATCGCCGGACGGGCGCTCGCGACCGCGATGGCCGCGTCGGTGGTCGCGCAGGTCGCGGTGGCGCCGATCTCCGCGTCGCTCTTCGGGGCGCTGAACGCACTGGCGCCCGCCTCGCTCGTGGTTTCCGCGCCTCTCGCGGCGACGGCGGTGGGGCTCGGCGCGTCGGGAGCCGTCGCGGGCGGACGGCTCGGCGCGCCACTCACCGCGCTGGCGTGCATGTTCGCCCAGGGCGCGGCGACCGTGTGGCACGTGGCGGCCGGCCTCCCGGGGGCCGTCGTGCCCGTCGCCTCGGTACCGTGGTGGGCTTGGGCGGCCTGGGTGACGGTGCCGGCCCTCGCGTGGTGGCGCTGGCCATCACCTCGTCGCGGACCGCGTCTTCGCGCGATCGTCGCGGTCGTCGTGACGCTCGTCGCGATCCTGGCGCTCATCCCGCGTCCCGCCGGTCCCGAGATCGTCGTGATGGACGTCGGACAGGGCGACTCCATCCTCGTGCGCGACAGCGGCCACGCGATGCTCGTGGACACGGGGCCCGACCCGGTGACGCTGCGTCGCGCCCTGTCTCGTAACGGCGTACGCGCGGTGGACGGTGTCGTCCTCACGCACATCCACGCCGACCACGTCGGAGGCATCTCGGGACTGCGCGGGGTGGTCGCGGAGCCGGCGTGGATCGGTGTGCCCGACGTGGACGATCGCGGGGTCGACCGCTTGGCGGCCGCGTGCGCCGGCCGCGCGGGGACCGTGATCAGGCTCCGTCGCGGCATGACCTGGCGCGTGGGCGAGACCACGGTACGTGTGCTGTGGCCTCAGGGAGGTGAGCGGCAGCTCCAGGCCAACGACACGAGCGTGGTGCTCTTGCTCGCGCGGCACGGCGCGGCGGTGGCGCTGCTGCTCGGCGATGCGGAACAGCGCGCGCAGCTCGGGGCACTCGATGCGTTCTCCGGGAGGGTGCCGATCATGAAGGCCGCGCATCACGGCAGCGTGAACGGCGTCGTGCCGGAGGCGCTGTCCGCATGGTGCCCGCGGGTCGTGCTCATCAGCTGCGGCGCCGGCAATCCGTTCGGTCACCCGCACCGGGCCGCGCTGGAGGCGTACGGCCGGATCGGCGCCCAGATCCACCGCACGGACCTCGAGGGCGATCTTGTGTGGGCGGTCGACGCGACCGGCGTGTGCGACAATCGCACGGTCCGGACGGGCGCCGCGGGCGCCCCCGTGGGAAGGGCCGCATGGCCGCGAGCGATCTCAGCGATCTCAAGCCCGTCTACCTCATCTACGGCTCCGAGGAGCTCCTGCTGGAGAACGCGGTCCGTCGGCTGCGGGACCGTCTGGCCGCGGTGGCGGACCTCGATTTCAACATGGAGACCTTCGACGGCGAGTCGGCCTCCGCCGACGACATCGTCAACGCCGCCAACACCATGCCGTTCATGAGCGACCGCCGGCTGGTCATCGTGCGTGACGTCGATCGGCTCGACGCTGCGGGCGTGGACCTGCTGACGGCGTACGCGCGCGACCCGGCGCCGTGCACGTGCCTGGTGCTCGTGGCCGAGAAGATCGCGAAGAACTCGCGTCTGTACAAGGCCGTCGCGGCCACCGGGGTCGTCTACGAGTACCGCGCCCCGAAGCGCGGAGAATACCCGTCGGAGGTCGTGCGGCTGTTCCGGGAGCGCGGCAAGCGCGCCGGGCTCGACGCGGCGCGTCTTCTCGTCGAACTCGTCGGGCGCGATCTGCGCCGTCTCGACAGCGAGGTCTCGAAGATCGCCGCGTACGCCGGTGAGAGCGCCGAGGTGTCGGCGGACGACGTCCGCGCGTCGGCCGCCGCGAGCGCCGAGGCGTCCGTGTTCGAGCTGGCCGACGCGGTGGGCGCGCGCGATACCGCCGGCGCGGTGCGGATGGTGCGCGGTCTTCTCCGCGAGGGCGAGGCCGCGCTCGGGGTGCACGCGATGCTGGCCCGCCACGTCCGAGCGCTCATCGGCGCATGCGCGCTCGCGGGACGCGGCGTGGCGCCGGAGGCCATGGCGCCCAACCTCGGCATGGCGCCGTGGCAGGCGACGAACGCCGCGCGTCAGGCTCGGCGCTTCACGCCCGACGAGCTCGCCGGGGCGTTGCGGGGGCTGGCGGCGGCCGAGGAGGAGATGAAGACGAGCCCGACGGATGCCGGGCTCGTGCTGGAGCGCTGGATCGTGCGGACGACCGCCGCGCGGGATCGGGATCGGGCGAAAGCCTAGGCCCGCTGCGCCATCTTCGCGACGGCGCTCGCGATGCCGCTCTTGCGGTTCGCGGCCTGGTTCTTGTGGATGACGCCCTTGCTCGCGGCGCGGTCGAGCTCGCGAGCTCGCCGCCGCGAGTGCGGCCTGCGCCGCGACCTTGTCGCCGGCGGCGATGGCCTCGTTGACCTTCTTGACCGCGGTCTTCACGCGCGAGCGCACCGACTTGTTCGCGCTCGTGCGCCTTCGCGTTCGTGAGAACGCGCTTCTTCTGGCTCTTGATGTTCGCCACGTCCGGTCGATCCTTCCGACTGACCGGCTGATGCACGAACCGTCGCAGCGGGGCTGCGGACGAACCGCGAGATGGTAGCACAGGCCGAGTCGCGGCCTCAAGGCGGACGGTCGCGCGGGTCGCGGTCCGGCGCCCGTGAACGAAGCGCGCGCCCTCGCGGGCGACGGCACGGCCGCCTGCTATCATCACCAGCCATGACGGACCCCGACTCTCATCCGCAACTTCTCGATCATCGCGCACATCGACCACGGCAAGTCGACGCTCGCCGACCGCGTGCTGCAGCTCACGCACACGATCGAGGAGCGCGACATGGTCGAGCAGGTCCTCGACTCGATGGACATCGAGCGGGAGCGCGGGCATCACGATCAAGGCGCAGGCCGTCCGCGTGCTCTACACGGCGGACGACGGCGTCACGTACACGCTCAACCTCATCGACACGCCCGGTCACGTCGACTTCACCTACGAGGTCTCGCGCTCGCTGCAGGCGTGCGAGGGCGCGCTGCTCGTCGTCGACGCGACCCAGGGCGTCGAGGCGCAGACGGTCGCGAACGCGCTCATGGCCATGAACGCGCGGCTCGAGATCATCCCGCGTCATCAACAAGATCGACCTTCCCTCGGCGGACCCGGAGCGCGTGCGGCACGAGATCGAGGAGGCGCTCGCGGTGCCGGCCGACGAGGCGGTGCTGACGTCGGGCAAGACCGGGGAGGGCGTGCGCGACGCCCTCGAGGCGGTCGTCCGGCGCGTCCCGCACCCGCCGGCGACGCGGCCGCGCCGCTCAAGGCGCTCATCTTCGACTCGTTCTTCGACGCGTACCGCGGGGTCGTCGCGCTGATCCGCGTGGTGGACGGCCGTATCGCGCAAGGGCATGAAGGTGCGGCTGATGGCCGCGGACACCGTCACGGACGTCGAGGAGGTCGGCGTGCGCCGGCCGGTCCATGTGCCCGTGGACGAGCTCGGCGTCGGCGAGGTCGGCTACCTCGTCACGGGCCTGAAGGACCCGGCGCTCGTGAAGGTCGGCGACACGGTGACGACTCGCGAAGCACGGTGCGCGCCGAGCCGCTCCCCGGGTACCGGGACGTGAAGCCGATGGTGTACACGGGCCTCTTCCCGATCGACGGCGACCAGTACCCGGACGCTGCGCGACGCGCTCGGACAAGCTGCGGCTGAACGACCCCGCGATCGTCTACGAGCCCGAGAGCAGCCACGCGCTCGGCTTCGGATTCCGCTGCGGGTTCCTCGGCCTGCTCCACATGGAGATCGTCAAGGAGCGGCTCGAGCGGGAGTTCGACCTCGACCTGCTGGCGACCGCGCCGTCGGTCGAGTACCGCGTGACGCGGACGAACGGCGAGGTCGAGGCGATCCACTCGCCGCAGGACATGCCGGATGCCGGCGTGCTCGAACGCATCGAGGAGCCGTACCTCAAGGTGACGATCCTCGTGCCGCCCGACTTCGTCGGCGCGATCATGGAGCTCAGCGACATGCACCGCGCGACCTTCGTCGACATGCAGTACCTCTCCGCGACGACCGTCGAGATGCACTACGAGATGCCGCTCTCCGAGCTGATCATGGACTTCTTCGACCAGCTCAAGAGCCGCACCAGCGGGCTACGCGTCGCTCGACTACGAGATGATCGGCTACCGGCCCAGCGACCTCGTCAAGCTCGACGTGCTGCTCGCCGGCAAGCCCGTCGACGCCCTCAGCTTCATCGTCCACAAGGACAAGGCTTACAGCCGCGGGAAGGTCCTCACCGAGAAGCTGCGCGAGATCATCCCGCGCCAGATGTTCGAGGTGCCGATCCAGGCCGCCATCGGCGGGCGCGATCATCGCGCGCGAGACGGTGCGCGCCATGCGCAAGGACGTGCTCGCCAAGTGCTACGGCGGCGACATCACGCGCAAGCGCAAGCTGCTCGAGAAGCAGAAGAAGGGCAAGAAGCGGATGAAGAACGTCGGGCACCGTGGAGGTGCCGCAGGAGGCGTTCATGGCGATCCTCAAGGTCGACGAGACGTGACGGCGGCACACCGCGGTGTCGCGCCGGCGGACCGCGGTGTCACGCGGGCGGCATCCGGCGGCCTCGCCGCGCCCGCGGCTGATACGGCCGCGGCGCCGCTCCCGGTCTCGCTCTACGTCCACGTGCCGTTCTGCCTCTCGAAGTGCGCGTACTGCGACTTCTACTCGGTCGCCGACCACGATGCGTCGCGCTCCCGCTTCGTGGACGGCGTGCTTCTCGAGGCCGGGCGCCGGGCCGAGTGCGGACTTCTCGACGACGTCCCCACGCTCTATGTGGGCGGCGGGACGCCCACCGTGCTGGGCGGCGCGCTCGTTCGGCTCGTGGGCGAGCTGCGCGCGACGGCACGGCTGCGCCCGGATGCCGAGATCACGGTGGAGACCAACCCAGAGACCACGGATGACGGCCTGATCGCCGCGCTCGTCGACGCCGGGGTGAACCGGTTCTCGCTGGGCGTGCAGAGCTTCGACGACGAGGTGCTCCGCTTCCTCGGCCGGCGCCATGACGCTCTGCGGGCGCTCGGCGCGGCGGAGACGCTGCGGCGGAGCGGCGCCACGTTCTCCATCGACCTCATCTGCGGCGTTCCCGGGCAGACGCTCGCGTCGTGGGACGCCACACTGGAGGCGGCCGTCGCGAGCGGGGCCCGGCACGTCTCGGTCTACCCGTTGTCGGTCGAGGAAGGCACGCCGCTCTCGGCGGCGATCGCGCGCGGTGACGCGCCCGCACCCGACCCGGACGTCGCGGCCGACATGATGCTGGCGGCCGGCGTCGCGCTCGCGGCCGCGGGCATGCCGCGCTACGAGGTCGCCAGCTACGCCCGGCCCGGTCACGAGTGCCGGCACAACATCGGCTACTGGACCGGCCGGCCCTACCTCGGCATCGGGCCGCGTGCCGCATCCATGCTGCCCTTCGACGCCTTCGCGCGCATGGCGGCGCTCGAGGGGTGGGCGGACGGCGCGTCGCCTCACGAGCCCGCCGCGATCCGCGCGCGCTTCACGCGGGATGCGGACGTCGAAGCCTACGCTGCGGCGCCGCTCGAGCATCCCGGCGCCGTGGAACTGCTCGACGCCGGGCAGGTCGCGCGCGAGGACGTCATGCTCGGGTTGCGGCTGACGCGCGGGGTGACGCGCACGCGGGTGGAGGCCGCCGGTCTGGGCGAGGTGCTCGCGGCGCTGGCCGAGCGCCGGCTGGTGGTCACCGGTCACGACGAGACCGGTGTCGCGCGGTGGCGGACCACGGAACTGGGATGGCTGCTGGGCAACGAGGTGTTCGGGGCCGTGTGGCTGGCCGGGTAGCTCGTACGCGCTCGCGGAGCGCGACGTCCGGCACGCTGCTCGCTCGGCGTGGCGCGGTGTGGCTTGGCACTCGGTATAATCGAGTGCCAAGGTGCCAGCTCGACGCGTCCGTTCTCGCGCGCGTCGCGATCGGACCCGAGGAAGGAACGCGGACGGTGATGCTCTCAGACCGCAGACGGACGGTGCTGTCCGCGCTCGTGCAGGAGTACGTGCGCAGCGCGCAGCCCGTCGCCTCCAGGCAGCTGGTCGACCGCTACGAACTGGGCGTGAGCCCGGCGACGGTGCGCAACGAGCTGGCGCTCCTCGAAGAGGTCGGCTACGTGTTCCAGCCGCACGTCTCGGCGGGTCGCGTCCCGACCGACTCGGGGTATCGGGCGTTCGTCGACGGCGTTCTCGTGTCGGATCGGACGCGGGGCCTGACGCCGGCCGAGATGGAGTCCGTGCACGAGCAATACGTCTCGGTCGAGCACGAGGTGACGGAAGCGCTGCGCGAGACCTCCGCGATGCTCGCGCGGCTGACCAGCTACGTCGCGATCGTCATCGCTCCCACGCTGCGCCGGGCGCGCATCAGGCGCATCAATCTGGTGTGGCTTGCGCGGGCGCGGGCCGTGGTGGTCGTCATCACCGACTCCGGGCAGGTGGCCGATCGGATGGTCGACCTGGTCGAGCCGGTCAGCGTGGAGGAGCTCGCCGCGGTGGAGCATGTCCTCGATCAGGCCCTCGAGGGCCAGGTCGGAGGAAGAGGTGCGCGAAGGCGCGGACCGCGATGGAGGGCGCCGCGCGTCTTCCCGCGCGAGTCGCGGCGCAGCTCATCGACGAGGTTCTCGGCTGCCTGCGCGAGGCCGACGCGGACCGGGTCGTCACCGGAGGCGTGTCGCGGCGTGCTCGCGCAGCCCGAGTTCTCCGATCCGCGGCTGGTGAGTTCCCTGTTGCACCTTCTCGAGGATGGCGTCGGCGACCCTGCGGCTGCTCGGCGAGACGATGCCGCAGGCCGGCGTATCGGTGCGCATCGGCTCCGAGAACCCGGCCGGATTCGACAAGTTGTCGTTCGTCGCGGCGGGGTACGATGCCGCCGGCACGGACGGCGTGGTCGGCGTCATCGGTCCGACCCGCATGGACTACCCACGTGCTGTGAGCGCCGTTCGCGCTGTCGCGGACGGGCTGTCCGAAGCGCTGGGCTGACACTCATCGCGGCCCGCCGCACCGCCGCGGGCCCACCCCGAAGACGATCTGGAGCACGATGCCGGCTACACGCGACTACTACGAGGTGCTCGGTGTCCCGCGCGAGGCGAGCGCCGCGGACATCAAGAAGGCGTTCCGGTCGAAGGCGCGCGACGTCCATCCGGACACGAGCGACCGCGAAGATGCCGAGGAGCGCTTCAAGGAGCTGAACGAGGCGTACGAGGTGCTCTCCGACCCGGAGAAGCGCGCCAACTACGACCGCTTCGGCACGGCGGAGCCGCAGACGGGCTTCCCGGGCGGCTACGGCTACGCCGATCCGTTCGGCAGCGGGGATGGGCGACCTGTTCTCGGTCATCTTCGACGGCGTGATGGGCGGCGCGGGCCGCGGCACGGCGAGGACCGCCGGGGCGCGACATGGGCGCGGAGATCAGTCGTGACGCTGCGGGAGGCGGCCGAGGGCGTCGACAAGGACGTCTCCTACACGCGGTTGGCGACGTGCGCCACCTGCGGCGGTTCGGGAGCCGGTCCGGGCGGGAGCGTCCAGACCTGCCCGGTGTGTCACGGGTCGGGTCAGGTCGCCACCGCTCGGCGGACCTTCCTCGGCACGTTCCAGTCGGTCGCTCCGTGCACGCGGTGCGACGGGACCGGCACGGTGGTGGAACCGCCGTGCCCCACGTGCGGGGGACAGGGCCGCGTTCAGACGCGCGAGCGGGTGAGCGTCCACGTGCCGGCGGGGGTGGCGGACGGCCAGCGCGTCGTGGTCAGCGGCAAGGGCGAGGCCGGTTTTCGAGGCGCCGGCGGAGGCGACCTCATCGTGACCGTCCGCGTCCAGCCGCACGAGTTCCTCCACCGCGAGGGCGACGACCTGCACGCGCGGGCGGCGGTGCCGATGACGGTCGCGACGCTCGGCGGAGACATCAGCGTGCCCGGCCTGTTCGGCGACGTGGCCGTCAAGGTCCGCGCCGGATCGCAGACCGGCGAGACGGTCGTGGCGCGAGGCGCCGGGATGCCGCGCCAGCGCGGCGGGCAAGGCGACCTGGTGGTGCACCTGAACGTCGTGGTCCCGAAGAAGCTGAGCCGGCAGCAGCGCAAGCTGCTGGAGGAGTTCGCCGCGTCGATGGGCGAGTCTCGCGAGGCGACGACGCTCGAGCGCGTTCGCGACTGGCTCGGGATGTAGGCACGCCGTGACGTCGCCGGCGGCCCCTCGGCCCGCACCGCGGGTCGCGCTCGCTCCCGCGGTCACACGTCGGGAGCGGATGGAGCTCGTCGTGCGGCAGGCCACGGAGCTCGGGGTGAGCGAGGTGCTCCCGTTCACGTGCTCGCGGTGCGTCGTGCGGCTCGGCGGGACCGGCGCCGTCCGGGGCTCCGAACGGCTGCGTCGCATCGCGGCCGAGACGGCGGAGCAGTCGCAGCGATGCGCCGGCCCGCCTGAGGTCCGCGATCCCGTGTCCCTCGCGGCGCTTGCCGCGGAGTTCGGGCGCTTCGACGTGGTGCTCCTCGCGTGGGAGGAGGCCGCGGACAGCGCGGAGGGCGTCTCAGCCGCTTTGAAGGGTGCCGCGGGCGAGCCGATCCGCAGCGTCCTCGTCGTGATCGGGCCCGAGGCCGGACTGGCGGCGAGCGAGGCCGAGGCGCTGCGCTCGGCCGGCGCGACCGTCGTCAGCCTCGGCGGCACCGTGCTACGCGCCGAGACGGCCGCGATCGTCGCGTGCGCGCTGGCCATCCACGCACTCGGGGGGCTCGGCGGAGATGCCTGCTGAGCCGCGACGCGCGCGGGCGGCGGTCGTGACGCTCGGCTGCAAGGTGAACCGCGCCGACAGCGAGGCGATCGAAGCGGCGCTGCACACCGCGGGCCTAGCGGTCGTCGGACGGGTCGCCGACGCGGACGTGGTGATCGTGAACACGTGCACGGTGACGGGGGAGGCGGACGCGAAGGCGCGCAAGGCCGTGCGGCGCGCGGCCGCCGCGCTCCGGTGCCGTCGTGATAGTGACCGGTTGCCTGGCGGCGGTCGACGCGGCCTCGCTGCGAGGGACTCGGCGACGCCGTCGTGGTCGAAGCGGTCAAGGAGCGCGTGGCCGCACTGGCGGCCCGCGTCACCCGCGCGGAGCCGGACGGCGTCGAGCCTGCGCCCCCTGACGTCCTGCGACGCGCCGGTCACCCTCGGTCCCGCACCAGGGTGGCCGTCAAGGTGCAGGACGGCTGCGACCACCGGTGTGCGTACTGCATCGTGCCGGACGCTCGCGGACCGGCGCGCAGCGAGCCGCTCGAGGAGGTCGTGGCCTGCGTCTCGCGGCTGGTCTCGGAAGGGACGCGCGAAGTCGTGCTCACCGGCGTCGACATCGGCCGTTGGCGTGGCCCGGACGGAGACGGCCTCGCCGGGCTGGTGCGCGCGGTCGCCTCGACGGGGGTGGAGCGCATCCGGATCTCCTCGATCGAGCCGCTGGACCTGACCGACCGCCTGCTTCGGGCGCTGGCGTCCGATGCCGGCGGTCATGCCGCACCTGCACGTGCCGCTGCAGTCCGGCAGCGACCGGACGCTCGAGGCGATGGGGCGCGGCTATCGCGCGTCGGAGTACGCGGACGTGCTGGCGCGGGCGCGCGCGGCGATGCCGGGTCTCGCCGTGACCACGGACGTCATCGCGGGCTTCCCCGGGGAGACCGACGACGACGCCGCGGCGTCGCTGGACTTCGTCGAGCGGTGCGGTTTCGCGCGCCTGCACGTCTTCCGCTATTCGCGGCGAGCGGGGACACCTGCGGCCGCGATGTCGACCAGGTGCGACGCGCGTGTCGTGGCCGCGCGGGCCGCGGCGCTGCGGTCGCTCGGCGACCGGATCGGCTGCGGCCTACCGGGCCAGCCGCATCGGCGGCGCGGCGGACGTGCTCGTGGAGTCGGTGATCCGGCGGCATCGCGGTCGGCACGAGCGAGGACCACCTGCGCGTCGCTGTGGCCGGTGGCGGCGGAGCGCGGCCGGGCGAGGTGGTGCGCGTCGTTCTGGGGAGGGCCGAGGGTGCGGTCCTCGACGGCGTGCCCGTCGCGACGGCGGAGCCGCCGGCGGTGGCGGCCGGGTCGGGTAGTATCGTGGTGACTCTTGGAGAGGTCGCGACGGAGACGATGACGGACGAGGAGAGCGATCCGGTTGGCGCAGGCTGAGATCCGTCTCGTCGTGCCCCCGGCGCGCGACATGGTCGACCTGCTCGGGCAGGGCGACCACCTGCTCAAGCTCATCGAGGACCAGTTCGAGGCGGAGATCCGCGTCCGGGGCAACGAGATCACCATCGCCGGCGAGCCCCAGGAAGCGCAGGCGGTCTCGGCGCTGTTCGCGGAGATGCTGCAGCTCGTCGAGCGCGGCGAGCAGCTCGACGCCCGAGGCGATCGACCGCAGCATCGACATGCTCAAGCGCGGCGAGGTCAGCCCGACCACGCTGTTCTCCGACGTCATCCTCACGCATCGCGGGCAAGACGATCCGCCCGAAGACCGCGGGCCAGAAGCGCTACGTCGACGCGATCCGCAAGAACACCATCACGTTCGGCATCGGCCCGGCCGGGACCGGCAAGACCTACCTGGCGATGGCGATGGCGGTCGAGGCGCTCAAGCGCAAGGAGGTCGGCCGCATCATCCTCACGCGTCCGGCGGTCGAGGCGGGCGAGCAGCTCGGCTTCCTGCCGGGCAACCTGTTCGAGAAGGTCGACCCGTACCTGCGGCCGCTCTACGACGCGCTCTTCGACATGATGGACATCGAGAAGTCCACGGCGCTCACGGAGCGCGGCGTCATCGAGGTCGCGCCGCTGGCGTTCATGCGCGGCCGCACGCTGAACGACTGCTTCATCATCCTGGACGAGGCGCAGAACACGAGCCCCGAGCAGATGAAGATGTTCCTCACCCGGCTCGGCTTCGGGTCCAAGGTCGTCGTCACCGGCGACGTGACCCAGATCGACCTGCCGGGAGGCCAGTCCGGGCTGCGGCAGGTGCGCGACATCCTCGACGGCATCGAGGACCTCGCGTTCGTCGAGCTCGAGAGCCGTGACGTCGTGCGGCACAAGCTCGTCCAGCACATCGTCACCGCGTACGGCCGCTACGAGGAGCGCCGGGCATCGGCCCCGCCGCGCGGCCGCCGGCGCGGCCGGAGCGAAGAAGAGGAGACCGCGTCGAAGGACGGGGACGCGGCGCCGTCCGATGGCTAGCGCGCGGGAGCGGCTCGACCGGATCTGGCCGAGGCGCGGCATCCTCGCCACGGAGGCGGGCCGGCGCGTGGTGAGCGACGTCGTGATCCTCACGCTGCTCGCGTTCGTCTTCGCCGTCGTGGTGGTGGCGGCCGCGCTCTTCATCGGCATCTCGGTCCGGCTCGCTGCCGCAGAGCGCCGTGCCCTACGTCGTCATCGGGATGGCGGGCGGCGCTGCTCGGCGTGATCGTGGCGTTCCTGATCCTGCCACTGTTCGGCCGCCTGTCGCGCCTCGGCGACGACATCCAGCTGCTCAAGCTGTGCGACCCCGCGTCCCCGCTGCTGCGCGAGATGATGGACCGCGCGCCGGGGACGTACAGCCACTGCGTCATCACCGGGGAGCTGGCCGAGGCGGCCGCGCGCGAGGCGGGGGCCGACGCGCTGCTGGCCCGCGTCGGCGGCTACTACCACGACATCGGCAAGCTCATGCGTCCGCGCGTTCTTCGTGGAGAACCAGAGCGGGCTGCGCAACCCGCACGACGACGCGCCCGCGGTGCAGAGCGCGTTCATCATCACGGCGCACGTCCGCGAGGGCGTGGCACTCGCGCGTCAGGCGCGGCTGCCGCAGCCGGTCGTCGATATCATCGCGCAGCATCACGGGACGTCGCTCGTCGCATACTTCTTCCGCAAGGCGTCGGCGGAGGACGCGAATGTGGATCCGAGCCGGTTCCGGTACGAGGGTCACAAGCCCCAGACGGCCGAGGCCGCGCTCGTCATGCTGGCCGACGCGAGCGAGGCCGCCGTGCGGGCGCTCGCGGACGGCGGCCCGGAGCAGATCGAGCGGACGGTGGACCGGATCGTCGCGGACCGTCTCGAGGACGGCCAGCTCGAGGAGTCGGGTATCAGCTCGGAGCAGATCGAGGCGGCCTCGCGTGTCTACGCTAAGATGCTGACGGGCCTGCGCCACCCGCGCGTCCAATACCCGGACGTCGAAGGCGCGAGGAGCCGGTGATGCGCATCAATGTCATCTCGCACCGGGACGCCGGAGCCGCTCGCGCTCGACGCGTTCGAGCGCCTCGGCGCGTTCGTGCTGCGCATGGAGGAGTCGCCGGACACGGTCGAGCTCTCGGTCGCAATCGTCGACGTGGACGAGATGGCCGCGCTGAACGAGCGGTATCGCGGCGTCGAAGGCCCGACCGACGTGCTCTCGTTCGGATGCGACGAGCCGTGCTCGGCCACGTCCGACGAGCCGATCACCCTCGGCGACGTGGTCATCGCGCCCGACGTGGCGAGCAGGCAGGCAGCGGAACTGGGCACCACGGTCGAGGCGGAACTCAACCTCCTGCTCGTGCACGGCGTGCTGCATCTGCTCGGCTACGAGCACGACAGCGACGAGGGCGCGGCCGCGATGCAGGCGCGCGAGCGCGTGCTCCTCGCCGCTTGGACCGACGCTGGCGACTGACGGGAGCGTTCTTCGTGCGCAGCCGTTCGCTGCTCTGGTCGTTCGACTACGCCATCCGCGGCATCGTGTACGCGGTGCGCACCCAACGCAACATGCGCCTGCACATCGGCGCCGCCGTCGTGGTCTTCGTCGCCGCGCTCGTGCTGCGCGTGACCGGTGCCGACCTGGCGGCGCTCCTCTTCGCGGTCGGCCTCGTGATCGTCGCCGAGCTGGTGAACACGGCCATCGAGGCGGCCGTCGATCTCGCGACGGAGACGTTAGACCCGATGGCGGCGGTGGCGAAGGACGTCGCGGCCGGCGCGGTGCTCGTCGCGTCCATCACGGCGCTCGCCGTCGGTTACGTCGTGTTCTTCGGCCGCGTCGGCCCGATCGCGCAACGGGTGATGGACCACGCGGTGACGACCTCGACGACGGCGGTGACGCTCATCGCGCTGGCGCTGACGAGCGTGATGGTGCTGGCCGTGAAGGCGATCACGCACGAGAAGGGCGCGAGCTTCGTGCACGGCGGCTGGCCGAGCTGGCACACGGCGGTCGCGTTCGCCGCCGCGGCCGCCATCGGGTATTCGGTGGATTCCGCGAAGGCCATGATCCTCGCTCTGTTCATCGCGGCTCTCGTGGCGCAGAGTCGGGTGGAGAGCGGCGCCCACACCATCCCGCAGTCCGTCGCGGGGGCGGTGCTCGGGTTCCTCCTCGCCACCGCCGCGTTCCAGCTCTTCTGGATCTTCTGGAGGTGAACGTCCGATCGTGAACGTCATAGTCAGCATCGTGGCCGTCGTGTTCGTGCTCGCCGTCCTCGCCTCGACGTCGGTCCTGTCCGCGGCCGAGAGCGCCGTGCGCACGGTGCCGCGCGTGCGGGCGCGGCGGCTGGCCGAATCGGGCGGCGCCCGGGGTGCGGCGTTCGAGGGGCTGTCGGAGCGGCCGAGCCGGCTGATGTCCGCGCACGCGGCTGTCCTCGTGTTCGGAGTGGGACTCGGCACCGGCGCCGTCACGTCGGACCTCGCGGTCATCTGGCAGGGGGTCCCGGTCTGGACGGACGCCTGCGTCGCCTTCCTCGTCGTGTTCGTGCTGGTCTTCGCGTTCGGCGAGGCCCTTCCGCGCGCCGTGGCGCTCTCGAATCCGGAGGGCGTGGGGCTCGCTTCCGCACGGGCGGCGGGCTGGCTCGCGAGGATCGGCTACCCGATCGCGCGCTCCATCTCGACGCCCCTCGTGCGCGTCGTCTCGCTCGTGAGCGGGGAGCGCGGCGCCGACGTCCCGTGGCTCGAGCCCGGGGAGGAGCACCGCTTCGGCGCGACGGACGAGGAGGAAGCCAGCCGGGAGGCCGAGGAGGAGGACCTTATGGAGGCCGTGTCGGGCCTTCACGAGAAGATCGTCCGCGAGATCATGATCCCGCGGACCGACATGGTCGCCATCGAGGACACAGCGACGTTGGCGGAGACCCTGCGAACGATCACCGCGGCGGGGGTCTCACGAGTGCCGGTGTATCACGAGACGCTGGACGACATACGCGGCATCCTGTACGCCAAGGACCTGCTGCCGCGGATCGGGGCCGAGGAGACCGGCGTGCTGCCGGCGGATCTGGCCAGGCCCGCGCTGTTCGTGCCGGAGACGAAGCCCGTCGAGGAGCTTCTGGGGGAGATGCGCCGGCGAACCCACATCGCCATCGTCGCGGACGAATACGGCGGCACGGCGGGCCTCGTCACCATCGAGGATCTGCTCGAAGAGATCGTGGGCGAGATCTACGACGAGTACGATCCGCTCGTCTCGCTGATCACGGAGCTTCCCGACGGGCGCTACCGCGTCGACGCGAGGCTCGCGATCGATGAGTTCGACGAGCGCTTCGGCACGTCGCCCGAGGTCGAGGCCGACACCGTCGGCGGGCTGTTCACCGAGCTCGCGGGGCATATCCCCGTGGTCGGAGAATCCGTCGAGGTCGAAGGCGTCAGGCTGACCGTGGACGACGTGCAGGGCAATCGCGTGAAGCAGCTCATCATCGAGCTGGTCCCGACGGAGGAGGCGGCCGATGAGTGACGTGACCCAGGCGGACCTGGCGCTGCTCGCTTTCGCGCGTGAGGCGCAGGAGAAGGCGTACGCCCCGTACTCCGGGTTCCGCGTCGGCGCGGCGATATTCGCCGGCGGCGAGATCTTCCAGGGCTGCAACGTGGAGAACGCGGCGTTCGGCGAGAGCCTGTGCGCCGAGCGAGCGGCCGCGGTGTCCGCGGTGTGCGCGGGCAACACCTTCTTCGACTCGATCGCGGTGGTGGGGGACTCGGAGGACCCCACCACGCCGTGCGGGTCGTGCCGCCAGTTCCTTTCGGAGTTCAATCCGGAGATGCGCGTGGTGATGGGCGGGCGGCTGGAGTACGTGCGCACCGCGAGCCTCGACGAGCTGCTGCCGGACGCCTTCGTCCGCGGCTATCTCGACCAGGAGAGTCGCGGCAGGTGAGCGGCATCGATCCGCTCGCCGAGGTGCGCAGCGGCTTCGCCGCCCTGGTCGGGCGTCCGAACACGGGCAAGTCGACGCTCGTGAACGCGCTGGTGGGCAGCAAGGTGGCGATCGTCTCCGACAAGCCGCAGACCACGCGCAATCGGCTTCGCGCCGTCCTCGACCGGCCGAACGCACAGATCGTGTTCGTCGATACGCCGGGGCTGCACATCCGCACGACGCGCTCGGCGAGCAGCTCAACCGCACCGCGCTCGCCGCGCTCGGCGACGTGGACGTCGCTTGCCTCGTGATCGACTCGTCGAGCCCGGTGGGCGAGGGCGACCGCTGGGTCGCGCGCCACGTGTCGGCGGCGAAGGCGAAGAAGGTGCTGGTGATGACGAAGGCCGACCTCCTCTCGCCGGAACCGATAGAGCGCCGCGTCGAGAGGCGGCCGCGCTCGCGGACTTCGACGACGTCGTCGTCCTCTCGGCGCGGGAGGGCTTCAATCTGGAGGGGCTCGTCGCGGCGGTCACGGGCCTGCTGCCGATGGGACCCCGGTACTTCCCCCCCGGCATGACCACCGACCAGCCCGACGAGGTGCTCGTCGCGGAGCTCGTGCGCGAGAAGGTCCTGTGGTTCACGCGGGACGAGGTCCCGCACGCCATCGGCGTGGCCGTGGACGAGCTGTCGGTGGCGGAGCCGGGCGGGACGTCGCGGATCGCGGCCACGATCTACGTCGAGCACGAGAGTCAGCGTGGCATCCTCGTCGGAGCGGGCGGCGCGATGATCAAGCGCATCGGTGTCAGGGCCCGTCACGACCTCGAGACGGTGCTCGGAACGAAGGTGCGTCTGGACCTGTCGGTGAAGGTGAAGGCGGGATGGCGCCGAGACGACGCGGCGATCGAGCGGTTCGGCTATGGAGAGGGGGGCTAGCGCGCATGCGGCGTGACGAGCTCGCGGGCATGATCGACCAGACACTGCTCGACCCCACCGTCGGCTATCGCGCGGCCAGGACCTGGCTGGAGCGGCAGCGCGACGCCGGCTTCGCCGCGCTGTGCGTGTCGCCCTTCCTGGTGCCGCTCGCGCGCGAAGTGCTGCTCGGTTCTCGCACGAAGGTGTGCACCGTCGCGGGGTTTCCGCTCGGATACGCCACCATGGAGGCGAAGGCGGGCGAGGCGCGGCGGTCGGTGTCGATGGGAGCGCAGGAGATCGACTGCGTGGTGAACGTGGCGCAACTGCTCGAAGGCGACGACGAGTACGTGCTCGCCGATGTCGGCGCGGTCGTGCACGCGGTGAAGACCGCGAGCCACGGAGGCGCGCTCGTGAAGGTGATCCTGGAGACGGGCTATCTCGACGCCGGATGCCATCGCGCGGGGCGCGTCGCTCGCGGTGCGGGCGGGCGCGGACTTCGTCAAGACGTCCACCGGGTTCGGTCCGCGCGGCGCGTAGCGTCGAGGATGTCCGCGCGATCCGTGCCGCGGTCGGCGATCGAGCTCGGGATCAAGGCCGCCGGCGGCATCCGGGACCTCGCCACCGCGCTCGCGATGATCGAGGCCGGCGCGACGCGGATCGGGACGTCCTCCGGGCTCGAGCTGCTCGCCGAAGCGGAAGGCGGCGCCCGCTGACGTGCCCGCGTACCCGCTCCGCGCCCTCGTGCTGCGCAAGACGAAGCTGGGCGAGGCCGACCTCATCCTGACGCTGCTCGCGGCCGACGGGCGCCAGGTCAGCGCGGTCGCGAAGGGGGCGCGGAAGCCGAAGAGCCGCTTCGGGGCGCGGGTCGAGCCCTTCACGGTCCTCGACCTGCTGCTCCACACCGGACGCACCCTCGAGGTGGTCGCCGAGGCGGAGACGGTCTCGACCCACGACGCGATCCGCGGCGACTACGACCGTTCGACGGCGGCGGCCGTCATCGCGGACTTGTCGACAGGGTCTCCGTCGAGGGCCAGGCGGAGCCGCAGCTCTTCGAGATGGCCACCGTCACGCTGGACGTGATCGAGACCGCGCCGTGCGACTCGATGAGGGTGGTCGTGCTCGGCGTTCCTGGTGAAGGCGCTCGCGATGCAGGGCTACCGGCCGACACTCGACGCCTGCGCGTCGTGCGCGTCAGCCGTGAGCGGCGCGTCTTCGGCTTCTCAGCGGCGGCGGGCGGCGTGGTCTGCGACGCCTGCGCGTCGGACGAGCCGAGCGCCTTCCCGATCACCGAAGGGGCGCGCGCGGTGCTGCGCGCGCTGCTGCGCGCGCGGATGGCGGAGGTCCCCGGGCTCGGCGTGCCGGCGCCGCTGCAGGACGAGGTCCTTGGCGTGCTGCGCGGCTACCTCGCGTACCACGTGCCGGCCCGGCTGCGCGCTCTCGATTTCTACGCCGCACAGACCGCGAGCTGATCGCCGGGCGAGCGGAGCCGCACACGCCCGTGTGGGAAGATGTGCCGCATGGAAACCATCTCGTTCGTGTCGACGCTGCGACGCTCGGACTACGTGCGCGTCGCCGCCATCCTCATGGTCACGCACCCGCTCAGCGTGGTCGTGATGGCCGCCGGGCCGGTGCTGTGGGCCGCCGGCGCGCTCGCGGGATCCGGCGTCGTCGCACAGTTCGGACGCACGATGTCGTGGCTGGTCATCGCCGTCCCGGTCGGTTCCGTGCTCATCGGTTCGTATGCGGCGTATCGGCCGTCCGCGGGCGAGATGTACGAGACGGCGCTGTGGGAGTTCTCGCCGGACGGCGTGTCGGTGCACCAGCACGTGAACGACGCCTTCGCGCCCTGGGAGGATTTCATGCGCTGGCGGCGCGCGGCCGGCTGTTATCTGCTGCTCACGGGGCCGCAGCGCTATGTCATCATCCCGATGCGTGACGTGCCCGCCGAGCGGCGCGCGGAGTTCGAGCAGATGCTGACGAGGCACGTCAGGTAGAATGACCGAGCCCGCCGGACGTTCGTGATCGGAGCCGAAGTCGTGCGGCGGCGCACCGTCCGCCGGAAGCCGAGGATGGGTCAGACGTGAAGCCGTTTTCCTTCCAGGACATCATCCTGGCGCTGTCGCGCTACTGGGCCGACCAGGGCTGCGTGCTCCTGCAGCCGTACGACACCGAGGTCGGCGCGGGGACGTTCCACCCGTACACCACGCTGCGCGCGCTCGGACCCGACGCCGTGGCGCTGCGCATACGTGCAGCCGTCGCGCCGGCCGACCGACGGCCGCTACGGTGAGAACCCCAACCGCCTGCAGCACTACTACCAGTTCCAGGTGATCCTGAAGCCGATCACCGGACGACGTGCTCGACCTGTACTTCGGGTCGCTGCGCGCCATCGGCATCGAACCGGCCGAGCACGACGTGCGGCTGGTCGAGGACGACTGGGAGATCGCCGACGCTCGGGCGCGTGGGGGCTCGGCTGGGAGGTGTGGCTCGACGGCATGGAGTGCACGCAGTTCACCTACTTCCAGCAGGTGGGCGGGTTCGAGACGCGTCCGGTGCCCGCGGAGATCACCTACGGTCTCGAGCGCCTCGCCATGTACATCCAGGGCGTCGACTCCGTCTTCGACATCACTGAGTGGGTCCGACGGCGTCACCTACGGCGACGTCTTCCTGCGCAACGAGCGGCAGTACTCGGCGTACAACTTCGAGGTCGCCGACGTCGAGATGCTCTCGCGCAACTTCGACGTCTACGAGACGGAATGTCGCCGGACGCTCGAGGCCGGGCTCGTGCTGCCCGCCTACGACTACGTGCTCAAGTGCTCGCACGCGTTCAATCTGCTCGACGCGCGCGGCGCCATCGCCGTGACCGAGCGCACGGGCTTCATCCTGCGCGTGCGCGCGCTGGCGAAGGCGTGCTGCGCCGCCTACATCGAGACGGTCCGCGGCGGAGCCGTCCGAGCCGACGCCGGCGACGGGAGCGTGAGCTGCGTGATGGCCCGCGACCTCGTCTTCGAGATCGGTGTCGAGGAGATGCCGTCGACGCCGCTGTACGCGGCGACGAGCCAGCTGCAGCGCGGCTCGCCGAAGCCGCCTGAAGGACGCGCGGCTGGAGTACGAGGAGATCCGCGTCTTCGGTGCTCCGCGGCGGCTCGTGGTGCTCGTGGACGGCCTAGCCGAGCAGCAGGAGCGACATGACCGTGCGCGCGAAGGGGCCTGCGGTGCAGGCGGCCTTCGGCGCGGACGGCGAGCCGACGGCGGCCGCGATCGGCTTCGCGCGCGGCAAGGGCGTCGACGTCGGCGATCTTGTCCGCGGCGCGGACGACGGCGGCGAGTACGTGTACGCCATGGTCGAGCGCCACGGGCTCGCCTCGGCCGAGGTGCTGCCCGAGCTGCTCGCGTCGCCTGGCGTGCGTCATCGAGTGGCCGAAGTCGCAGCGGTGGGGAGAGCGGCGAGACGCGCGTTCATCCGGCCCGTGCGCTGGCTGCTCGCGCTGCTCGGCGACCGAGGTCGTGCCCGTGTCCGGTTCGCGGGGCTCACCGCGGGGCGCGCTGACCTACGGGCACCGCTTCCTCGCGCGCAAGGCGCCGATCGAAGTGCCCGACGCGACGTCGTTCTTCGACGCGCTCGAGCGCGGCAAGGTCGTCGCTCGACGCCGAGGCAGCGCGCCCGGCTCATCCGCGAGGGCATCGAGACCGCCGCCGCGCGGAGTCCGGCCGTGGCGGTCGTGCCCGAGAGGGTCGTTCGCCGAGGTGGTGAACCTCGTCGAGTACCCGACCGTGGCGGTCGGACACTTCGACGAGAGCGTTCCTGCGCGTGCCTCGCGAGGTGCTGGAGACCGCCATGGAGTCGCACCAGCGCTACTTCCCGCTCGAGAGCGCCGATGGCGCGCTGACGAGCGGCTTCGTCGTCGCGCACAACGGCGACCCCGATCGCACCGACGAGATCGTGCGCGGGCATGAGCGCGTCATCCGCGCGCGTCTCGCCGACGCCGCGTTCTTCTACGACGAGGACCTCGCCAGCGAGCATGGAGGCGTGGGTCGAGCGTCTCGACGACGATCGTGTTCCAGGACAGCTCGGGACGCTCGGCGCGAAGGTCTCGCGGGTGGAGGCGCTGACCGCCGCGCTCGCGAGGATCGCCGGCGCCGGGCCCCGAGGCCGGCGGCCACGCGGCGCGGGCGGCGCACCTGTGCAAGGCCGACCTGGTCAGCCACGTCGTCGTGGAGTTCCCCACGCTGCAGGGCGTGATGGGCCGCTACTACGCGATCGCCGCCGGCGAGGACGACGAGGTCGCGCGCGCGATCGTCGACCACTACCGGCCGCGGTTCGCCGGGGACGAGTCGCCGGCCACGACGTGCCGGGCGCGCTCGTCTCCGCGGCGGACAAGCTCGACACGATCTGCGGCATCTTCGCGATCGGACAGGCGCCCACCGGGTCGGCCGACCCGTTCGCGCTGCGGCGCGGCGCGATCGGCGTCCTCGCGATGATCCTCGACGGCACGCTGCGGATCACGCTGCGCGCGCCGATCGAAGCGGCCGCGCGGCGCTACGCGGCGTCGTCGCTTCGAGGGCGTCGACGTCGACCGGGCTCGTCGAGGCGGTGGAGACGTTCTTCGCGGGGCGCCTGGAGACGATGCTGCGCGAGCGCGGCTTCGCCTACGACACCGTCGACGCGGTGCTGGCCGTGGCCGCCGACGACCCCGGCGACGCGCTCGCGCGCTGTGAGGCGCTGACGGCCTTCCGCGGCGACGGACGCCGATGGCGACCTGCTGATCGCGTTCACGCGCGCGGCGAACCTCGCCGACCCCTCCGCGGGCGACGTGCCC
The DNA here is from genome assembly GCA_963701985.1 of uncultured Coriobacteriia bacterium. Lineage (GTDB taxonomy): Bacteria > Actinomycetota > Coriobacteriia > Anaerosomatales > PALSA-660 > PALSA-660. Next base: position 258,168 of record OY969691.1, read on the forward strand.
GACGCGGCCATCATGGGCGCCGCACGAGGCGGCCCTGCACGACGCCTGTCGTGGAGATGGAGGCTGTCGTGCGCGGCCTCATCGCGGAGCGGCGGTACGACGAGGCGCTCGGCGCGCTCGCGGCGCTCCGCGCGCCGATCGACGCGTTCTTCGACGACGTGCTCGTGATGGACCCGGACCCGGCGCTGCGCGATCAACCGGTTGCGACTGCTCAACCGGTTCGTCGCGCTGTTCGCGGGCTTCGCCGACTTCTGGCGCGGCTGCAGGGCTGAGGCGCAGCGATGAGCCAGTCCCAGCCGATCGTCTACATCCTGTCCGACTCGCTCGGCGAGACCGCCGACGCAGGTGGCGAAGGCCGCGCTCGCGCAGTTCCCGCCGGAGCGCTTCCACGTCGTCCGCCTGCCGCAGGGTCTCCACACGGGGTCATCTCCGGGGCTCGTCGCGGGAGCGGCGGCGGACGGCGGCGTCTTCCTGTACACGCTCGCCGAGCCGAAGCTGCGCGACGAGATGGAGGAGGTCGCCCGTCAGTCGGGAGTGACGGCCGTCGACATCCTCGGGCCGGCGGTCACGGCGCTCGAGGCCGCGTCGGGGACGAGCCCCGCGTGGGAGGCCGGCCTGACCCGCACGCACGGACGAGGCTACTTCGAGCGCATCGAGGCGCATCGAGTTCGCCGTCAAGCACGACGACGGCCGCAACCCGGAGGAGCTGGCGGAGGCCGACGATCGTGCTGGTCGGCGTCTCGCGCACCAGCAAGACCCCGCTCGCGATGTACCTCGCCTTCAAGGGCTACCGCGTCGCGAACGTGCCGCTCGCCTCGGAGATGGAGCCGCCGCACCAGCTCTTCGAGCTGGACAACCGGCGCAGGTCTTCGGGCTCACGACGGAGGCCGGCCTGCTCGTCGAGATCCGCACGCAGCGCATGGCGGAGCTCGGCACCTACGCGCGACGCTACTCGGACGAGCAATCGGTGATCGCCGAACTCGGGGAGGCTCGCGCTCTCATGCGGCGTCTCGGCTGCATCGTCATCAGCACGGGCGACGGGCCGTCGAGGAGACGGCGCAGGAGATATGCGCTACCTCGAGCAGGCGGGGATCGTGCACTGAGGCGCGGCGCGCTCGCGGGGCACGACCGGCGCGAGGCACGACGGCTGCGCGCGCCGTTCTTGGCGGCGCTCGGATGGTTTACCATTGGCGGCGCATCGCGCCGCACGGAGGGAGAGGGTAAGGTGGCCGAATCGAAGCGGATCTACGCCTTCGGGAAGGACGCTGACGGCGTCAACCGCACCGAGGGGAACCGTGAGCATGAAGTACGATCCTGGGCGGGAAGGGCGCCAATCTCGCCGAGATGGCGAATCTGGGGCTGCCGGTACCTCCCGGGTTCACGATCTCGTGCCAGGCCTGCGCCGAGTACTACGCCGCGGGCGGCGTTCCCGGAAGGTCTGCTGGACGACATCGCGGACGCACCGTGCCGATCTCGAGAAGTGGATGGGCAAGCGTCTCGGCGACGCCGAGGACCCGCTGCTGGTGTCGGTGCGCAGCGGCGCCCCGTTCTCGATGCCGGGCATGATGGACACCATCCTCAATCTCGGCCTCAACGACGTCTCCGTCGGGCGGTCTCATCGCCCAGACGAGCAACGAGCGCTTCGCGTGGGACTCCTACCGCCGCTTCATCCAGATGTTCTCGAAGGTCGTGCTGGACGCTGGAGGGCGACCTGTTCGAGAACGCCATCACGGCGAAGAAGCACGGCACGCGGCGTGAAGAACGACACCGACCTCGGCGCCGAGGACCTGCGCGACCTCGTCGACGAATTCAAGGACATCGTCGCCGAGCACGCGTCGCCGACGCAGTTCCCGCGGCTCGCGAACGGGGACGGACGGGTGGCGTTCCCGCAGGATCCCGAGGAGCAGCTGCACCTCTCGATCGAGGCGGTCTTCAGCTCGTGGATGAACAAGCGCGCCATCGACTACCGCAAGCTCTATCGCATCGACGATTCCTCGGCACCGCCGTCAACGTGCAGTCCATGGTGTTCGGCAACAAGGGCGACACGTCCGCGACGGGCGTCGCGTTCACTCGCGACCCCGCCGACGGGCGACGAAGGACTTCTACGGCGACTTCCTCACGAACGCGCAGGGCGAGGACGTGGTGGCGGGCATCCGCAACACGCAGCCGCATCGCCGAGCTGAAGGAGGTGCTGCCTGAGGCCGGCCGCCGAGCTCGAGGAGGTCTTCGGCATCGCTCGAGCGGCACTACCGCGACATGTGCGACATCGAGTTCACGATCGAGCAGGGCAAGCTGTGGATGCTCCAGACCCGCGTCGGCAAGCGCACGGCGCGCGCCGCGCTCAAGATCGCCGTCGACATGGTCGTCGGAGGGCCTGATCACGAAGCAGGAGGCGGTGCTGCGCGATCGACCCGGAGCAGCTCGACCAGCTCCTGCACCCGCAGTTCGACTCGCTGGCTGCCTACAACGTGCATCGCGAAGGGCCTGAACGCGTCGCCCGGCGCGGCCGTCGGCGAGGTCGTCTTCTCGGCGGACGACGCGGTGGACCGCGACGGCCGCGGGACGCAAGCGTCATCCTCGTGCGCTGGGAGACCACGCCGGACGACCTGCACGGCATGATCGCCGCGCAGGGCATCCTGACGTCGCACGGCGGCAAGACGTCGCACGCGGCGGTCGTGGCGCGCGGCATGGGCAAGCCGTGCGTGTGCGGCGCCGAGGCGCTCAAGCATCGACGCGGAGCACAAGGTCGCGCGCGTCGGCGACGTCGAGCTGCACGAAGGCGACATCATCTCGATCGACGGCACCACGGGCATCGTCGTGCTCGGCGCGGTCGAGCTGGTCGCGCCGGAGGTGTCCGGCGAGTTCGACGTCGATCCTCGAGTGGGCCGACGAGTTCCGCACGCTCGGAGTGCAGCGCGAACGCCGACACGCCGGACGACGCGGCGCTCGGCGGCAGTTCGGCGCGGAGGGCATCGGTCTGTGCCGCACCGAGCACATGTTCCTCGGCGACCGCAAGCAGATCGTCCAGGACATGATCATCGCGGAGACGCCCGAGGGCCGCACCGCCCCGCTCGCCAAGCTGCTCGAGGTGCAGGTCGACGACTTCCTGGGCATCCTGGCCGCCATGGACGGGCTGCCCGTCACCATCCGCCTGCTCGACCCGCCGCTGCACGAGTTCCTCGACAACCCCCGCGAGCTCGAGGTCGAGATCGCGCGCGCGGAATGCGCGGGCATGTCCGCTGCGGAGCTGGCGCCCAGGCGCCGGATGCTGACGCTCATCGACTCGATGGCCGAGATGAACCCGATGCTCGGGCTGCGCGGCTGCCGCCTCGGCATCATGTTCCCGGAGATCTACGGCATGCAGGTTCGCGCGATCGCGCTCGCCGCCTGCCAGCTGAAGAAGCAGGGGCAGCGACCCGAGGCCGGAGATCATGATCCCGCTCGTGGCGGTCGTCGCGGAGCTCGAGACGCTGCGCGGCGAGTCGGAGGCGATCGTCGCCGAGGTGGAGGCGCAGCAGGGCTGCAGCTTCACGATACCGATCGGCACGATGATCGAACTGCCGCGGGCTGCCGTGACGGCCGACGAGATCGCCAAGGTGGCGGACTTCTTCAGCTTCGGCACGAACGACCTGACCCAGACGACGTTCGGGTTCTCGCGCGACGACATCGAGGGCAAGTTCCTGCCGAAGTACCTGGAGCGCAAGATCCTTCCGCGCAACCCGTTCGAGACGGTCGACGCCGGCGTGGCGAAGCTCGTCAAGATGGCGTGCGAACTCGGGCGGAGCACGAACCCGACGATCAAGCTCGGGGTGTGCGGCGAGCACGGCGGCGATCCCGACAGCGTGAAGGTGTTCCACGGCATCGGGCTCACGTACGTGTCGTGTTCGCCGTACCGCGTACCGCTGGCCCGGCTCGCGGCGGCGCAGGCGGCGCTCGCGGAGACGGCGGCCGTGTCGGACAATCGATAGCGTTCGGACGGGCGCCGACGCAGGCGGTCCGCCGAGGGGGTCGCTGAGCGAGGGGGAGAGGCCATGGTCGGAAGGACTAGGCTCTACCAGCGCACGGGCTCCCCGCTCATACAGGGTGCGACTCGCGGCCGGCGTCCCGTCTGGCCGTGGATCGTGCTCGCGCTCATCGTGATCGCGCTCGCGGCATGGGCCTGGATGACGTTTCTGCACTGACGGGAGCTCGGGAAGGGACGCGAGAGGCTCGATGCCGGCACTCACGCGCGAGGAGATCGAAGCGACCGAGCACGCGCAGCTCGCGCCCGGCGCCGCCTTCGCCGACCGGACGAAAGGCCGCGAGAGGCCGCAGCCGCTCGATCTGTACCGCACGGAGTTCCAGCGCGACCGCGACCGCATCATCCACTGCAAGGCGTTCCGGCGCCTGATGCACAAGACGCAGGTCTTCCTCGCTCCCGAGGGCGACCACTACCGCACGCGGCTCACGCACACGCTCGAGGTGGCGCAGATCGCGCGGAGCGTCGCCCGGGCGCTGCGACTGAACGAGGACCTCACCGAGGCGATCGCGCTCGGGCACGACCTCGGCCACACGCCCTTCGGTCACGTGGGGGAAGAGGCGCTGACCGCGTGCTATGACGAGGTCCGCGGGCAGTTCCCGGGCGTTCCCGACGCCTTCCGTCACAACGTGCAGTCGCTGCGCGTCGTCGAGGTGCTCGAGTACGAGGGCAAGGGGCTGAATCTCACCTGGGAGGTGCGCGACGGCATCGTGCATCACACGGGACCGGTCGAGGCGGCGACGCTCGAAGGCCGGATCGTGTGTATCGCGGACCGGATCGCGTACGTGAACCACGACATCGACGACGCGATCCGTGCCGGGGTGCTCGCGCGGGAAGACCTGCCGGCCGAGCCGGCCTCGGTGCTCGGAGGCACGCACGGCGCGCGCATCCGCACGATGGTGCAGGACATGATCGCCACGTCGGAGGAGCGCGGCGAGATCGCCATGAGCCCGTCGGTGTGGGATGCGATGATGGGCCTGCGCGCGTTCCTCTTCGACGCGGTATACCTCTCGCCGCGGGCGAAGGTGGAGGAGCCGAAGGCGTTCGGCGTGGTGCGCGACCTGTTCCTGTACTATCTGCGTCTGCCCGACATGCTGCCGCACGAATACCGGGCCGACCTGCCGAGCGACGCGCCTCAGTGCGTGACCGACTTCATCGCCGGCATGACGGACCGGTACGCGATCCGGGACTACGAGACGCGCTTCGTCCCGGCCTCGTGGCGGATGTAGGCGCGCGCTGGAAAGAGGGTCGATGAGTCGCATCTCCGATGAGGACGTGGCGCGCGTTCGCGACGCCACCGATCTCGTCGCGCTCATTTCCGAGACGACGCCGCTCGAGCAGAAGGGCCGCTTGTTCTGGGGGCTCTGCCCGTTCCACGGCGAGAAGACCGCGTCGTTCAAGGTCGATCCCGCGACGCAGCTGTGGCACTGCTTCGGCTGCGCGCTGGGCGGCGACGCGTTCGGCTTCGTCATGCGCACGCAGAGCGTCGAGTTCCCCGACGCGGTGCGGCTGCTCGCGGAGCGGGCGCGCATCGAGATCGTGGAGGAGGGCGGGGGCATGCCCCGCGGCCGCCGGGAGCGCCTCATCTGCGCGTGCGAGGCCGCCGCCGACTACTTCCACCGCCAGCTGAGCGCGGGCCGGAGCCCGGGCGCGGAGGCCGCGCGCGCGTACCTGAAGGGCCGCGGTTTCGGCTCCGAGGTCGCCAAGCGCTGGCGGCTCGGCTACGCGCCCTCGTCGCGCGGCACGCTCGGCAAGCAGCTCGCGACCGAGGGCGTCTCGCGGGACGAGCTCATCGAGGCGAACCTCGCGCTCGCCGGCGAGCGCGGCGAGACGCGCGACCGCTTCTACGACCGGATCATGTTCCCGATCCTCGACCTGCAGGGGCGAGCGATCGCGTTCGGGGGACGCGTGGTGGGGAGCGGCGAGCCGAAGTATCTGAACTCGGCCGACACCCCCATCTTCCACAAGTCCGCGAACCTGTACGCGATCGACCGAGCGAAGAGCGAGATCGTCTCCAGCGGCACAGCGGTCGTCGTCGAGGGGTACACCGACGTCATCGCGCTGCACGAAGCCGGCATCCGCAACGTGGTCGCGACGCTCGGGACGGCCCTCACCGCCCAGCACGTCAAGCTGCTGGGACGGTTCTCCAAGCGCATCGTCTACCTCTTCGATGGCGACGAGGCCGGCATGCGCGCCGCCGACCGTGCCGCCTCCTTCATCGACTTCAGCTCGACGCCGGAGGCGGGCAGCGCCCGCGTCGACCTCGCGGTGGCGATCATACCGGCCTCGATGGACCCGGCCGACTACGTGGGCGCGAACGGCGCGGACGCGATGCGCGCGGTCGTGGACGGCGCGCAGCCGCTGCTCCGCTTCGTCATCGACCGACGCTTCGAGGCGCACGACCTCGCGGCGCCCGAGGGCCGGGCGAGAGCCCTCGCCGCGGCCGCGGGCGTCCTCGCGAGCGTGCGCGGTTCGCTGCTGGCGCAGGACTACGCGAACTACGTGGCGGACAGGCTGCGGACCGACTACGCGACCGTGCGCGAGGCCATGCGCTCGGCGCGGCCGGAGTTCGGCGGCACGGCGGGCGAGGCGCGAGGAGACGCGGCGGAGACCGCCGAGTGCCGGCCTGTCCGCACGGATGCGCGCTCAAGGGCCGAGCAGGAGCTCGTGCGCGAGCTGGTCGCCGCGCCGGAGCTGCGCGAGCAGGTACGCGATTTGCTCGACCGACAGGGCGCCGTCACCGACCCGGCCACCGCACGTCTCGCGGCGGCTGTGGTGGCGGCCGGGAGAGCGACGGGCACGGCACTCTACGACACCGTGGCAGCCGCGGACCGCGAGGTCGCGGAGGCGTTGGCGCCGCATCTCGTGGACGGATCGACGCCGGAAGCGGCCGTGGCGCGGTTCCCGGAGACGTCGCGCCGTCTGCTCGGTTTCGCGCTCAAGGATGAGATCGCGCGGCTTCAGGCGGACATGCGCGCGACCGATCCAATAAAGGATTCCGCCCGCTATGACGAATTGTTCCGAATGGTCGCAGAGTTGCAGCGGGAGCTCGCGAAGGTACAGTCCACCGCTGCGGAGCTCGACTAGCGGTCCTGATGCGTGAGGAGAGATGTGAGCGCGAAACCCGACAGCGAGATGACGGCGAAGGCCCCGGCGGAGGCGGCCGCGGTGAAGACACCGGCGGCGCCCCGTAAGCGCGCGGCGCGAGTCGCGGACCCGAGCGAGGCGAAGAAGCCGAGCACGAAGGCGAGGGCCGGGAAGCCGGCCGCGGCCGCGACGGGAGCGAAGGCCGAGAAGACGCCGGGTCTCGACCTGCCGCCCGATCTCGCGCTGCCGGAAGTCATCACGCTCGTCAAGATGGGCAAGGCGAAGGGGAATCTCACGCAGGATGAGATCGACGGAGCCTTGGGCGACATGGATCTGAGCGAAGAGCAGGTCGACGCGATCTACGGACATTTCGTGCGCAACGGCATCGAGATCGCCGAAGTCGCGGTCGACGTGAGTCCCGAGGATGCTGACATGATCATCGAGGCGGACGAGGTGTCCGCTGCCCTGACGGCCGAGGCGCCGCCGGAAGTGCCCGCCGAGGTGGCCGAGGTGCTCGCCGCCAAGCCGCCCAAGACGACGCGCGCCAAGAAGAAGCCGCGCCGCCGCGCCGACCACTCGAGCGTCGCGCCGCTGACGTCGGACCCCGTGCGGATGTACCTGAAGGAGATCGGGAAGGTCCCGCTCCTCAACGCGGCGCAGGAAGTGGCGCTCGCGAAGCGGATCGAGGCCGGCCTCATCGCGATGGGCGAGCTGGAGGGCGCCGAGGCGAACGGCGTCAAGCTCGATCGCGCGACGCAACGGCAGCTCCAGCGGACCGAAGCCGACGGCCTTGCCGCCAAGCGCGCGCTCGTCGAGGCGAACCTGCGGCTCGTGGTGTCGATCGCGAAGCGCTATGTCGGTCGCGGGATGCTCTTCCTCGACCTCATACAGGAGGGCAACCTCGGGCTCATCCGCGCCGTGGAGAAGTTCGATTACAGCAAGGGGTTCAAGTTCTCCACGTATGCGACGTGGTGGATCCGCCAGGCCATCACCCGTGCCATCGCCGATCAGGCGCGCACCATCCGCATCCCGGTGCACATGGTCGAGACGATCAACAAGCTCATCCGCGTCCAGCGCAACCTGCTGCAGGAGCTCGGCCGCGAGCCGACGCCGGACGAGATCGGCGGACAGATGGAGATGACGGCGGAGCGCGTGCGGGAGATCCTCAAGATCTCGCAGGAACCGGTGAGCCTCGAGACGCCGATCGGTGAAGAAGAGGACAGCCAGCTCGGTGACTTCATCGAGGACGCCGAGGCGGTCGCGCCCCCCGATGCCGCGAACGAGACGATGCTCGCGGAGCACCTGCGTCGCGTCCTCGACTCGCTCTCCGAGCGCGAGCGCAAGGTCATCGAGCTGCGGTTCGGCCTCGTGGACGGCCACCCGCGCACGCTGGAGGAGGTCGGGCGCGAGTTCGGCGTGACACGCGAGCGCATCCGGCAGATCGAGAGCAAGACGCTGTGCAAGCTCCGCCATCCGAGCCGTTCGAGCCGTCTCAAGGACTATCTGGAATAGCTCCGCGCAGCGGGCGTGAACCGTGCCTGTCGCGGCGGCGCCGAGCGGAACGAGGAGCGGGCCCCGCGATGATGCGGGGCCCGCTGTCGTCTGCGTTGGCTCCTCGGGTAGGACTCGAACCTACAACATTCCGGTTAACAGCCGGACGCTCTGCCAATTGAGCTACCGAGGAGTGTGACGCGCGTCCTAGCGACGCACGGGTGCCGATTATAGGCAGTGCCGCAAGGGGGCGCAACCGAGGCCGGACCGGCTGAGCGACCGGGCATCGGACGACCATTGGGGCGTCGGCATGGGTCCGGGCTTGTAGTAGACTGGCGCGTGCCCGGCGGGCTCGCACGAACCGGCGGCCGCAGGCGCCCAGGGGCCCGTAGCTCAATGGCGGAGCAGGGGACTCATAATCCTTTGGTTGCAGGTTCGAATCCTGCCGGGCCCACCATGCAACCGATGCGGGAGCGCAGCAGACGGACACCTCGAGACATGACGCGCGCGGCGTGGTGGGCGCGTTCTCCCGGTCGCGCACGGAGCGGAGACGCCGCGGCCGATCGGCCGCGCGCGGCTGGCTGATCCCGGTCGTCGCGACGGTCGCCATCGCGGCCGTCCTCGTCGGCTGCGCGTTCGTGGTCGCGCGCATCGTGTCGGGCGGCTCTCCCACCGTGCCGACCGTGGCCTCCGCCCCGCCGCTCCCCGACAAGACGATCGCGACGTCCGACGGCTCCTCGACGGCGAAGGCCGCGACGGTCGGCGCCGACGCGACCTCGGGCCCGGAGATCGAGGTCCCGTATGTGGTGGGCAAGCCGGTCACGACGGCCGAGGCGCTGATGGCGGGCGCCGGCTTCACCACGCAGACGCGGGTGGCGAGCGCCACGGCGGGCGCCAAGCCGAACACGGTGGTCTCGCAGTGGCCGCAGGCGGGCGCCAAGGTGGCGGCCGGGCAGTGCATCGTGCTCACGTACGAGCCCGCGGCTGCGGCGGCCCTCTCGCCGGCCGGGAAGAGGTTCGTGGTCGTCATCGATCCAGGGCACCAGGCGAAGGCCGACCTGCGTCTCGAGCCGATCGGTCCCGGCTCGAAGACGATGAAGCCGATGGTGGCCGGAGGCGCGACAGGCGCCTGGAGCCACGTCCCGGAGTACGTCGGCGTCCTGGACGTGTCGCTCAAGCTGCGCGCGCTGCTCGAGGCGCAGGGCGTGAAGGTGGTCATGGTGCGCACGACGAACAACGTCGACATCCCGAACTCGGAGCGCGCGCGCATCGGCAACCGCGCACATGCCGACCTGGTCGTACGCGTGCACATGAACGCATCGTCGGCGCCGAGCGTCCATGGCGTGCAGACGCTCTACCCCTCCGGGAACTCGTGGGTGACGCCGATCGTGGCACCGAGCCGGAAGGCCGCGGGGATCGTGGAGTCCGCGGTCGTCCAGGCGACCGGCGCGTCGAGCATGGCGCTCGTGCCGTCCAGCGACATGAGCGGGTTCAACTACTCGACTGTCCCGTCGATCCTCGTCGAGTGCGGCTTCATGTCGAACCACGACGAGGATCTGAAGATGGCCACCGAGTCGTACCGGCAGAAGCTGGCCCAGGGCATGGCGAACGGCGTCATGGCCTACCTGAAGACGCTGTAGCGGCTGTCCGCGGCGATGCGAATCCTGGTCACCGGCGGTGCCGGCTACATCGGGTCCATCACGGCACGGCTGCTCCTCGACGAAGGCCACGAGGTGGTCGTGCTCGACACGCTCGAGCGCGGCTGGCGCGAGGCCGTCGACCGCCGGGCGCGCTTCGAGCCCGGCGACGTGGGCGATCGGCAGATACTCGACTGGCTGCTGCCCGGCTGTGACGCGGTCGTGCACCTCGCCGGGTACATCGAGGTCGCCGAATCGCAGGTGCAGCCCGCACGCTACTTCGACAACAACGTGGCTCGTCCGCTCGCCCTGCTCGAAGCGATGGCGGAGCACGGCGTCGGGTCGCTCGTGTACTCGTCGTCCGCCGCGGTGTACGGCGTGCCCGAGGAGACGCCGATCCTCGAAGACGCGCCGACCGCCCCCATCAACGCCTACGGCACGAGCAAGCTCATGTTCGAGCGGATGCTGGGATCCTTCGAGAGTGCCTACGGGCTGAGGTCGATCGGGCTGCGCTACTTCAACGTGGCCGGTGCGCAGCCCGACGGGACGCTCGGCGAGGCGCATTGCCCCGAGACCCACCTCATCCCGAAGGTGCTGCGAGCGATCGCGGACGGCGAGCGGACCTTCGAGGTCTTCGGCGGCGACTACCCCACGGACGACGGCACGTGCGTGCGCGACTACGTGCACGTGCTCGACGTGGCGCGGGCCCACTCGGCGGCTGTGCGGAAGCTCGCCGGCGGCGGCAGCGGGGGAGTCTTCAATCTGGGGAACGGCGTGGGGCACTCGAATCTCGAGGTCGTAAGCGCGTGCGGCGACGTGGCAGGGCGCGGGATCGAAGCCGTCATCGGGGAACGGCGGCCCGGCGATCCGGCGGTACTCGTCGCGGCGCCCGAGCGGGCGCAGCGCGAACTCGGCTGGGAGGCGGAGCGCGGCGAGCTTCGGACGATGATCGAGGACGCATGGCGCTGGATGCAGGCGAACCCGGGCGGGTACGCGTTTTGCCGGGTGTAGGGGCCGCCCGGTTTGACCGGCGGCGCGAGGCGGTTACAATACCGCTTGCCGCTCCGAGCGCGAACGCGCCGGTCGGGGCGCATACGGGCGATTAACTCAGCGGGAGAGTGCCACCTTCACACGGTGGAAGTCACTGGTTCAAATCCAGTATCGCCCACCAGCACAGATCGAAGGCCCCGGCTCACCAGAGTCGGGGCCTTCTGCTATGTTGAGCGTGAAGAGCCACGCCGCACAAGCGCCTCGGGCAAGGACCCGCGTGAAGGCTGGGGGAACCATGGACGACGCACGCGATGCTCCAAGCGCAGGAGATGGACAGCCGGTACCCGAAGCCATTCCGTTAGATCAACGTCCCACGAAGGAGAGCCGGCCCCGACACGGTTTCGGATGCGGGTTGGCGATAGGCGCAGCGGTCGCGGTGATCGTCGGAGTGGTCGCTCTCCTAGTTAGCTCCTGCGTCGCGTCCAAGCTGATTGAGTCTTCTCCCAGCGAACCAGGCACATTCCAAGTCGCCCCCATCGTCGTCACGCCCGCGCAAGCCGGAGTCCCCTGGTTCTCAATCAGCGCCACTGGCACCGGGACGCTAAAGGGGTGGAATACGGGCGAGATGTCGTCACTGAGCGACGGTGGCACGAGTTCGGGCTGGCCGTCGGGAACGATCGGGTACTTCGATGTCGGCGCGGTGGACGTTATCGACGGCGTAGCCATACGGCACGAGGCCGATGTCTATCTGACTTCCCACACGCAGATCACATTGGGGACTCAGCCGTATACGAAGGGAAGCGCCCCGAGTGCTGCCGAAGCAGCCCTGGACGCAATGGACAATGGCCCGGACGATCCACTCTCACAGGGCCTGCTGACTATCGAGTTCCATCGCGTTGGGAATGCGATCGTAGCGGATCGAATCACCGAACCCGTTCGGGGGCCGAATCCTCTCCAGCCCGATCTCTCGCTGCCGTAGCCTTGTTGGGCTAGTAGCTACGCGCTTTCACTTACCAGAAACATTCGAAGATTGACCACTGTGGCCCACCACGATCGTGAGAACGCCCCTTTGGAGTCTCTGTTGAGGACTCCGAAGGGGCGTTTGTACTGGTAGGAGGCTATGCGGCCGTCCTTGACGGTGAGGTTACAACGTACCGATGCGACCACTTCGCGCTTCTCTTCATCCGTACCTTGCGCCCTGGCGCACAATGGAAGCCGCACGGCGCACAAGTTGAGCGCAACACGTTGGGCAGACCCCGCGACCGTCGGCGATGAGGAGATCGGATGCACTGGTCGGCGTTGTTTCCCTACACCGCCGTCGTCTACGCAGGCCCCGCTGTCCCGTACTGGTTGCTCCTCCTGGTCGCGCTCGTCGGCACCGCTCGCAGCCTGGTCCACCTGTTCGCCCCAGACGGCGGCGCGCACTCCATCGCGGGACTCGAGCTGTCGCGGGATAGCTCGGGCGGCCTCGTGGCCATCTTCGGCCAATGGGGCGCGAGCCAGTTGGTGTTCGCGCTCGTCATCTGGGTGGTCGTGGTCTTCTACAGGGGTCTGACCCCGCTCGCGTGGCTACTCGTGGCCATCGAGTCGGCGCTGCGGCTGCTGTCCGGTCGCCTCAAGCCGGTCAACGCGGCGCGACGGCCCCCGGGCGCGATAGGGACATGGGTCATGCTGCCGTTGGCGGTCGTCATGCTCGCCTGGGCGTTACTCTGACCGGGCTTGCCCAACGAGCGCTTCGAGCGACGCCGGAGGGTTCAGGATGGATCACACAGCAGCACTGGCGGCGTTGCTCTCACGTCAGGGGTTCCGCCGTTTCAGGATGTCTCGGAGCCCAGTCGGGCACCTGAAGCTGGCCGGCCGTCTCGACGGCTGCCCGGTCGATATCGTGCTCGACACCGGGGCGTCCAAGACCTTTGTCGAACTGAGCTACTGCCGGTCCGAAGGAATCGCGGTGAGCGACACCGGCCTGCCCGGGCATGGAGGCAACGTCTACACGCTGGGAGAGTCTCGGTTGACTCTCGAAGGGCTGACGCTCCGGTCCGACGGCGTATTCGCGCTTGATATGACCGACACCAATCAAAGGCTGATGATGAGGGGAGTCGACCCCATCCGCGCTGTCATCGGGCAGGATGTCCTGCGCCACCATCAGGCAGTGATCGACTATGCGACGCTGGACCTCTTCCTCAAAGAGGAACCTTCCGAGTAAGTTCGAACGACGGTTGGAGCCTAGTGGAACAGGTGGAGTTCGCGGGCTGGATTGCGGACGTCGACGTGGCCGCCACAAGGGCGATGCACGACGCGTCGCCTCTCCACATCACCGGCTCTGAATTCGCTCTCTTCATCTCCTCACTGCGCCGAGCGTGTGTCTACCCCGACGTCGTTCTCCGACTGCTTGATCGCGTCGGGGTCGATCCCGAGCGTCCGAGTGAGCTGGTTTTCGGCGGGACGACTGAAGCGGGAGCCACAGCCTATTCGGGCTGGTTCAATGTGGTCGGCCATATCGTGTCCGATGCGCGTTGCGCAGTCGCCGTCGAACCTGGGTTCAAGCTCTATCCGATGCCCAACGGTCTGCTGGCCGGATCGGCCTTCCGTGAGCTCCCCATGTTCCGGATTGAGTTCACCGTTGAACTTCCAAGGCATTGCGGCTGAGCCGGCCGCCACTCGAACAAGTGCGTCAACGTGCCGCGTCCTCGGTGGCGCACAATGGTGGGGGAATAGGCGCGCGGGTTACGCGCCAGACGTTCGGTGCGGCTCGGGGGCGACGCGAACTGCTGGCACAAGCGGAGCAGGACTCCTTCAAGGCTGTTCGCTTCCTGTGGTTTGAGCTGCTTGCTGCGCTGCTCGTCGTCGTTCTCATGCCGGTTGTCCTCGGGGCGCTTGCGCTCACCGTCATGGTCGGATCTTTTGCGTTCTTCTCGACGATGCCCCCGCCCTATCTGTGGCTCGCGCTCTACCTTGTTGTGGCGCTGGCTTTGGTCGCTCCGGTATTCATTCTTGCCCGAGTAGCCGGGCGCGCGTCCGCGCCGGGAGTGTCCGTCGCGCTGAACATGCGGGCGACCGGACAGCGTCCTGATCTGTCCGCGTACCCGCGCATGGAGTACGCCCTAAGTAGACTCGTCGAGCATGGAGGCGAGGGCTAAGAAGCGCTTCAAACTGACGCGCCCGAGCGCGCGCATACTGGTGGGCAATAGGCGCACAAGTTGAGCGCCCAAGGTCGGACGAGGCTGCGGAGAGGCTGTTGAGCAGCAGCACGCAACGTGGGCCAGAGCGCCGTGGCAGGCGGCCCGGTATCGGCGCGGCCGTGGCCTCGCTCGCCAGCGCCGAGCGCCCAGAGCGCCGTGGCGCATGGCTGGCGGCCGGTGCGGCCGTGGCCGTTGTCGTGGTCTCCGAGCTGTTGCCGCTGTCCTTCAGCTTCGTCCGTCTGGTCGCATACGGAGTTTGGGACTGGGCGGCACTCGCCACGCCGCTGGCTGCCGCGCTGGGCATCGCGGCGGTTGCGCTCGCCGTGGCCTCCATCCGCAGCAAAGCGCGAGTGCTCGGCTGGGTAGTGCTCATCGGCAGCCTCTTGGCGCTCGTGACTGTCTGTGGCGCTCTTTACGTGGACGTTTCGCTGGCAGCGCCGCCGCTCATCGGCGAGAACGATGTGACTGCGTACGGGCCGGGACGCCAAGTGCGAATCGAGACTGGTGTCTCAGCACGGGTGCCCGCCGGCTGGATCGCCGAAGCGCTGCTGCTGGATGGTCGGCCTGGCATGGTCGGATTCTCTCCGGCCAAGGAGGCGCTGCCCGGCATGGATTGGGCGTCGGACACAGAGTTGCTGGTCATCCCGAAGTCGTCGATGGTGCCGAGTCTGGCCGCGTTTCCTGAACCCGCTGCAGGCAGGACGACTGTGTCGATTCCACTTACGCATGAAACGTCGGTGACGGCGCAGATTTGGCGTGCTTCATCCGGCGCGACATTCACTACCACGCCTGGGGCGGTCAAAGTTCGTGCGTTGGTCGTGTCTCGGACCGGGCACGCGGTTGAGCTTGATTGGGTGCTCTCGAAGACTGACGGAATGCTCTCTCCCCTCGACGACGACGCTAGTCTCGTCCGCCATCTGATCCAGTTCCTGTCGTTATCGGTTCGGTGATGGTTGCTCGTCCAACAAGCCCTTCAACCTGAGGCGTCGGAGCTGGCGCACAATGGAGAAGGATCCGCGCCCATGTCGCGGCGTATTCTGCCTAACAACGGCTTGCACCTGGCTCGCTGCGCGCGCAGGTTACGCGCCACACGTTAGACCGTCTGGAGTGGAAGATGTGTCGGAGTCGCACGCGGCACAAGACCGACGAGTTCGGCAGGGCGGGCGCCGCAGCGTCACAGCTCGCACCGCAGCCGCACCCGTATGCCGGGCCGCCTTCGGTCACGCTGGACGGGATCGTGGAGCGCGAGTCCGGCGCGACGCCAACGCCGCCGCCGTTCACGGTCCGCACGGCGGTCATCGCGCTCGTGCTGATGTTCGCTTCCGGAGCCGTGCTTCTGTTGCTGCTCGGGTGGGCGGGCCTGTTGAGGTAGCGGTCTATCGGCGCTCCACCCTGACGCGCTCAAGCTGCCGCACAACGGAGATGACAGGGCCGCTGGTTAGGCGCCGGACGTTAGCTGAGAGGACAGACGTGAACCTTCGCTCCGTGCGCAGCAACCTGGCGGAGGCGCGCGAACAGCTCGACGAGATCATAGCGGCTGCGGACACCGAGTCGCTCGACGAGGCGCAGTTCCAAGTGTGGCTCGAGCACGTCTACCTTCATCTGAACTTCGCGTGGAACACTCGGCGCTCGCCGGACGATCGTGTCATCGCGTCCGCAGAGCGCGACTTCAAGCGGTGGCGCAAGTATCCGCGCGGCACCGACTGGGATTCCCTCACCTAACAAGCGGGACAACCAGACTCGCCCACGGTGGGTGCACAATTTGGAGATGGCGCGGCTCGCGCACCGCGTTCGAAAGTGCGATGCAACGGAGTTCTGGGTGAAGGGTCCTTCATGAACCCTCGCGAGCAAGGCAGGCGGTTGGCGGTAGGGCTGGCTTGGCTTGCGGGCCTGCTCGTCTGGCTCACTCTTCTTGGCGCAGCCGGCTATGTGGTCGCGCAGGTTCTGGCGGGCCCTCTGACTCACGTTGGTGCGGCATTGGCCGGCTTCGCACTGGAGCTTGCCGCGGCCTTGCTCGCCGGCCATCTGCTGACCGCGAAGCTCCGCGTCCCGCGCTCCGTCTGGATCATCCTCGCGGTTCTGACTGCGTTCGGCGTAGTCATCCAGCTGCTGAGCGGCGGGCTGGTCCTGTTCATGGAGTTGTTCGGCTCAGACGTCGTACCGCATGTGACGACCGCGATGGGCGGTCCCCCCAACGCATTCACGCTCGTTGTCGCAGTGCTGCGGGACAACGGCGCCTATCTGGTCAGCGCGGTCGCTGCTTACGGGATGTGGCGAACGCAGAGGGCGCCTGGCCAAGCGATGCATCCGCTGCGAAGGCGGCGGTGGCTGGTGGCGCTCGCGGCTCTCGCGGCGGTGGCTCTGATCTTGGCCGGCACATGGTGGGACGCGAGGATGGCGTACGACCTCACCGATGCGGGCGTGTCGATGAAGGTTCTGAAGTCGGGGCAATCAGTGGCGATCGTCAACGGATGGGGCACCGCCTCTGTGCCGAAGGGGTGGACCGGGCAAGCCAACGCCTACCAGCAAGCGCTACCGGCGTGGACCGGTGTGCCGGACGGCCCCCCGGGCGACCTCAGGCAGGTGATCACGCTCGTACCGAGCAAGCAGACGTCAGTCAGCCCGTTCATCGGGATCGAGGTTGTAGCGGCGAAGAAGACGTGGATCGCTCAACTGAAGCAGATCAGTCATGACGCCTCCGCGACCGCGCTCGCGCTGCCATCTGGGGTGCTGACCGGTTGTGCAGCGAAAGCGTATGCCTCTAGGGACCCCGGTGCCGACGGCGGCACAATGTTCGTGCACATCTTCTTGCCAGACCCCAAGGCACCGGCGGTGATCATCATGGATCTCCCATGGACGCGATGGCCGCCGACTGCGCACACCATTGCGGGGTATCTCACCCCGTTTCACCTGCGACCAGCCGTGCGGTGACTGCTTCTCGTGCGACGACCTGCGCCGCGCCCTCGATGCGCTCGATTCGATGATCCGTCGCGTCGAGGACACGCGCACCACGTTCGAGGTCGGCACCTCTCAGCGCACGCTGCAGCACGACAGGCTTCATGCGCTGCGCGTCGCACGTGCCGCTGTACGCCGGGAATCGCAGCGGTGCGGCGGCTCCACAGCACCGCCGCCGGTAGCTGGGCCCGGTTGTGGACGCGAAACCGGCGATTGCGGATGATGGCTGAGTCGCGAGCGTGCCGACCGGGCGCCGTTGCCCCTCACTCGCGTGCATGGATCGGGTGGTGACGGGAGTGGCCGTGGAGCGCAGAGAAGGCTTGCCGGGCAGACGCGTCCTGGACGATGTCGGTCGCGTGAACCGCCTTTACGCGGTGCTCAGCCAGGTCAACGAAGCGATCATTCGGATCCGCGAGCCGCAGGAATTGTATGAAGCGGCCTGCAGGATCGCTGTCGAGGAAGGCGGGTTCCTGCTCGCCTGGATCGGATTCGTCGAGCCGGGGTCCAAGGTCATACGGCCGGCAGCCCGGTTCGGTCTCGACGAGGGCTACCTCGACGCTCTCCGCCTCTCTCTCGACGAGACAGTCGCGGAGGGACGCGGGCCCACCGGGGTGGCCCTCCGCGAAGGCCGGCCCTTCATCAACAACGACACCGAGAACAATCCCATCATGCGCCCGTGGCGCACCGAGCAGCTGAAACGAGGATTCAGGTCGTCGGCCTCGTTCCCGCTGAAGAGCGAAGACGCCATCATCGGCGTCATCACGCTGTACGCGGGAGTGGCGAACTACTTCGACAGCGAGGAGGTCCGGCTTCTTGCGACCCTGGCCGACGACTTCTCGTTCGCTCTCGAAACGTCGGCCAAGGCGCGTCGCTACGACGTGGAGCACAGGATCGCCGACGTCCTGCAGGCTGCGCTCATCACCCTCCCGGACTCGATCGACCGCATCGAATACGCCAGTTCGTATTCGTCCGCGTCGGAGTCGACGCGGGTGGGCGGTGACTTCTACGACCTCTTCGACCTCGGCCACGGCCCTGTCGGCATCACGATCGGCGACATCTCGGGCAAGGGGCTCGACGCAGCGGTACTCACGTCCCTCGTGCGGACAACCATCCGGGCATACGCGTGCGACGGGAGAAGCTCCCCATCGGATGTGCTCGAGCGGACGAACGCCTTGGTTCACGCCTCCACGGCCCAGGAGTCCTTCGCTACCGGGTTCTTCGCCATGCTGGATCGTGAGAGCGGCCGTCTCGCCTACGCGAACGCGGGTCACCCCGCAGCCATGCTCTTGAGGCAAGACGCGAGCGTCGAGCTGCTGCCCGCCACAGGACCGATCCTGGGCGCGTTCGAACCCGCCGGCTACGACGAGGCGGAGACACGTATGGGACCGGACGACCTCCTGTTCCTGTACACGGACGGCTTGACGGAGGCGCGCAGGGGCGCCGACTTCTACGGCGAGCGACGCCTTGTCGCGAACCTGTCGGACCTCAGCGGCAAGACGCCGCCGGCCGTGATCGACGCCGTTCTCCGGGACGTCGCGTCGTTCACGAACGCTGGTCTGCGCGACGACCTCGCGATCCTCGCGCTCAAGCGCGCTGGATAGACCGGCCGGCCCGGGATCGCGACCCACCGGCACGCAGAGGACCGCTCCCGGAGCCGGCGTTCGGGAATACCTACGTCCGTCCGACAGGCTCTCGCGAAGCGCGCGGGGGCTCATCGACGTGGGAAGGTGGCGGCATGCGAGAGTGGTCGCGTGAGGACAAGATGGCGATGCTCTGGCTGGCCGGGGCGATCGCAACGGCCATGGCGTTCGCGGCGCCGTGGATAGTCAGCCGCCTGTGAGCGTTCCGGCGTGACGGCGCCGCACACGAGAGAGCGGGTCCCGGTCATGGTCGCCGGGGCCCGCTCTCGTGTGGCAGGACGCGATGGTCGCCTAGCGTACGGTGAAGGTCGCCCAGGCGCTCGTGCCGTCGCTGTCGGTCGCCCGCGCGCGGTACGAGCCGTCGGCGGTGATCACCTTCGCGGCCGGCGCGAAGGTCGTCGCGCGCGCCGCCAGCGTCATGACGTACGTCTTCCACGCATGCCACGTTGCGCCCGCTTTGCGCTGGACGACGATGTCGAGCGTCGTCGCGACGGGCATCGACGAGACCGTGCCAGAGAAGCTGACGATGTGGCTGTTCTCCTCGGCACCGGAATGCGGCCTGGCCGTGAGCGTCAGCGTGGGGGCGATGACGAAGCTGAAGGATCCGGCGTTGAGGTTGCCCGCGTTGTCGAAGCCCCTCCACCACAGCGTCCGAGGGCCGTGGCCGGAGATCGACACCGGCACGACGAGGCTCTCTCCCGGCGTCGCATCCCACGAGACGTCATACGGCCCGGTGGGCGACACGCTGTACTGGAGGTTCTCGGCGCCGCTCAGCGTGTCGGTCTCGGTGATGTCGATGACCGCCGGCGAGGCGGCATAGATCCGCCGCGCATCGGTGGTGACGGTCGGGCCCGTCATGTCGATGCCGAACGCGGCGTTGATGGTGGCGGTGGCGGCGAGCGGCGCCCCGTCATCGGTGCCCGTGACGGCGAGGTTATAGACGCCCTCGGCGGTGAGCGGGGCCGTCGGGCTCGTCGACGTGAGCGCGCCGAAGCCCGAGCCGGTGTTGCGCGCGTACCATGCCGCGGTCATCGTCGCATCGCTGTCCGAGTCGGTGGTGTCGACGATGGCCAGGTCCGACCAGGTCACCGGCTGGTTGAACCAGAACGAACCTCCCGTGACGCCGGTCAAGACGGCGACCGGCGACGTGCCGTTGTTCTGGTTGCCGTGGCTCTGGCCGGCGTCGCCCACGGAGGTCAGCGTGAGCGACATGCTCGACGAGCTGATGTTGCGCGAAGTGACATGCTGCGCGGCGTAGGCGACGGCGGTCGAGACCCCCAGCAACACGACCGTCATCGAGAGTACGACGGCTGCTCTCCGCATCGATCCTCTACTCATGTCTCCTCCTAGTCCGAACAGGGAATGGCGTGGTCGAGCGCGGTGCGCGCGACCGTTCGGAGGTTCCCTGATGCTGGGAGCGCTAAACGACGCGGCCCCACCGGTGCGCGAACGGGCGCCGGCGGGGCCGCGTGGTGGCGAGAAGGGAGCGGAGAGAGCCGATCAGGCGGTTGGTTGACCTTCCGGCTCGGCTAGGATCGCGAGGATGCGGTCGAGCTTGTCGTTCTCGATGCGCGCGAGTTGACTCTGCAGGTCCTCGATATCCTTCTTCGACTCGACGTTCGTCCTGAAGTCGGCGTCAGCCTGGAAGCGGTCACGTTCGGCCGAACGGTTCTGGCTCATCATGATGATGGGCGCGGCGTAGGCGGCCTGGGTCGAGAAGAGCAGGTTGAGCAGGATGAACGGGTACGGATCCCACCGATGCGTGGCGACTTCGATGATGTTGAGGCTCATCCATGCGACGACGAATGCCGACTGCGCGATGATGAACGTCCACGAGCCCATCCCGGTCGCGACGCTGTCCGCGATACGCTGACCGATCGTCATCTTGTCGTGGTGCGCCGCGTTCCAGCTCTTCGTGTGATGCCAGCTCTCCACGCTGGTCGGCTTCTTGCTCGGCATTGTTGCCTCCGCTTTTTCCATAGGAGGGAGCGACGTGTCTGGCTGGGAAGAGAGTAGCAGCTTCCCAAGGGCCGGCAGCGGGCTCGACGACGCGGCGTCCGTGTCCCGGTGCGGTGTCTGCCACACTGGGTGTACGCTCGTGTACGCCCGGAGGGGGACGCTGTGGTGACGACGACCGGGTATCCTACGGAAGAGACCGCGTCTTTTGAGCCTGTGAACACGGGAGGAATGAGGAACGGCATGATCGGTAAGCGGCGGACATACCTGGCGGGCGTCATCGTGGCCGTGGCGTTCGCGGTGGCGGCACTCGTCATCACGGGATGCTCGAACGCCAATACGGGTACGCCCAAGACGGGCCCGACGGCGCTCGGAAGCCTCGCGGTGGCCAAGTCGGCGCTGACGACCACCGCGCCTGACGCGAAGTTGCTGATCGTGCAGACCGCCGAGGCGGCGACGCCGGGCGCCGATCCCGTGTGGGCCTTCCTCTTCGGTTCCCCGAAGACCGACACGCTCTACCTGGTGTACGTGGCCAAGGACGTGTCGATGGGAGCGCAGCAGTACGGCAGCGCCGGCCTGAGCGCGGCCGAGTGGAAGCTCGTTCCCACCACCGACGCTTGGAAGATCGACAGCGACGTCGCCTACACCAAGGCGCTCGCGGCCAGTGGCGCGAGCGGCACGCCGGCGGCGTACATGATGGGCTTCCTCACGTACAAGCCGAAGACGGACACGTCGACGGTGCAGCCGTTCGTGTGGAACGTGCAGTTCGATCCGGGAAACAGCGGCGCGACCACCAAGACCATCGACGTCGACGCGCGCACGGGCGCGACGTCCGTGGAAAAGTGACGCCAGCGTCACGTCGCTGACGGAGCACACGAGAGCGGGCCGCCCACCTGGGCGGCCCGCTCTCGTGCGTCCGGTGCCGGTGAGGACGGGCCGCGGGGACGTGCGCCCCCAGTGCGCGGTGTGCTAGCCGCGGGCACCGTTCGGGAATGCTGCGCTTGGACGGGCCGTCGAGACGGCCGGGGGCGGAGGACGGGCGAGAGGAGACCGTGCCGTGAGCAGGTGGCTCTGGTTCCGCACGGTGGTGGACTTCGTGCACGTGATCTCCGCGGGCGTGGGTCCGGGCGCGGTGCTGGCCCTGTGGCTGGTCCGGAACGGAGCGGTCGGGACGCTGTCGGCGAGTGCGCTGCTCGACCTCCAGCGCTCGTGGACGTGGGTGCTCCTCATACTGTTCGCCGCGCTGGTGCTCCTGATCGCGACGGGCGCCATCAGACTCGGCTACTGGGACCGGATGATCCGACCCGAGTCGCGGTCCGCGCGCGCACGCGGCGCCCTCATCAAGCACGCGCTGTTCGTCGCGCTGTTCGTCTACGCGAGCGTGATGGCGGTGGCGATCCTGAACGTGTGAGGCGCGGCGCGGGGGCGAGCGCGGCAGCAGGACGAGCGCGCCGCGGACCCCTTACGCCGCCGGGAGCCTGAGCTCGGTCGCGTGCGGGTGAGGCCAACGGCTTCTCCGGGGCTGGCCCCCGCGTTCCAGAGCCGCCGCGACCTCGGCGCGCGACGCGCGGATCCTGAGGACCCGGCCCGATCGCGTCACCAGCAGCGAGCCGGCATTGTCGGGGGCGAGCCGGCGCACGTCTCGCGCCGGAACGAAGATGGTGGCGGAAGGCGGGTCCGTGACCGCGTAGGTCACGGTCGCGTGCGCGTCCTCACCGGGAACCGCTGTCAGCCACAGGCCACACATCGTCGACGTTCCTTTCGGTGCGAGCGGGCATCGCAGCGGCCCGCGGTCCTGAAGCTACCTCGGCTCGGGGCCGGTGTCTCCGCTTCTACCCACACTGTTCGCGAAGCGTGACCCTGTCGTCACGTTGCGGCCACGGATCGGGCGGTTTCGCGCTGCCGGTGCCCGGGAAGGTTGGTGACCAACCGGCCTTGGGAGGAACCATGATGGACACACATGACATGGTCGAGAAGCTGGCCTCGCTGATGCATCTCGACATCGATGCCGTCGAGGTCTACGACGAGGTGCTCAAGCATGTGAGCGACGAGACGGTCTCGGCGAGCTTCCGCGCGTTCAAGGGCGAGCACGAGCACCACGCGCTCGTCCTGCGGGACGCGATCAAGGATCTCGGCGAGGAACCGCCGCCGCCGAAGGAGGACCTGATGGGGCGCTTCGCCGAGATCGCGATGGGGGTCCGCTCCGTGACGGGGGACACCGGTGCGCTCCACGCGATGCGGACCGCGGAGAAGCACCACAACAGCGTCTACGCCGACGCTCAGACCTGGGACGTGTCCGACACCGATCTGCGGACCACGCTCGCCATGTTCTACGAGGACGAGAAGCGGCATCTCGCCTTCGTCGAGGAACGCCTGCACGCCACGGTGGGCGCCTGACGACGAACCTGGGCGCGCCGGCGCGCCCGCGACGCCGAGCATGACGAAAGGGGCCTCGCTGGCGAGCGGGGCCCCTTCGGTTCTCTCGTGAGGATGGGCGCGTCAGACCTTGCGGACGTTCGTCGCCTGCAGCTTGCCGTTCTGCCCGGTGGCCACTTCGAAGATGACCTCGTCGCCCTCGTTCAGCGTCTTGAAACCTTCGGCCTGGATCTCCGAGAAGTGGACGAAGATGTCCTGACCGTTCTCCTGCTCGATGAACCCGTACCCCTTGTCGGGGTTGAACCACTTCACCTTGCCGTTAGCCATCGGTGCGTATCCTTTCATCGGTCCTTGGGCGCCCTTCCCCCGCGCGCCGCGTTGTATGTACCCCACGCGACGGGCGAGACCGAGGTCGGCCGGCGGTCCGGCGGCGATGCGCACCGCGAGTGGATTCCCGGCGCCGTCGGGCGCCGGGAATCATCCGCCCATCCTGTTGCTACTGGTCGCAAGCGTGGGAGTCCGCGAGAATCGTAGGACAACCCGCGACGCGGCGGGGCGGCAGGACTCGGAGTGGGGGGCCTGGGTGTCTCGACGTTCGCGCTACGCTGGGTTGACCCTATCGATCGCCATCGCGGTGTGCGCCTCTCTGTGCGCGCCCGCGGCCGGGCTCGCGGCGGCACCGATGCGAGCGGCCGCGGGGCCGACGGTGGCCGGGTCGAGCGTTCCGGCCGGCGCCGACACGGGCCGGGTCCTCTTCACGACGGCGCCGGGTGTGCGGCCCGGGACGCTGAGCGCGCTCGGCGTGCAGCAGGCCCAGCTGGTGTCCGGCGACGTCCGGAGCGCGCCCGTGCCCGCGGGGATGAGCGCGGAAGCCTTCGCGCGTGAGCTCGTGGCCGGGGGCGCGGCGGCTGTCGCCAGCCCCGACTACGTGCGCACGCTGGCCGAGTACACCGGCCAGCCCGACGATCCGGATTTCAACTCGGCGCAGACGAGCAAACTTCTGAGCGCGGTGGCGACCACGAGGGATGGCGGCTGGGCGACCGGTAACGCCTCGTACGACCACTGGCACTCGTGGTGGGAGCGCGATACGGCCGGGACCGACGTGTCGATGGCGTTCGACCAGGTGTGGCCGCATCTGGACGTCGACGGAGCCGCCGGGGACGCGCGGGCGGCGGCGAGCCAGGTGAAGGTGGCGGTTCTCGATACCGGCTTCTACATGACCCACCCGGACCGCGGCGCGAACATCGTCGCCGGCAAGGACGAGCTCAAGACGCTCACCAAGAGCGGATACACGACCGACTACAACGTGACGCCGGCGGTGGGGAAGCCCACCGCGGACGATCCCGATCCCATGCTGGATTCGGCGCACGGCACGATGGTGGCGAGCGAGATCGCGCAGGCCACCGACAACGGCGTCGGCGGCGCGGGCGCGGCCTGGGACACGAAGGTCGTCGTCTACAAGGTGGCCGGCATCTTCGTGGACGGGAGTGCGCAGGACGACATCCCCGCCGGGAGTGTGGGCATCGACGATGACGCGCTCATCAGGGCGATCGACGACGCCGTGAGTGACGGGTGCCGCGTCATCAACATGAGCTTGGGTGGCGCGATCGACGACCCCGTACTCGATGCAGCGATCGATGAAGCCTATTCGAAGGGCGTCCTCGTGGTCGCCGCCGCCGGCAATCAGGACGCACCGGGGGACTACTCGAGGGTCGAGTATCCGGCTGCCGCAGCCCACGTCGTGGCCGTCGGAGCGTACGGACTGGCCACCTCCGGTGCTTCGGTCGTGGCGACGGCGGCGTACTTCAGCAACCACGGGGCGCCGAAGGGCAGTGGCCACGGAGTGGATGTCTCCGCCCCCGGGATGAACGTGTGGGGGCCGTCGAAGCCGGGCTATGTCGACCCGGACGACGGGGCGGTCGCGGGCTACTACTCCTGGAACGGCACCAGCATGGCGTCGCCGCTCGCGGCGGCCGAGGCAGCGCTCCTGCTGCGATTCGACCCGACCCTGACCGCCGATCAGCTGGCCGGTTACATGGAGAGTACCGCCGTCGCCATGGGGGCACCGGGTCTCGACCCGCTCGCGGGATCGGGCCGTCTCGACATGTCGGCGGCCTACCAGGCGCTCGTCGACGACGGGCGGCTGGGGCCGTACGCCGTGGCACCCGTCACGACGTCCGACGCACCGCCGTCCGGCCACATCCCGCTCACGGTGCACCTGACGGCCTCCGGCGGCACGGGCTCGATCGTGACGACGTATCAGGTCGACGGCGGCGCCATCGCGACGGGAACGACCGTCCTCCTCTCGAAGGTCGGCACGCACACGATCACGTATTCCTCGGTGGACAGCGCCGGCCACCACGAGGTCGTGCGGGACGTGGATGTCGTGTCGGTCTCGAAGTACACGACGTCCCTCGCGATCAAACGCAGCGTGTCGAGCGTGCGGGCCGGGCGTCACTTCACGGTGACGGGCAGCCTGAGCCCGGGCCAGCGCAGGGACCGCATCAGGATCCAGGTGCTGCGTCCCGGCAGTCACACGTGGGTCGATCTCGCCGTCGAGTACACGAGCGCGCCGACATCGTCCGGCCACGCGGCGTACGCCTTCAGCTATGCGACCTCGAGGAGGGGCACGTACCACGTCCGCGCGGTGTTCTCCGGCGATGCCACGCGGCTGTCCTCGACGTCCGCGTCGGTGGCCGTGACAGTCCGGTAGCCATATCCAGCAAGTTCGGCTATACTCCACGCGCGGACCAAAGAGTGGTCCGAACGTTTGCGGCTCGACAGACCGCCGGCGTGGCGGGATCGAGCCGCTTTGTTTTGCCCCATCGGGGGGCGGAAAGAGGTTTCAAGATGGCTGAAGGTACCGTCAAGTGGTTCAACCCTGACAAGGGCTACGGCTTCATCTCGCGGGAGGATGGCGACGACGTGTTCGTCCACTTCTCCGAGATCCAGGGTGAGGGCTTCAAGACCCTCGACGAGGGTCAGGCCGTGTCGTTCGACATCACCGATGGCCAGAACGGCAAGAAGCAGGCGAGCAACGTCCGCAAGCTCTAGGCTTCCGCGACACCACTCACGAAACAGCTTGACCTGACGAGGGCGGTCCCCACGGGGGCCGCCCTTCGCATGCGCGAGGGCCCCGTGTGTCCCACGCCGCCCTTCGCATGCGGCTTGCTAGACTGGAGGACCATGTCGCTCAACGTCTCGGGCATAGGCATGTCGTTCGGCGAACGTGCGCTGTTCGCCGACGTCTCGCTGCACGTCGCCGGTCGGTCGCGAGTCGCGCTCGTCGGCCCGAACGGAGCCGGGAAGACGACGTTGCTCGAGATCATCGCGGGTGTGCAGCAGCCGGACACCGGCACGGTCACCGTCGGCAAGGACGAGGTCGTCGGCTACCTGAAACAGGAAGCCATCGAGATGCGCGGCCGCACGGCCCTGCAGGAGGTCCTGACGGTGGCCGCGGAGGTCACGTCGGTCGAGCATCGGCTCGGCGTGCTCGAGCGCGACATCTCCGAGGAGACGGACGAGGCGCAGCGCGATCGCATGCTCGCCGAGTACGGCCGCCTCCGGGAGCGCTTCGAGCACCTCGGCGGGTACACCATCGAGTCAGAGGCGCGGGCGGTGCTCGGCGGTCTCGGCTTCAGCGAGCGGGACATGCAGCGCGGGACCGAGGAGTTCTCCGGAGGCTGGCTGATGCGCATCGCGTTGGCGAAGCTGCTCCTCCTCTCGCCCGACATCCTGCTGCTCGACGAGCCGACCAACCACCTCGACCTGGAATCGGTGACGTGGCTCGAGTCGTACCTGCGGGCGTACGACGGCGCCATCCTCCTCGTGAGCCACGATCGCGCGTTCATGAACGCGCTCGTCGACTCCGTCGCCGAGATCGACATGCGCGCGCTCACCCGCTACCAGGGCGATTACGACACCTACGAGCGCCAGAAAGCGGGGTCGCTGGAGCGCCTGAAGCAGTCGAAGGCGAATCAGGACCGCCAGATCGCGGCGCAGGAGAAGTTCATCGAGCGCTTCCGCTACAAGTCGACCAAGGCGAAGGCGGTCCAGAGCCGCGTCAAGGCGCTCGAGAAGATCGAACGCATCGAGCTGCCGCCGGAGCGCAAGGCCGTGCGCTTCCGTTTCCAGCAGCCGCCGCGGACGGCGGAGACGGTGATCGCACTCGAAGGGGTGTCGAAGTCGTACGGCGACGTGCACGTCTACGAGGGGCTCGACGTGGCGCTCTTCCGCGGCGACCGGGTGGCGCTCGTCGGACCGAACGGGGCGGGGAAGTCCACGCTGCTCAAGATGCTCGCCGGCGTGCTCGAACCCGACGCCGGCACGCGCGTGCTCGGCGAGCACGTGACGACCGCGTACTTCGCACAGCACCAGCTGGAGAGCTTGGACCCGCGCAAGACCGTGTACGCCGAGCTCGACGGAGTGGCGCCCGCTTGGACGCAAGCGCAGGTCCGAGGCCTGCTCGGCGCCTTCCTCTTCGAGGGCGACGACGTCGACAAGAAGGTTTCCGTGCTATCGGGCGGCGAGCGTTCGCGGCTGGCCCTCACCAAGCTGCTCGTGAAGCCCGCGCCGTTCCTCTGTCTCGACGAGCCGACCAACCACTTGGACATCCGGGCGAGGGACGTGCTCGAGCAGGCGCTCACCGGGTTCGACGGGACGCTCGCGCTCATCACGCACGACCGCCACCTCATCCGGGCGGTGGCCACGAAGGTCCTGCACGTCGAGGTCGGGAGGGTGACCGTCTACGACGGCGATTACGACTACTTCCTGTGGAAGCGCGAGCAGTCGGCGCCTTCCGCGGAGGTCGCGCCGGTCGCGGCCCGCGGCTCCGCGGGCGCGCAGGACACGGCGGGCGCGTCGCTGACGGCGGCACGTGGCAGCGCGCCGAAGTCGAAGGAACAGAAGCGGGCCGAGGCCGAGGCCCGGAACCGCGCGCACCGGCTGGGGCGCGACGAACGCGGGCAGCTCGCCCGGCTCGAGGCGGACGCCGCGTCGGCGCAGACGCGCCACGACGATCTGCTTGCGCAGCTCGCGCTGCCGGAGCTGTACGCCGACCCCGAGCGCTTCGAGGCGGTGCTGCGGGAGTACAACGACGTCAGGTCGCGGCTCGCCGGCCTCGAGCGGGAATGGGCGTCGCTCGCGGAGGCGGTCGAGGAGATCGAGCGCTCGGCCGAAGGGACGCCCGCGCCGCGCGTGCCGCGCCGCCGCCACCGCGCGTAGCACGCGGGACCGCGCGGATCGAGCGGGATGTGACACCTAAGAAAAGGCGCTATGGAGAACTTGTGTACGCGTTCACATAGTCCTTGCGAGACGTCCCGGGCCGGGCGCATAATCGCTGCAGGAGCGTTGCTTCGGCAACACCCTTACCCCTGAGCCTCAAGGTGCCGGCCTTGGGGCTCCCCCTTTTCCAAGGGGCTATCCGAGGGGGCGCGAACGGCCCCGCGGTGGGGTCGCCGAGCGCCCTCTCGTGGCCGGCGCCGCTGGTCGTCCGAGGGAGCACGCTGCGGCTCGCTCCGCGCGCGGAGTGCGTGCATAATCTGCACAGGGTGTGCGCTTGGCTCCACTGGCTCTCCTCGAAGAGGCCGTCGCGACGATGCACCGTGCCGCACGCATGCTGGTCTCCATCGCGATGGGCCTGCTCGTCGCCCTGGAGCTGCTCGTCCTCGCTCACATCATCGTGACGTTCTTCGGTTTCGTCACGGCGGGGTCGTGGGGCCACACGCTGAACGCGGTGCTGGTACGCTTCGTGGCGCCGTTCGGGTTGTCGAGCATCCGGACGCCGTTCGCTGGACGGCTCGACGTGAACGCGGTTGTGACTCTCGTCCTCGTGCTCGTCGCCGGCTGGCTCGTGAGCTCTGTGCGGAGGTTGATGACGTCGTGACGTATACGCGCGAACGGCTCGGCGAGCTGCTCGTCAAAGCCGACCTTGTCACCGAAGAGCAGCTCGACGCGGCGCTCTCGCAGCAGAAGAAGACAGGTGGGAAGCTCGGCCGCATCCTCATCGAACTCGGGTTCGTCACCGAGGATCAGCTGGCCGATGTCCTCGCCCTCCAGAAGGGCCTGCCGCGTGTCACGCTGGCCGGCTACCCGGTCGACCACGACGCCGTGGCGCTGTTGCCGGAACGCGTGGCTCGCAGGCGCGCCATCATCCCGATCAAGTACGACGAGGACGGCTCCGTGGTCGTCGCCGTCGCCGACCCGCTCGACATCGAAGCGCTCGACGAGGTGGAGCTGCGCAGCGGCAAGCGCGCGGTGCCCGTCGTCGCGACCGAGGAAGAGATCCTGGCGGCGATCCAGAAGTACATGGCCGGCCAGGACACGTTCAAAGAGGTCGTCGAGCTCTCGAGCACCCGCGAAGAGGAAGAGGCGCCCGAGGTCGACACCCACGTGGCCGCCGGCGCCGACGTGCCGATCGTGCGGCTGGTCAACCAGATCATCAAGGAGGCGGTCATCGACCGCGCCTCCGACATCCACTTCGAACCGTTCGAGAACGACATCCGTATCAGGTACCGCGTCGACGGCGTGCTCCACGACGTCATGCACCTGCCGAAGTCGGTGCGGCCGGAGATCACGAGCCGGCTGAAGATCATGGCCGACATGAACATCACCGAGCGCCGTCGCCCGCAGGACGGCCGCATCCAGCTGCGCATCGACGACAACCCGGTCGACCTGCGCGTCGCGACGCTGCCGACACCGGACGGCGAGTCGATCGTCATCCGCATCCTGTCCAGCGGGCTGACGTTCCGCAGCCTCGAGGACCTCGGGCTCGGGGACGACCACATGACGGCGCTCGTCCGCCTGCTCCACAAGCCGTACGGCGCCATCCTGGTGGCGGGGCCGACCGGGTCGGGCAAGTCGACGACGCTGTACGGGGCGCTGACGCGCATCAACGACGAGACGCGCAAGATCATCACCGTCGAGGAGCCGGTCGAGTACCGGATGGAGGGCATCACGCAGGTCGGCGTCAACAACACGATCGGCCTGACGTTCGCGTCGGGGCTGCGGCAGATGCTGCGCAGCGACCCCGACGTCGTGATGGTCGGCGAGATACGCGACCCGGAGACCGCTGAGATCGCGGTCCGGGCCGCCCTCACCGGACACCTGGTACTGTCCTCGATCCACACGAACGACGCGCCGGGGGCGCTCGCTCGCCTCACCGACATGGAGGTCCCGCCGTACATCACATCGAGCGCGCTGCTCGCGGTGCTGGCACAGCGTCTCGTCCGCCGGCTGTGTCCCAAGTGCCGCCAGCGCATCACGCCCGACAAGGCCTTCCTCGTCGATCTGGGCGCGACGGAGGAGGAGGCGGCCGCGATGGAGATCTATGGCCCCGTCGGTTGCGAGGTGTGCCTCAACACCGGCTACCTGGGGCGCGTCGGCGTCTACGAGCTCATGGTGATGGACGACGAGATCCGCCATCTGTTCCTGAAGACGCCCCCCGCCGACCAGATCCGTGCGCTCGCGGTGTCGCAGGGCATGCGAACGCTGCGGCAGGACGCGCTGGAGAAACTGTCCGCGGGTATGACGTCGCTGGAAGAGCTCGCGCGCGTCGTGTTCTAGCGTGAGCGGGCCGGAGCGGTCGGCCGTCGTGCAGAGCTGAAGGAGCGCTCCGTGAGTCCTCGCGCGCCTCGCGTCGTGGTGCTGGTCCTGGACTCGGTCGGCGCCGGCGAGCTGCCGGACGCGGCCGAGTACGGCGACGCCGGTTCGAACACGCTCGCGCAACACCGCCCGAGCGGCCGGCGGGCTGCGCATGCCGAACCTCGGCGCGATGGGGCTCGGGAACATCACGCCGATCGAAGGGGTGCCGCCGACGGACGCGCCGACGGCGTCGTGGGGTCGCTGCGCCGAGGTGTCGGCGGGCAAGGACACCACGACCGGCCACTGGGAGATGATGGGGATGCGGCTCGACCGGCCGTTCCCGACCTACCCGGAGGGCTTCCCGCCCGACGTCATGGACGCGTTCACGCGCGAGACCGGCCTGCGGCTGGCTCGGCAACTGCCCCGCTAGCGGCACGGTCATCATCCAGGAGCTCGGCGACGGAGCACGTGCGCACCGGCAAGCCGATCGTGTACACGAGCGCCGACTCCGTGTTCCAGATCGCCGCGCACGAGGACGTCATCGCCGTCGAGGAGCTGTACCGCGATCTGCTCCGTCACGCGCGACGCGCGTGTGCGTCGGCGAGCACGCGGTCGGCCGCGTGATCGCGCGGCCGTTCATCGGGCCGGACGCCGGCGGGACGTACACGCGCACGCACCGCCGCCGCGACTTCGCGCTCGAGCCGCCCGAGCCGACCGTGCTCGACGTGCTCGCGGAGGACGGCATCATGACGCTACGGCATCGGCAAGATCGGCGAGATCTTCGCGTGGCGCGGCGTGTGCGACTCGCCGCACTCCACGGACAACATGGACGGCTTCGACCACCTGCTCGAGCGGGTGGACGAGCGAGGAGCGGGGTTCGTGTTCGCGAACCTCGTGGACTTCGACATGGTCTGGGGGCACCGCAACGACGCCGAGGGCTACGCGCGCGGCCTGGAGGCGGTGGACGCGCGCATGCCGGAGCTGCTCGCCGCGATGCGACGAAGGCGACCTGCTCGTCGTCACGCGCCGACCACGGCTGCGACCCGACGACGCCATCGACCGACCACAGCCGGGAGTACTCGCCGCTGCTCGCGAAGGTGAAGGGCGTGGACGCGGGGCGGCGCTCGGGCACGCGCTCGACGTTCGCCGACATCGGCGAGACGGTGCTCGACTTCTACGGCCTCGCCGGGACGTGCGGGCGCGGCACGTCGTTCCTCGACGGAGGTGCGCAGGGCATGAGCGGCGACCATCGAGGAGCTGATCGAGCTCAAGCGCGACGGCGGCAGGCACTCGCGGGCGGAGCTCGAGCGCATCGTCGGCGGCGTACGTGGACGGGCGCGATGCCCGACTACCAGATGGCCGCGTGGCTGATGGCGGCGTTCATCCGCGGGCTCGACCACGACGAGACGGTGTGGCTGACGGACGCCATGGCGCATTCGGGACGCGTGGTCGACCTGGCGGGTGTGCCCGGCACGTCAAGGTCGACAAGCACTCGACCGGCGGCGTCGGGGACAAGACGACGATCGCGCTGGCGCCGCATGGTGGCGGCGTGCGGCGGGCCGCGTGGCGAAGATGTCCGGCCGCGGCCTCGGCCACACCGGCGGGACGCTCGACAAGCTGGAGTCGATCCCGGGCTTCCGGGTAGAGATGACGCCCGACGCGTTCGTCGCGGCAGGTGCGCGACGTCGGGTGCGCCGTGATCGCGCAGACGCCCGACATCGATCCCGCCGACAAGAAGATGTACGCGCTTGCGTGACGTCACCGCGACCGTGCCCTCGATCCCGCTCATCGTCTCTCAGCATCATCTCGAAGAAGGTGGCGGGCGGCGCGGACGCCATCGTGCTGGACGTCAAGGTGGGCTGCGGCGCGTTCATGAAGACGATCGAGGAGGCGCGCGGCACTCGCCGCGGAGCTCGTGAGCACCGGAGAGGCGCTCGGGAAGCGCGTGGTCGCGCTCCTGAGCGACATGGACCAGCCGCTGGGCTGCGCGGTCGGCAACGCGCTCGAGGTGGCCGAGGCGATCGCGGTCGTCCGCGGGGCCGGGCCGGAGGACGTGTTCCAGGAGTGCCTGGCGCTCGGGTCGCGGATGCTCGTGCTCGGCAGGCGTCGCGCGAGACCTGGACGACGGGCGCGGCCGGCTCGTCGAGCGCCGTCGAGAGCGGCGCGCGCGGCGGCGAAGATGCGGCGAGTGGGTCGCGGCGCAGGGCGGGGACGCGCGCGTGGTCGACGACCCGTCGCTGCTGCCGCGTTCGCCGCGCGTGCGCGAGGTGCGCGCGCACGAGCGCGGGCTGGGTGTCGCACTTCGACGCCGAGGCGATCGGGCGCGCGGCGATGGCGATGGGGGCGGGCCGCGAGAAGACGGGCGACGACGATCGACCCGGCCGCCGGGCTCGTGCTCGCGCGCGAAGGTGGGCGACCACGTGGAGCCGGGGGGCCTGCTCGCGACGCTGCACGCCGCCGATCGAAGGGCTGCTCGACGCCGGCGAGGAGCGCTTCCGCAACGCGGTCATGATGAGCCACGAGGCCGTCGAACCGCACGACGCTCATCCTGGAGCAGTGACGATGAGCGCGCACGAGCACGGGGGGCTCGACGATCGCGGTCGGCCACGCGAACCCCGACTTCGACGCGTACGCCTCGACGGTGGCGGCGACGAAGCTCTTCCCGGGCGCGAAGGGCGTCTTCCTCGGCACGCAGAACGCGCAACGTCCGCGAGTTCCACAGCCTTGCACGCCGAGTTCCTGTCGTTCGTGGACCTGAAGGGCCTCGACCTGGGACGCGTCGAGCGCCTCATCATGGTCGACACGCGCGACCCCGGGCGCCTCGGCGAACTCGCCGCCGTGGCGCTCGACCCGAAGGTCGAGGTGATCGTCTACGATCACCATCCCCGCATGGCGGGCGACATCCGGCGCGGAGAGGACCGCAGCCAGGAGGTGGGCGCGACGACGTCGATCCTCGTGCACGAGATGCGCGAGCGCGGCGTCGCGCTCACGCCGCTCGAGGCCTCCGTGATGCTGCTCGGCATCCACGAGGACACGGGCTCGCTCACGTTCCCGGGCTCGACCGCCTACGACGCCGACGCACGTCGCCTTCCTCATGGCGCAAGGCGCCGACATCGAGGTCATCAACCAGTTCCTGTACCGGACGCTCTCGCCGGAGCAGCACGCGCTGCTCGAGCAGCTGACGGCGTCGCTGGAGGTCTGGGAGGTCCACGGGCGGAAGATCGCGGTGGGCACGGCGCGGGCCGACCAGTACGTCGACAGCGCCGGGGTCGTGACCCACTACATCGTCGAAGACCTCGGGCACCGCGTCGCCCTTGCCGTGGTCGAGATGCCCGGGCGCATCGCAGGTCGTGGGCCGCAGCCGGCTGCACGAGGTCGACGTCGGCGCGGTGCTCGAGAGGCTCGGCGGCGGCGGACATGCCCAGGCAGCGGGCGCGGCGCTCCGGCAGATCCCGGTCGCGCAGGTGCTGCCGATGCTCCGCGAGGCGTTGGAGGCCGAGGCGCCCGCACCGCTCGTGGCGCGCGACATCATGTCGTCGCCGGTGCGCACCGCCACGCCGGACACGTCGATGAGCGCGGCCGGGGAGCTCATGCTGCGCTGGGGACACGGCGCGCTGCCGATCGTGGACGGGGAGCGGCTCGTCGGGCTCGTGACCCGCAAGGACGTGGACAAGGCCGTCCGGCACGGGCTCGGGCACGCGCCGCGTGAAGGGCTTCATGGCGCACGGCGCGATCACCGCGGGCCCGGACGCCGATCTGGACGAGCTCGAGCACCTGCTCACCAGCGAGAACATCGGCCGCATCCCGATCGTGGAGGGAGAGCGCGTGGTGGGCATCGTCACGCGCAAGGACGTGCTGCGCGCCGAGCACGGCGATGCGTATCTCGACCACGGGCTGCCGGAGGAACGCAGCGAGGCGACGCACCGCTTCCTCGAATCGGTCGACGCGCTGCTGCCCGAGGACGTGCGCGGCGCCATCCGCGAGATCGGTTCGCTCGCCGAGGAGCGCGAGGTGCGCGCCTACGTGGTCGGCGGCTTCGTGCGCGACATGCTGCTCGGGCGGCGCAACCTCGACGTCGACGTGGTCGTGGAGGGCGACGGCATCGCATTCGCCGAGCTGGCGGCGGAGCGGCTGGGCGGACGGGTGAAGGCCCACATGCGCTTCGGGACCGCGGTGCTCGTGCTGTCGAAGAGCCTGCACATGGACGTGACGAGCGCGCGCACCGAGTACTACACGCGCCCCGGTGCGCTGCCCACCGTGGAGCGCTCCTCCTTGCGGCAGGACCTGTTGCGGCGCGACTTCTCGATCAACGCGATGGCGGCGTCGATCGATCCGAGCGAGTTCGGCGAGATCGCCGACCCCTTCGGCGGCCTGCGCGACCTGCGGCGCGGCGTCGATCCGCGCGCTGCACTCGCTGTCGTTCGTGGAGGATCCGACGCGGATCTTGCGCGCCGCGCGGTTCGAGCGGCGCTTCGGCTTCCTGATGGAGGAGTCGACGGCGCAGCTGGCCAGGCACGCGGTCGAGATGGGGCTGCTCGGCGACATCTCCGGCGCGCGCATCCGCGCCGAGATGTTCGCGATCCTGGAGGAGGAGCCGGCCGCGGCGCCGCTGCAGCGGCTGGACGAGCTGGGCGCGCTGGCGGGACTGCTGCCCGAGGGCGCGGACCGGCCCGCGGCGCTCGAGGACGTGCGCGCGATGGAGGAGACGCTGCTCGAGATGGTGGGCTGCACGCCGGGGCGCGCGCTCCGCCGAGTGACGGCGCTGCTCACGGCGATGGCGGGGCGGAGCGCCCCGCGCGCGGTGGAGAAGTGGGTCGCGTGGATGCGCGTGGGGCGCGAGAACGCGCGTGCGCCGGTGGAGGCGGCCCAGCGAGACGGCGGGGTTGCTGAAGGCGATCGGCGGCGTGCCGCGGGTGCGCGACTCGCGGCTGTACACGCTCTTGCACGGGCTCGAGCCGGAGACGGTCGCGTACGTGCGCCTGCGCGGAAGCCGGCGGGTGCGCGAGCGCGTCGACCGCTTCATCACGCGGGTCGCGCCGGTCCGATTGGCGGTGAGCGGCAAGGACCTCGAGCGGCTCGGCGTCGAGGCGGGGCCGGCGTACTCTGCTATCCTTGCGCAGGTTCTGGCCGACCGGCTCGACGGTATCGCGGTCGGTCGCGAGGCCGAGCTCGCGGACCTGTGGCGTCTCGCGCGCAAGGCGGGCTTGATCGATGCGGGAGAGAATGGAGAGAGCGGCACGTGACTACAAGCGAAGTCCTGGCCGCGCTGCTGATCTTCGTGCTCATCCTGCCGTCGATCATCCTGCACGAGATCTCACACGGATGGGTCGCGCTCATGCTGGGCGACACCACCGCGCGGGACGCGGGGCGGCTCACCTTGAACCCGCTCAAGCATATCGACCTGTGGGGCACCATCGTCTTGCCGCTGGTGCTGCTGATCGGTTCCGGCGGACAGTACGCGTTCGGCTACGCGAAGCCGGTCCCCATCAACCCGCACCGGATGCGCACGGGCTATCAGACCGGGCTGCTGCTGACCGGCATCGCGGGGCCGATCACGAACACGCTCCTGGCGCTCGTTGCCGGCGGCCTGTTCCGTTTCATGGCGCTGATCGGGACGGTCCCGCCCACCGTGACCCTCGTGCTGGGTTACTTCGTCTTCATCAACCTGGCCTTGGCGTTCTTCAATCTCATCCCGATCCCGCCGTTCGACGGCTCGCGGGTGTTCCAATGGTTCCTGCATGGTGAAGCTCTCCGCTGGTACTACAGCATCGAGAGGTACGGCTTCGTCATCATCCTGCTGCTGATCTTCGTGCTTCCGGTGCTCACGCGCGTCGACCCGGTGAGCTCCTATCTGCAGGCGACCGCTTTCCCGATCGCCAAGAGCATCATGGGGCCGGCGGCCAACGGGCTCTTCGGCTAGTAGCGGAACACGGCCGCCGCGCCGGCCACGGGCGCGTCTTCGCCGGTGAACGCGTGCACGTCGCCCCGGTGCAGGACCGTCTCGGCGGCCGCGAGGTCGACGAGGTCCCAGCCGCACTCGAGGATGTCGAAGTCGTGCGCTTCGTGCAGGTCGGCCCGTAGTGTGCCGGGCTCGGCGGGGCAGAGATGCGTGACGTCGAAGGTCGCGCGGTCGAACCAGCCGTACGGGCCCGCTCCGTCGCCGAAGAAGAGCGTCTTGACCTGGCCAGCGGCCGCCGCCTTGACGATCTGCGCCGGGTCTTCGGAGGCGCGCGGCGTGCCGAGCAGCTGGCGGAGTTCGTCGACGTCGGCTTCGGCGGTCGCGGCGAACGCCGGCTCGACCGCCATCCACGCCGCCGCCTGCACGTCGCGGGCTTCGAGGTAGTCGGTCGCACCCTCGACCTGGTGCGGATAGAGATGCGCGTACGTGCAGACTTCGCGGTAGTCGGCGAGGAGGTAATCGGCGCCGAGCAGCACGAGCGGCTCGGTCGACTGGGCGCCCAGGACCTTGGTGACGCCGTGGTCGAGCGCCTGCACGAACTGCATGCGCTGCGTCTTCTCGACGTCCTTCTCGCCGCCGTGCCCGAAGAACATGGCGCTCGTCTCGCCTTGGGCGATCCCCTCCGGCGTGGCGGTCGGGATCGTGTGGTAGCCCTCGAGCTCCTCTCGGTTCTCGTACTTCGTGATGTCGAGGATGGTGGTGGGTGTGCCCTTGGGGAGCGCGACCTCCTCGACGTTGTTGCGGTCGCACGAGAAGAGCCGCGTGCAGTTCAGGTCGATGGCGAGCGCCCAGAAGTGCTCAGAGCCGTGGTAGACGCGGAAGAGCGGCCGCAGGAAGAAGCGGTCGCCGGCGACGGCGATCTCCGGCACCGCCGTCTCGAGGCGCAGGAACTCTGTGGAGCCGGGAGCCATGAAGACCGCGAGCCCTTCGAAGCCGCCGGTCCACTCGGCGTCATCGTCGGCGAAGGCGTGCGCCTCGGCGAGCAGCGTGTCGGCTTCGCTCTCGCGCGCGCCGCCCTTCACGAGCTCGCGCCTCGCCTCGGCGAGCAGGTTCCGCATCGCGATGCGGTCCGGCGCGCTCTGGATGCGCAGCCGATGCGCCGGCAGGTAGACGGAGACGAGCGGCCAGCCGACTCTCTCAGCGAGCGGGGCGACGACGTCGCGGGTGATGGTGTCCATCGAGGCGGCCTCCGTGGTCGACGTGCGGGACACCATAGGTATCCCCGCCGTCGCGGCAGCCGTATCGCGCCGCGCGTCATGGCGTGTGGCGGTCGTCGACCCGGGAGGCGGGGCGCCTACTCGGAGCGCTCGCGACTCGTGGTGCGACTGTACCTACTTTTCGCACGGAGTGCTGGTCAGGGTACCAGGACCCACCCTCACCGGCTTCGGTGCGATCGTACCTACTTTTCGCAGGCGCCGCAGGTGGGCACGCTCAAGGGCGACGCGATCCGCCGAGCGTCGGCGCGCGGGGCGGTACGGTAGAATCGGCGAGACCGCATCGCAGCATCGAAAGGCCGTCCTTCGCATGACCGAAGCTTCCGCCGCACCCTCATGGGTGCCGACCGCAGGTGACGCGCCGCGCAAGCGCACGCTCACCGGGTACCGCCCAACCGGCAAGCTCCACCTGGGGCACTGGTTCGGCAACCTGCAGGACGATGCTGGCTCTGCAGGAGGAGTACGACGCCTACTACTTCGTGGCCGACTGGCACGCGCATGACCACGCATGTGGGCGGACACGCCACGAGATCCGGCGCTTCACCGAAGAGATGGTGCTCGACTGGATCGCGGCCGGCCTCGATCCGAAGACGTGCACCATCTACCGGCAGTCGGACGTTCCCGAGGTGGCCGAGCTCACGACGTACTTCTCGATGGTGACGCCGATGCCGTGGCTCGAGCGCGTGCCGTCGCTACAAGGAGCAGCGCGAGCAGATCTCGGACAAGGACCTCGGCAACGTGGGCTTCTTCCTGTATCCGCTGCTCCAGGCCGCCGACATCACCATCGTGCGCGCGGACAACGTGCCGGTGGGCGAGGACCAGGCGCCGCACCTCGAGCTCACCCGTGAGATCGTGCGCCGTTTCAACACCACCTACGGCGAGCTACCTCGTCGAGCCGGCCTCGCTCATCCCCGAGGAGGGCGCGCGCGTGCCGGGCACCGACGG
This sequence comes from uncultured Coriobacteriia bacterium, assembly GCA_963701985.1. Taxonomy (GTDB): domain Bacteria; phylum Actinomycetota; class Coriobacteriia; order Anaerosomatales; family PALSA-660; genus PALSA-660. Next base: position 297,199 of record OY969691.1, read on the forward strand.
GCGCAAGATGTCGAAGAGCTACGGCAACGCGATCTTCATCTCCGACGGGCCGGACGAGATCCGCGCCAAGGTGATGGGGATGCTCACCGACCCGGCGCGCAAGCTCAAGAGCGATCCGGGCAACCCCGACATCTGTCCGCTACAGCAGATCCACAAGCTCATCGCGCCGGCGCAGGGGGACGGGGCGAGCACGGAGACGTCGCGCTGGGACGCCTGTTGCCGCAGCGCCGAATGCGGCTGCGTCGCACACAAGCGCGCGATGGCCGACGAGCTCGTGGCGTATCTCGCACCGTTCCGCGAGAGGCGCGCCGCCCTGGCCGCCACGCCGGGGTACGCCTGGGACGTGCTGCGCGACGGCGCCGAGCGCGTCCGCCCCGTCGTGCGCGAAACGATCGAGCGTGTGCGCGAACTCGTGCACATCGAGGCGTAGGGTGCGGCGGGCCATGGCGCGGGAACCCGGCGCGGGCGCGCGAGCAGTGGGCCGCCGATGAGCGCCTACAAGGTCAGCACCGACGTCTTCGAGGGTCCGTTCGACCTGCTCCTGCATCTCGTCAGCCGGCAGAAGCTCGACGTGCGCGAGATCCCGATCTCGCAGATCGCCGACGAGTTCACCGCGCACATCGAGGCGATGGAAGACCTCGACCTCGACGTCGCCAGCGACTTCCTGCTCGTGGCAGCCACGCTGCTGGAGCTCAAGGCGGCCGCGCTGCTCCCGGGCGGGGCCGGCCCGCTCGAGCTCGACGAGTTCGAGGACCTGTCGCCGGAGGAGGCGCGCGCGCTGCTGGTCGAGCGCCTGCTCGCCTACAAGCAGTTCAAGAACGTGGCGGGGGAGCTGGCGATGCGGCTCGAGGGCGAGGGCCGCATGCACCCGCGGGCGGCGGGGCTGGAGGAGCCGTTCCTCGCGCCTCATGCCCGACTACCTCGAGGGCGTGACGCTGCGCGGGCTCGCCGTGCTGTGCGCGGACCTCGAGCACAAGCGCGAGATCTTCCTGCTGCAGGCGGAGCATGTCGCCGCGATGCCGATCCCGGTCGAGCTGCACATGGAGAGCGTGCGGCGCAGCGTCGCCAAGGCCGGACGCATCCACTTCAGCGAGCTGATCGCGGCGGGCGCGCCGATCGAGATCGTGATCGTGACCCTGCTCGCGGTGCTCGAGCTGTACAAGCAAGGCGCGGTCGACGTTCGCCAGGACCTGCTGTTCGGCGACATCGAGATCGCGGCGAAGGAAGGCGCGGAGGCGTGAGACGCGCGTCTGCGAAGGAAGGCGGGGACGATGAGTGACCGCGTGCTGCGCGGGACGCTGGAGGCGCTGCTGTTCGTGACCGACGAGCCGCTGCCGGCCGCGCGCGTGGCCAAGCTGCTCGAGCGCGACGAGGCCGAGGTCACCGCCGCGCTGCGCGAGATGGCGGAGGAGTACGCGCGCGACGAGCGCGGCTTCCAGCTGCGCGAGGTCGCGGGCGGGTGGCGGATGTACACGCACCCGGCGTTCCACCCGGTCGTCGAGCAGATGGTGCTCAGCTGGGACGCGCGCCGACTGTCGCAGGCGGCGCTCGAAGCGCTCGCCGTGATCGCGTACCACCAGCCGGTGACGCGGCAGGGCGTCAACGCCGTGCGCGGCGTGAACAGCGAGGGCGTCATCAGCTCGCTCGTGGAGAAGGGCCTCGTGCGCGAGGTCGGGCGCGACCGCGCGCAGGGCAACGCCGTCATCTACGGCACGACGCGCACGTTCCTCGAGAAGTTCGGCCTGCGCGATCTGGACGAGCTGCCGCCGCTCGAGGAGTTCGCGCCGGACGCGGCCACCGAGACGGCGATCCGCGAGCGCTTGAACGCGATCGAGGGCCCGGAGGCGGACGAGGATGACGAAGGCATCTCGACCGTCGACTGAAGGACCGGACGCGGAGCGCGGCCAGGGCACCGCGAGCGGTAGCGCGGGCGCGGCGTCCACGGGCGCGCCCGGCGGCGAGGCGCGCCTCGTCCCGATGCGGCTGCAGAAGTTCCTCGCGCGCGCCGGTGCGGCGTCGCGGCGCGGCAGCGAGGACCTCATGACGGCGGGCCGCGTGACCGTCAACGGCGTCGTCGTGAGCGAACTCGGGGCGAAGGTCGACCCGCTCGCGGACGAGGTCGCGGTCGACGGCACGCCGGTGCGGCTCGAGCAGGGCTGCGCGTACTACGCGCTCAACAAGCCGCGCGGCTACGTGACGACGATGAGCGACCCGCAGGGGCGCCGCACCGTGCGCGACCTGTTCCCGCCGGACGCGCCGGCCGGGCTGTTCCCGGTCGGGCGGCTCGACTTCGACAGCGAGGGGCTGTTGCTGCTCACCACCGACGGTGAGCTGGCGCACGTGCTCATGCACCCCAAGCACCACGTTTGGAAGACGTACCTCGCGACCGTGGAGGGCGTCCCCGACGAGGCGGACCTGCGAAGGCTGCGCGAAGGTGTCGAGCTGGACGACGGAATGACGGCGCCGGCGGAGGCCCGCGTCGTGTCGCACACGGTGGGCAGCGCGGTCGTCGAGCTGAGGATCGCCGAGGGGCGCAAGCGCCAGGTGCGCAAGATGCTGCGCGAGGTGCGCCATCCGGTGACGCGCCTCATGCGCACAGCGTTCGGCCCGATCGCGCTGGGGGAGTTGGCGGTCGGCAGTGTCAGAGCGCTGACGGATGATGAGGTTGCGGGGCTGCGCGGGGCGGCTTCGTCTTGACGGCAACAGCGCGAGGTCGTTCGTAGCTGACCCGCGCCCTTCGGCTCAGAGCTCGGTGTACTTGTTTCGACTGCCGTGTGATCGCGCGACGGGATACTTGGTGTCGTTCTCTTGGAGCTTCGCAGCGGCAGTCAAACCAAGATCGACACCACACTCGTGAGCCATCAGCGTGCAGTAGATCACGATGTCGGCGAATTCGCGGCCGATGTCCACGCGGTTCGCCGCGACATCGTCCGCCATCGTCGCGTCGCTACTCCACTGAAGGAGTTCGAGCAGCTCGGCCGCCTCGATGCAGATCGAGCCGGCGAGGTTCTTCGGGCTGTGAAACTGCTTCCAGTCGCGGGCGTCGCGGAACTCGAGAACTTGCCGTGTCAACTCCTCGAAGGTCACGATGCCTCCAGCGGATCGTCGGCGGCCAAGAAGAGCGGCCTCCTCTCGGAGGGCGCATAGGCCGAGCGGGCGGTGGCCATGGCCAGCTGCTCCCTCAGGTGCTGCCGCAGGGGTGCGTCGGTGCAATACACGTAGCAGCCCTTCATCCCGCGCGTCATCAGCACTCGATACGTGTTGCGGATCAACTCGTCTGCCAGACGCTGCGCGCGTGCCGGGTCCTCTTTGGCGAGCTTCTTCACCCCGCGCAGCGACTGGTCCATCTTCGCGCGCTTGGTGTAGTCGGTTATGACGGCGCCGTTTTCGTAGCGCAGGTCGTCGCCGACGATGACTCCGGCATACTCGAACTCGAGACCCTGTGCGGTGTGGATGCAGCCGATCTGATCGATCGACCCCTCGTCGATCGCCCACGTGCCGGTGGAACCGAGGTTCCAGCTTCGGGCGAAGGCCGTGTCGGGGATGACGATATCGGCGTGCGTCGGGTTCGACCGGCCTGCCGACTCCCATTCCCAGCAGTAGCCGGCCAGGACCCGCGACTTGTTGTTGACGCAATTGCGCTGTGCGATCTCGCTCCACAGCTCGCATGGATCATCGAAGACTTCGAAGTCGTAGTCGAGACGCTCGCCGGCGTCGATCGGCTCACTGCTGACACCGAGCAGCCAGTCCAGCCAGCCGAGGTACGACTCCGAGCCGTTGCAGCGGAACTGCGATGCCAGCTCGGCTTCGACGACCTTGGCGCCGGCCGCCTCCGCAAGACGCTTGATGTCGTCGATGGCGCCGATGTCTTTCAAGGTGACGCGCTGACCCTCGTCGATGAAGAAGACCGTCGCGCGTGAAGCAGCGATGATCTCCTTGATCTGGTTTTCGCCGACGTTGCCGTAGATGTCCGACTTCCGAGTGAGCCGGTGGGCCTCGTCGACCAGCAGCAAATCGAACGTGTGCTCGGGCGCGTCGACGAGATTGGAGCCGCGGAACATGTGGTTGATGAACGCCCGGGTATGGTGCCCCTTCAGCAGCCGCGAGTAGACGTTGCGCGGAGCGCTGTTCTTCGAGACGTACTGGCAGACCAGCTCCTCGGCGGTGGCGCGGACGAGCAAGTTGACCGCAACGACGGATTTGCCGGTGCCCGGACCGCCACGAACGATCATCACCGACTTCTGACCCTTGTCGCGCGCTCGTCGCGCGAGCTGCATCGCAGTCTCGAAGACGACCTTCTGCTCGTCGATCATCACGAACTCGTCGTTGCCCGCGAGCATGCCCGAAAGTGCGTCCTGCAGCGACTTGGAAGGGCGCAGACGGCCGGCCTCGATCAGGTACATGACGCTGCCGTCGTCGCCCCTCGTGATGCGGCTGCAGATGAAATCGCGGAGCTTGTGGAGATCCGACTGTGTGAAGGCCGGCGCCTTTTCCAGGTACGGAGCGTAGACGGGATCCAGAAGGGGATCGTCCGGCCCCGACAGCCGGTAGTTGTGAAGATACGCGCAGGGAAGAAGGTTGACCTCCGCATCGCGTACCGCTTCGTTGTAGTCCTCGATCATTCGTGCATAGGACCACGCCTGATAGGACGGGTGCGGGTGCTCGCCATCTCGACGGCCAACGAACGTACGCACGATTCCGTCCTTGCCTGGAACCGCTTCGAGCGAGCTCCACTGCTTGAGTTCGACGATCACGGCGGACTCGCTCATGTCCTCGTCGCGGCCCGACAGCATGAAATCGATGCGGCTCTGGGAGTACGGGATCTTGAACTCGATCGCCACGCCGCAATCGGCGGGCACGCGGTCAGTGTTGAGCACCGTGTACATGAACTGCATCGAGTTCTGCCACGACGCGACTTCGGATGGTGCCGGCCGGTGGATGCGCTCTGCGAACGCCTCGCTGATCTGCTCGACCAGCACTCCGCATTCGACCTGGTCCATGAACGCGGCCTTGTCCGCCTGATAGACGAGCACGCGCCACCCCCGAGGGTCGAGAGAACCTCCTCGTTCGAGCATAGCAGCACGGAACGACATCGGCCTCCGCTGTCGCAATGCTCCGGTGCCGGACGGCTATTGCCGATAAGATGTGGCGGGGGCGAGAGGGGGCAGGCGTGTTCGAAGAGCTCTTAGACGCGGTGGCTGAGTTGCCGTGGTGGGGCGGCCTCATCTTCACCTGCGTGGTCTGCTTCGCGCTGTCCTTCATCAGGGGCCAATGGTGGTACCTAGGGCTTCTGTTCCTGTTTCCGACGGCGGCGTCGGCGCTCAGCGCACTGAAGAGCCGGCTACTTCTCGCGGGCCAGCGCGACCTGAATACCATCCGAGCACTCTCGTGGGCCGAGTTTGAGCGTGTCGTCGGCGAGGCCTACCGCCGAGAGGGCTTCTCCATAGAGATGACGAAGAAGGGCGCTGACGGCGGAGTCGACCTTTACGCGAGGCGGGCAGGCGAGACCTATCTCGTCCAGTGCAAGCACTGGAAGACGAACCGCGTCGGGGTCAAGGTAGTTCGTGAGATGCGCGGCTTGGTGGCGGCCAAGAAAGCGACCGGCGCAGTCATTGCAACGACAGGCGATTTCACCGCGGAGGCGAGGCGGTTCGCGAAAGGGCAGCCGGTTCGTTTGTTGGCTGGCAAGGACGTCGTGGATCTCGTGCGGCGCTCACAAGGCTCGGCGGTCGGCGCGAACGCACAACGCGCCGCGGTCGTCGCAACCTCCGTGCCCGTTCCGTCGACCCCCGTAGTGCCTCAAGCGTCTGGGACAGTGGACCATTCGTTCGCGGGAAAGGCATGTCCGAAGTGCGGGCGTGAGCTGACACTCCGCACAGCGCGACGAGGCGCGCACGCGGGCGAGCAGTTCTTGGGATGCAGCGGCTTTCCGGAGTGCCGCTACGTCGAGCCACTGGAGAAAGAATGACTCCTGAGCCGGAGAGTTGCGGGGGCCTACCGAACGTGCTGGCCGAGGCGAGGCACGCTGCGCGCCGCTACAGAGAGCTAACCGGTCGACCTTTGGGGTGCACTGGCGAGATCGGTGAGCTCGAGGCCGCTTCCATACTCGGGCTCGAGCTGGCCAAGGTTCGACAAGAAGGCTATGACGCTATCCGCCGGAATGGCGGCCGGCTCGAGACCATCCAGATCAAGACGCGATGTGTTCTGCCGGGCGGCAACCCATCGCAGCGCATCGGCCGGTTTGACTGCAGCAAAGAGTGGCAGTTCGTGATGCTGGTGCTCCTCGACGAGAACTTGGAAGCTTCCCGCATCTACGAGGCGGATCGCGCGGCAGTCGTCGACGCCTTGATCGCGCCCGGGTCGCGATCAAGGAATGAACGCGGCCAGCTCGGGGTCGGGAAGTTCAAGTCGATCGGGCGTCTCGTCTGGGAGCGGGTTCCTTCTCGAGAGGACTGAGGCGGCGAACATGCTTCGCGAATTGACGGCCGGAGCCATCCTGAAGAGTACGGCTGAGTGGGCGTTCGGGTTAGCGCGCCTGCTCTGGGTCAGTTTCGTCCTGCCTGCTCCTTGGTTCTGGGTGATCGTTGCGGCTCTCCTCGTCGTGATGCGTCTGTTGCCAGCGCGCGCGCGGCACTGAGCCGACGCGGGACATGGCACGTGCCCGCGATGCGCGGCGTGCACGCGAATCTCGGCGTATAGCGGTATGTTCTTGCGAAGGACACTAGACGGCCACGGGAGGTCAGCGATGGCATCGAACGACCCCATCCTCCGCGCGCAGCTCTCGCATCTGCTGGAGCGCAGCCAGGCGCACATCGGCTTCGACAAGGCGGTCGACGGCGTCGCGCCCGAGGTCCGCGGCGTGCGGCCGGCGGGGCTGCCGCACTCGCTGTGGGAGCTGCTCGAGCACATCCGGCGCGCGCAGCGTGACATCCTGGACTTCTGCCTCGAGGCCCCGTACACCGCGCAGGAGTGGCCGGCCGGCTACTGGCCCACGTCGCCGGAGCCGCCATCGCCGTCCGCGTGGGACGAGTGCGTCGCCGCCATCCGCGCCGACCGCGCCGAGCTCCAGCGCCTCATCGAGGACCCGGCGATCGACCTCGCCGCGAAGGTGCCGCACGCGACGCGCGACGACCAGACCTACCTGCGCGAAGTGCTCGTCTCCGCCGACCACAATGCCTACCACCTCGGGCAGTTCATGACCGTGCGGCAGCTGCTCGAAGCGTAGGGACCGCCGACGCGAAGCGCTGCCGCGAAGCGTGGACGCGCGTCTCGACGGCGCGGCGGGGAATGCTACACTGCGAGCCGTTCACAACCGCACATCGCACCCCCGTCGGGTGCCCGATCCGGCAGCGCGCTCGCGCGACGCCGTCTCGGGAGAATAGGGAAGCCGGTGAGATCCCGGCGCTGTCCCGCAACTGTGATCGGCCCCTCACGCCTCGCTGCGCGAGGGTGGCCGTAAGCCAGGAGACCTGCCCGCGGGGAGCGACCGCACGATGAGGCCTTCGAGGAGAAAGGGCCCGCGTCGCCCGGCCCGGAGACCGTCGCCTCGCACAGGCGCGCGGCCGCTCCCGCCGGCACACGGATCTTCCTTCGACGGCCCCCGCACCCGGGGGCCGTTCGCGTTCCCGGAGCCTCGCGCATCGCGCGGCGCGGTCACGTGGGCCGAGGACAGCCCGGGACTACGGAAGGAAGACGCGATGAAGGCACGGAGCACGGAACGCACGGCGCGGCTCGTCGCCACGGCGGTGATCGTGGTGCTGCTCGCACTGTCGCTCGCCGGCTGCGGCGGACAGCCGGCGGCATCCGGCGGCTCGAACGCGCCGGCCAAGGCCGCCACGAACGGGTTCCCCGTCACCATCACCGACGACGCGTCGCGCACGGTCACGATCGCGACCAGACCCACGCGCATCGTCTCGCTGGCGCCCGCGAACACCGAGATCCTGTACTCGCTCGGCCTCATCGGCGAGGTGGTCGGCGTGACCACCTACGACGACTATCCGCCGCAGGTGAAGAGCATCGCGAAGGTCGGCGACTTCCAGACGCCGAACCTCGAGGCGATCGCCGCGGCCAGGCCGGACGTCGTCTTCGTCACCGGAGGCGTGCAGGCCGAGCGTCATCGCGAAGCTGTCGCAGATCGGCGCCAAGGTCGTCGTGATCGATCCGCAGTCGCTGGCCGGCGTGAGCCAGTCGATCCTGAAGGTGGCCAGGGTAACCGGCACGCTCGCGCAGGGCCAGAAGGTCGTCACCGACATGAACACGACCATCGTCGAACGTGCGTGACAAGCTCGCCGGCGCCACTCCCGTGCCGTGCTTCATCGAGATCGGCTACGAACCCGCTGTACACGGCCGGTTCCGGGACGCTGCTGGACGACCTCATCACAGCCGCCGGCGGCGTGAACGTCGTCAACCAGGCGGGCTACGTCGGCTTCTCCGTGGAGCAGCTCGTGAAGGACCAGCCCGCGGTGTACCTGGGGACGAGGAGCTCGCTCGGCACGACCGCCGCGGTGGCGGCGCGGCCGGGGTACTCCGCACTCTCCGCGGTGAAGGACGGGCGCGTCTTCGTGCTCGACGACGACCTCGTCTCACGGCCCGGCCCGCGCATCGCGCAAGGGCTGCTGGAGATCGCGAAGGCGCTCCATCCCCTCGAGATGTCGCGGCCCTAGGGCCGCGGGCCGGAGCGGAAGCGACATGCACCGTACCGGGACCGCACGCGCCGTCGTCGTGCTCGCGACGCTCTCGGGCGTGCTCGTGCTCGCGTGTATCGCGGGTGCGGCGTTCGGCGCGGTCCCGATCACGCTCGCGGACGTCGTCGGCGCCGTGGGCGCGGCGCTGCGCGGCGCGCCGCTGAACACCGCGCAGGCGCTCGTGATCGATCTGCGCCTGCCGCGCGTGGCGCTCGCCGCGCTCGTCGGTGCGTGCCTGGCGGCCGCCGGCGTGCTCTACCAGGCGCTCTTCCGCAACGCGCTCGCCGATCCCTACATCCTCGGCGTGTCCTCCGGCGCCGGGCTGGGCGCCGCGCTCGCGTTCGCCGCCACCGGGACGGGCGTGCTGGCGCTCGTCGCCCCGCCGCTCGCGGCGTTCGCGGGAGCGATGCTCACGATCCTCCTCGTCGCCGCGCTCGCCACGAGGCGCGGGGTGATGGAGACGCTGTCGCTGCTGCTGGCGGGCGTCGCCATCTCCTACACGCTGGCGGCGCTCACCTCGTTCGTACTGGTGCTGCGGCGCCAGCAGATGTCGCGCATCGTCTTCTGGATGATGGGCGGCCTGCAGGGGGCCACGTGGACGCAGGTCGGCATCGTCGCCGGCATGCTCGTGGTCGGGCTGGCGGTGCCGATCGTCTTCGCGCGGGAGCTCAACATCATGCTGCTGGGCGAGGAGCGGGCCGGGGAGCTCGGCGTCAACGTCGAGCGGGTCAAGCGCATCATCCTCGCGGCCGCGTCGCTCGTGGTGAGCGCCGCGGTCTCGGTGAGCGGGCTCATCGGCTTCGTGGGGCTCATGACGCCGCACGCGGCGCGGCTCGTCCTCGGGCCGGACCACCGGCTGCTGCTGCCGGCCTCGGTGCTCTCGGGTGCGATCGTGATGGTGCTCGCCGACCTGCATCGCGCGCGTCGTGCTCGCGCCGGTGGAGATCCCGGTCGGCATCGTGACCGCGCTCGCCGGCGGGCCGGTCTTCGTGTGGCTGCTCGTGCGCGCCAGGCGCGGGACGCGACGCTGTGACCGCCACGCTGCGATACGAGAAGCGCGACGGTCGGCTACGACGCCGCCGGTCGTCACGGACGCCGCGCTCGACGTCGCGCCCGGCGAGTTCGTCGGCCTGATCGGCCCGAACGGCGCGGGCAAGACGACGCTGGTGCGCGCGGTCACCGGCGGCTCGCGCCTGTTCGGCGGCACGGTGTCGGTCGCGGGGCGCCGCGGCGGCGGACCACTCGCGCGCCGAACTCGCGCGGCTGGTGGCGGTGGTGCCGCAGAGCGCTCCGACGGCGTTCGCGTTCACGGCGCGGCAGTTCGTCGAGATGGGCCGACACGCGCACGTGTCGCGCTTCGGCGATCTGGGCGCGCACGACCACGCGGCCGTGGAGCGCGCGATCGACGCTCACCGACACAGCGGCGCTCGCCGAGCGGCGCGTGGACGAGCTTTCCGGCGGCGATCTGCAGCGGCTCACGCTCGCGCAGGCGCTGGCGCAGGAGCCGAAGCGTGCTGCTGCTCGACGAGCCGACGAGCCACCTCGACCTCAACCACAGGTTGCAGGTGCTCGACGTCGTGCGCGCGCTCGCGGACGACGAGGGGCTCGCCGTGCTCGCGCGTCTTCCACGACCTCGACATGGCCGCGCGCTACTCCGACCGCCTCGCCGTCGTCGCCGGCGGGCAGGATCGCGGAGCAGGGCACGCCCGCCGAGGTGCTCACGCGCGACACGTTGCGGCGGGTGTTCGGCGTGGCCGCGGTGATCGGCGACGACCCGTGACCGGCGCCGTGCAGGTGCTCCCGGTGGTGCGGGCGCGGCGCCACGGACGGCGCCGCGCGGACCGCGCGTGCTCGTGGTCTGCGGCTCCGGCAGCGGCGCGGCGCTCATGCGGCGGCTCGTGCTGCGAGGGCGTCGCGCGTCTCGGCCGGCGCGCTGCCCGCGGGCGACACCGACCACGAGGTGGCGTCGGCGCTGGGCGTGCCGTTCCGCGCGCTCGGCGCGTTCGCCGCGATGACCCCGGCGGACGAGGCCGAGGTGGTGGCCGCGATGCGCGCCGCTGACGCGGTCGTGGTCGTGGCCACGCCGTTCGGGCCCGCCAACCTGGGGAACCTCCGGGCCGCGGTGTCCTGCGGCCGACCCGCGGTGCTCGTGGGCGACCTCGACGCGCTGCAGGACTTCTCGCGCGGTGAGGCGCTGGCGTTGTGGGAGCGGTTGCGGCGGGCGCATGCGGTGGAGTGCGCCGACGCCGGCAGGGTGGGCGAGTGCGTGCAGGCGGCGATGCGCGCCGCGGCCGACGCGGCGGATGACAGGGGTGCGCGGGGATGAGTCTCGTCGTGGTCGCGGGCGGCGTTCGCGCGCGGGAAGTCGGAGCTCGCCGAGAGGCTGGCGGAGCGTCGAGGCGTGCCCGTGGTCGTGGCCGTGGCCGGGTGGGACCGCGACGCGGAGATGGCGCGTCGCATCCAGGCGCACCGCGCGTCGCGTCCCGCCTCGTGGACCACGATCCGAGCCACGCCGGACCCGCAGTGGCTGGCGCGGGTGCCCGGGAGCGCCGTGTTGCTCCTCGACTGCCTTTCGACCTTGGTGGGGGCCGCCGCGTGGGAGGCCGTGGGTGAGGCGGACGTGGCGCCGGAGGGTGCCGAGCAGGCGGTGTCAGAACGCGTCGGTAGGATGATCGAGGGCTTGATCGCGCGCCGCGGGGACACGGTGGTCGTCACGAACGAGACCGGGTGGGGGGTCGTCCCCGACTGGGCGAGCGGCCGCGTGTTCCGCGACGAGCTGGGCCGCGCCAACCGGCGGCTGGTGGACGCCGCGGACGCGGCGTACCTGGTGGTGTCCGGCCGCGCGGTCGATCTGAAGGCGCTCCCCGGCGAGCTCACCTGGCCGGACACGGAGTGATCGGACGGATGCCCGGCGGCGTGCCGGGCACGACAGACGAAAGGTGTTCGATGACGAATCATGAGTTCCTCGGCGGCACGATCCTGGCGATCCCGACCATCGACCGCGAGTGGGAGGACCGCGCCTGGGCGCGGCTCGACTCGCTCACGAAGCCGCCCCGCTCGCTCGGCATGCTGGAGGACATCGCGCAGAGGCTCGCGGTGCTGCAACGCACCGACCGGCCCGCGATCCCGAACAAGACGATCATCCTGATGGCCGCGCGACCACGGCGTCACGGCCGAGGGCGTCTCGCCGTATCCGAGCGAGGTCACTGTGCAGATGGTGGAGAACTTCTGCGCGGGCGGCGCCGCCATCAATCAGCTGGCGAGGCATGCCGGGGCGAAGGTCGTCGTGGTGGACATCGGCGTCGCGAACCCGCTCATCTCGACCGGCGGGATCATCCGGACGCGCATCGCCGACGGCACGGCCAACATGGCCGTCGGGCCGGCGATGACGCGGGAGGACGCGCTCGCGGCGCTGCGCGCGGGCATCGAGATAGCGGCCCGCATGGCGGACGAGGGAGCCGACATCCTGGCACGGGCGACATGGGCATCGGCAACACGACGGCGTCGTCGGCGATCACGAGCGTGCTCACCGGCGTGGATCCCGCGGACGTCGTCGGGCGAGGAACCGGGCTGGACGACGAGGGCGTGGCGCGCAAGGTCGACGTCGTGCGCCGCGCGATCGCGGTCAACGAGCCGAACGCCCGCGACGGCGTGGACGTGCTGGCGAAGGTGGGCGGCTTCGAGATCGCGGGGCTCGCCGGCGTCGATGCATCGGGTCCGCCATGCGCGGCCTGCCCGTGGTGAGCGACGGGTTCATCTCCGGCGCGGCGACGCTGGCGGCGCTGCGGATCGCGCCTGCGGCGCAAACCGTGGGTGTTCGCGTCGCACCGCAGCGCGGAGCCGGGGCATCGCGTGGTGCTCGAGGCCCTCGGGCTGCGCCCGGTGCTCGATCTCGACATGCGGCTGGGCGAGGGCACCGGCGCGGCGCTCGCGATGGAGATCATGGACGCGGCGTGCGCGGTCATGAGCGGCATGGCGACGTTCGAGGAGGCCGGCGTGAGCGATCGTGAGGACTGAGCGCGCATGAGGACTGAGCGACCATGAGCGAGCGGCGCGATCTCAAGGCGACCGTGAGCGGGCCACCGAACCCGGTCCGCGATCTCGGCGCGGCGATCGGATTCCTCACGATCGTGCCCGTCGGGCGCGTGTGGGAAGGTCTGCGCCCGCGGGCGGTCGGTTGGTACGCGTGGGTCGGCTGGCTCCTGGGAGGCGTGGTGGCTCTGCCGCTCTGGGCGGCCGCGGACGGGCTCGGCGCCCCGGCCGAGGGCCGGGCGCTGCTGTTCGGCGCGCTCGTGGTCGCGGCCTGGGCGTTGCTCACGCGCTCCCTGCACTGGGACGGCTTGGCGGACACCTTCGACGGCATCCTCGGCGGGCAGACGCCCGAGCGGCGCCTCGAGATCATGCGCGACAGCCGGGTCGGGTCCTTCGGCGCCACCGCCATCGTGGTGGTAGCGCTCGTGGAGGTGGCGGCCGCCGCCGTATGCGTCAACGGAGGCTCGCTGTGGGTGCTCGTCGCCGCGCCGGTGCTGGGGCGCTTCGCCGCGTCGAACGCGGCGTGGACGCTGCCGGCGGCGCGCCGCGACGGTCTCGGGTTGACGGCGATCGAGCGGCCTGAGGGGTACGACGTGACCGTCGGGATCGTCGCGGTGCTGGCCTTGGCGGTCTTCGCACTCGGGGGCGCCCAGAACGTGCTGCCGCTGGCGCTGACCTGCGTGGTGGGGCTCGTCGCCGCGTTCGTCGTGCCACGGGTCCTCGCCGGGCGTGTCGGCGGGATGACGGGTGACCTGTTCGGCGCTACGGTACTCCTCGTGGAGGCGATCGTGCTCGTGACGGGAGCGCTGCTGACGTGAGCGACCGACGTGACCTGATGGGGCAACCGCACATCGAGGAGGCGCCGACGCGGCTCGAACCCGTCGAGGTGCTCCTAGCGAGGCATCCCGAGGTCGAAGCGAACGTCGAGGGGCGCTACGTCGGCATCGGCGAGTCGCCGTTCACGGAGCGGGGCGAGCGGCAGTGCGCGGAGCTGGCCGCCTACATCGCGGCGTGGAGGCCGTCCTCCGTGCACGCGAGCCCGCGGCTGCGGACGCGCGCGGCGGCCGAACGCGCGGCCGCGCTGTCCGGCGTCGAGGTGCACGTCGACGCCGACCTCGCGGAGATCGACTTCGGTGCCGCGGAAGGGCTGACCTACGACGAGGCGAAGCGTGCGGGCGTCGAGGTCGATCTGCTCGGCGGGCCGCCGGAGAACGCGCCGTTCCACGATGGCGAGACCTGGCGCGCGTTCGCGACGCGCGTGGCGCACGCCGCCGAGCGGATCGAGTCGTGCGGGCCGCGCATCGCGGTCGTCACGCACGGCGGCGTCGTGCGCGCCATGCTCACGCACTGGTTGCGGCTGCCACCGAAGGCGGCATGGCGCTTCGCCGTGCCGAACGCGTCCGTGGCCGCGGTGACGCTCTGGGACGGCAGCGCGGACGTTGCGGAGCTTCGGCATCGACTCGGGAGCCTGCCCGGCCGAGCGACGTAGGCCGCAGGCGGCGTTCGCTTGCCGTCGCCGCTGCTGGAGGCGCACAATCCGCACCCGCCACGATGACGCGCGGGCGAGCGTACCGCGGAGGCGCGCCGATGCAGTGGCGGGGCCTTGATACGGCCGGAGCTCGCCGGCATGCGCGCCGTACGAGCCGGGACTGCGCGCGAGCGACGTCCGCGAGCGCACGGGCCGCGACCGACGTCCTCAAGCTGTCGAGCAACGAGTACCCGGACGGGCCGTTCCCGCGCGCCGTCGAGGCGATGGAAGCGGTGCTCCCGCGCCTCAACCGCTACCCCGACGGGTCCGCGCGCGAGCTGCGGCGGCGGCTCGCGGAGCATTGGGCGTCGACGAGCGCTTCATCGCCGTCTCGTCGGGCAGCAACGAGCTGCTGCGCCTCATCGCGCAGGCGACCCTGCGCCCGGGCGACGAGGTCGTCTACGCGTGGCCGAGCTTCGTCGTGTACCCGCTGGTGGCGCGGATGTTCGGCGGCCCGCGCGTCGCGGTGCCGCTGACGGACGAGCGAGCGGCACGACCTGCCCGCGATGCTCGCCGCGCGTCACCGACGCGACGCGGCTGCTCTTCCTGTGCAACCCGAACAACCCGACGGGCACGATCTATCGCGCGCGACGAGTTCGACGCGTTCCTGGCCGCCGTGCCGCCGCACGTGCTGCTCGTGGTCGACGAGGCGTACTTCGAGTTCGTGACGGACGCGGACGTACCCGGACGGTCTCGACTGCTTCGACGGCGCGCGGCCGATCGTCGTGCTGCGCACGTTCTCGAAGATCTACTCGCTCGCGGGCGCGCGCGTCGGCTACGGCTTCATGCCCGAGCCGCTCGAAGCAGGCGATCGACGCCGATCGCGAGCCGTTCAACGTGAACACCGTCGGGCAGGTCGGCGCGTGCTTCTCGCTCGACGACCAGGACGAGGTGGCGCGCCGCAAGCGCGGAGAACGAGGCAGCAGAAGGCGTATCTCTGTTCGCCGCTTCGACCGGCTCGGCATCGCGTACGCGCCGTCGCACGCCAACTTCATCTGGGTGACGACGCCGCCAGTTCCGGCCGAAGCGTTCGACGCGCTGCTGCGACGAGGGCGTGATCGTGCGCGCGTTCGGTCCCGCGCCGGCGCTCCGCGTGACGGTCGGCACCGCGCGAGACACGCCGCGGATCGTGACGGCGTTCGAGAACGTGGTCGCCAAGCTGGGGAGTATCTGACCGGGGAGAGCGGGGAGAGGAGGCGCGCGAAGGTGGGTCGCCCATTCGACAGCGTCAGCGTCGTCGGCGTCGGTCTCATCGGGGGCTCGCTATGCGCGGCGCTGCGCTCGCTGCCGGACCCACCGGCGGTCACCGGCGTCGAGCCAGACGCCCCGAGCCGCGCGCTCGCGTTGGCGCGCGGGATCGTGGACAAGGCCGTGGCGCCGGAGGAAGCGGACGAGGCCCTGCTCGGCGCCGACCTCGTCGTGCTCGCGACGCCGGCTCGCGCGGCCGGCGAGTGGCTGCGCCGTCTGGGGGACCTCGGCTACCGGGGGGTCGTCACGGATGTCGCGTCGACGAAGAGCGGCATCGTGGCCGAGGCGGCTCGGGTGCTCCCGAAGGGATGCCGGTTCATCGGCGGTCATCCCATGGCCGGCAGCGAGCGCAGCGGGGTCGAGTTCGCCGACGGCGACCTGTTCCGCGGCGGCTACTACGTGCTGACACCGTCCCCCGAGGTCGACGCCGACGCCTACCGGCGCCTGCACGCGCTCATCACGTCGATCGGGGCGCGCGTGATCGCGATCCCTCCGCACGACCACGACGAGGCGGTCGCGGCGATCAGTCATATCCCGCACATCGCCGCGTCCGGGCTGACCAACGTCGCCTCGGCTCGCGCGCGGACCGGCGACGAGGTCCTTCGCCTGGCGGCCGGCGGATTCAAGGACATGACGCGCATCGCCGCAGGATCGCCGGACCTGTGGACGGGCATCTGCTTCGACAATCGGGAGGCGGTGAGCCGGGCTCTCGTGGAGTACGGCCTGCAGCTCACCGACTTCTCGCGGATGCTCGAGGAGGGAGACCGCGACGGCGTGCGGAGCTGGCTGGAACGCGCCGCCACCGTGCGGCGTTCGCTCCCGGCTCGATGGGTGCCCGCTTCCGAGCAGCTGCACGAGCTGTCGGTCCCCATCTTCGACCGTCCCGGCGCCGTCGGCGCGGTGGCGCAGGCCGCGGCGCGCGCGGGGTGCAACATCGAGGACATCGGTATCGACCACACGACCGAGGACACGGCCGTCCTGCGGGTCGTGCTGACCGACGAGGGCGACTTCGCCTCGCTCGTCGCCGACCTGCGCTCGCTGGGGTTCGAGCCGGTCATCGAGCCGCTCGGGACGGAGGGCGGGGGGACGTGAACGCTCGCATCCACCCGGCCACCGCGCCGCTGATCGGCAAGGTGCGGGTGCCCGGCGACAAGTCGATCTCGCACCGCGCGATCCTCTTCGCCGCGCTCGCGGAGGGCGACTCGCTGATCAGCGGCGTTCCGGACGCCGCCGACGTGCGCTCGACGATCGACGCCGTCGCCGCGCTCGGGGCGGAGGTGGGCGAAGTCGAGCCGGAGTGCCTTCCGGAGGCCGGCATCGCGGTCGGCGTTCGCGGGTGGGGCGCGGCCGGGCCGCGGCCGCCGGCCGAGCCGCTCGACTGCGGGAACAGCGGCACCACCACGCGCATGCTCCTGGGCGTGCTCGCCGGCTGGGACGTCGAGGTGACGCTGACGGGCGACGGTTCGCTCAGGTCGCGGCCGATGCGTCGCGTGACCGAGCCGCTCGAGCGGATGGGCGCGCGCTTCGAGTGCGCGGAGGGTGACCGGCTGCCGATCACCGTGCACGGCACCAGCGCGCTCGAGCCGATCCACTACGACGTGCCGGTGGCGAGCGCGCAGGTGAAGTCGGCGGTCCTGCTCGCCGGGCTTCGAGCGGACGGCGTCACGACCGTGACGGAGCCGGCGCGCAGCCGCGACCACACCGAGCGGCTCCTGCTCGCGTTCGGGGTGCCGGTGGCGCGCGACGCCTCCGAGCTGTCCTGCGAGGTCACCGGCCCCGCCGTGCTCGCGCCCGTGGACCTGATGGTCCCCGCGGACCCGTCGTCGGCCGCCTTCATGGCATGCGCGGCGGCGATCGTGCCGGGCAGCAGCGTGGAGCTCCCCGGTGTGGCGCTGAACCCGACGCGCGCCGGCTTCCTCGACGTGCTCGCGATGATGGGTGTCGACGCCGTCACGCAGACGGAGGACGTGGCCGGCGGCGAGTCGGTCGGAACGATCCGGGTGGAGCATGCCCGCGAGCTCCACGCGACCACGATCGCCGCCGTGATGGTGCCGTCGCTGATCGACGAGGTCCCGGTGCTGGCGGTCGTGGCGACCGCCGCGATGGGAACGACGCGGTTCGAGGGCGTCGGCGAGCTGCGCGTCAAGGAGTCGGACCGACTGGACGCGATCGCGTCCGGTCTGGCGGCGCTCGGCGCGACGGTCCGCAGCGGCGGCGACTGGCTCGAGGTCGACGGGCCCGTGAAGCTCCGCGGCGGCGTGCTCGACCCGCGCGGCGACCACCGTCTGGCCATGGCCTGGGCCGTCGCCGGGCTCGTCGCGTCCGAGCCGGTCACCGTACGCGACTGGGAGTCGGTGCGCGTCTCGTACCCGCGCTTCGCGGACGACCTCGCGCACCTGGGCGCGAGCATCGATCTCGGGTAGCGATACGTCCACGGGGAGCCGAAGCGCTCCCGCGTTTCTGCTACGCTTGCGCCGTTCGCCGGCGCCCCCGGCCCCGACATTCTCGCGAGAGGACGTACGCGCAGTGATCGTCGCGATCGACGGCCCCGCGGCCTCCGGCAAGTCCACCGTCGCCCGGCGCCTCGCCGAGCGCTTCGGGCTCGCGTACCTCGACACCGGCGCGATGTACCGCGCGATCGGCGTCGAAGCGCTGCGGCGCGGCATCGATCTCGACGACGCGGAGGCGCTGACGGCGCTCGCCTGCGACGCGCGCATCGAGTTCCGCCACGACGACGGGGCGGCCCTGCCCACCGGCGTCAGCATCGAGGGACGCGACGTGACGGCCGCGATCCGCACGCCGGCGGCCGACGCCGCCGTCAGCCCCGTGGCCGCGGTGCCCGGCGTGCGCCGCGCGATGGTGGAGCAGCAGCGCCGCATCGCCGCGTCGAAGCCCGCCACGGTGCTCGAGGGGCGCGACATCGGGACCGTGGTCTTCCCGGACGCCGACGTGAAGGTCTTCCTGACCGCGAGCGCCGAGGAGCGCGCGCGGCGGCGGGCGCTCGACATGGAGCGGCGCGGCGTGGACATGAGCGTCGAAGAGGTCCGCCGACAAGATCGAGCACCGGGACATGATCGACTCGACGCGCGAAGCCTCGCCGCTGACGCGCGCGGAGGACGCGGTGGTGATCGACACGACGGCCATGACCATCGACGAGGTCGTCTGCGCCATCGGACGGCTCATCGAGGAGAAGCGCGCGTGAGGGAACCGCGGCCGCCCCGGAGCTTCTGGTTCGCGCACGTGGTGCGCGCCACCGTGGGCGTCGCGGTGCCCGCGCTGTTCCGCACGCGGCTGCTGCACCGCGAGCGCGTGCCGCGCAGCGGCGGCGTCATCCTCGCGGGCAACCATGTCAGCTACGCGGACCCGATCCTGCTGTGGTGCCGCTCTCCGCGGCCGACGCACTTCATGGCCAAGCGCGAACTCTGGGGCACGTGGATCCTCGGCTGGGGGCTCGACCACTTCTGGGCGTTTCGCGGTGCGGCGCGACATCGCCGACCGGGACGCGCTGCGCACGGCCGGCTCCTTCCTGAAGGCGGGTGAGGTCGTCGGCATCTTCCCGGAGGGGACGCGCACGTTCGGTGACGGCCTCGGCGAGGCGCACGGCGGAGCGGCGTTCCTCGCGATCCACAACGGAGTGCCCGTCGTGCCCGTGGGCATCGCGGGCACGGACCGGATCCTGCCGCCCGGCGCGCGCGTGCCACGGCTGCCGAAGGTGGTCATCTCCTTCGGGGAGCCGATCGACCCCGCGGCCTTCGGCGAACACGGGCACAAAGAGCGGGTGGACGCGATGACGGCGGCGATCATGGAGGGCATCGGGCGCGAGATCGAGGTCGCCCGGGCGGCTCGAGGGGGCGGTGCGCGGTGAAGGTCGAGGTCGCGCGCTACGCGGGCATCTGCTACGGCGTGGAGCGGGCGCTCAAGCTCGCCGAGCGAGGCCGCCGCGAGCGGCCGCACGGTGCACACCCTCGGGCCGCTGATCCACAACCCGCAGGCGGTCGAGGCGCTGCGCGCGCGCGGCGTCGAGGTCGCGGGCTGCCTCGACGAGGCCGCGGATGGCGTGCTCGTCATCCGGAGCGCACGGCGTCGATCCGTCGATCATGCCGAGGCGGCGCGAGCGCGGACTCGACGTCGTCGACGCGACGTGCCCGTTCGTCTCGAGCGCGCAGGAGGCGGCGGCCGAACTCAAGGCCGACGGCTACGCCGTCGTCATCGTCGGCGAGGCCGACCATCCCGAGGTGGAGGGCATCGTGGCGCGCACGCGGAGGCGAGGCGATCGTCGTCGAGGAGGTCTCGGACATCCCGGCGAAGCTGCCGTCGCGGCGAGTCGGCATCGTCGTGCAGACCACACAGACGCTCGAGCGGCTGCACCAGGTCGTCGAGCGCGCTCCTGCCGCGCGTGAGCGAGCTGAAGGTGCACAACACGATCTGCTCGGCGACGAGCAAGCGCCAGCGCAGCGCCGAGGAGCTCGCGCGAGGCGTGGACGTCATGGTGGTCGTCGGCGGCCACAACTCCGGCAACACGACGCGGCTCGCGGAGATCTGCCGAGCGGTGAATCCGCGCGTCCACCACGTGGAGACCGCCGAGGAGCTCGACGCCGCGTGGTTCGAGGGCGCCCGGAGCGTCGGGCGTGACCGCCGGCGCCTCCACTCCCGACGAGCAGATGGCCGGCGTCGTCGCGGCCATCGAAGCGATGTGCGGATGACGTATCCGGCTGAGACGCGCACCGGCGCCGCGGGCGCGGTCGTCGCCGCGCGTCGAGGAGGGGAGCCCGGCCGCGCCGGGCCGGGCTGCGCCGCGGCGACGTCGTCGTGCGCGTCGACGGGCGCCGCTGCGCGACATCCTCGACTGGATGTGGGCGACCGACGGCACGCGCGGTCGGTCTGACGCTGCTGCGCGACGGGCGAGCCGCGCGAGGCGTCTTGCGCGCGACGTGCGGGCGAGGCCTGGGGCGTCGGGTTCGACGGCGTCGTGTTCGACGGCGTGCGCACGTGCGAGAACGCGTGCGCGTTCTGCTTCGTGCGCGCAGCTGCCCGCCGGGCTGCGGCCGTCGCTGTACGTGCGTGACGACGACTACCGGCTCTCGTTCCTCGACGGGCAACTTCATCACGCTCACGAACCTGGCTGACGGCCGACGTGGAGCGCATCGTCGAGCAGCGCCTGTCGCCGCTGTACGTCTCGGTGCACGCGGTCGACCCCGACGTGCGCCGCCGGCTGATCTGTGCGGCCGGCGAGGACCGCGCGCTCGAGCGCTTCGACGAGCTGCTCGACGGCGGGCATCGAGATGCACGTGCAGATCGTGCTGGTGCCCGGCGTCAACGACGGCGACGTGCTCGACCGCACGCTCGAATGGCTGGCGGCGCGCCGCGGACGTCATGTCGGTCGGCGTCGTTCCGGTCGGCGTGACGCGGTATGCCCGGACGATCGGCGGCACGTTCGCGGAGCCCGCGGTCGCGCGCGAGGTGCTGGACGCGCTCGAGCCGTGGCGGCAGCGCATGCGGGCCGAGCGCGGCGTGCGCTGGGTGTACGCGGCCGACGAGCTCTACCTCGACCGCGGGAGCCGGGCTTCCGGCGTGGGACGACTACGACGGCTTCCCGCAGTTCGAGAACGGCATCGGGATGGCGCGCGCCTTCGTCGACGAGTTCGCGAGGCGGCGCAGCCGGGCCGGCGTCACGGGCGCGCCCGCGTGGACGTCGTGCTCGTGACCGGCGAGCTGTTCGCGCCGGTGCTCGAACGCTCGCGCCGTCACTCGGCGCCGCGACGTGGTGCGGGTCGCTGGCGGTGCCGAACCGGCTGCTCGGGCGGGACCGTGTCCGTGGCCGGGCTGCTGGCCGGCGCCGACGTGCGCCGAGGCGCGTGCGGAACGACGCCGGCGGCGCCGGAGGCCCGTACCTCGTGCCCGACGTCGCCGTGAACGCCGACGGCCTGTTCCTCGACGATCTGACGCTGGGCGGACGTCGCTCGGAGCGCTCGGAGCCGACGTGCGTCTGGTATCATGCGACGCCGCGGGCTCGTCTGCGGCCGTCGCGAGAGCATCGCCGCACGTCGTCCACGGCAGGGTGACCCCGGCATGGCGCTACCCATCGTCGCGGTCGTCGGCCGCCCGAACGTCGGGCAAGTCGACGCTCGTGAACCGCCTCGTGCAGGGCCAGGACGCCATCGTCCACGCCATGCGCGGCGTGACGCGCGACCGCAGCTACCACCGCACCGACTGGAACGGCCGCGAGTTCATGCTCGTCGACACCGGCGGCATCGAGCTCGGCGACGACGACGCGTTCGGCGCGTCGATCCGCGCGCAGGCGCTCATGGCGGCCGAGGAGGCCGACGCGCGTCCTGTTCGTCGTCGACGGCACGACGGGCATCACGTCGGGCGACGAGGACGTCGCGCGCATCCTGCAGCGCGCCGGCCGCCCGGTGTTCCTCGTCGGTGAACAAGACCGACAACCCCGCGGACGAGTCCGCGGTCCACGAGTTCTGGGCGCTCGGGCTCGGGCGAGCCGCGGGCCGTGTCCGCGACTGCACGGGCACGGTACGGGCGACCTGCTCGACGACCTCGTGCCGGCGCTGCCCGCAAGGCGCGGAGGAGGTCCCGAGCGCGCGAGATCGGCGTGGCCATCATCGGCCGTCCGAACGCGGGCAAGTCGCTCGCTGTTCAACCGCCTGCTCGGCGCAGGAGCGGTCGATCGTGAGCGACGTCGGCCGGCACGACGCGCGACGCGATCGACACGGTGGTGCGAGCGCGAGGGCGTCCGCTACCGGCTGGTGGACACGGCCGGCCTGCGGCGGCAGGCCAAGATCGACGAGTCGGTCGAGTACTACAGCTTCGTGCGCGCGATGCGCGCCATCGACCGCGCGGACGTCGCGCTGCTCATCGTGGACGCCTCGGAAGGCGTCACCGACGGGGACCAGCGCGTCGCGCGCTTCGCGCAGGAGCGCGGCTGCGCGATGGTCGTGCTGCTCAACAAGTGGGACCTGCTCGCGGACGACGAGGCGCGCGACGACGTGCTGGAGCAGGTTCCGAGCAAGCTCGGCTTCGTCGGCTACGCCCCCGTGCTGCGCATCATCGGCGCTGACCGGCCGCGGCGTCGGCCGCGTGCTCGAGGCGGTCGACGCCGTGTACGCGACTACACGCAGGAGATCTCGACGAGCGCGCTGAACCGCTTCCTCACCGAGCTGCGGGAGATCGGGCACACCGTCATCGCGGGCGGCGCGCAGCTGCGGGTGAAGCTACGGCACGCAGACGCACACCGCGCCGCCGGGGTTCACGTTCTTCGCGAACCACCCGAAGCTCGCCGACGAGAACTTCAAGCGGTACCTTGAGAATCGGCATGCGCGAGGCGTTCGACCTCACCGGGCACGCCGATGACCCTGAAGTTCCGGCAGAAGGACTGAGGCGCCGTCGTGATCGACATCCTTTGGCGTGATCGTGCTCGTCGCCGTCGTCGCGTATCTCGTCGGCGGCATCCCGTTCGGGGTGCTCGTCGGGCAAGGTCTGCACGGCGTCGACATCGCGACGCTCGGCTCGGGCAACACCGGGGCGACGAACGTCTACCGCGAATCTGGGCTGGAAGGCGGGGCTCGCTCGTGCTCGTCGCTGCGACATCGCGAAGGGCGCCGCCGCCGCGCTGTTCGCCATCGTCGTGGCGCCCGTCCTGGGGCGTCAACGGCCACGACGCGCTGGTGGTCGCTCGGCGGCGGTCGCGGCGATGGCGGGGCACATCTACTCGCCGTACCTGGGCTTCCGCGGCGGCAAGGGCGTCGCGGCGGCCGCGGGCGCGATCCTCGTCCTCATGCCGCAGGTGCTGATCATCCTGCTGGTCATCTTCTTCGGGACGTGCCGTCGTGGTGCGGATCGTGTCGCTCGGGGTCGATCGTGGACGCCGTCGTCTTCACGCCGTTGGTGTTCGTGGCTGTACCCGGGGCACCGGCCGATGCTCGTCTTCGCGGTGCTGCGCCGGGCTGCTCGTGATGTGGCGCCACCGGTCGAACATCGTGCGGCTTGTGCGCGGAGAAGAGCCGAGGATTAGATCGGTTCGCAGGCGGTCGCGGCTAGGCGAGACGGACGAGAGGAGGACCACGGATGACGACGGTCGCGGTCATCGGCGCCGGTTCGTGGGGCACGTCGGCCTCCTGGCTGCTCGGCGGCAAGGGGCACGACGGTGCAGCTGTGGTCGCGCGAGGCTGAGATCGCCGAAGGCGTCAACGCCGACGCGCCACAATCCCGTGTACATGACGCGATGTCGACGCTGCCCGCGGCACGGTGTACGCGACAGCCGACATCGACGACGCGCTGCGTGGCGCCGAGGCGGTCGTGATGGTGACGCCGAGCGTCGGCGTGCGCGACACGTCCCGAGCCATGCGCGCCGCACCTCGCCCCGGACGTGCCCGTGGTCATCCTCTCGAAGGGCGTCGAGGACGAGCACGCTCATGCTGATGACCGAGGTGCTTGAGCCGACGACCTGGGGCACCGCGAGCGCGATCGCGGGCCTCTCCGGTCCGAACCACGCCGAGGAGGTCGGAAGGGGAGTCCCCTCCGCCACGGTCGTCGCGGCGTACGAGGACGACATCGGGCGCTTCTTCCAGGACCTCTTCATGACGCGGTTCTTCCGCGTGTACACGAACCCCGACGTGGTCGGCGTCGAGCTGTGCGGCGCGAGCAAGAACGTGATCGCGGTGGGCGCGGGCATGTAGCGACGGCATCGGCTACGGCGACAACACGAAGGCCACCCTCATGACGCGCGGGCTGGCCGAGATGAGCCGTCTGGGGCACGCGATGGGCGCGAATCCGCTCACGTACATGGGGCTGGCCGGCGATGGGCGACCTCATCGCGACCTGCACGTCGAAGAACTCGCGGAACCGCGCCCTCGGGGAGTTCGTGGGCCGCGGCGGCACGCTGGAGGGCTGGACCGCGCAGACCGAGCATGGTCGCGGAGGGCGCGTTCGCGTGCATCTCCGTCGAGCGAGCTCGGCAAGCGCATGGGCGTGGAGCTGCCGATCACCCATCAGGTGCGCGCGGTGCTCTACGAGGGCAAGCCGGTCACGGAGAGCGAGGAGGCGCTGCTCGGCCGGGAGGCGCGGGACGAGCTGCACGGGATGGGGCTCGTCGATGCCGACTGAAGGAGTTGGCGACGATGGCTGATCGGATCGGCGATCGCGCCGTCGATCCTGTCGGCGGATTTCGCGCGGCTCGCCGAGGCGATCGCGCTGGTGGAGGCCGCGGGCGCCGACGTCATCCACGTCGACGTCATGGACGGCCACTTCGTCCCGAACCTGACGATCGGGCCGCCGGTGGTGCGCGCGCTGAAGCGCATCGCGAGCGTGCCGCTCGACGTCCACCTCATGATCGACAACGCCGACGCGCACGGTCGACTGGTACCTGGACGCGGGTGCCGACATGGTCACGGTGCACGTCGAGGCGTGCGACCATCTGCATCGGGTCGTGCAGCGCATCACGGGCGCCGGCGCCAAGGCGGGCGTGGCGCTGAACCCGGCGACGCCTCCGGACAGCCTGAGCGAGATCGTCGCCGACGTGGACTGCGTCCTCGTGATGAGCGTGGATCCCGGGTTCGGCGGGCAGGCGTTCATCCCCGCGTCCGTGCGCAAGGTGCGCGCCGGTCGCGCGCATGATCGCGCGACACGCGACTCGTGCGCCGTGATCGAGGTCGACGGCGGCATCGACGCAGCGACGCGCGCCGCTCGTGGTCGGCGCCGGGGCGCGGCTGCTCGTGGCCGGCAACGCGGTCTTCGCCGCCACCGACCCGGGCGCGGCGCTGCGGTCGATCCGCGAGGCCGGCGCCGCCGCGCTCGAGTGATGGCCGTCCCGCCGCAGGAGCCGCGGAAGGGTCGGCGCGGCTACGCGCTGAAGCGTGTCGAGAAGGCGGTCGAGCTCTCGCGGCAGTCGTGGCCGGAGTTCTGGCGGGATCTCGCGATCCGCACGGCGGCGGTCGCTGTGGCGGTGGCGATCCTCGTGGGACTCGCCTGGCTGCTCCTCCACCGCTAGCTCGGCGCCGAGCGAGGTCCGCGCGCCACGCGAGGGGTCGCGTCGAAGGGCGGCGACCTGCTATCCTGATCGCACGTTCTTCAGGGCGGGGTGCAACTCCCCACCGGCGGTGAGAGCCCGCGAACCCCTCGAGAGAGGGGCCGATCCGGTGAGATCCCGGAGCCGACGGTCACAGTCCGGATGGGAGAAGGATCGTAGCCGCGATGCCGCGCCTCTTCGGCGATGCGTATGACTCCGTCGATCGACCCCTATCTTCGGCGCGCCTGCGTGCTCGCCGAGCGCGGCCGTGGAACGACGTCGCCCAACCCTGTCGTCGGTTGCGTGCTGGTGCGTGACGGCGCGATCGTCGGCGAGGGCTGGCACGAGCGCGCGGGCGAGCCGCATGCGGAGGTTCACGCGCTCGCGGCCGCGGGCGCGAGCGGCGCGCGGCGCGACCGCGTACGTGACGCTGGAGCCGTGCGCTCACGTCGGCAGGACGCCTCCGTGCGCCGAGGCGCTCGTCCGCGCGGGTGTGTCACGCGTGGTGGTCGGCATGGCGGACCCGAACCCGCTCGCCGAGGGCGGCGCGGACGCACTGCGCGCGGCCGGTGTCGACGTGGAGTTCTGCGCCGAGACCCGGGCCGTTCGAGGCGCTCAACGCGGAGTGGCTGCACGTCCTCCGCACCGGCCGGCCGTTCGTGCGCGTCAAGGTCGCACTCACGCTCGACGGGCGTGTGGCTCTCGCCGGCGGCGTGCGCAGCGCGCTCACGGGGGAGGCCGCGCGCGAGCTCACCATGCGCCTGCGCGAGACGAGCGACGCGGTGCTGGTGGGAGCGTCGACCGCCCGTGTCGACGACCCGTCGCTGTCCGTGCGCGACGCCGCCGGCCATCCGGCGAGACGGCAGCCCCGGCGTGTCGTGCTGGTGCTCTCGGAGCAGCCGCCGGCCGACCTGCGCATGCTGCGTCGACGGCCTCGGCGACGTGACCGTGCTGATGCCGGAGGACGACGAGCTGGACCCTGCCTTGGCGAGCGCCGGCGCGGCGGCGCTCGGCTACGACCGCGAAGGCGGCCTTCGCGCGGCCCTCGGTGTGCTCGCCGCTGACGGCGTGGTCGCGGTGCTGGCGGAGACGGGACCGCGGCTGTTCACCGCCCTGTGGGACGACGACCTCATCGACGAGCTGGTCGTCGTGCATGCCGGGGGAGCGGCGGGCGAGGCCGCGCCGGCGCTGTACCGTGGAAGGGCGCTCGAGGACGTGAGTTCCCTGGACTCGCGGTTCCGGGCGGTGGAGGCCGGCCTGGCCGGCCGCGACGCCGTGTCGGTGTGGCGGCCGATGGGACGCGGGCCCGGCGGCTGACGCACGGTGAGGTACCTCCCGCCGCCGGGTGACGGCGGGTCGCATCGTTGAGACGAGACGACGGAAGGCACGAGATGTTCACAGGGATCATCGAAGCCAAGGGCGTGGTCACCCGCACCGAGAAGGTGTCGGGCGGCATGCGGCTCGAGGTGTACGCGCCCGAGTTCGGGCGTGACATGGCGATCGGCGACTCGGTCGCCGTCGACGGCGTTTGCCTCACGATCGTGAAGTTCCTGCGTGGGGCGTTCCTCGTCGACGTGAGCGACGAGACGGTCGTGCGGACGACGATCGCCGGGCTGCGGCAGAGCGCGCACGTCAACCTCGAGCGCGCGCTGCGTCTGTCGGACCGCCTCGGCGGGCACATCGTGAGCGGGCACGTGGACGCCGTCGGCACTCTCGCGATGCGGCAGGTGGCGGGCAACGCCACGCAGTACCGCTTCACCGCGCCGATCGAGGTGCGTGACTACCTCGTTGAGAAGGGCTCGGTGGCCGTGGACGGCATCTCGCTCACGATCGCACGGCTCTTCGACGACGGCTTCGGAGCGGCGGTCATCCCGCATACCGAGGAGACGACGACGCTCGGGGAGAAGCCGATCGGGCGACAGCGTGAACCTCGAGGCCGACATGTTCGCCAAGTATGTGAAGCGCTACGTGGACTCCTACATGGGGCTTCCGGTGGCCACGGAGGGCGCGGCCTCGGGAGCCAGGCCGGGCAGGCTCGCGCGACATGCTCAAAGACTTCGCCGGAGGACGATGACGTGCCGGTGAGCTCAGCGTTCGCCACCATCCAGGAGGCCATCGAGGAGATCCGCCAGGGGCGGATGCTCGTCGTCGTCGACGACGAGGACCGCGAGAACGAGGGCGACTTCGTCATGGCTGCCGAGAAGGTCACGCCGGAGGCGATCAACTTCATGATCACCAACGGGCGCGGCCTCGTCTGCGTGCCGCTGGCCGCGGCGACCGTCGAGCGGCTGCGCATCCCGCCGATGACGGAGCACAACACCTCGGAGCAGGGGACGGCCTTCCACGTCTCGGTCGGCGCCAAGGGCAAGATCACGACCGGCATCTCGGCGGCGGACCGGGCCGCGACGGTCTGCGCCCTCGTCGACCCGAGCAGACGCGGCCCGAGGACATCTCATGGCCCGGGCACGTGTTCCCGCTCAAGGCGCGGCCCGGCGGCGTGCTGGAGCGGGCCGGGCACACGGAGGCGGCGGTCGATCTGGCGCGGACTGGCCGGCCTCGCGCCCGCCGGCGTGATCTGCGAGATCATCAGCGAGGACGGCACCATGGCGCGGCGTCCCCAGCTCGAGCAGGTCGCGCAGCGCTTCGGCACTCAAGATGGTGACCGTGGCGGACCTGATCGCGTACCGCCGGCGCACCGAGCGGCTCGTGGACCGCGTGGCGACGGTCAGGCTGCCAACCCGGTCCGGCGAGTTCACGGCGCACGGGTATCGAGAGCCGCGTCGACGGCTCGACGCACATCGCGCTTGGTCGTGGGAGATGTGGCGGACACGCCGGACGTGCTCGTCCGCGTGCACTCGGAGTGCCTCACCGGCGACGTCTTCCATTCGCTGCGCTGCGACTGCGGCGCGCAGCTCGAAGAGGCGATGCGGCGGGTGCAGGAGGCGGGCGTCGGCGTCATCCTCTACATGCGTCGGTCACGAGGGCCGCGGCATCGGTCTGGCGAACAAGCTGCGCGCCTACGAGCTGCAGGAGAAGGGCGCCGACACCGTGGAGGCGAACGAGGCGCTCGGCTTCCCGGCCGACCTGCGCGACTACGGCATCGGCGCGCAGATCCTGGTGGATCTCGGTGTCACGTCGATGCGCCTCATGACGAACAACCCGAAGAAGATCAGCGGGCTCGAGGGCTACGGGCTCACTGTCAGCGAGCAGGTGCCGCTGGAGATAGAGGCGTGCCCGGAGAACCTCGCGTATCTGCGCACCAAGAAGGAGAAGTTGCGCCACCGTCTCGACCTGGGCGAGGGCGGGCGGAGCGCCGGCGACGAGGGAGCGGGAGCATGAGCACGTACGAAGGCAAGCTGGTCGGGTCTGGTCTCAAGATCGGCATCGTGGCGAGCCGGTTCAACGAGCTGCTCTCCACGCGTCTCGTCTCGGGCGCGGAGGACGCGCTGACGCGGCACGGTGTGGCCGCGGCCGACATCGACGTGGTGTGGGTGCCGGGCGCGTTCGAGATCCCGCTCGCGACGGCGAAGCTGGCCGCGCGCGGCCGCTACGACGCCGTCCTCGCGCTCGGCGTGATCATCAGAGGCGGCACGCCGCATTTCGACTACATCGCGAGCGAGGTCGCGAAAGGCGTCGCCAAGGTCGGGCTGGACAGCGGGCTGCCGGTCATCTTCGGCGTCGTCACGGCCGACACGATCGAGCAGGCGGTCGAGCGGGCCGGCACGAAGCAGGGCAACAAGGGATGGGACGCCGCGGTGTCCGGCATCGAGATGGCGAACCTGCTGAAGGCGCTGTAGCGAGGCTGCACGGACCGCGAGAGAAGAGCCCCGCCGCGTGGTCGCGGCGGGGCTCTGTCGTGTCTGGCGACGGTAGGAATCCGGCGGGTCCTCGCCACCCCGTGGTTGTCGACCACGGATCTCCGTCGCTTCGACGTCCCGAGGGCTCGGCCTCCGGACGTGGGAGCACACCCTAACACTCGCCGGAGCCGCCGTGCAACGCCGCCGAGGTGGCAGTTGCCGGTCGGGAGCCTGCGGAGGACGAACGGACGAGCGAGCCGGCCGGGCGGCGGCGGACGCCGGACAGCGCGGGCCGCGGCGCCGGTTCTTGCGCCTCCGCGCGGGGCGGCATATCATACTGAACCACTAGTGATTCGCGCGACCGGAGGAGGCGAGGGCACGGCATGCGGCTGACGGCACGCAGCGAGTACGGCCTGCTGGCGCTCATCGACCTCGGATGCCGGTACGGCCGCGGGCCCGTCAGTGCGCGCGAGCTCGCGGAGCAGCAGGGCATCCCCCTGAAGTTCCTCGAGCAGTTGCTGGCAGCCTTGCGCAAGGCGGGCATCGTGGCCGCGCTGCGTGGTGCGCGCGGCGGGTTCGCGCTCAGCCG
Organism: uncultured Coriobacteriia bacterium; assembly: GCA_963701985.1. Classification (GTDB taxonomy): domain Bacteria; phylum Actinomycetota; class Coriobacteriia; order Anaerosomatales; family PALSA-660; genus PALSA-660. Next base: position 327,095 of record OY969691.1, read on the forward strand.
CGACCCGGGCGGGATCTCGGTGCTGGACGTCGTGGAAGCGCTCGAAGGCCCGCTGGCGCCGACGACGTGCGACGGCGGCAGCGGCTGCGGGAAGGCCGGAACGTGTGCCGCCGCGGCCGTGTGGGGACGCGCCACGGACGCGCTCCGCGACGTCTTCGCTTCCACCACCATCGCGGACCTCGCGTCCGTGCAGAGCGGGTACGATGACACGGCCACCTCGTCCGGCAAGGGGAGCGAGCGAGCATGAGCGACACACCTCGCGGTATCTATCTCGACTACGCGGCGACGACGCCGGCCGACCCGCGCGTCGTGGAGGCGATGCTGCCGTTCTTCGGCGAGCGGTACGGCAACCCGAACAGCCTCTACGCGCTGGGTCGTGACGCCTACCGGGCCTTGGAAGCGGCGCGGGATTCGTTCGCCGCGGCGATCCACGCCGCGAACTCCTCGGAGGTGATCTTCACCGGCGCGGGCACGGAGTCGGACAACGCGGCCATCGTGGGCATCGCTCGGGCCGGCAAGGCTCGCGGCAAGGGAGACCACGTCGTCGTTTCCGCGTTCGAGCATCACGCCGTGCTCGAGCCGGCGCGCCATCTGGCGAAGAGCGGCTTCGAGGTCAGCGAGGTCGCGCCGCGCACGGACGGCGTCATCCATCCAGAGGACCTCGCGGCCGTCCTGCGGGACTCGACCGTGCTGGTCTCCGTCATGCACGTGAACAACGAGATCGGCACCATCCAGCCCGTCAAGGAGCTGGCCGCCCTCGCGCACGAGCGCGGCGCCTATTTCCACACGGACGCGATCCAGTCGCTCGGCAAGATCGAGTGGGACGCGGCCGACCTCGGCGTGGACGCCGCCTCGTTCTCGGCGCACAAGATCTACGGGCCCAAGGGCGTGGGCGCGCTCTACCTGAAGCGCGGCACGCCGTTCGAGCCCCTGCTCATGGGCGGCGGCCAAGAAGGCAAGAAGCGCTCGGCGACCCAGAACGTCGGCGGTGTGACGGCGTTCGCCAAGGCGCTCGAGATCATGCTGGAGGAGCGCGCGACCGAGACGCCGCGGCTGGTCGCGCTGCGCGAGCGCGTCATCGACGGCATGCTCGCGCTGCCGAACACGGCGCTGAACGGCTCGCGCGACGCGCCGCGCGTCCCGGGGATCGCGAACGTGGTGATCAAGGGCGTGGAGGGCGAAGCGATGCTGCTCCAGCTCGACAACCGGGGGATCGCCGTGTCGACCGCGTCGGCGTGCTCGTCGGGGTCGCTCGAGCCGAGCCACGTCCTGCTCGCGATCGGTCTGGCGCCGGAGATCGCTCACGGATCGCTCCGCGTGACGGTCGGACGCTACACGACCGACGAGGATGTGGACGTCTTCCTCGAGGTGCTGCCGCCCATCGTGGAGCGCCTGCGCGCCATGTCGCCCGTGTACGCCCGCATGTTCGGCGCCGGCGCCTAGCGCGTCCGGCGGCCGGTCCTGCGAAGCCCGATCCGAAGGAGCAACGACGTGCTCTACAGCGAGAAGGTCATGGAACACTTCAACAACCCGCGCAACGTCGGCGTCATCGACGACGCGGACGGGGTCGGAGAGGTGGGCAACCCCGTCTGCGGGGATGTGATGAAGATCACGATCAAGGTGGACGACGCCGACCGCATCTCGGACGTCAGGTTCCAGACGCTCGGGTGCGGCGCGGCCATCGCCACGTCGTCGATCGTGACCGAGATGGCGAAGGGCATGGCCATCCAGGACGCGGTGAAGATATCCAAGCAGCAGGTCGCCGACGAGCTCGGCGGTCTGCCGCCGGTGAAGATGCACTGCTCCGTGCTGGCGACCGACGGCCTGAAGGTCGCCGTCGACGACTTCCTGGTCAAGCGCGGGCGCGACCCGATCGCCGGCGAGATCCTCTCCGAGAAGCCGGGATTCGACCCGCACGCCGACGGCGACGAGGACGAGCCGGCGCCGGACCAGGGGGTCACGCACGAGGAGGCCTGCGATCTGTAGGCTGAGTCCGCGCGAGACGCGGCGGGTGCCGTGGCGCGGCGCCGCGGCACCGGACGGGGTCTAGCCCATGGCCCGCGTCTTCGTGGCGATGAGCGGCGGCGTGGATTCCTCGGTGGCGGCCGCGCTCCTGGTCGAGCAGGGGCACGAGGTCACCGGCGTCACGATGCGGCTGCTGGCTCGCGAGGACGCCGACGGCGGCTGCTGCGCGGCCGATGGGGCGCGCTCCGCGAAGAGCGTGTGCGCGACGCTGGGCATCCCGCACTACACGCTGTCGTTCGCGGACGAGTTCGAACGCGACGTCGTGACGCCGTACTGCGACGAGTACGCGGCCGGACGCACCCCCAACCCGTGCGTCGCGTGCAACGACCGGCTGAAGTTCTCGGAACTCCTGCGTCGCGTGACGCTCCAGGGGGCCGACTTCCTCGCGACGGGTCATTACGCGCGCGTCGTGCGCGCCGCGGCCGGCGCCCCGCGGCTGGCGAGGGCCGTGGACCGCGGGAAGGACCAGTCGTACTTCCTGTACCGGATGAGCACCGCGCAGCTCGAGCACACGCTGTTCCCGCTGGGCGAGCTCACCAAGGCGGAGGTGCGCGAGCACGCGCGCCGCCGTGGCCTTTCCTCCGCCGAACGGCCGGAGAGCCAGGACGCGTGCTTCGTGGCCGGCGGCGACGTGCGCGCGTTCCTCCGCGAGCGACGCCCGGCGGCATTCCGGCCCGGCCCCGTGGTCGACGAGGCGGGCGCGCTGGTGGGCGCCCACGAGGGCGTCTGCGGCGTCACCGTCGGGCAGCGCCGGGGCCTCGGCCTCGACGGAGCGCCCGGCCTGTTCGTGCGCTCGGTCGACGTGCGCAGCGCCACCATCCATGTCGCCGAGCGTTCGCGGCTGGTGGCGCACGTCATCGAGGCGTCCGACGCGGTGTGGGGAGACGGGCCGGGGCCCGGCTCGGTGACCGTGCGGGTGAGGTATCGTGGCCCCGAAGCCGCGGGGACCGCGCGGCTGGAGCACGGTCGGCTCATCGTCCACGTGCCGGGCGGGATCTCCGCGCCGGCGCCGGGGCAGGCCCTCGTGTGCTACCGCGGCGACGTGGTCGCCGGAGGCGGTGTCGTGGAGGTGGTGTCGTGATCGACCTGCATCTGCACACGGCGCGGTGCCGCCATGCGGAAGGAAGCGTGGACGAGTTCATCCAGGCCGCGCGCGACGCGGGGCTGACGACGATCTGCTTCACCGACCACATGCCGTTGCCGGAGGGCTATCCGGACTGCTACGCGATGCCCGCGAATGACTTCCCCGCGTACGTGGACGAGGTCAGGACGGCGGCGCGGCGCGCAGTGGAGGCGGGCGGTCCCGAGGTGCTCTGCGGCATGGAGGCTGATTGGATCCCGGACAGGTCGGCCGAGATCGCGCGGCTCGCGTCGGTCCACGATCTGGATCTGGTGCTCGGCTCCGTGCACTTCGTCGAGGGGTGGGCGTTCGACGACCCGGACGAGATCGAGCGCTACGCCGAATGGGACATCGAGCGGCTGTGGGAGCTGTATTTCGAGCAGGTGGACGCCGCCATCGGGAGCCGGCTGTTCGACGTCATCGCCCACCCGGATCTCGTGAAGAAGTTCGGCTTCTTCCCGGAGACCGACCCGCAGCCGTGGTACGAGCAGACCGCCGCGAGCCTGGCCGAACACGGCGTGGCGGTGGAGGTGAACTCGGCGGGACTGAGGAAGCCGGTCGGCGAAGCGTATCCGTCGCTCGAGTTCCTGCGGACGTGCAGGCGTCACGGCGTGCCGGCGACCACGGGGTCGGACGCGCACGCGGCCGCCGATGTCGGCGCGGGACTCGCGACCGCGCGTCAGCTGCTGCGCCGGGCCGGGTACGATCGCATACTGGTGTTCCGGCACCGGGTGCCCGAGGAGGTGGCGCTGTGACGACCGTGCGTGAGTTCGTCGATCACCTCGACGAGGCCATACCCTTCGAGTGGGCCGAGGAATGGGACCGCGTCGGCCTGCTGGTGGGCGACCCGCTGGTGGAGGTCTCGGGCGTTCTGGTATCGCTCGACCCTACCCAGGAAGCCCTCACGCGCGCGTTCGAGTCGGGCGCGAACGTGCTGCTCACGCACCATCCCGCGTTCCTGGACGCTCCGCGCCTCATCGCGCACGGGACGGCCGATGATGTGGCGGTGCGCGCGCTGGCCGGCGGAGTCGCGCTCGTGGCGTGCCACACGAACCTCGATCGATCGCCCGCGGGTGCCGACGCCTTGCCCGTCGCGTTGGGGCTGGGCATCGCGGGCCCGCTCGAGAGCGGCAGGCAGCCCGTGAGCCTCGTGACGACGTTCGTGCCGGCCGCGTCGCTCGAGCGCGTCCGGGCGGCGATGACGGCGGCCGGCGCCGGACGGGTCGGCGAATACCGCGAGGCGTCCTTCACGGTCGGAGGCACGGGAACCTTCCTTCCGGGGGCGGGCACGCGGCCCGTGGACGGCACCCCGGGGCGGCGCAACGACGTGGAGGAGATACGGCTCGAGATGGTGTGCGCGCGATCGCGCGTGGACGCCGTGACCGCGGAGGCCCGCTGCGCGCATCCGTACGAGGAGCCGCTGATCGTCACACAGGACTCGGAGATGGTGCGGGGAGCGGCTCGCATGGGGCGGCTGTGCGAGGTGCCTCGCGCGACCACGCTCGGCGTGCTCGCGGCGCGGGTGGGGGAGCGATCGGGGGTGCGACCGCGCGTGTGGGGCGACCGCGAGCATGTGGTGACCATCGTGGCCGTCGCCCCGGGATCGGGACGATCGCTGCTCGAGGACGCCCGACTCGCGGGGGCCGACGTCTTCGTCACCGGGGAGTTGCGATACCATGAGGCGCGCGCCGCCGCCGATGCCGGCCTGTGCGTGATCGAAGCGGGGCACGACGCGACGGAATGGCCGCTCGCGGGCGCGCTCGCGCGGATCGCTCAGGGCCTGCCGGGGATGACCGTGCCGGTCGTGCTCGATGAGGTCGAACACCCGTGGTGGACCGCGTGACGGAAGACTGAGGCATGGACGCAGCGCACGCACTCATAGAGCTGCAGGAGAAGGACCTCGCGCTCCTGCGCCTCAACAAGCAACTCGACGAACTGCCCGAGAAGCGCGCGATCCTCGCAGCCCGGACGCGTCTCGGGGAGATGCGCGCGCTCGTGGGCCGGAGTGACGCCGGTCTCCGCGCGATCGATGCCGAGCTCAAGCGGTTCGAGGACGAAGCCGTGACGCTGAACGGCACGATCGATGAGGAGCAGGGAAAGCTGCTCTCGGGCGCCGTCAAGAACCCGAAGGAGCTACAGGCGATCTCACTGGAGCTCGACGCGCTGAAGCGGCGGCTGGAGAAACTCGAGCAGACGCAGCTCGCGGCGATGCAACGGCGCGAGGATGCGGGCGCCCAGAACGAACGGATCCGTGCCGCGATCGTATCGGGCGAGCAGATCGAAGCGCAGCTCACGGGGAAGTTCAAGGAGCACGGCGGCGCGCTGCTCGCGGCGATCGAGGCCGAGAACCGACAGCGCGACGTACTGCTCGAGGCCATCCCCGCCGACCTGCGCGACCGCTACGAGGCCATCCGGGACGCGCGGCATGGGATCGGTGTGGGGGTGCTGGAAGCGGGTATGTGCACGGCGTGCCGGGTGGGCCTGCCCGCGGGCAAGATCGACGTGCTCATGAGCGGTCCCGATGTCGGCACATGCCCGAACTGCCAGCGCCTGCTGGTCGTGCGGGGCCTGTAGCGGCGTGGACGATCTGTTCATCCTGCGAACGGACGGCGGAGCCCGCGGCAACCCCGGCCCGGCGGGTGCCGGCTTCGTGCTGGAGGACGCGCGCGGCGCGATCGTTCGCAGCGGCGGACGCTACCTGGGCGTGGCGACCAACAACGTGGCCGAATACGAGGCGCTGATCCTGGGGCTCCGCACCGCGCACGACCAGGGCGTGCGGCACCTGCGCGTCTGCGCGGATTCCGAGCTCGTGGTCGAGCAGATCAACGGCCAGTATCGCGTCAAGAACGAGGCGCTGAAGCCGCTCGCGGCACGTGCCGCGGCGCTGTTGAGCGCGTTCGACAGTGCCGAGGTCGCGCACGTGCGCCGCGAGGGGAACGCGGCGGCCGATGCGCTCGCGAACGAGGCCATGGACCGGCGCTGTGACGTCGGCGACGGCGTCGGACCGGACACGGAAGACCGTCCCAGACTGTTCTAGGAGGTCACCGGGTGTACGAACTGACGGTACGGGATCACTTCGACGCGGCGCATTCGCTGCGCGGGTATCCCGGCGAATGCCAGCGGCTCCACGGGCACACGTGGGACGTCGACGTGACCGTTCGCGGCGACCGGCTGGACGAGATCGGCATCGTGTACGACTTCAAGACGCTCAAGGACGACCTCAGCCGCGTCCTCGCCGCATACGATCACGTCCTGATCGACGAGGTCCCGCCGTTCGACGAGATGAACGCGACCGCCGAGAACCTGGCGCGCGTGATCTTCGAGCGCATGGCCGGCGTCGTGGCGGGCGGAGCCGAGGTCGTCGAAGTATCGGTCTGGGAGTCGCCGGCGGCGAAGCTCACCTACCGGCCGTAGCGTGATCGGGCTCGCGGCCGTGAGGGCGGCACGGGCTCGGAACACAGAAGTGTCCCGAGAAACCTCGCCTGCGGAGATCCTACTGGCCGACTTCCCATTTCACACCTTCGTCGATGAGCGGTACTCGGGTCAGCCTCGCGACGGAACCCTTTCTCGACCACCCGGCTCGGGCAGCTGCTGGTACGTCGGTTTTCAAGTCTCGCCCGGTTCGACTTCTCGGGACGACCGCTACGTTACCGGTCGCGAGAGCGCCCGTCAACGGCGATCGAGCGAATCGTGCGCTCTTGCGCTGAGGGGTCGCGAGAGGGCTCGGCGGTCGCATCCGACCGCTGAGCGCATACTGTGCGGCAGGTCCGAGCGCGGTGCGCCGCGGGAGTCTCCCAGCCGTCCGGGGCGACGCCGCCGGCGCCGCGTGCCGCGACCGGGCGGCTCGGGCATTGGACTATACTTGGCGGACCTTGCGCGGCGTCCGCCGGCAAGCGCGGCTACATCGAAACCGGTGAGGCCATGCCCAGCGCGACACTTCAGGAGTATCTCGAGGCCGTCTACAAGATGTCGTTGGCGGGCGAGGTGCGGCCGACGCAACTGGCGGAAGCGTTGGGAGTCTCGGGCCCGACCGTCACCGCGACGCTGCGCCGGCTGGAGTCGGCCGGGCTCATCGAACGGCCCGGCGGCGGCGTGTCGCTGACGGAGACGGGCGTCCGCGAGGCGCTCGAGGTCATCCGCCGGCATCGCATCGCGGAGCGCTTCCTCGTCGACGTGCTCGACCTCCCATGGGAGGCCGCTCACGAGGAGGCGTGTCTGCTGGAGCACGCGATGTCCCCGACGGTGCTCGAGGCGCTGGAGCGCTATCTCGAGAATCCGACGGTCTGTCCGCACGGGCATCCGATCCCCACGAGAGAGGGCGCCGTGCCCGAGCTGGCCGGCGTGCCGTTGGGCGATCTGCCCCAAGGGACCGAGGGCGTGGTCGTCCGCGTCGCCGAGGATCGCGACGAGATGCTCTCGTACCTCGCGTCCGTGGGGTTGCGGCCCGGCGCGCGGGTGCGCGTGACCGAGATCGCGCCGTTCGGAGGGCCGCTGCTGGTGGCCATCCAGGGCACGGTGCATCCGGTCGGCCGGGACGTCGCGGACAGCGTGTCGGTCGAGCCGGACCGGCGCGCGGTCGGCTGAGAGGGCCCGCGGTCGCGGCGTGCCGGAGCGGGACGGCGGGACGCCGGAGCGCGCGAGTGGGGAAGGCCGCGCGTCTCCGGTACCGTGCCGTTCGGAGCGCGAGATGTCCCGCCGGACGCAATCTGTGGCGATTTCCCGGAAGCCCGTTGACGGCCATTCGTGCTACCGGTAACGTAGCGGTTGTCCCGAGAAGTCGGACCGAGCGAGCGTTGAAAACCGGAGTACCAGCTGCTGCCCGACCGGGGCGTCCGTTGTGTGAGAGGTCTGTCGCGAGGCGGTCTTTCCACCGGAGCCCGGGAAGGCATGAAACGGGAATCCGGCCAGTAGATGTCTCCGCAGGCGAGGTTTCTCGGGACACTCGTATGAGATGAGAGTGAAGGGGCGCCGCCGACGGGCGGCGCCCCTTCGCGCGTCGCGACCGCCGTTCCGGTCATCACCACCTTCCGTCGGACGATGTCAGAGCCGCGTTGTATACCGAACGTATGTTCGGGTACTGTACAGGATGCGGGGCGCTTCGAGCGTCCCCGTGACCGTCCTCGCACGCGGAAAGGTCATGCCGCATGGGGTACAACGCCGCGATCCGGCGATTCGACGCGAAGAAGTCCGGCCAGTCGCTCGACCTGTTCGCGTCCGGCAGTCGGCGGCCCGTCGTGCTCGAGCTGCTCGCGAGTGGTTTCGTCCGCCGTGGCTCCGATGTCGCGGCTCCGCAGCGCGTCGAGGTGGCGGTCCCGGTCGAGTGGGACGCGGAGCGCGGCCGGCCGGTCGCTTTCGTGTGGAAGAACAAGCGCTACGTGGTCGATGCGCTCGTGCAGCAATGGGCCGTCGACGCGATGTGGTGGGACCGGGCTCGCAGGACGTCGCGACGCTGCTTCCGCGTGATCGCTCGCGGCGGCGTCTACGACCTAGCGTACGACCGTTTCAAGGACCACTGGCTGCTCGTCGGCGTGGTCGACTAGCGGATCGCGGCGCGGGCCATGGCCGGGTTCGTCCACCTCCACGCGCACTCGACGTTCAGTTTCATGGATGGCGCGGCAGCGCTCGACGATCTCGTCGAGCGCGCTCGACGGCTCGGTATGGACGCGCTCGCGCTCACCGACCACCAGGGGCTGTACGGTGCGGTCCGCTTCTACCGCGCCGCGAAGAGGGCCGGCATCAAGCCCATCATCGGCGCCGAGGTCGTGGTCGAAACGGCCGGGGCCTCGGGCGAGGCGGACCTGCCGCCCGACATGCGCCTTGCCCGGCCACGGCCGGTCGGCTTCGGGCGGGCGAGTGCGGCCGGCTTCCACCTGGTCCTTCTCGTGAAAGACATAACGGGGTACCGGAACCTGTGCCGGTTGCTGTCGCGTGCCCACCTGCGCGCCGGGGATGCCGAAGACGACCTGGGCGGCGTGCGTTCCGTCGTCACGCTCGTCGATCTTGCGCGATGCAGCGAAGGGCTCATCGGGTTGTCGGGTTGCGCCAACGGGGAGGTCGGCGCATCCGCGCTCGCCGGCCTGCCATGGCGCGCCCGCGACGCGGCAGCCCGTCTCGCGCGCTGCTTCGCGCCAGGGGACTTCTACATCGAGCTCATGCACACCATGACCCCCGAGACGCCGCGCTACCTCTCGACGCTCGTCGATCTCGCGACGGAGCTGAAGCTCCCGATCGTGGCCACCAATGACGTCCACTACGTCCGCCGTGAAGATGCTCCACTGCACGACGTGCTGGCGGCGGTCGGCGCGCGCACCTCGCTGCCGAACCCGTACGAGCGGCTTAACGCCGAGCTGTACTTCAAGGGCGCGAGCGAGATGCGGCGTCTCTTCACGAGCTGCCCGCGGGCGTGCGACGCCACCCTCGAGATCGCCGAGCGCTGTGATCTCGACCTGGGGCTCGGGCAGTTCCATTTCCCGAGCGTCGAAGTCCCGGCGGGCGAGACGCCCTACTCGGTGCTCTCCAAGCTCGCGTGGCGCGGTCTGGAGGACCGCTACCGGCCGATGACGCCGGAGGCCGTGCGGCGCCTGCAGTACGAGCTCGCCGTCATCGAAGACCTCGGCTTCCCCCAGTACTTCCTCGTCGTGCGCGATATCGTCGACTTCGCCAAGAGGAGCGGTATCCGTTGCTCGGGACGCGGCAGCGCCGGCGACTCGATCGTGACGTACGCGCTCGGTATCACCGACGCCGATCCGATCGCGCATTCGCTCCTGTTCGAGCGGTTCCTCAATCCGGCACGGCGCCAGATGCCCGACATCGACGTCGACTTCGACTCGGCACGCAGGGACGAAGTGATCGACTACATCTACAAGCGCTTCGGCGCCGACCATGTCGCGATGGTGGCCACCGTCGGCACGATGACCGCGAAGAGCGCGGTCCGCACGGCGGCGAAGGCTCTCGGGCACACCAGCGACGAGATGAACGCGCTGTCGCGACACCTCCCATGGGTGGGCGCGCGCACGATCCGCGAGGTGCTCGCCACCTATCCGGAGTGCCGCAGCCACCCGCTGCGCGACGAGGCACGCTACGGCATGCTCCTCGATATCGCCGAGCGGCTCGATTCCTGTCCGATGCACCTCGGCACGCACCTCGGCGGTTTCCTCATCACGAAGGAACCGGTGAACACCTGGTCGCCGCTCCAGTGGGCCGCGAAAGGCGTCGTCGTCTCCCAGTACGACAAAGACGACGTCGAGGCACTCGGGCTGGTCAAGATGGACATCCTGGGGCTGCGGATGCACTCGGCGATCAGCGAGACCGTCGAGCTCGCCCGCGCGCGAGTGGGCGCCGACGCGGTACCGGAGCCGTTCCTGCTGCCGCGCGACGACACGAAGGTCTACGACACCATCGCGGCGGCGGACACGGTCGGCATGTTCCAGCTGGAGAGCTCGGGACAGCGCAACCTCGCGATGAGGCTCCAGGAGCGCGACTTCGAGGACATCATCGCGGCGATCTCGTTGTTCCGTCCCGGCCCGCTCGAGGCGGAGATGATCGTGCCCTTCATCCGCCGCCGGCACGGGATCGAGAAGGTCGAGGTGCCGCACCCAGCGATGGGGCCGGCCTTGGCCGACTCCTACGGCGTGATCATCTACCAGGAGCAGGTGCTGCAGGTGGCTCGAGCCGTCGCGGGTCTCACGCTCGCCGAGGCCGACTCGTTCCGGAGGGCCATGACCAAGGACCGCAGCCGCGGCGAGATGGAGGCGCTGCACGGCGAGTTCGTGCAGCGGTCCTGCGCGCTCGGCGCGACACGGGAGGCCGCGGAGGAGGTCTTCCGACAACTCGAGGGTTTCGCCGCCTACGGCTTCAACAAGGCGCACGCCGCCTGCTTCGCGGTGGTGAGCTACGCGAGCGCGTGGCTGAAGACATACTTCCCGGCGGAGTTCGCCGCCGCCATCGTCAACAACGAGCCGATGGGGTTCTACAGTCCGCGACTCGTGCTGGACGACGCACGCCGGCACGGCATCGCGCTCCTGCCGCCGCACGTCAACGCGAGCGGCGCGGACTGCACGGTCGAGGACGGCGGCCGTGCTATCCGCGTGGGGCTGAAGGACCTGCTCGACATGAACGGGCGCCTGCTGCGCGCCATCCGCGACGAACGCGTTCACCGGCCGTTCGACGACCTCGCGGACTTCCTTTGCCGCACGCGCGCCGAGATCGACGCCGCCGCCTCGCTCATCAAGGTGGGGGCTCTTGACGGGCTCGGCATCACCGACGCCGGGCGACCACCCACGCGCGACGAGCTGCTCGCGCTCCTGCCCGAGCTGAAGGCGGTGCTCGCCAGGGAGGGGAGCGCGGGCGAGCGGGCCCTTGTCATGGCGCCGTCTCCGGCGGGCGAGCCGGAGGACCCGACGCACCCGTCGGGATGGGGGGTGGTGAAGAGACTCGGCATGGAGCTCGAGCTGCTGGGTCTTGCGATCACCTGCCATCCGCTCGAGCTCGCCAGCGCCGATCTCGAGGCGCGGGGCATCGTCTGGGCACGCGATCTGCCCAGGCGCGAGGACCGCACCCGGATCCGCGTCGCCGGGGTGCGCGAGCGGGCGCAGACGCCACGCACGCGTTCGGGAAGACGCGTCTGCTTCCTCACCCTCGAGGACCCGACGGGCCTGCTCGACGTGGTCGTCTTCCCCGAGGCGCTCGAGCGCAGCGGCGAGACGATCGTGAAGCACCGCTCCTACATCGTGGACGGCGTTCTGCAGAACAACGCGGAGCGCGGGATCGCGATCGTCGCGGACATCGTTCGTCCGTACGTGGTCCGCACGGAGAGCGGCGCTCCCGTGCGTCTTCGCCGGGGCGTCGGCACGGCCTCGCTGGGCCCGTTCCGCGGGAGCGCCGGGCATACCGACGAGGAGGAATGGGCGGGCCTTCCGGCCTAGGGCGTGCCGCCGGCGAGCGACCGGACGGAATCCACCCTCATCTCGGGCCCGGCCGCGCGCGTGGAGACACCCTGCGCCAGCGTGCCCGATGCCTCCACGAAGTGACCGGCCACCGCGCTCAATCCGCTCGCCGTGACCTTACCGGGGATCAGGATGACGTAGACGACCGCGCGCTTGCCCGTGGCGCTCGCCGGCTCCGAGAGGACGGCCCAGAACCCGCCTTCGTACGAGATGCGCTCGACATACCCGTACGCCGTCGCGGTGCCGTCGCTGTGCTTCGTGAGCCCCGGGGTGGGCAGCGGGCCGTTCGTGGCGGGGCTCTTGGCGCATCCGGCGGTGAGCACGGCCATCCCGGCCGCCGCGACGAGGGCCGACGCCAGCAGGACGGTGGTGACGCCTTTCGCGCGCATGTCGCTCCTCCTTCGTCCTGCTGCCCATGGTAACGCGTCCCGCGCCGTCGGGCCGGTGCGAGCGCCGTTCACTCCGGCCCGCCGGCGTCCCTTCCGGTCCGGGGACCGGAGCGGTCGCTCTCGTGCCGCCGCGAGAGCCGGCGCCGCCCGAAGTCCACGGAGTCTCCGCCGAAGCGTGCGCGAACGTCGTCGACCGCGCGCTCGACGGCGCTCCGGCGCTCGGCCCGCGACGGAGCCTCGTTGCTCTCCAGAAGGTCCAGTTGCCGCGGCTCCCCGGAGAACCCCGAGACGCCGACGCCCAGCAGGCGGACGCCGACGCCCGGCACCCAGTTCCGCTCGAGCAGCCGGCTGGTCGTCTCGAGCACGACGGCCGTGCTGTCGGTGGGTTCGGGGAGCGTCTCCTGCGCCGTTCTGGTCGTGAAGTCGGCGAAGCGAAGCTTCAGGTGGACGGTGCGGGCAGCGAGCGCCTTCGCGCGCAGCCGGGTCGCCACCTGCTCGGCAAGGCCCGCGAGCTGGTCGCGCACCTCGACGACGTCGCGGATGTCCCTCGCGAAAGTGCGTTCGTTCGACACCGACTTCACGTTCTCGCGCTCGACGACCGGGCCGGCATCAGCCCCGCGTGCCCGGAGCAGCATGCCGGGCCCGTGGGAGCCGAACAGCGCCGAGGCCGTCGCCGGGTCGAGCGCTGCGAGCGTGCCGAGCGTGCTGACGCCGAGGGCCCGCAGGCGCGTCTGCGTGGCGGGCCCGATCCCCGGCATGACCTCTATCCCGAGCGGACCGAGGAACGCCGCCTCGTCGCCCGGCCAGACGACCGTGATGCCATGGGGCTTGTCGCGGTCGGACGCGACCTTCGCGACCGTCCGGTTGGTGGCGACGCCGATCGAGCACGACAATCCCAGGCCGTCCACGGCCGCCCGGATGTCGCGGGCGACCGCGACCGGATGCGGGCCGTGTTCGCCCGGCGTGACGTCGAGGTAGGCCTCGTCGATGGATGCGGCGGCAACGGCCGGCGTCAAGCCGCGCAGAGTCTCGAAGACGCGATGCGACAGCTCGGCGTATCGCTCGAAGTGCCCGTGCGTCCATACCGCGTCGGGCGGCAGCATCCTGGCCGCGCGAGCAGCCGGCATAGCCGACCGTACGCCGTACGCGCGGGCCTCGTACGATGCGGTGGCGACGACGCCGCGGCTGTCCGGCGAGCCTCCCACCACGAGCGGGCGCCCGCGCCATTCCGGGTGGTCGAGCTGCTCGACGGAGGCGAAGAAGGCGTCCATGTCGACGTGGAGCACGGCCCTGCCGCGCCACGCGCGCAGGGGTTCCGTGCGGGTATCGCCCTCGGGGTCGGCCATGCGACGATGATATCCCGTGGAGCCGCCCTCGGATCCCGCCCGGGCGGCCGCGACCGACGAGAGGACGTCGATGAGGATCGGCGCACAGATACCACTCACAGGCGGGTTGCTCGCGGGCGTCGACTATGCGGCCGCGACCGGCTGCGAGACGATCCAGATCTTCGCGAAGAGCCCGCGGAGATGGGCCGCGGTCCCGCAGGACGAGGAGGTCGCCGCCGCGTTCCGCCGAGCGTGCGCGACGGCCGGCATCGGGCCCGTCTTCTCGCACGCGAGCTACCTCATCAATCTGGGGGCGTCGGACGAGGTGCAGTGGGAGCGCTCCTGGCTCGCGCTCGCCGACGAGCTCGACCGGGCGAGCATGCTCGGCGCCGCGGGACTGGTGACGCACGTGGGGCGTCGCTACGCCGAGGACACCGGATCGTGTGTCGCTCGCGTGACGGAGACCGTGGCGCGCGCATATGAAGCCACGACCCGCCCTCGGGTGCCGCTGCTGTTGGAGAACACGGCCGGCGCCGGCCTGCAGTTCGGTGTCGACGCTGGCGAGCTGTGTTCGGCGCTCAACGCCCTCCGGGCGCGCTCGATCCCCGCGGGTCTGTGCGTCGATATGTGCCATGCCTACGGTGCGGGGATCGACGTGTCGCGTCCCGACGGCTGGACGGCGTTGCTCGATGCGCTCGACGCTGGCTGCGGCAAGGGTTCCGTTCTTCTCATCCACGCGAACGACTCGAAGGCGGCTTTCGGCTCGCGCCGCGACCGGCACGAGTGGATCGGCGAGGGGACGATCGGGGAGGCCGGCTTCGCGGCGATGGTGGCGGAACCGCGCCTATGCGACGTGCCCGCCGTGGTGGAGATGCCGGGCGAGCGTCCGCGGAAGGACGCGGAGAACGTCAGCCGGCTGAAGCGGCTGCGTGATGCCGCCGCGGGGCGCGCCTGTCCGCTCCCACCGCGTGGCGGAGCCGCGACAGGGTAGTCGGGGCGTCGAGGATCGGCACCTCGAGGTACGTGCCGTCGGCAGCGAAGGCGGCCACCGCGAGGAGCTCGGAGAGCTTCTCCGGGGTGAGACGCAACAGGTCGGCTCGAGCCGCGCCGCTGAAGTAGACGCGGTCGAGCACCGCCGGCGTCTTCGCCATCACCGCGTCGCGGGTCCCCCGCAGCACTGCCGCCCGCAGGCCGTCGCGGATGAAGCTCAGCGTGACGTGGCCTTCGTTCTCCTCGACGAAGACCGCGTCGTGCGCGGACGCGGACCGCACGGACGCGAGCGTGGTGAGGCCTCGCTCGAGCGCTCGCAGGACGTCGCGGTACCGGATGGCGTCCTCGTAGCGACCCTCTTCGGCCGAGCGGTGCTGCCGCTCCAGGAAGATCTCTCGCGCGGCCGACGGGTCGGTGAAGACCGCGAGCGCGCTGTCGAGCCTGCGCCCGTACTCGGCGGGGTCGAGATCGTGCACGCACGGGGCGGGACAGGAGCCGGAGTCACGCTTCGCGCAGGCCGCGAGAGCCGTGGCCCGGCCCAGCCGGCGCGCGCAGCGGCGGAGCGAGTACGCGTCGCTCAGACCGTCGACGAGCGTCCGTGCCGCCCAGCGGCTCGTGAACGGACCGAAGAGGCGGCCGCGCGTGCGCGGCGCCTCGACGACGCGCAGACCGGGGAAGCGGCTCGACGGGTCGACCTTGATGAGGTAGGTGGCGCGCGAACGCCTCGCTGCCGGATTCCGCCGCGGGCGGTGACGGTCGACCAGGCGCTGCTCGAGGAGGACCGCGTCCAGCTGTGACGGCGTGTGCACGGTGGTGACGGACGCGACCTCCGCGGCCAGCGAATCCGTGGCGGTGCCGGCGTAGAAATACTGCCGGATGCGCGTGCGCAGGCTCTTCGCGTGCCCGACGTAGATGACCGTGCCCTCGGCGTCACGGAGCAGATACACGCCCGGCTCGTCCGGGATGCCGCGCGTCAACGGGAGCCGCCCGGCGAGCTCCTGCTGGCGGTCGAGGCCGCACAACGACGCGAGCTCTCCGACCGTGCGGATCTGCAGCCGCTCGATGTCGGGCAGCAGCGCCTGCAGGAGCTGGGCGGTCGCGCGCGCGTCGTTGCCGGCGCGATGGTCCGGCGTCGTGGCGGTGCCGAGCTCGGCGGCCAGCGCGCGCAGGCTGTAACGGTGCGCGTCCGGCCGCAGGCGGCGCGTCAGCGGCAGCGTGTCGATGATCGGCCGCGGGATGGGCCGGGCGCCGAGCACCTCGGCCTCGTGGTCGAGGAAGCTCAGGTCGAAGCGGTAGTTGTGCGCGACGAGCACGGCCCCTTCGGCGAACGCGAGGAAGTCGCGGACCGCCGCGCCGACCTCCTCGGCGGAGGCGACCATGCCCGTCGTGATGCCGGTGAGCTCCTCGATCGCGTGGGGGATGGACTCGCATGGGTGTACGAGGCGCTCGAAGATGCCGGTGACGGCTGTGGCGGTGAAGCGAACCGCGCCGATCTCGATGATGCTGTTCCGGCCCGGGCGGCACCCGGTGGTCTCGAGGTCGACTGCGACGAACTCGCACCCCGCAAGGAGGTTGGGACTGAGCATGTCGTGACGAGCACTTCCGCAGAGGTGGGGCGGCTCACCCGCCCTTCGGCGATGATACACCGCCCCGTATTGCCCGTCTCCAGCGCCGGGCTTAGCATGGGCCGAAAGGCGCCCGGGCATCCTCGTCGGGCGTGCCGCGCGTCCTTCTGCCGGAGGGCTCATGCAACTGTTCGTCGTCGCGTACGACCGAGCGGCGGATGTGGTGTCGCTGCTCGACGGACGGGTGTACGCGGCGCGTGAGGAGGCGTTGGCGGCGGCGCGGTGCGCGCGCGTCGGCGACGGCCGGTCCCTGTTCGTCGTGAACATCGAGACGGCCGCTCCGGTCCTGGCGATCGATCCCGAGGCGACCGAGGCTCCGGCCGGAGCGGACGCTGCCGTCCCGGCCGCCGAGGAGGCGCCACCGACGGCGGATGACGGCGCACCGCTCGATGCCGGCGGCTTCGTGGACGCGATCCAGGCAGCCGCGCGCTCGCTCGGGATGACGCCGGAGCCCGCCGCGCCGCCTTCCGCGGGTCTCGTCGGCGAGATCGAGACGTGGGAGTGCGCGGACTGCGTGTACGTGGTCACGTGCGCGAGGTCGGGCATCGACAGACCCGTGACGTGCGGCTCGTTCCAATGGAAATCCGCGTGACCGGTCGGCGGACGACCTTCCCGTTCAGCGCCATCGTCGGGCAGGAGACGCTCAAGACGGCGCTGCTCGTCAACGCCGTCGATCCCCGGGTCGGCGGCGTCCTGATCCGTGGCGAGCGGGGCACCGCGAAGTCGACCGCCGTGCGCGCCCTGGCGGCGATCCTGCCGCCCATCCGCGTGGTGAACGGTTGCCGCTTCGGCTGCGACCCGGCGCTCGTCGACCAGCTGTGCGACGAATGCTCGAGCCGCGCCGCCGAGGCGCTGCTCGAGGTGGTCGAACGCGCGCCCGCGGTCGTGGACCTTCCCGTCTCGGCGACCGAGGACCGCGTGGTCGGCACCCTGGACGTGGAGGCGGCGCTCTCACGCGGCGAGCGTCGGTTCGAGTCGGGGCTGCTCGCGCGCGCCAATCGCGGCATCCTCTACGTCGACGAGGTGAACCTGCTCGACGACCACTTGGTCGACACGCTGCTCGACTCGGCCGCGATGGGGCTGAACATCGTGGAGCGAGAGGGGATCACGTTCTCGCATCCGGCGCGGTTCATCCTGATCGGGACGATGAATCCCGAGGAAGGAGACGTGCGGCCGCAGCTGCTCGACCGCTTCGGACTGTGCGTCGACGTGACGGGCCTCGGTGACCCGGTCCAGCGCGTGGCCGTGCTCGAACGGAACCAGGAGTTCGACGCGGACGCTTCCGCGTTCCTCGCGCAATGGGAGCCGGCGCAGGCCCGTCTGCGCGAGCAACTCGCCCGCGCGCGGCTCCTGGCGCTGGAGGTGCGCGTTCCGCGGGAGCTCCTGTTCCTCATCGCCGAGGTGTGCGAGCGCGCCGGCGTGGACGGCCACCGGGCCGACCTCACGATCGCTCGCGGCGCGGCGGCGCTGGCCGCGCTCGCCGGGCGGGATGTCGCGACCGACGACGACGTGCGGCGCATCGCGCCGCTGGCGCTGACGCACCGGGTGCGCAAACAGCCCCGCGAGCTGGATGCCGGCCAGTTGACGATGGAGTCGTTCCTGACGGACACGCGACGGACGGTCGCGCAGGCGGAAGAGGGCGCGGGCGCGGACGTCACCGGACCGGGCGAGGCCGAGCCGGGAGCGGCCGCCGCCCTGCGGGAGGGCGTGGCCTCGTCCGAGAGCGGGAGCGTGGGGACCGACGCCGTGCTCGAGGCGTTGCCCGATGTCCGACGTCGCAGCTCGCAGGGGCGGCGCCAGGAGTCGCGGGCGGACGACGGCCGCGGCCGCTACGTCCGGGCGGAGGCCGCCTCCGGGAGCGCGAGGGACATCGCCATCGACGCCACCGTCAGGGCGGCCGCCGGCAGGGGAGCGTCGGGCTCCGCCGGACGGCTCGAGATCAAGCGAGACGACCTCCGGACGAAGGTGCGCACACGCCGGATGGGAGCCTCGATCGTGTTCTGCGTCGACGCGAGCGGCTCGATGTCCGCCGGGGCGCGTATCGAGGCCGCCAAGGCGGCCGTGATGGGGCTGCTCAGCGACGCGTACGTCCGTCGCGACCGCGTGGGCCTCGTCGCGTTCCGGGGAGACGGCGCCGAGGTGTTGCTGACGCCGACGTCGAGCGTGGAACTGGCGAAGGCGCGGCTGCGGACGCTGCCGACGGGCGGGGCGACGCCTCTCGCGGCCGGCATCACGCGTTCACTCGAGCTGCTCGCCGCGGAGGCGAGGCGGGATCCGACCTGCATGCTGTGGCTGGTGCTCGTGACGGACGGGCGGGCGAACGTCGCGTCGGGAGGCCCTTCCGGCGCGGCCGACGCGCGCGAGGCGGCTTCGCATGTCGCGGAGGCCGGGGTGCATGCCCTGCTGGTGGACACGTCTCCGGCGGCGTCGTCGGGCGCGTTCGCGCGCGAGATCGCGCGGTCGGCGGGCGCGGAGTATCTGCGGCTCGCCGGGCAGGACGGCGCGGCGGTCGAGACGGCGGTACGCGAGCGCGTGGTCGGTTCCTGAGGCGTGGACGCACACAGGCGGCCCGAGTGGGGCCGCCTGTGGTTCGGCTCGAGGGAGCGGGCCTGTAAGCCGGATTCTGTCGTGGACGACCATCTGTCTGCGACCGCCGTTGCCGTCGGCCTGATGCGGGCATACCCGAGCGTCGACCGGGCCGGTCTTGATCGCTCCTATTCGCCCTTGCTCCGGGTGGGGTTTGCCAAGCCGCCGTGTCACCACGACGCTGGTGCGCTCTTGCCGCACCGTTTCAGCTTTTCCTCCGACCTGTGCCGGACGCTCGCGCGGCCGGGCGGTATCGGGGGAGTCTTCTTTTCTGTGGCACTTTCCGTCGCCTCGCGGCGCCAGGCCGTTAGCCTGCACCCTGCCCTGTGGAGTCCGGACTTTCCTCACGCACGCGCCTGAGCGCTGATGCGCGCGGCCGTCCGGCCCGCTCCGAGGACGCATTCTAGCAGCTCTGACGCCATCGTGACGGGGTCGGGGCATGCGGAAGGGCCTCTCCGAGGAGAGGCCCTTCACGAGGAGATGCCTGGTAGCCCGTACGGGATTCGAACCCGTGATCTCCGCCTTGAGAGGGCGGTGTCCTAACCGCTAGACGAACGGGCCATGCAACGGCTACCTCGTGGCTGGGGCGGGAGGAGTCGAACCCCCACTTACGGGACCAGAACCCGCTGTCCTACCATTAGACGACGCCCCATCGAGGCACGCTCGCGTCCGCACGGCGGCGGGCGCGGAGAGTGATTCTACGTATGCCCACAGGAGCGGTCAACCCCGCTCGGGGCCGGTCAGGCGGCTCGGACCGCCTCCAGCGCCGCGCGGATCCGGCGCAGCGCGCGGTCGCGGCCGAGGAGTTCGAGCGACTCGAAGAGCGGCGGGCTGACCGTGCTGCCGGTGACCGCGACGCGCACGGCTTGGAACACCGCCTTCGGCTTGAGTCCCACGGCCTCCGGCACGCTCCGCAGCGCCGCCTCGATCGCGTCGTGCCGGAAGTCCCCCACGTTCTCCAGGGCCTCGGCCGCGGCGAGGAGCGCGGCGTCGATGCCCGCGGCGCGCAGGGCCTTGTCGAACGCGGCGGGGTCGATCTCGACGTCCTCCGAGAACAGGAACGCCACCATCGGCACGACCTCGTCGAGGCGCTTGATCCGCTCGGAGACGAGCGGAGCCAGCTCGAGCAGCCAGTCGCGGCGGGCGACGAGGTCCTGAGCGGTCGCCAGGCCGGCGCCCACGAGCCACGGTGCGCATGCGATCCGCGAACGCCTCGGCGGTGAGGCCCCGGATGTAGACGCCGTTGAGCCAATCGAGCTTGTCGGGGTCGAAGATGGCGGGGTTGCGCGAGATGCGCTCGAGGGAGAAGTTCGCGGTGAGGACATCGGCGTCGAGAACGGTCGTGGTCTCGCCGTCCAGAGACCATCCGAGCAGCGCGAGGTAGTTCAGCACCGCCTCCGGGAGGTAGCCCATCGTCGCGATAGGCCTCGACGGAGGTCGCGCCGTGGCGTTTCGACAGGCGCTTGCCGTCGGGGCCCAGGATCATCGAGAGGTGCGCGAACCGCGGGACCGGACACCCGAGCGCCTCGAGGACGAGGATCTGCCGCGGCGTGTTCGAGAGGTGGTCGTCGCCACGGATGACATGCGTGATCTCCATGAGCGACGTCGTCGACGATCGACGCGAAGTTGTACGTGGGGGTGCCGTCGGTGCGCACCAGCACGAAGTCGTCGAGCGAATCGGCCGGGAACGTCAGCACGCCGCGGATCGCATCGTCGAACGACGACGTCGCCGCGGCCGTCGGGCACCTTGAGCCGCCAGACGTGCGGCTCGCCGGCCTCGATGCGCCGCCGGCACGTCGGCCGCGTCGAGACAGCGGCACGTGCGGTCGTAGCCTGCGAACCCTCCGCGAGCGCGCGCCTGGGCGCGCTTGGACGTCGAGCGTCTCGGCCGTGCAGAAGCAGGGGTAGGCGTGCCCGCCGGCCTTGAGCTCGTCGAGGGCGTCCTCATAGGTCGACGCCGCGCTGCGTCTGGAAGTAGGGCCCGTGTGCGCCGTCGGCCTCGGGGCCTTCGTCCCAGTCGACGCCGAGCCAGCGCAGGCCGCGCAGGATCGCCTGCACGTTCTCCTCGGTCGAGCGTTCCGGGTCGGTGTCGTCGATCCGCAGGACGAACGCGCCGCCGTGACGGCGCGCGAACGCCCAGTTGTAGATCGCGGTGCGCGCGCCGCCGATGTGCAGGTGGCCGGTCGGGCTGGGCGCGAATCGGACGCGGACCTGCACGGCGACTCCTCCGGTGAACGTATCGGCAGACGTGCGCCCTCTCGAGCGTCGGCGCGCGAGCACCCATCGTACCGCGTCGAGGCGGCCGCCGCCTCGGCCGCGGCGCGGCGGGAGCGTCGCGTCCGGCGGACTTTGCAGCGCGCGCGGCGCGGTGCTATCGTCGCAGGCGTTCTCATCACGAGGCGCTCCCCCCAAGGAGTGCAGAGGGTCGAGGGACCGCACCCGATGACACCCCGGCAACCTGCTCGAAAGTGGAGCAAGGTGCCAAGTTGCGGCAGGCGACGAGCGTTCCGGCCTGGCAGATGAGGGAATAGCCGGCGCGTCCACACGTGCCGAAGCGGCCCTCCTCCGATCCCGGACGAGGGCCTTTGTCATTGCATGTGGGATCGGGCGGGTACGGCGGCCGGATCGGCCGCGGACGAAGGAGGATGTGGACGTGGCTGACCGCGAGCTACCTGTTCACCTCGGAGTCGGTGACCGAGGGTCATCCCGACAAGATGTGCGACCAGATCTCGGACGCGGTCGTCGACGCGATCATCGCCGAAGAGGCGGAGATGACCGCCGACGGGTCTGCACCGACGACGGGAGCGCGGCCGCGCCGGACTACGTGCGGTGCGGCGTCGAGACCTTCACGACGACCGGCCTCGATCGTCGTCGGCGGCGAGGTGCGGACCCACGGGTACGTGGACATCCCGTCCGATCGTACGCGAACACCGTTACGCGAGATCGGCTACACGCATGCCAGCTACGGGTTCGACTTCGAGACGTGCGGCGTCGTCACGCGCCATCCACGAGCAGAGCCCGGACATCGCGCATGGGGGTCGACGAGGCGCTCGAGGCGAAGAGGGGCGATCGCGATCCGCTCGACCTGATCGGCGCGGGCGACCAGGGCATGATGTTCGGCTACGCGTGCGACGAGACGTCGACGCTGATGCCGATGCCGATCTACCTCGCCCACCGGCTGGCGGAGCGCCTCACCGCCGTCCGCAAGGCCGAGGTGCTGCCGTACCTGCGCCCGGACGGCAAGACGCAGGTCACGGTGCGCTACGTCGACGGGCGGCCCGTCGCCATCGAGAAGATCCTGATCTCGACGCAGCACGACGGCGACGCGGACCTCGAGACACTGATCCGGCCCGACCTCATCGAGCACGTCATCAAGCCGGTCTTCGAGCTCGAGGAGCTCGCGTACGAGGTGCGCGACGAGGACATCTTCGTCAACCCGACCGGCCGCTTCGTCATCGGCGGGCCCATGGGCGACACCGGGCTGACCGGCCGGAAGATCATCGTCGACACGTACGGCGGGATGGGGCGGCACGGCGGCGGCTGCTTCTCCGGCAAGGACTGCACGAAGGTGGACCGGTCGGCCGCGTACGCCGCCCGGTGGGTCGCGAAGAACGTCGTCGCCGCCGGCCTCGCCGACCGGTGCGAGATCCAGCTCGCCTACGCCATCGGCGTCGCGCACCCGCTGTCGGTGCTGGTCGAGACGTTCGGCACCGAGCACGTGGGCGTCACCGACATCGAGAAGGCCATCGCCGAGACGTTCGACCTGCGTCCGGGCGCCATCATCCGCGACCTCGACCTGCGCCGTCCGATCTACCGGAAGACCGCCGCCTACGGTCACTTCGGACGCGACGACGCCGACTTCACGTGGGAGCGCACCGATCGCGTCGACGCAGCTGCGCGCCGAGGCGGGCCGGTAGCGCCGGGTCACCGCATGTCGTTCGAGGGCCGCCGGCGAGGGTTTCTGTCGGCGGCCTTCGCTATGCTGCGGTCATGACGTCAGATGAGTCCCTGCCCGTCGCCCGAGTCGTCGTCGACGTTCCGGCGCGGGCGCTGAGCGAGCCGTTCGACTACGAGGTGCCGCCCGAGTTCGAGCGCCGCGCGCTGGTCGGCGCGCCCGTGCGTGTGGAGTTCGGCGGCAGGCAGGTCATCGGCTATGTGGTCGGGCGCAGCGCGTCGAGCGAGTTCGCCGCTCGGATCAAACCGCTGCTGGGCGTGCTGGGCGATCCGCTCTTCGAAGCGCACGCGTACCCGTTGGCGCGATGGATAGCCGACGAGTACGTGTCCACACTGGCCGACGCGCTTCGCCTCTTCCTGCCGCCCGAAAGGCGCGCGGCCCCGTGGACGCTACCGCTGGGCGGAGCTCGTCGGCGGGCTCCGGGTTCGTGCCTGCCGCCGCGACGCGAGCCGCGAGCAGCGCGCGGTGCTGGACGCGCTCGCGCGGGGCCCGGTGCGCGTCGCCGAGCTGCGCGCCGAGCTCGGCAGCGTGGATGCGGTGTTGAAGCGCCTGTCCGACGCCGCGGCGGTCGAGCATCACGCAGCGGAGGCGCGTCCGCCAGCGTGCCCATCCCGCTCCGTCCCGCGCCGCGGCCCGAGACGCCGTCCGACGGGCAGCGGGCGGCGCTCGACGCGATCGCGATGGCGGCGCCCGGCAGCGCCGTGCTCGTCGACGGCGTGACCGGATCGGGGAAGAC
Organism: uncultured Coriobacteriia bacterium; assembly: GCA_963701985.1. Classification (GTDB taxonomy): domain Bacteria; phylum Actinomycetota; class Coriobacteriia; order Anaerosomatales; family PALSA-660; genus PALSA-660. Next base: position 350,791 of record OY969691.1, read on the forward strand.
CGAGGTCTATCTGCAGGCGATCGAGACGCTCCCTGGCCGACGGGCGGTCGGCGATCGTGCTGGTGCCCGAGATCTCGCTCACGCCGCAGACGGTCGGCCGCTTCCGAAGCCGCTTCGGCGAACTCGTGGCCGTGCTGCACAGTCGCCTGTCGCCCGGGAGAGCGCTCGACCAGTGGGACCGCGTCAGCGTCGGGCGAGGCGCGGGTGCGTGGTCGGGCCGCGCTCCGCGCTGTTCGCCCCGGTGCGGGATCTCGCGGCTCGTGGTCATCGACGAGGAGCACGAATCTTCCTACAAGCAGGGCTCCGCGCCCCGCTACCACGCGCGCGCCGTCGCGGAGCGGCTCTGCCGCGCCACCGGCGCGCCGCCTCGTCCTCGGCAGCGCGACGCCTTCGCTCGAGAGCATCCAGCGGCTCGGGCCGGCGAGCTGCGAGCGGGTCCGGATGCCGGAGCGCGTCGGCGGAGGCACGCTGCCGCCGGTGACGGTCGTGGACATGGCGGAGGAGTTCCGGGACGGGCATCGCTCGATGTTCTCGCGCGCGCTGCTCGGCGCGCTGTCCGATGTCGAGGCGCGCGGCGCGAAGGCGGTGCTCTTCCTGAACCGGCGCGGGTTCGCATCGTTCGTGCTGTGCCGCGAGTGCGGCTACGTGCCCCGATGCGACAGTCTGCTCGGTCGCGCTGACCTACCACGAGGTGGGCGACCGGCTGGTGTGCCACCACTGCGGGGCGGTCCGGCAGCTGCCCGCGACGGTGCCCACGATGCGGCAGCCCCTACCTGCGGCAGTTCGGGGCGGGGACGCAGCGGGTCGAGGCCGAGCTCGCGGCGCTGCTTCCCGGACCTGCCCGTCGTCCGGATGGACGCGGACACGACCACGGGCAAGGGCGGTCACGAGCGGCGCCTCGCCGAGTTCGAGGCACTGCTCGAGCCGGTGTCCTGCTCGGCACGCAGATGGTGGCCAAGGGGCTCGACTATCCCGAGGTCGAGCTCGTGGGGGTGATCAACGCGGACACGACGCTGCACATGCCGGACTTCCGAGCGGGGGAGCGCACGTACCAGCTGCTGGAGCAGGTCGCCGGCCGCGCGGGCAGGGGCGAAGCCGGCGGGCGCGTGATCGTCCAGACGTACTGGCCGGACCACCCGGCCGTCGTGGCCGTCGCCCGCCATGGCGCGGACGGCTTCTACGAGGCGGAGCTGCGCGAGCGCGACGCGCTCGGCTATCCTCCCGCGGGCCGATTGGCGCGCGTCGTCGTGACCGGCGCGTCCCATGAGGACGTCGCGGCGGCCGCGACGTCCCTGGCCGAGGAGTTGCGAGCGCGAGCCCAGGGCGCGCAGGTGCTCGGGCCGAGCCCCGCGCCGCTCGCGAAGCTGAAGGGCGCGTGTCGGTGGCACGTGCTCGTCAAAGCGCCGCCCGGCGCGGACATGGCGCCGCTCGTGAGAGACGCCCTCGGCGCGGTCGGGACACGGGCGGGGATCGCGTTCGCTCCCGACATCGACCCCCTCGACATGATGTGACGCGAGAGCCGGTGTAGAATCCCGACGTGCGTTCGGCGCGGCACGTGATGTGCTCCCGAGTGGAACGCACCTCGGTACTGAGGCCTCTGCAGGAATGGACGAGAGTGGACATCCTCGCGCACCCCGATCCCGCGCTCCGACAGCGCGCGCATGACGTGGACCCCACGAGCGACCGGTCGCTCGGCAAGCTCGTCAAAGGCATGGCGAAGGCCATGCACGACGCGCCGGGCGTCGGGCTGGCCGCGACGCAGGTCGGCGTGCAGAAGCGCGTGATCGTCTTCGATCTGGAGGACGGTCTGGCCGCCCTGTGCAATCCGTCCATCGTGGAGCGCTCCACGGAGACCGACATCGAAGACGAGGGCTGTCTGTCGGTGCCCGGGATCTCCGTCCCGGTCGAACGCGCGCTCCGCTGCGTGTGCGAAGCGCTCGACCTGAAGGGCCGGGCCGTCCGCATCGAGGCCGAGGGCATGCTCGCGCGCGTGTTGCAGCACGAGACCGATCATCTCGACGGCATCCTGATGATCGATCGGGCCGAGCCCGAGGAGCGCAAGGCGGCGCTTCGCCGGTACCGGGAGGTGTGCGGAGCGCTCTGAGCTCCGCGAAGGGGGAAGCGATGCGCGTCGTCTTCATGGGGACCCCCGAGTTCGCGCTGCCGTCCTTTCGCGCGGTCATCGAACGTCACCAGGTCGTAGCGGTCTACACGACGCCGGACAAGCCCGCGGGCCGTGGGCGGAGGCTCACCGCGTCCCCCGTGAAGGCGTTCGCGATCGAAGCCGGGATCCCGGTGGAACAGCCGGCGACGCTGCGCGCGGCGGGCGTCCGGGAGCGGCTGGCCGCATACGAGCCCGACGTCGCCGTCGTCGCGGCGTACGGCCTGATCCTTCCGCCCGACATCCTTTCGGTGCCGCCGGAGGGCTGCCTGAACGTGCACGCGTCGCTCCTGCCGCGCTGGCGGGGAGCCGCGCCGATCCAGCGTGCCATCCTCGCCGGCGATCCGCAGACGGGCGTCTCGATCATGCGCCTCGAGAGCGGGCTCGACACCGGACCGTTCGCGCTCCAGGAGCGTGTGGAGATCGCGGACCAGACCGCCGACGAGCTCTCCGACGAGCTCGCGCATATGGGCGCCGACGCGCTCTCGCGCGTGCTCGATGACGTGCAGCGCGGAAGCGTGCGATGGATCGAGCAGACGGAGGCGTTCGCCACGTACGCCGACAAGATCACCGCGGCGGACGTCGCCCTCGACCCGCTGATGTCGGTCGAGGCGGCTCTGCGGCACGTGCGCGCTTCCGGTCGAGGCGCCCCGGCACGCGTTCGGATCGACGGGCGGCAGGTCGTCGTTCGCCGGGTGTCCCTCGCGCTGCCGGACCTCGAGGCGGGTCGCGCGCGATGCCGCGGCGAGCTGACGCTCGGCTTCCGTGACGGTGCACTGCGCGTCGACGTGCTCGTTCCCGAAGGCCGAGCGCCGATGAGCGGCGAGGACTACGCGCGTGGGGCGCGTCTCTCCGACGAGGTCGCATGGGAGCGCGCGTGAGCGTCGCGCCCGCGCGGAAGGCGGCTCTCACGGTGCTCCGGCGGGTGCGCGAGCGCGAGGCGTTCGGCCCCGAGACCTTGGACGCGGTGCTGCGGGCGAGCGGGCTGAGCGTCCGCGACGCGGCCTTGGCGACTCGTCTCGCGTACGGGACGCTCGAGGCGTTGGGGACCCTCGACGAGGTGATCGACCGTTTCGCGTCGCGGCCCGAGAGCATCGAGCCCCCCGTGCGGGACGCGCTGCGCCTGGCCGCGTATGAGCTCCTCTTCGCGAAGACGACGGCCCGAGCGGCCGTTCACGAGGGGGTGGAGGCCGCGAAGCGCGCCCGCCCGCAGGCGGCGGGCCTCGCGAACGCCGTGCTGAGGCGCGTCGCGGACGCCTCCGCGGACTTCCCATGGGGAGATCCCTCTGTCGATGACGACGCGCTCGCGCGTGAGACCGCGCATCCGGGGTGGCTCGCCAGACTGTGGATCGACGAGCTCGGGCGCGAACGCGGCGCTGAGGCGCTGCGCGCCGACATCGAGCCCGCGCCGCTCTACCTGTGGTGGAACCCGTTCCGCGGCGCGCTGGTAGAGGCCATGGATGCGCTGGAGGCCGATGGGGCGGCCCCGCGGCGCTCGCCACCGGATGGCTGCATCCTCGCCGGGAACGCGCAGGCGGCGGTCCGGGGCGAGGCCGTCAGCGAGGGCAGAATGCTCGTGACGGACGCCGCGGCGCAGCTGGCGGCCGCGGCGTGCGGGCCACGGCCCGGGGGCGTGGTCGTCGACATCGCCGCGGGACGCGGCACGAAGACGGCGCAACTGCAGGCGCTCAGCGTCGCCGCTGGAGCGCCCGCGGCCGTCTATGCGCTCGACATCCACCCGTTCAAGGCGGGCGTGCTCGAGCGCCGGATGACGGCGCTGCGCGTGCCGGGAGTGGTGTCGCTCGCGGGCGACGCCCTCAGGTTGAGCGAGGTCCCGGGTCTGCCGGCCGGGGGCACGGCGGACGCGGTGCTCCTGGACGCGCCGTGCAGCGGCCTCGGCGCACTGCGTCGCAGGCCTGAGCGACGCTGGCGCGTCAGCCCCGACGATCTGCCGAGGCTGGCCGCGCTCCAATCCGACCTTCTGCGTGCGGCGGCGTCCCTTGTCAGGCTCGGTGGCAGGGTGGTCTACTCTACCTGCACCGTCGCACGCGCCGAGAACCACGCCGTGGCCGGCGCGTTCCTTCAGAGTGCGGGCGGCGCTTTTCGGACGGCCGACCTCTCGGCCGTGGTGCCGGAGGAGTGGCGTGGGGATATCGGACCAGAGGGATGGTTCCAATCGGTTCCCCGGCGGGACGGGCCGGACGGGCATTTCGTGGCGGCCTTCGAACGCGTGCGTTGACGCGGCCGCGCCCGGCGTGGCGCGACTGACTGACGTTTCTCGAGGGAGGGCTCATGCGCACCACACGTATCGTGGAGATGCTCGAGGTCACGGAGGCCGCCGCGCTCGCGGCCGGGCGGTGGATGGGCAAGGGCGACAAGCACGCGGCCGACGACGCGGCCGTGGAGGGGATGCGCACGGCGCTGCACGCGGTCGATATCGACGGGACCGTGGTGATCGGCGAGGGGGAGCGCGACGAGGCGCCGATGCTCTACATCGGAGAGAAGGTGGGCGCCGGCGGCGAGCCGATCGACATCGCGGTCGACCCGCTCGAGGGAACGAATCTCACGGCGTACGGCCAGTCGAACTCGCTGGCGGTCATGGCCTTCGGTCCCGCCGGCACGCTGCTGCACGCGCCGGACACGTACATGAACAAGGTGGCCGTCGGTCCCGACGCATACGACGTTGTCCACATCGATGCGACCCCGACCGAGAACGTCCGTGCGGTCGCGAAGGCGCTCAAGCGCCCGGTGGAGGACATCGTGGTGTGCATCCTCGACCGCGATCGCCACGTCGACCTGATCCGCGAGGTACGAGAGGCGGGCGCGCGCATCCGCCTCATCTCCGACGGAGACGTGTTCGGCGCGGTCGCCACGGCGATAGAGGGCACCGGCATCCATCTCTACCTCGGCATCGGCGCGGCGCCCGAAGGCGTGCTCGCCTGCGCGGCCATGAAGTGCATCGGCGGCTGCTTCATGGGCCGCTTCGCGTGGCGCAGCGACGAGGAGAAGGCCCGCGCGGTGGAGATGCACACGCCGAACATCGACGGCGTCCTCACGATGGACACGCTCGTCAACACGGACGAGGCCGCGTTCATCGCGACGGGCGTGACCGACGGCGAGCTGCTCCGCGGCGTGCGGTACTTCGGCGGGGGAGGCGCGCGGACCAACTCGATCGCGATGGACGCGAAGACGAAGACCGTGCGGTTCACGGACACCATCTATCGCACCGGTCGCGAGACGTTCCGCGTGAAGATGGACTGACGCGGCCCCCGAGTGCTCGTCCGGAGACGTGCACCGGTGCCGGGGATGAGAGAGGGGCGGCCACGTGGCCGCCCCTCTCGCGCGATCCAGCCGGGGCCGCCTACTCGGCGGCGGGGCATCCTTCGCATGCACCGGTCGATCCGGCGGCCTCGCAGCCGCCCTCCGGGTGCCGTTCGGGCGTGCGGTAGTCGGTGTTGTGGAAACCGGACCCCTTGAAGTGCACCCCGGTCGGGTGGAAGACCTGCTTCATCTGCTGCCCGCATCCCGGGCACAGGACGGGGGTCTCGTCCCTCGCGTGACGCGTGACCTCGATCGTCCGGTCGCAGCTCTTACAGCGGAAGTCGTAGGCGGGCATGCTCGTGCGATCGCTCCTCGTCCGGTGTGTGTGGCGCCGCGACGGCGCGTCGCGGCTCGGCCATGATAGCCCCTCTCGCGAACGCCGCGCCACTCCGGGCGGCGCTGGTGACGGGCCCGTTTGGATATACTCCCAGCACCATGAGACTTCCTTGGAGGCGCCGTCCCGGGACACCCGCGGCCACGGGAGAGGCGCAGGCCGCAGGCCAGCTCGCGGCGCCGGGACCGTCTGTGACGCCGGCCGAGGCCATGGCCGCCGCCGCGGCCTCGCCGAGCGCCTTGGCCGCCCTCGGGCTGGTGCCGCCGGGATCGCGGGACGTCGGCCCGACCGTGCCGCCGGTGGTGGCCGTGCCCGTTGCCGAGGGCCAGCAGACACTCTTCGGGCCGGAAGCCTCCGGAGGAGCGAGCGACGTCAGCGGTGCCGCTGCGCCCCTTGCTCCGGCTCGTCCGGGGCCCACTCGGCGGCGTGGGCTCGTGCCGCCGTGGCTCCCGTGGCTGGCGGGTGCGATCGTCGCGGTGGTCGCGTTCACGGCGCTCGGGCTCGTCCTGGTGTCACGGTCGCAGCTCGTGCGCGTTCCGAACGTGACGGGTCTCACGACGGTCGCCGCCCGGGCGCGGCTCGAGAAGGCCGGGTTGCGGTTCGACGTCGCGGACCGGCTCTTCTCGGCGACGTCCAGGGCGAACACGGTCCTGAGCCAGCGTCCCGCGAGGGGTACCGAGCTTCGAGCCGGCTCGACGGTGAGCGTGGCCGTCTCGGCCGGGTCCGAGACGTTCTCCATGCCCGACGTCGTCGGCACGACCGTTGACGGCGCGCGCGCCGTACTCCAGCAGCGAGGGCTGTACGTCACCGTCGACGCCGTCTCCTCGGACGCGTCGGAGGGCACCGTGCTCTCCTCGACGCCCAGCGCGGGCGTCGACGTTCAGACGGGCGAGAGCGTGCTGCTGACGGTGGCCGCGACGGCGAGCGCCACGTCGGGGCTGACCCCCGCCGACCTCACCGGAAGGACGTTCGTGCTCGATCCGGCGCCGATGCCGGCGGGGAGCGCGGGTGACACGACGATGGACGTCGCGCGGCGCGTGCAGGCGTTGCTCGAAGCGTCCGGCGCGAAGGTGGTGGTGACGCGCTCCGCCACCGATCAGGGGAGCGCCCTGTCCGTGACCGCGCGGGCCACGGCGGCCAAGGAGAGCACGGCCGACGCCTTGGTCGGCTTCTCGGTCGCGGCGACGGCTACGGAGGGGATCGACGTCCTCGGCGTGTCCGGCGCTCCGGGGACCAGCGTGTCCGCCGCCAGCTCGCAGACACTGGCGAACGACCTGCTCGGCGCGTTCAGGGGACGGTTCGCGATCGTCGGGTGGGGCAGCATCCCTCCGGGGAGCGACCCTATCGTGACGGCGACGGGGGTGGCCGCCGCTCGGGTGCGGCTCGGGTCGCTCGCCTCGAGCGCGGACCGTCTTTCGTTCGCCGACCCGCAGTGGGAGGACGATGCGGCGAGCGCCGTCTACGTGGCGATCGGGCGGATCTACGGCGCGCAGTGAGGCGCCGCGACCGCGCGCCTGGTGCGCGGTCGCGGGCGGGTCGGGCGGGAGACCCGCCGTCGCCCGCGCGTGCTACGATGCTCGGCGCGGGAGGACAGGCCTTCCGCAACCGTGTCGGGAGCCGCGTCGAGCGCGGCTGAGAGGCGACGCCAGTGGTCGCGACCGAGATGACGGTGCCGGTAATGCGGCGCCGCACGACGGATCCGGGGATACCCGCTTTCGCATCACCCCCGCACGGTCGTCGCCGATGCCGGCGTGCGCCGGAGTAAGGGGTTCGCGATGACCGCATCACGCACGAAAGTCATGGTCGAGATCGCGTTGACCGTCGCGCTCTGCGCGGTCCTTCACTTCGTGAGGATCGTGCAGATGCCCATGGGCGGCACCGTCTCACTCGAGATGCTGCCGATATTCGTCCTGGCGCTTCGGAGAGGTGTGGGTCCGGGGATCCTGGCCGGTATCCTGTTCGGCCTGGTCGATTACTTCTTGGAGCCGTACGTGGTGCACTGGGTGCAGTTCTTCCTCGACTATCCGATCGCCTTCGGCGCGCTCGGCCTGGCGGGTCTGTGGGCTCCGCTCTGGCGACGGCTGGCCGACGCCAGGAAGTGGCGCCCCGCGGTCGCCTGGGTCGTCCCCGCCGCGGTCGTCACCGGCTCGCTCGGCCGCTACATCGCCCATTTCGTCTCGGGCGTCGTCTTCTTCGCCACGGTCTCGGGTGGCGGACCGCTGAGGAACGGCACCTCGTCGTTCGCGACACTCGGGACACTCCGCGCGGCCTCGGTCTACTCGGCGGTCTACAACCTGTACGTGCCGATCTCGGCGGTGGCGTGCGTCGTGCTCGCGATCATGCTCCTGCCCACGTTGGAGCTGATCGTGCCCGTCGAGGCGCGCGCATGAGCGTGACCCTCGTCGTCGGCGCCGCTCCGGCCCTCGGGCAGGACGCCTTCTACCGCGCGACGCTCGCCGGGGCTTCTCACGTCGTGGCGGCCGATGCCGCGGCCGAATGGTGCCTCACGATGGGACGGCTCCCGGACCTTGCGGTGGGCGACTTCGACAGCGCGGCCCCGGGCGCGGCGGCGCGGCTGCGCGAGCTCGGCTGCGAGGTCGTCCAACACCCCGAGGAGAAGGACGACACCGACCTCGACCTCGCGGTGCGCGAGGCGCTGGCGCGCTTCGGGCGACCCGTCGAGCTGACCGCGGCCTTCACGCTCCGTCCCGACCACACCCTCGCCGCCTTCGGCACGCTCCTTCGCGCGGGACCGGATGCGCGGATCGCGGAGCCGGGGTGGTGGGCGGTCGCCGTGACGCCTGAACGCCCGTTCGGGATGGACGCGCGCGCCGGCACGTCGTTCTCCGTCGTGCCGATCGGAGACGCGGGCGGGGTGACCATCGAAGGGGCGCGCTGGCCGTTGATCGCCGCATCGCTCCCGTCGCTCGCGGGTCGCGGCGTGAGCAACGTGGCCGCCGGCGGCCGTCTCGCCGTGGGGTGCGCGCGCGGGGATCTGCTCGTGTTCGTGCGCGACTGACGCCCCGACCGCTATACTTCCGGCAGCGGAGCCGTGGGCCCGCTCCGCTCGAGGATGGGGGAGTCGCGTGCGAGTGGTCGTGGTACGTCTCGGTGCACTGGCGGCCGCCGTTCTGGCCATCGCCGCGGTCGCGACCGCATCATGGCCGTTGGCGATAGCCGCGGCCGTCTGCGCGCTGATCGCGGCTCTCACCGTGCGCGGCTCTGCGGCGCCCGTGCAGGGCGCCACGACCGTCGCGCCGGCGGAGAGCCCGACGCCCGGGCGGTCCGCGGCCGTGACGACGGCGGACGCCGAGCCGGCGCCCGAGTCCGCGCTCGCGCCCGAGCCCCAGGGCGGCGGCGCGCCAGCGCCGGCGGAGGACTCGACCCGCGCACCGTACAGTGCGGACGCGCCGGTCGTACTGGACGCGGTCCTGGAGAGCGTCTCCCGGTGGTACGACACGCTCGGCGCGCACCTGTGGCTGGGCGACGAGCCGACGCACACGTTGCGGCTGATCGCCGCGGTGGGAGAGCGCACTCCCTCCGCGACGCCGCTCTCCTCGGAGGATCCGGTGCTCGGCGCGGCCTTCGCGGAGGGCTCCGCCCTCTTCAGGGCCATCGAACGCTTGACGCGGGACGGCGTCGAATCGGCGGTGTGGCGCTACGCGTTGCCGGTGGGCGCGCGCGAGGCGCGCGGCGTCCTCGGCATCGACGTGCGCGCGGGCGAGGAGCTCCCGTCCGCCGCGGCCCTCAATTCGGTCACCGCCTCACTGCGGCCCTCGTTGACGGCCGCGGTCGCCCTCCACGTGGCACGGTCGGAGATGGAGACCGCGGCGATCCTTCTGGAGGCCGTGAGCGAACTGAGCGGAGGGCAGGACCCCGCGGAGGTCCTCCGCCTCGCGCTCAAGACGGCGATGGAGGTCTCGCACGCCTCGACGGGCAGCGTCATGCTGCCGGACGATGAGACCGGCATGCTGCGCATCGTGGCCGCGGATGGCCTGCCGAGCGACGTCGTCGAGTCGGCGACGGTCCGGCAGGGTGAGGGCATCGCGGGATGGGTCTACGCGAGCGGGACGCCGCTGCTCGTCGAAGACCTGCCCGGGAAGCCAGCGAACCGCCGCCACGGCGTCCTGTCGTCCGTGAGCGTGCCCCTGCGCGACGGCCAGGAGAACCTCGGCGTCCTCAACGTGGGCGCTCGCGCGTTCCCGGCGCGTTTCACCGAGGCGTACGTTCGGGCGCTCGGCATCCTCGGCACGCAGACCGCCGCGACACTGCGCGCGGCGCGCGAGCGCAAGCGGACAGCCGATCTCTACCTGGCCAACCTGCGCTCGCTGGCGGCGGCTCTCGAGAGCGCCGCCGGGTCGGGCGGCGGTGCGTCGGCGCGCTGCGCCGACCTCGCGCTCGAGATCGGGCGCGCGCTCGACCTGCCCGAGGAGGAGCTGCATTCCTTGGAGATCGCGGCCGTTCTCCACGACCTCGGCATGTGGATCACGGCGGGCGACGTGAGCGCGAGCGACCGGCCGCTCTCGACCGTCGATCGGGGGCTCGTGCGCGCACACCCGGGCGTGGGGGCCGACGTGTTGGAGCAGGTCCCGTCGCTCTACGAGGTCGCGCCCATCGTCCATCACCATCACGAGCGCTTCGACGGCAGCGGCTACGACGTGGGGCTCGCGGGCGAGGACATCCCGCTGGGTTCGCGCATCATCGCGGTGGCCGACGCGTACCTCGCGATGACGTCGGATCGGCCCTATCGCGCGGCGCTCAGCGCCGAGCAGGCACTCGAGGAGTTGAGCGCCGCTTCGGGCTCTCAGTTCGACCCGGAGGTCGTGGAGGCGTTCGTCCGCTTCGTGAGAGCGCGCCCCGGCGGGGCGCCCGAGGAGAGCTAGCACCACCGGGAGCGCGCGGAGCGCCGCCCGCTGGGGCCGCGCGGGTTCAGCCCCGGGTGACCTTGCCGGCCTTGAGGCACTTGGTGCACACGTTGATCGGCTTGACGGTGCCGTCGATCACGGCGTGCACGCGCTGGATGTTCGGACGGATCACCCGGTTCGTCACACGGTGCGAGTGCGACACGTTGCGGCCGGCCGCCGGTGCCTTCCCGCACACGTAGCAGACCTTGGACATGGTGGTTCTCCTCTGGGATCGGACGGCTGACGGTCGCTGGCGCTCGGGTCCGGTGACTATTCCCTCAGCTGACGCAAAGCGCACGAAATGGTAGCACACCGCCGGAGAACGGCTCAATGCGCTTCCCGACGCGCAGGAGGCGTGCGCGCGAGTCGCGGTCGTGGTTATACTCGCTTTCGTCACAAGGCGACGACGCCCGGCGCGGGACGCCGTCCCCGGATCGGAGCGAGCGATGGAACGGTACACGCCCGACACCCTCATATGCGACGTGCTCGCCGCCGATCCCAGGAGCGCGGCGGTCTTCGAGAGGCACGGTCTGGGGTGCCCGATGTGCATGGCGGCCGAGTTGGACACGTTGAGTTCGGTGGCGGCGATGCACGACATCCCTCTCGAGACCATCCTCCGCGACCTGAACGCGCTGGACCGCGAGGACGATGAGGTGCGCTGATGAGCAACGAGGTCACGGGCGCCATCCAGATCAGCAACGACGTGCTCTCGGACATCGCGGGCTACGCGGCGCTCGAGTGCTACGGCATCGTGGGCATGGCGAGTCCGACCCTGCGCGACGGCGTGGCGCAGCTCCTGTCGCTCGACAAGCTGCGCAAGGGCGTGCGCGTGCACTCCGACGGCGAGGGCGTGACCGCGGACCTCTATGTCGTCGCGGAATACGGGACCAACCTCGCCGAGGTCGCGCGCAACATGTCCGACCGCGTGACCTACGTTCTCGAGAGCCAGGCGGAGGTGCGCGTGGACGGCGTGCAGGTCCATATCCAGGGCATCAAGGTACGCAAGTGACGGGCGCCGCCAACGCGCCAAGCCCCACGGCGCCGGACCTGATCGCCGCGGCCGCGCAGGCGTTGAAGGAGCGGCGCGACGAGGTCAATCGGCTGAACGTCTTCCCGGTCCCGGACGGCGACACGGGCACCAACATGTCGCTCACCATGGACGCGGTGCTCGCCGAGGTGGCGAAGCTGCCAGAGCATCCCACGACCTCAGAGGTTTGCCAGGCGGTCACGCACGGCTCTCTCATGGGCGCGCGCGGCAACTCCGGCGTCATCCTCAGCCAGATCCTTCGAGGCGTGTGCGAAGGCCTCGCGGCGGCCGAGCACGTGGACGCGTCGGTGATCGCGGATGCGCTGGAGCGGTCCGTGACGGTCGCCTTCCAAGCGGTGCGCAAGCCGGTCGAGGGCACCATGCTCACCGTGCTGCGCGATATCGCCGCCGCGGCGGGCCCGGCGGCGGAGGGCGACGCCGACATCACCTCGCTGCTCGAGGAGTGCGTCCAAGCGGCGTTCGAGTCGGTTCGCACCACACCCGACCTGCTGCCGGTCCTGCGCGAGGCCGGCGTCGTCGACGCCGGCGGGTACGGGCTCGCCATCCTCGGAGAGGGGTTCGTGGCCGGTCTCGCGGGGCACGAGATCCGCAGCTTCGACGTGACCGTGCGCACGCCGGTGGCTCTGGAGGAACTGCCCGAAGCGAACGACTGGGACGACGCCGACCACCTCTACTGCACCGAGTTCCTGCTCTTCGGCTCCGGGCTCGACCGCACCGAGATCGAGAACTTCCTGTCCACGATCGGCGGATCGGTCCTCGCCGTCGGTTCTCCGGACGAGATGAAGATCCACGTCCACACCGACACGCCCGCGAAGGCGCTCGATTTCGCGCTCGAGCGCGGCGAGGTGGCCGAGGTGCACGTCCACAACATGCGCAGGCAGACCGAGGAGCGGAAGAAGGCGCTGCTCGCCGAAGCCGCCGAGCTCAAACCGCTCGGCTTCGTCGCGGTGGCGGCGGGGGAAGGCTTGGCGAGCATCCTCGAGAGCCTCGGCGTCGATGCCGTGGTCTCGGGCGGGCAGACGATGAACCCGTCGACCGCGGAGCTGCTGGCCGCCATCGACGCGGTGCCGGCGCGCGCGGTGATCGTGCTGCCCGACAACCGCAACATCGTCCTCGCGGCCAACCAGACGGTGGGGCTGGCCGGCAAGCCGGTCGCCGTCGTCCCGACCACGGCCGTCCCCCAGGCGTTCAGCGCGATGCTGGCGGCGGACCCGGCGGCGTCCATCGAGGACAACGTCGAGGCGATGACCGAGGCGGCCGAAGCCGTGCGGACCGGCGAGATCACGTTCGCGGTGAAGGACTCCAAGGGGAAGGCCGGCAAGATCAGGACCGGTCAGGTGATCGGCATCTCCGATCACGAGATCGAGGCCGTCGGCGCGAGCGTGCCCGAGGTCGCGCGGAAGCTGCTCGACGCGATCGTTGGCGATGCCGACACGCTCACGCTGCTCGCCGGAGCCGACCTCGGCGACGCCGAGCTGGCCGCGATCGCCGAGGCGCTCGGCGCCGACCATCCGCAGCTCGAGATCGAGACCCACCGCGGCGACCAGCCCCTGTATCCTTTGCTCATGGCGGTCGAGTGACTGCTCCGGCTTCCGGACCGCGCGGGTCGTCAGGGGAAAGGGGAGGGCGCGCGTGACGAACATCGCCATCGTTGCCGACAGCACGTGCGATCTGGATGCGCGGGGGGTCGCGGAGCTCGGTATCGTCACCGTCCCCCTCAAGGTGCACTTCGGCGAGGAGACCTATCGCGACTGGGTGGACCTCACCCCCGCGGAGTTCTATCCGAAGCTCGCAGCGGCCAAGACGCTTCCCACGACCTCGCAGCCGACGCCCGGTGAGTTCGCCGACGCGTACGCCGCGCTGGCCGCCTCCGGGGCGGAGGGCATCGTCTCGGTCCACATCTCGTCCAAGCTGTCGGGCACCTACGAGTCCGCCGTCATGGCGGCGCGAGAGGCATCGATCCCGGTCCGCGTGGTCGACACGCTCACCGCCGCCGGCGCCATCCAGCTGCCGCTGCGAGCCGCCTGCGCAGCGCGCGACGCCGACCTCGACCTGGACGCGGTGGAGAAGGCGGCGCGGGACGTCGCCGCCACCGTCGAGGTGTTCTTCCTGCTGGACACGCTCGAGTACCTGGTCAAGGGCGGCCGCGCGGGCAAGGCGGCAGGGCATGGCCGCGGCGTTGCTCAACATCAAGCCGGTCCTCGAGGTCAGGAACGGCGTCATCGAGCCGTTCAAGAAGGCCAAGGGGACCCGGAAGGCGATCGCGGAGACGGCGGCGTACGTGGCCGAGCGCACCGGGGTACTCGGGCCGATCGACCTGATCCTGATCAACGCGCTCGCCGACGACCTCGCTCGCGACCTCGAGAAGGCCATCCGTGACGCGGGCGCGAAGGTCGCCACCTGCACGCACAGCCGGATCGGCGCGGTCATCGGGACGCACGTCGGACCGGGCGCTCTCGGGGTCGGCTACGCCCCCGCGCGGTGACGGAGCGGCCCACAGGCGCCACCGACGTCCGCGTCGCGCGTCTCGCCGCGTTCGATGAGCCGGTCACAGCCGTCCGCTTCGTCGATGCGCCGCGCGCGGAACTCCTGAGCCGGCTGGGTGTCCACACGGTCGAGGACCTGCTGCGCCACTACCCGAGCCGGTGGCTCGACCTGCGCGAGACCGCGCCGCTCGGCGCGCTTCCCACCGGGTTCGAGGTGACCGCGGTGGGCATCGTCCACGAGGTGACGGTGAAGCGTCCGAAACCGCGGCTCACCATCACCGAGGTGGCGATCGTCGACGACACCGGCGTCCTCATCGGTGTGTGGTTCAACCAGCCCTACCTCGCGCAACGCTTCAAGCCGGGCGACCGCGTGGCCTTCGCCGGCAAGGTGCAACGCGAGTACGGCATGCGTCAGATGCGCAACCCGTTCGTGGAACGGCTCGGCACGTCCGACGAGGCGAGCATGCTCGGCCGGATCCTTCCCGTGCACCCGGCCACGGAAGGCCTCTCGACCAACTGGATGCGCAGGCTCGTGCTGGAGGCCCTCGACCAGTACGGCGACGTGCCCGACTTCCTGCCGGCGGCGATCCGGAGCAGGCGCGGCCTGTACCCCCTCGGGCCCGCGCTCCGGGCCATCCACTTCCCGCCCGACGAGGAGGCCCGCGCGGCCGCGCGACGCCGCCTCGCCTACGACGAGCTGCTCGCCATACAGCTCGGCATGGCGCTCCGCCGACACGCGGTCGTGGACGAGCGCGCTGGTCACGCGCACGTCGCCTCGGGCGCTCACGTGGCGGCGCTGCTGGCGGCACTGCCCTTCGAGCTCACCGGCGACCAACGGACGGCCTCCGGCGAGATCGCGGGCGACATGGTCGCGCCGCGGCCCATGAACCGCATGCTGCTCGGCGACGTCGGGAGCGGCAAGACGGTCGTCGCCGCGATCGCCCTCGCGCGCGCCGCGGACTCGGGCACGCAGGCCGCGATGATGGCGCCGACCGAGGTGCTCGCGCGGCAGTACGCCGCGTCGGTCGGCCCGTTGCTCGACGCGGCCGGCGTCAGCTGGCGGCTGCTCACCGGCTCCACTCCTGCTGCAGAGCGTCGCGACACGCTGGCCGGCGTGGCCTCCGGAGCGGTCAGCGTCCTGCTCGGGACGCACGCGCTTCTCACCGGCTCGGTGTCGTTCAGGCACTTGACACTCGCGATCGTGGACGAGCAGCACCGCTTCGGCGTCGACCAGCGTCTCGGCCTGCGAGCGAAGGGGGAGGCCGCGGACATGCTGGTCATGACCGCGACGCCGATCCCGCGATCGCTCGCCCTGACGCTCTACGGCGATCTGGACACGAGCTATCTGCGCGAACGGCCGGGCGGACGCGGACCGGACCACGTCTCGACACGCCTCGTGCCGCGCAGCGGCAGGGCCGAAGCCTACGACGCCGTGCGTTCGGCCGTGGCCGGCGGGCGGCAGGCGTACGTCGTGTGCGCGCTCGTGGACGAGTCGGACGCCTCGGAGGCCAAGGCGGCGGTCAAGGAGGCCGAGCGCCTGCGCGCCAAGGAGTTCCCCGACCTGCGCGTCGGGCTGCTGACGGGCCAGATGAAGCCCGCGGACAAGATCGCCGCGATGCGGTCGTTCCGCGCGGGCGACGACCGACGTCCTGGTCGCGACGACCGTCATCGAAGTCGGCGTGGACGTCCCGAACGCCACGGTCATGATCGTCGAGGACGCCGAGAGATTCGGGCTGGCCCAGCTCCACCAGCTGCGCGGCCGCATCGGGCGGGGCGAGCACGCCGGCGACCTGCTGCTCTTCGCCGACCCGAAGACGTCCGAGGGGAAGGACCGCATGCGGGCCATCGTCTCGACCGCCGACGGCTTCGAGCTCGCCGAGAACGACCTGCGCCTCCGCGGGGAGGGCCAGCTGCTCGGCGAGCGGCAGCACGGCATGCCGGAGTTGCGCCTTGCCATCGGTGCATCACCGACACCGACCTGCTCGACGCCGCGCGTGAGGACGCGGCGGCGATCGTGTCGGAGGACCCGCATCTCAAGGCGGCCACGCACGCGCCGCTGCTCGAGGCCACGAAGCGCGCGTTCGGCCGCGACTGGGAGTGGGTGAGCAGCGGATGAGGATCGTCGCGGGCAGCCTGGAAGGGGCGGCGACTCGCGGCTCCCGCGGGGCTGGACACGCGTCCGACGAGCGACCGCGTGCGCGAAGGGCTGTTCTCGGCGCTCGCGTCGCGGTTCGGGGCCGACCTCGGCGGCGCCACCGTGCTCGACCTGTTCGCCGGCACCGGCGCGCTGGCGCTTCGAGGCGCTGTCACGCGGCGCCGGACGCGCGGTCCTCGTCGAGCGCGACCTCTCGGCCGTGCGCGTGCTCGAGCGCAACATCGCCGACCTCGACGCGAAGGCGCGTGCGCGGGTCGTCCGTGTCGACGCCCTCGGCTCGAGGATCGCGGCCGCCGTCGCCGCGTCGGGACCGTTCGCTTTGCTTTTCGTCGACCCCCCGTATAGAATCGACGCAGGCCAGGGTCGTCGCCTCGATCGAGCGGCTCGCCGCCGCGGGCGCTGTCGCGTTCGGCGCCGCGCTGGTGTGGGAACACGCGACGGGGTCCGGCCTCCGTGAGCCCGCGGGCTTCGCCCGCGAGAGCGACTATCGCTACGGCGACACCGCCGTCACGCTGATGCGCTACTACGGGAGGAAGGGCGCGCGAGCGTGAAGCGAGCGTTGTGTCCGGGGACGTTCGACCCGATGACGAACGGGCATCTCGACATCATCGAGCGAGCCTCGGGCTCTTCGACGAGCTCGTGGTCGTCGTCGCGAGCTCGCCCGACAAGGGCGGCGGCCCGCTGTTCGGCCTCGACGAGCGCGTCGAGATCGTGCGCGTCGCGACCTCCCACCTGCCCAACGTCACGCGTGCGTCCATTCGATAGCCTTCTGGTGGACTTCGCGCGACGAGCTCGAGGCGCACGGTCATCGTCAAGGGGCTGCGCGCCGTGACCGACTTCGAGCGCGAGTTCCAGATGGCGCAACTGAACTAGCGGCTCGACCACGAGATCGAGACGATGTTCATCATGGCGGTCCCCGAGTACATGTACCTGAGCTCTTCGGCGGTCAAGGAGATCGCGGCGCACGGAGGGACCGGTGCGAGGGGCTCGTGCCCGGCGCACGTGCACGCGCGTCTGCTCGAACGTTATGGCAAGGGCCGTTAGGGAAGGACCGAATCCGATGGACATCATGGCCCTGATCGACCGCATCGAAGAGGCCTTGGACGCCGGGCGCACCATGCCGTTCACGCGCGGACGCCTGGTCGACGTCGAGAAGGTCTACGAGATCATCGACGAGATCCGGGCGAAGTTCCCCGACGAGCTCAAGCAGGCGCGCTGGATCGTCAAGGAGCGCCAGGAGATGCTCGAGGAGGCCGAGAAGGAAGCGAACCGCATCCTCGAGGAGGCCCGCGACCGGGCCCAGGCGATGGCCTCGGAGCAAGAGGTCGTGCGGCGCGCCGAACGAGCAGGCGGCCGACATCCTGGACGACGCGCGCCAGCAGGAGCGCGAGATCCGTCTCGGGGCCGAGGACTATGCGGACGAGATGCTCGCGAACCTCGAGGTGAACCTCGGCAAGCTCCTCACGGCCGTCCAGCGTGGGCGCGACCGGCTCCAGGGTAAGGTCAACGCGCGCCAGTAGGCTTGCCGTCCAGAGGGTCCGACATGTCCCACGATCTCGACGTCCGGGCGCTGCTCGGGTCACTTTCCGCGTCCCAGACCGTCTCCGGCAGCATCGCCGTCGCGGACATCCGCCTCGGCGAGTGCAGCTTCGCGCTCCAAGGGCCGGCGACCTTCACCGTGACGGTGACGAACACCGGCGCCGGCCTCGTCGTCGACGGCGAGGTCCGGGCGACCGTCCGCACCTCGTGCACCCGCTGCCTGTGCGACTTCGACCTCGCGGTGACGGCTCCCGTCGACGGGTTCTTCGTCGCGCCGGGACACGAAGAGGGCGTCCCCGAGGAGCAGGAGGTCGCCTTCATCGAGGACGGCCACCGTATCGATCTCGAGCCGGCGGTCGTGCAGGCGCTCATCGTGGAGTTGCCGTTCGCCCCGATACATGACGAAGGGTGCAAGGGTATCTGTCCGGTGTGCGGCGCCGATCGGAACGTCGAGCCGTGCTCGTGCGAGGTGCGTCCGGCGGGCGGGCCGTTGGCGGCGCTCGGAGAGCTTCTCGAGCATCTGGGAGAGCCGCCCGCAGACGGCTCGAGGTAGGCGTTCCGACGTGTGCTAGAATGCTCCACCGTGTCCGCCGCGGCGACCTCGCACGGAGGACATCACGTGCGGGCGAGCCCCGCCTTGGACGAATGCCACGAAGCGAAGGAACGACCATGCCTGTCCCGAAGCGGAAGACGAGCAAGGCTGTGCGCGACAGCCGACGCGCGCACGACCACCTCAGCGCCCCCGCGGAGTCGCTGTGCCCGCAGTGTCACAATCCGAAGGTGCCGCATCGGGTGTGCCCGACGTGCGGGTACTATCGCGGCAAGGAGATCGTCGAGACCGAGTAGCTCGGACGGATCTCGCGGCAGTGCCGCATCCACGAACGCCCGCCCACCTGTGTGGACGGGCGTTCGTTGTATGGTGAGCCTGTTGGGATGCCCCCTCCAGAGGGGAATGCTGGCCACATGTCTCTCGACCACCTTCTCGCACCCGCGTCGGTCGCCGTGATCGGAGTGGGACGGCAGCCGGGCGGGGTCGGGCGAGCCACGTTCGACAACCTCGTCGCGGGCGGCTTCGCCGGCAGGCTGTACGCGGTGAACGCGCACGCCGACATGATCGACGGTGTGCGATCGTATCCGGACGTGACGTCGCTGCCGGAGACACCCGATCTCGTCGTCGTCGCCATACCGGCCGCCTACGTCGTCGACGTCGTCCGGCAGTGCGGCGAGAAGGGCGTCGGTGCCGTGATCGTCCTGTCGGCGGGGTTCAAGGAGACCGGGCCCGCCGGCGCGGCGCTCGAGAGGCGACTCGTCAGCACGGCTCGCGAGGCCGGCATGCGTCTGCTCGGGCCGAACTGCCTCGGCGCGATCGTGCCCGGTTCGAAGCTGAACGCCACGTTCGCGCGCGAGATGCCGCCCGCGGGTCCGCTCGCCCTGCTGAGCCAATCCGGGGCTCTGGGCACGGCCGTCCTTGATTGGGCGAAGAGCACCGTCGGCCTCTCCGCGTTCGTGTCCTTCGGCAATCGGGCCGATGTCTCGGAGTCGGACCTGCTCGAATGGCTGCAAGAAGATCCCTCGACCGAGGTGGTCGCGGGCTATCTCGAGTCGGTGGCCGACGGACCGCGGTTCCTCGCCGCGGCGAGCGGCCTCTCCCGCCGGAAGCCCGTCGTCATGCTGAAGGCCGGGCGCTCGCAGGCGGGCGCGCGCGCCGTGTCGTCGCACACAGGGAGCTTGGCCGGCTCCGACGCCGCCTACGACGCCGCGTTCAGGGCCTCCGGCGTGCTGCGCGCTTCAGACACGGAGGAGCTGTTCGGGCTGTCGGAGACCTTCGCCAAGCAACCGCTGCCGGCCGGGCCGGGTGTCGCGATCCTCACCAACGCCGGTGGCCCGGCGATCCTCGCGACCGACGCCTGCGAACGCACCGGAGTGTCGCTCTCCACGTTGGCGCCCGCCACGATCGACGCCCTGCGCGCGTGCCTGCCGCCCGGCGCGGCGTTGTACGACCCCGTGGACATCCTGGGCGACGCGGACGCCGAGCGCTATGCCGCCGCTGCGCGGATCCTCGCGGACGACCCGGGCGTGCACGCCCTCGTCGTGCTGCTGACCCCCCAGGCGCCTACGCAACCGCGCGAGACCGCCGACGCGCTCGCCGAGCTCGCGTCGGCCCGCTCCGTCACCGTCGTCGCCGCGTTCATGGGAGAAGAGGCGGTGGAACCCGCGCGCCGGCGACTGTCCGCCGCGGGTGTGCCGGCCTTCCGCTACCCAGAACGCGCGGTCGAGGCGCTCGCCGGCATGTACCGGCGCGCCGCGTCGCTGGCGTCGCGCCCCGCGCGTCCGGCGACCAAGGTCGTCGCCGACCGAGCGGCGGTCGGGTCCGTCCTGAGCGACACGCTCGCGGCGGGACGCGCGTTCGTGCTCGAGCAGCACGCGGCCTCCATCGCGGAGGCGTACGGCATCCGAGTCCCGCGGGGCGCGCTCGCGCGCGACCGCGCGGAGGCGCGCGAGATCGCCGCGGACATCGGCTACCCGGTGGCGCTCAAGATCGCGAGCCCCGACATCCTGCACAAGACCGACATCGGCGGTATCGCCCTGGGCGTGACGGACGACGCGGCTCTCGACGCCGCGTGGGAGGCCATCGTCGGCCGCGCCCGCTGGCGGATGCCGGACGCCGACGTATGGGGCGCCCTCGTGCAGCAGATGGTCCCACCCGGGCGCGAGCTGATCATCGGGGTGCAGCGCGACCCGACGTTCGGGCCGCTGCTCATGTTCGGCCTCGGAGGCGTCTGGGTGGAAGTGATGCGCGACGTGACGTTCCGGCTCTGTCCGCTGAGCGTGGACGAGGCGCACGCCATGATGCACGAGATACGCGCGCATCGGCTGCTCACGGGCACGCGCGGCCAGCCGCCGGCGGATCTGGACGCGATCGCGGACGCGATGGTCCGGGTCTCCGCGCTCGCGGTCGACTTCCCTCAGATCGTGGAGCTCGACATCAACCCGCTCATCGCGCTCGACCGCGGCGAGGGCGTGCTCGCCGCTGACATCCGCATCGGCATCGGAGGATGAGAGAAGTGCGCGCGATCATCGTGAGTTCGACGAAGGCGTTCGCGGGGAAGACGGGAGTGTGCCTCGCCCTCATCGGCGTTCTCGAGGACGCTGGACTCGACGTGGGCTACTTCAAGCCCTACGGCACGATGCCCTTGACGGTCGACGGCGCGGTGTGCGATCGCGACGCTCTCTACGTGAACGGAGCGCTGCGCCGGCCGGGTCCCGCCGACGCCGTCTGCCCGGTCGTCCGGACGCGTGCCTTCATCGAGGACCTCCTGGCGGGCCGGACGGTGCCCGGGATGCCCGACGTCCTCGCCTCCTTCGCGCGCGTCGCCGAGGGGCGCGACGTCGTCGTCGTCGAGGGGCCGTCCGACATGGAGCAGGGGAGGACCGCCGGCGTCTCCACGTGCGACCTCGCCGAACGGTTGGACGCCAAGGTCGTGATCGTCGACGGGTTCGAGGCGCTGGGGCCGCCCGACGCGGTGCTGCTCGCTCGCGAGTGTCTCGCGGAACGCCTCGCCGGCGTCGTCCACAACCGCGTGCGCGACGCGCAGCGGCGCGATCTCGAGACCTGCCTCGTCCCGTACCTACGTTCCCAGCAGATCGCCTGGTTCGGAGCGTTGCCGCACGACCCCGTCCTCTCGTCGGTGACGGTGCGCGACATCGTCGAGGAGCTCGACGGCGCGGTGCTGTGCGCGGAGGACCACCTCGACGAGCCGGTCGAATCGTTCATGGTCGGCGCGATGGGCCAGGAGCAGGCCCTGCGCTTCTTCCGCCGGCAGAGCCGCAAGGCGGTCATCACGGGGGGCGATCGCGCGGACGTGCAGCTGGCGGCGCTCGAGACGGCGACGGCGACGGTGGTGCTCACCGGCAACATGCCGCCCAGCCCGATCGTGCTCTCGAGGGCCGACGAACTGGGCGTGCCGCTCGTGCTCGTCGACATGGACACGGTCACCGCTGTCGAGCGGATGGACACGCTCCTGGGGCGCGTCCGGCTTCATGGCCCGGGCAAGGCTGCTAGAATACGCGGCATGTTCGCCGCCTCGGTCGCCGTCGACGACCTGCTGGCGGCGCTCGACGTCCACCCCGTCTGACCTCGCTGAAAAGGGGCCCCATGTCCGTCGTGCAGCCGGTCACGCTCGCCGTCGACGCCATGGGGGGCGACGACGCGCCCGATGCGGTCCTCGACGGCGTCGCCACCGCGCTCGCGGCGGACCGTGCGCTGGCCGTCGCGCTCGTCGGTCCGGCGACCGTCGTCGAGCCGTTCGCCGCGCGGCACGAAGGCGCCTCCGCCGTCGTCGCGACCGAGACGATCGCCATGGGCGAGCATCCGGCGGCGGCCATCCGCGCGAAGAAGGACTCGTCCATCGCCGTCGGCTGCCGCCTCGTCAGGGACGGGAGCGCCGACGGCTTCTTCTCGGCAGGCAGCACGGGAGCCATGCTCGCGGGCGCGACGCTCGTGATGGGGCGGCTTCCGGGTGTGCTGCGGCCCGCCATCGCGACGGTGCTGCCGACCGCCGGCCCTCCGTGCGTGCTCATCGACGCGGGCGCGAACGCGGACTGCAAGGCCGAGCATCTTCTGCAGTTCGCGCATATGGGGCTCACGTACGCGCAGTGCGTCCTCGGTGTGCGCGAGCCCCGGGTGGCGCTCCTCAACATCGGCGAGGAAGCGACCAAGGGCTCGCAGCTGGCGCTCGAGGCGTACGCGCTGCTGTCCACCGTCCCCGGCTTCATCGGGAACGTGGAGGGTCGCGACATCCCCGCCGGCGCGGCCGACGTCGTCGTCACCGACGGCTTCACGGGCAACGTGGCGCTCAAGCTGATGGAGGGCATGAGCCACCAGCTGCTCGGCGAGTTCAAGAAGGCGCTGCTGTCCTCGCCGGTCAACAAGGTCGCGGCGGCGGTGCTGCGGCCGTCGCTGGACGCGCTGCGCGACAAGCTGGACCCCGACGCGCACGGCGCGGCGCCGCTGCTCGGCGTCAAGGGCCTCGCGCTGATCGGCCACGGCTCCTCCGGCCCGAAGGCGGTCGCGTCGGCGCTCCGCGTCGGAGCCGTGTCGGTGCGCGGCGGGCTGGTGGAGCGTCTCACGCGAGCCTTGGCGGCCGAGACGGCCTGACCTCCCCATCGATGCGCGGCGCTTCGCGGCGCCGCGTTTCGTGTACCATGCGACCCACTGTCAACCTGAGTCTTGCGGAGGGTGAACGATGACGCACGCGGCCATACTCGCGGTCGGTTCCTACCTGCCCGAGCGCGTGATGACCAACGTCGATCTCGAGAAGCTCGTCGAGACGTCCGACGAGTGGATCGCGTCCCGTACCGGGATCCGCGAGCGACACATCGCCGCGCCGGACGAAGCCACCTCCGACCTGGCCGCCAAGGCCGCCACGCTCGCTCTGCAGCGTGCGGGGGTGACGCCGCACGCGGTCGACCTGCTCATCGTCGCGACGTCGAGCCCCGACATGCTCTTCCCGTCGACCGCGTGCCTGACGCAGCACAAGGTGGGCCTGAGCTGCCCCGCCTTCGATCTCAGCGCGGCGTGCACGGGCTTCATCTACGCGCTCGACATGGCGACCGCTGCGATCGAGAGTGGACGAGCGCGCACCGTCCTCGTGGTCGGCGCCGACGTGCTGTCGCGCATCGTCGACTGGACGGACCGCTCGACGTGCGTCCTGTTCGGCGACGGCGCCGGCGCGCTCGTCCTGCAGGCGTCGGAGGAGCCGGGTGTCCTCGGGGTGCATCTGGGAGCGGACGGCGCGGGAGCCGACCTGCTCTACCTCGCGGCCGGCGGCTCAGCCGAGCCCTGCAGCATCGAAGCGGTCCGGCAGGGGCATCACTTCATCGCGATGAACGGCAACGAGGTGTTCAAGTTCGCCGTGCGTCGCATCCCGCAGGTCACGCGGCAGGCTTTGGCCGAGTCCGGCCTCGCCGTCGATGATGTGTCGTGGCTCGTTCCGCATCAGGCGAACCAGCGCATCACCGACACCGTGGCCCAGCGCCTCGACATCCCGCACGAGAAGGTCGTCGAGCGCATCGCCGACGTCGGCAACACCTCGACGGCGTCGATCCCGCTCGCGCTCGACGCACTGTATACTGGCGGCCGACTCCGGGCAGGGGACGTGCTCGCTCTCGTCGGCTTCGGCGCGGGGCTCACGTGGGGTGCCGCGATCGTACGCTGGACGTCCAAGGAGGATCACTGACATGGCGCTGCACTCACGCCTGAAGACGATACTCGGCATCGAGCACCCGATCATCCAAGGCGGCATGGCGTGGACGGCGACGTGGGAGCTCGCGGCCGCGGTCAGCAACGCCGGAGGCCTGGGCGTGATCGGAGCCGGGCACATGCCGACCGACCTGCTGCGCGATCAGATCCGGGCGGCCAAGCGCGCGACCGATCGGCCGTTCGGCGTCAACCTGATGCTGCTCACGCCGCACATCGACGACCTCGTCGCGATGGTCCTCGATGAAGGCGTCCACGCGGTCACGACGGGAGCCGGCAACCCCGGGAAGTACATGCCGGCTCTGCGGGAGAGGGGCATCAAGGTACTGCCGATCGCGCCGTCGATCGCGCTGGCACGGCGCCTCGAGGCGATGGGCGCCGACGCGATCATCGGGGAAGGCATGGAGGCGGGCGGTCACATCGGGGAGCTCACCACGATGGTGCTCACCCCGCAGCTCGTCGACGCGGTCGCCGTCCCGGTGATCGCCGCGGGCGGCATCGCGGACGGCCGGGGCATCGCCGCCGCGTTCGCCCTCGGCGCCGAGGGCGTGCAGCTCGGGACGCGCTTCCTGTGCGCCCAGGAGTGCACGATCCACCCGGACGTCAAGGCCCGGGTCATCAAGGCGCGCGATCGCGACACCGTCGTGACCGGATACTCGACGGGCCACCCGGTGCGCGTGCTGAAGAACAAGCTCTCCCGCCAGCTCGAGGAACTCGACCGTGCGAACAGGCCCGAGGACCTCGAGGAGCTGGGCGCCGGGAAACTGGCGCTCGCGATGCGCGAGGGCGACTGCGACATGGGGTCGCTGATGGCCGGGCAGTGCGCGGCGATGGTCGACCGGATCCAACCCGCCGCGGAGATCATCGCCGAACTGGTGGAGCAAGCGGAGGCGGTCATGTGCTCGATGCCCTCGAAGGTCGCCGGGTGAGCATGCGCGTCGCACTCGTCTTCCCTGGCCAGGGCTCCCAGCGGCACGGGATGCTGGACGCGCTGCCGCAGCATGATCGGCTCGGCCGTCTGATAGACGCGGCGGAAGCGCTGTCCGGACTGGATCTCGCGCACGTGGCGGCACAGGGGACGCCCGAACAGCTGGCGGACACGCGCGCCGCGCAGCCTCTCCTGTACCTCGCCGATTGGGCCTGGGGCACGGAGGCCATGGCCTCCGGTATCGCGCCCGTGGCGCTGGCTGGGCACAGCCTCGGCGAGTTCGCCGCGCTCGCGCTCGCCGGAGTGATGTCCGTGGAAGCCGGCCTCGAGCTCGTGGTGGAGCGCGCCCGCATCATGGCCGAGACGGACGCCGGGGGCGGCATGGCCGCGGTCCTGGGTCTCGACGCCGGAACGCTCGCCTCCGCCCTCGCCGGGATCCACGGCGTGTGGCTCGCCAACGACAACGCCCCCGACCAGTCCGTCATCTCCGGAACGCCGGAGGGTCTCGCGTCCGCAGAGGCCGCGGCCGTCGGCGCCGGCGCGAAGCGCTTCATCAGGCTCCGGGTGAGCGGCGCCTTCCACTCACCCGTGATGAGTGACGCGGCGGCGCGCTTCCGACAGGTGCTCGACGAGGCGTCCTTCTCCGACGCCGTGCTCCCCGTCGTTCAGAACGCCCGGCCCACGCCGGCCACCGACGCGGGCGAGATACGTTCCGCGCTCGAGGACCAGATGGTCTCGCCGGTGCGCTGGACCGAGACGATGGCGGCGCTGCGTGACATGGGAGTCGAGACGCTGGTCGAGTGCGGGCCCGGCTCCGTGCTCCGCGGCCTGGCGCGCGGCGTGAACGGCGTCGCCGCGCTCTCTGTCGAGCAGGCGGGCGGCATCGACGCCGTCCTGGAGGAGGTGCGCTGAAGGCCATGCCGAATCGGCTCGAAGGGAAGTCGGCGCTCGTCACGGGCGCCTCGCGGGGGATCGGCGCGGCGATCGCGCTGCGCCTCGCGTCGGAGGGCGCGGCGGTGGCGATCGACTACGCCGGCAACCGCGAGGCCGCGGACGCCGTGGCAGCGGCGATCGCGGCCGCGGGCGGCCGCGCGGTCACATTGCAGGCCGACGTCGCCGACCCCGCTCAGTGCTCCGGCCTCGTCGATCGCACGGTCGAGGCGCTCGGCGGCCTCGACATCCTCGTGAACAACGCCGGCATCAACCGTGACGGCTTGCTGGTGCGCATGACCGACGACGACTGGAACGCCGTCATCGCGACCGACCTCACGGGCGTGTTCTCGATGAGCCGCGCGGCGGCGAAGGTCATGATGCGGGCGCGGATGGGCTCGATCGTGAACGTGACCTCGGTGGTCGGCATGATGGGGAACGCGGGGCAGGCGAACTACGCCGCGGCGAAGGCCGGCGTGATCGGTCTTACCAAGACGATCGCCCGCGAACTCGCCAGCCGCCGCGTCCGGTGCAACGCGGTCGCCCCCGGCTTCATCACGACCGACATGACGAGCAGACTCACCGAGGCGCAGCGGGATGCCATCGCCTCCACCATCGCGCTCGGATGGCTCGGCTCACCGAGCGACGTCGCGGCGGCCGTCGCCTTCCTCGCGAGCGACGACGCGGCGTACGTCACCGGGCAGATACTGGCCGTCGACGGCGGGATGACGTTCGCCTAGACTGCGTAGGCAGCCGGATGAAGCTCCGGCCGACCACGTCCGGATCGAATACGGAGGACCCATGGATCGTGACGAGATCTTCGACAAGGTGAAGGGCGTCATCGTCGACCAGCTCGGCGTCGAGGAGGACGACGTCCAGGAGGACGCCGCGTTCGTGGATGACCTCGGCGCCGACTCGCTCGACATCGTCGAGCTCGTCATGGCGCTCGAGGAGGAGTTCGGCGTCTCGATCCCTGACGAGCAGGCCGAGAAGATCAAGACCGTCGGGGACGCGGTCGACTTCATCGTCGAGAGCGTCTAGCACCACCGGTCGGCCGGCAGCACGCCGCGGGCGCAAGCCGGCGGCGACGCACGAAACGCTCGGGCCGCGCCCGTCGCTCGATCGAGATGGCTCGACAGCGACGGGCGCGCACGTGTCGCCCTCTCGCACGAACGCGAACATGAGTGGACGGGATACGTGGTGGACATGCCTTCTCTCAAGATCGGACGCGTGACCGCGCGCCTGCCCATCATCCAGGGCGGCATGGCGGTCCGTGTCTCGATGGCGCCGCTGGCCAGCGCGGTGGCGTCGGCCGGCGGCATCGGTGTCATCGCCGGCTCCGGCCTCGCCGTCGACGAGCTGCGAGCCGAGATACGCGAGGCCAAGGCGGCCACGGACGGCATCATCGGCGTCAACGTCATGGTCGCGGTGCGCAACTTCGCCGACCTCGTGAAGGCCGCGATCGAAGAGGGCATCGACCTGGTCATCGCGGGGGCCGGCTTCTCGCGCGACGTGTTCGCATGGACGCGCGACGCCGGTGTCCCGATGGTGCCGATCGTCGGCTCCGAGCGCGTGGCGGCAGCTCTCCGAGCGGTTCGGCGCCTCGGCGGTCGTCGTCGAGGGCATCGACGCCGGCGGCCACCTCGGCACGGACGAGCCGGTGCGACGAGCTGCTGCCGCGCATCCTGAAGACGGTCAGCATCCCGGTGATCGCCGCGGGCAACATCGTCACCGGCCGCGACATCAACGAGGTGCTGCGGATCCGGGGCGGCGGGCGTGCAGATGGGCACGCGGTTCGCCGCGACCGTCGAATCGCTCGGCCTCGGACGCGTTCAAGCAGATGTACGTCGACGCGACCGACGAGGACGTCATCCTCATCAAGAGCCCGGTCGGGCTCCCGGGCCGGTCGCTGCGCAGCCCGTTCACCGAGCGCCTGGCCGCGGGCACGGAGCCGCGCGATCACCACGTGCATCGCGTGCCTCAAGAAGTGCGGCAAGCAGTTCTGCATCATGGACAAGCTGGTCAAGTCGCAGCAGGGCGACGTCGAGGATGGCCTCGTCTTCACCGGCGCGGGCAGTCGCCCGCATCCACGACATACCCCGCGTGCGCGACCTCATGGACCGCCTGGTCGCCGAGTTCCGCGCTGCCGACGAGAAGGGGACGGCATGAGACGGGTCGCCGATCACCGGGCTCGGCGTCGTCACGCCGTCGGGGTCGGCGTCGAGGCGATGTGGGACGGCGGTCGTCGCGGGCCGCTCGGGCATCGGCGACGATCCGGCCGTTCGACGCCACCGACTACACCGTCCACTTCGCGGGCGGACGATCGACGGAAGCTTCGATGCGGCGCGCGTCTGGACGAGAAGGAAGCGCGCCGGATGTCGCGCTTCCAGCAGTTCGCGATCGTCGCGGCCGACGAGGCGCTCGCGGACGCCGGCCTCGCCGACGTCGGTCGACGCGGAGGCCGGAGCGATCCGGCGTCATCGTCGGCTCCGGCATCGGCGGCCTGCGCACTGATGGAGGAGCAGACGGCGGTCCTGCTCGAGCGCGGACCGTCGCGGGTCAGCCCGACTTCTCGTCGCCGGGCATGATCGTGGACCTCGCCGCCGGCCACATCTCGATCCGCCACGGACTTCAAGGGCATCAACTACGCGCCCGTCTCGGCGTGCGCGACCGGCAACCACGCCATCGGCGAGGCGTTCGAGGCCATCCGGCGCGGCGACGGCCGACGTGATCGTCGCCGGCGGCTTCGACGCCGGCGTCACGCCGCTCGGGCTCGCGGGCTTCTGCGCCGCGCGGGCGCTCTCCACGCGCAACGACGACCCGCAGGCGGCGTCGCGGCCGTTCGACGCGGGGCGCGACGGCTTCGTGATGGCGGAGGGCGGCGGCGTCCTCGTCCTCGAGGAGTGGGACCACGCGGTGGCACGCGGCGCCCGCATCCGCGCCGAGGTGCTCGGCTACGGGGCGACCGCCGACGCCTACCACATCACGGCGCCGGCCCCGGACGGCGACGGCGCACGGCGCGCGATGCACGCTGGCGCTCGCGGCAGGCGGGGCTGGACCCCTCCGAGATCGGCTACATCAACGCCCACGGGACGTCGACGCAGCTCGGCGACGCGCCGAGACCCGCGCGCATCAAGGCGGTGTTCGGCACGGACGCGCCGCCCGTCTCGTCGACGAAGTCGATGATGGGGCACCTGCTCGGCGGCGCGGCGGCGCGCCGAGGCGGTCGATCTGCGTGCAGCGCGCTGGAGACGGGCACTGCTGCCGCCGACGATCAACCTCACCGATCCCGGACCCGGCGTGCGACCTCGACTACGTCGCCGAACGTCGCGCGGCCGCGGCGATCTCAGCGGTCGATGAGCAACGCCTTCGGCTTCGGCGGCCACAACGCCTCGATCGTCTTCGGGCGAGCGGATCGGCTGATGGACGGCCCGCTCGAGAAGCGTCGTCCGAGCGGCATCGGCGTACGTCTTCCGCGACCCGGGCCTGCTGCGGCGGGCGCTCACGCATCCCTCGTACGCCCTCGAGCACGGCGGCGACGACTTACGAGCGGCTGGAGTTCCTCGGCGACTCCGTGCTGTCGGCTTCGTCGTCGCGACAGACCTCTATCGAGAGCTTCCCCGACCTGCCCGAGGGCGCGCATGACCCGCATGAAGGTCTCTCTCACCGCTGGGCAGACCGCTCGCGGAGGTCGCTCGCGTACCTCGGACCTCGGCCAAGCGCTGCTCCTGGGCGAGGGGCGAGCGCGGCGAGGCCGACGCGCGACTCCGTGCTCGAGGACGCTCTCGAGGCGGTCATCGGCGCCGTCTACCTGGACGGCGGGCTCGAGCCCGCGCTCGCCGTGGCGTCTGCGCTGCCTCGGGGAGCGCGCTCGACGCGGACTGCCTCGATGGCGACCACGCTGGACGCCAAGACGCGGCTCCAGGAGCTCACGCAGAGCAGGCGCCTGGGTCTCCCGCGCTACGAGATCGTGCGTCGAGAGCGGACCGGCGCACGAGCCGGTCTTCGACGGTGGTCGTCAAGGTGGGCGGCGCCGACGCGGGACGCGGCGAGGGCGCCTCCAAGCAGGCGGCCCAACAGGCCGCGGCCGCAGCGGCGCTCGAGCGCCTCTAGCGGCGCCGATCTGCATCGTCGGAGCGCCTTCCGACGGCTCACGAGCGCGCCGCTTCGTGCTAGCATTCTTCGGTGCGCGCCCGATGGGCGCCACGTCATCGCCGCCGAGGCTGTCTACGGGGACACGTGTACCTCAAGTCGCTCACCGCAAGGGTTTCAAGTCGTTCGCCGACCGCGCGCACCTGCAGCTCGAGCCGGGCGTGACGGTCGGTCGTCGGCCCGAACGGCTCGGGCAAGTCGAACATCTCCGACGCCGTGCTGTGGGTGCTCGGCGAGCAGTCCGCCAAGACGCTGCGCGGCAACTCGATGGAGGACGTCATCTTCGCCGGCTCCTCGGCTCGCCAGGCCGTCGGCGTCGCCGAGGTCGACCTCGTGCTCGACAACTCCGACGGCACGCTCCCGCTCGAGTTCACCGAGGTCACGATCACGCGCCGGATGTACCGCAACGGCGAGAGCGAGTACCTCCTCAACAACTCACCCTGCCGACTGATGGACGTCCAGGACCTCCTGCACGACTCCGGGCTCGGCCGCGACACGCACTCGATCATCAGCCAGGGGCGCCTCGACGAGATCCTCAACTCCCGCCCCGAGGACCGCCGCGCGCTCATCGAGGAGGCGGCCGGCGTCCTCAAGCACAAGAAGCGCAAGGAGCGCGCCCTGCGCAAGCTCACGGCGATGGACGCCAACCTCGAGCGCGCGCGCGACATGCTCGCGCGAGGTCGAACGGCAGCTTCGGCCGCTGCAGCGCCAGGCCGACCAAGGCCCGGCAGTACGACACGCTGGCCTCGGAGCTCGCGAGATCGAGATCTCGCCTGGCCGTCGACGACCTCCGCGCGCCTGCACGCTCAGTGGGACGGCATCCTCAAGGCGGAGCGCGAGCACGACGCCGACATCGAACTCGCGCGCTACCGGCTCAGCCGAGAAGGAGCGCGAACTCGCGAAGTTCCAGTCGCTGCTCGAGGAGAAGGGGCTGTTCGTCGGCGACCTCTCCGAGCAGCGGCGGCGCCTGCAGACCGTGCTCGAGCGCCTCGGATCGCCGGCCTTCTGCTGCTCGAGGAGAAGGGCAAGAACCTCATCGAGAAGCTCTCGGAGCTGCGCGCGAAGGTGCACGGAGCCGAGACGCGGCGCGCTCGCCGGTCTGACGAGCTCGCCCGCCTCACCGAGGAACGCGCGGCGCTCGACGCCCACCTGAAGGCGCACTACCAGCGGCTGGGCGAGACTGCGCCGCGAGTCGGAGACGGCGCGCAAGGAGCGGCTCGCCGCCGAGAACAGCCTGAACGCCGTGAACGCGTCGATCCGCCGCAGCCGCAAGGAGCTCGACGACGCGCGCGGCGACATCGCCGAGGTCGAGCAGACGCTGTCCGCGTTCGCACTCGAGCAGGAACTGCTCACCGAGAGGGCGACGACGCTCACGACGCAGCGCGAGAACCTCTTCACGACGCTCGCCGCACGCCGTGCGAAGCTGGGCGACAACGAGACGGCGCGCACGCACGACGCGGAAGCAGATCGCGCTGGCGGAGTCGCGACGTCGACCGCGGGTCCGCGTCGTGGAGCCCGCCGTCGGGAGCTGGACGACGTCGCGCGACGCGCTCAGCGCGGTGCGCGCGGAGGCGCGAGGTCTCGAGGAGGTCGACCGCGCGTTCGCGACCGCCACGCCGGCGCTCGCCTGGGTGCTGTCCTCCGAGCACAAGGTGCACGGGCTGCTCGGGTCCCGTCACCGACCTCATCGATGTCGATCCGGCCGACGAGAAGGCTCGTCGAGCTCGCGCTCGGGCCCGGACCTCTTCTGCGTGCTCGTGGCGGACATGCCGGCCCGCGCCGACGGTCCTCTGCGCTGCTCGGAGAGCACGACGCGGGCGACATCTCCGTCCTCGCCGTCGGACGCCTCGCGGGCCACCGACGGCGCGACCCGGGCGCCGGCAAGCGCGCTGCGCGGACCTCATCGGCTGCGACGACGCGTCCGTCCCGCCGTCGAGGCACTGCTCGGGGACGTCTACGTCGCTGCCGACGCTCGACGAGGCGCTCGACGCGTCGCGGCGCTTCCCGGACTCGCGGTTCATCACGCCCGACGGCCACATGGTCTGGCCGAGCGGCAAGGTCACCCTGGGACCGGCGCTCGACCCGAACGCCATCGCGTGCTCGCCAGCGCAAGCGACGGATCAACGAGCTCCGGGACGACGAGAACGCGCGTCTCGGCCCGCGTGGGCGAGGCCGAGGCGCTGCTCGCGGAGGCGGAGGAGGCGCTGCGCGCGGCCCAGCAGGACGCCCTGGAGCTCGGCGCAGCGGATCGCGGCGCAGTACGGGCGAGCACGACTCGCTCCGCGAGGAGATCGGGCGCCTGGAGACCGCGCTCACCGATCTCGACGGCGAGGAGCGCTCGCGATCCGAGCGCGACCGACGATGATCAGCGGAGAGGACTTCGAAGGACCGCCGCGCCGCGACGCCGCTCACGGCGCGCATCGGAGCAGCTCGCGTCGGAGGCTCGAGCGAGCTCGAGGAAGAGGCCATCCGCAAGCGCGAGAGCCGCGACGACCGCTTCCGCGAGGAGGCGGCGATCCCGAGCGGCTCGGCGCGTGCCAGGTGGAGATCGCCACCGTCTCCGAGCGCGAGGTCCACCTCAAGCGGCAGGTCGCCACCGTCGCCGCCGATCTCGCGGAGCTCGAAGAGACGCTGCGCCTCGTCGCGAGCCGACGGAGACCGCTCTCGAGCTGCTGCGCGAGCGGATCCAGCCCGTCCACGACCTGTACACCGCCCTGCTGGAGCGCGCCGAGCACTGGGCGGTCAAGCTGCGCGACCGCGCCCGCTTCGAGCAGGCGGACTCCGAGTCGCTGCGCGACGACCATCCGGACCGCGCAGGACGGCGGTCCGCGAGGCGCAGGCCGAGCTCGACGAGCGAGCTCGCGGCCATCGCCGACGTCCGGGTGGAGAAGGGTCAGCTCGAGGTGCAGGTGAACGCGCGGCCTCGCGCGGATCGTCGAGGAGCTCGGCGTCGCCGCTGGAGCGCGCGCTCGAGTCCGACGCCGTCGACGACCGCGACGCCGCTCGAGGACCGCGCGCACCGCCTGCGCAAGCAGATCGCGAACATCGGCCCGGTCAACGCGATCGCCGTCGAGGAGTTCGACACCCTGAACGAGCGGCGCGACGTTCCTCGCGCGGCAGATCGAGGACCTCGCCGAGCAGCCGCGCCGCGCTCACGAAGGTCGTCGCGCGCCATCGACCGCAAGATGCGCGAGCGCTTCCTCGAGACGTTCGAGCAGGTCGACCAGCACTTCCAGGACATCTTCGGCGTGCTGTTCCCCGGCGGACACGCCGAGCTGCAGCTCACCGAGCCCGACGACCCCGAGGAGACCGGCGTCGAGGTCATCGCCCAGCCGCGCGGCAAGAAGCTCGCGAAGATGTCGCTCATGTCCGGCGGGGAGAAGTCGCTGACGGCGCTCGCGCTGCTCTTCGCCGCTGTACCGCACGCGGCCGTGCCCGTTCTACATCCTCGACGAGGTCGAGGCGGCGCTCGACGACACGAACCTGCGCCGCTTCGTCGTCGTTCGTCGACTGCATGCGCCGCCGCACGCAGTTCATCATCGTCACGCACCAGCGCCGGACGATGGAGATGGCCGACGTGCTCTACGGCGTCTCCATGCAGGCGGACGGCGTGTCCAAGGTCGTCAGCCAGAAGCTGGACCGGCGGTCCGGCGTCGCCGCTGGCGGCAGAGCCGAGCGTGTGAGCCGCCGTGGTATAGAGCGGCTCGTCGACGGGCCTGACCCGCACGCCGGGACGCAGCTCGGCGGACCAGCTCAACGTACTTGTCGGCCGCGGACCGCGACCTCGACGAGGAGTTCTGGGGCGAGTCTCGAGGACGACGCTCATCGCCGCCGACATGGGCGTGCACCGCGACCACGCGAGATCGTCGAGCGGCTGCGCGACGACGCGCGCGCCGAGAGGCCCTCCCCGACGCCGCAGGCCGTCGATCAGCGCTCCTCGTCGACATGATCGCGGCGGAGCTCGCCCGCGAGGCGCGGACCCTCTCGCCGAGCGGCCCGTCACCGTGCTCGTCGTCGGCGTCAACGGCACCGGCAAGACGACGACGGTCGGCAAGCTCGCGGCGCAGGCCGCGGCCGCTGGGCCGCCACGTCATGCTCGGCTCCGCCGACACGTTTCGCGCGGCCGCCGTCGAACAGCTCGACGTCTGGGCGCAGCGCGCCGGCACGTCGCCGGTCGTCGAGCGCGAGCGCGGCGCGGACCCCGCGGCGGTCGCCTTCGACACCGTCGCGCGCGCCCAGCGAGGTCGGCGCGGACCTCACGCTCATCGACACCGCCGGCCGCCTGCACACCTCGGCGGACCTCATGCAGGAGCTGCAGAAGGTGCAGCGCGTGGCGCGCGACCAGAGCACCGCGCCCGTCAAGAC
This sequence comes from uncultured Coriobacteriia bacterium, assembly GCA_963701985.1. Lineage (GTDB taxonomy): Bacteria > Actinomycetota > Coriobacteriia > Anaerosomatales > PALSA-660 > PALSA-660. The sequence goes on from OY969691.1 coordinate 385,373, forward strand.
GCTGCTCGTGATGGACGCCACGACCGGCCAGAACGGGCTCGCGCAGGCACGGGCGTTCGACGAGGCGCTCGACCTCGACGGCATCGTGCTGACGAAGCTCGACGGCACCGCCAAGCGGCGGCATCGCCGTAGCGCGTCGCGCGCGAGCTCGGCCTCCCGATCGTGCGCATCGGTGTCGGCGAGGCGCTCGACGATCTGCAAGCCGTTCGACGCCGACGGAGTTCGCGCGGGCGCTGACGGGCACGCGATGACGCCGCACGTCCTCGATCCCGACGCGCCGTACGACACGCCGCCGCGGGAGATCGGCCCCGACGGCCTCACCGACGACCAGCGGATCGCGAACCATCTGGCGTGGCGTCTGCTCGCGCCGCTGTCCGTCTTCCTCGTCGCGCTCGTGCTGGTGTTCTTCGTGCTTCTTCGAGACTCCGTCGGTGTCGGGCCCGTCGATGCTGCCGACGCTGCTACAGCGGCGACCGCCTGCTGATCACGCAGCGGTACTGGCGACGCCGCAGCGGGGCGACATCGTCGTGCTCAACGTGACCGAGGGCGGCAAGCCCGCGGAGTCGGGTCAAGCGGATCGTCGCTCTCGCCGGCGACCACGTGCGACGTCGAGGGCGACTACGTCCTGGTCAACGGCAAGCCGGAGCGCGCTTCCACATCGGATCGTGGCGTTCGGCGAGTACGGCCCGGCGCAGGATCTCGTCGTGCCGGCCGGGCAGCGTCTTCGTGATGGGCGACAACCGGCCGGTATCCTTCGACAGCCGCGACATCGGCCCGCTCCCGGTCTCGGCGATCAGGGGCCGCGTCGGTCGCCATCTTCGCGCCGCTGAACCGCATCGGCCTGCGTGCCGGCTCCGTGACGCCTGACGCGTCTCGCCGCGCTCGCCCGGGCGAGGTAAGGACGAATCGATGTTCGAGAACCTCACCCAGCGCCTGTCCGACGTGTTCGCCCGCCTGACCGGCCGCGGCAAGCTCACCGAGGCCGACATCGACGCCGCCATGCGCGAGGTGCGCATGGCGCTGCTCGAAGCCGACGTGAACTTCAAGGTCGTCAAGGAGTTCGTCGCGCCGCGTGCGCGAGCGCGCGGTCGGCGCGGACGTCATGCGCTCGCTGACGCCGGGGCAGACGGTCATCAAGATCGTGCTCGACGAGCTCACGCGACGCTGATGGGTGGCGGCGAGACGCAAGCTCGTGCTCTCCGGCCGGATCCCGAACGTCATCATGCTCGTCGGCCTGCAGGGCTCGGGCAAGACGACCGGCGCCGCCAAGCTGGCGAACCTGCTGCGCAAGCAGGGCAGGCGGCCGCATGCTCGTCGCGGCGACGTCTACCGCCCGGCCGCCATCGAGCAGCTCGAGGCGCTCGGCCGCGAGCTCGACATCCCGGTGTACCGCGGCGAGCGGAGCCGACCCCGTCGCGATCGCGAGAGCCGGCGTGAAGGCCGCGGTCGCCGAGACTGCGCGACATCGTCATCATCGACACCGCCGGTCGCCTGCACGTCGACGAGGAGATGATGGCCGAGGCGGCCGCCATCCGGGACGCCGTGCGGCCCGACCAGGTGCTCATGGTCGATCGACGCGATGACCGGCCAGGACGCGGTCAACGGCCGCGAACGCGTTCGCCGAGCGCGTCGACTTCGACGGCGTGATCATGACCAAGCTGGACGGCGACGCGCGCGGCGGCGCGGCGCTGTCGGTGCGCGCGGTCACCGGCAAGCCGATCAAGTTCGCCGGCGTGGGGGAGAAGCTCGACGCGCTCGAGCCCTTCCATCCCGACCGCATGGCCGAGCGCATCCTCGGCATGGGCGACGTCGTCTCGCTCATCGAGAAGGCGCAGGAGACGGTCGCGGCGGAGGAGGCCGCCGAGCTCGAGAAGCGGCTCCGCGCGGCCGACTTCACGCTCGACGACTTCCTCGTCGCAGATCCAGCAGGTGCGCAAGATGGGCGGGCTCGAGGACATCCTCGGCATGATCCCGGGCCTCGGGCGCGCGGACCGCGCGAGCACTGGCCGGCGCGAAGGTCGACGAGAGCGCCCTCGACCGCATCGCAGGCGATCATCCACTCGATGACGGCCGCGGAGCGCGCCAAGCCGACGCTCATCAACGGTCAGCGCCGCGAGCGCATCGCCAAGGGCTCGGGCGTCGACGGTCTACGACGTCAACCAGCTGCTCAAGCAGTTCGTCCAGATGCGCAAGATGATGCAGTTCCAGATGGCAGCAAGGGCAAGGGCAAGCGCTTCAGCGGCATGCCGCGGCATGCCGTTCTAGCGGAGCGGCGTGCCCGTTCCGGCCGAGCGACCGGCGCGGCGTATCGCTGCTTCACACGCGCACCGGGCATGTCCTATCATGAGCAGTCGCTTTGCTCAGGCACGGTTACCAGCGCGGCGTCCGACCATGAGTCGGCGCCGCTCGATACCCGGAGGTGAAGGTTCTTGGCAGTCAAGATCCGTCTGGCGCGCGCCGGCGCCAAGAAGGCGCCGTTCTACCGCGTCGTCGCCGCGGACTCACGCTCGCCGCGTGACGGCCGCTTCATCGAGATCCTCGGCCGTTACAACCCGCGCACCGAGCCGTCGTCCGTCGAGCTCGACCTGGAGAAGGTCGACGCGTGGATCGCCAAGGGCGCACAGCCGACCGAGGCGGCCGCCAAGCTGATCGCCATCGCGCGGGGCGAGAAGAAGCCGCGCGGCCGAGGCGCCGTCAAGAAGCGACAGCAAGGCGTCCGCGAAGGCCGCCCAAGCGAGACCGCCGCCGCCAAGGCCAGCCGCCGCGCAGAGTCCGCGAGCCCGCGGCCGAGAGCCGAGGCGCCCGCGGCGCCCGAGGCCGAAGCGCCCGCCGAGCCTGCGGCCGAGGAAGCGGCGCCGGAGACCGACGCCGAGCCCACGACCCCGGAAGGCGAGTAGTGGCCGCGCCCGCCGACACCGCGGCGCTGGTGCGACTACCTCGTCACGGCGCTTGGTCGACGACCCGGACGCGGTGTCCATCAAGCGTACCGAGACCGCGTCGGGCGAACTCTTCGAGGTCTCCGTCGCACCCGACGACGTCGGCAAGGTGATCGGACGCTCGGGACGCATCATCAAGGCCCTGCGCACGCTCGTGCGCGCCGCCGGATCCGTCCGACGACCGGCACGTCGACGTCGAGGTGCTGGGGTAGCGGACGCGCGATGTCCTCTTCCGGCTACGTCGTGCTCGGGCGCGTCGCCAGGGCGCACGGCTTGTCGGGTGAGGTCTCGGTCGTCCTGGCCGTCGACGCTGCGGCCCGAAGACCTCGTCGGGCTTCAGGTCCACGTCGCGCCGCCGACATCCGCGTGGCGGTCCGGCGCGGTCGACCGCGTGCGCCGCGGGCCCAAGGGGCCGCTCTTCAGCATCGAGGGGGTCGACGACATCTCGACCGCGGAGTCGCTCCGGGGGCGAGAGCTGCTCGCGAGCGCCGAGGACGTCCCGTGCGCTCCGGCGAGCATCGATCCGGTCGGTGCCACGGTCACCGACGTGTCGCGAGGCGACCTCGGGGAAGTGACACGGGTGATCGTCACGGGCGCGAACGACGTGTGGGTCGTCGACGGCCCGTACGGTGAGGTGCTCGTGCCGGTCATCGACGACCGTGGTGGAATCGGTGGACGAAGCGACCGCTGAGATCCGTGTGCAGCCTGCTGCCGGGTCTGCATCGAAGACGAGTGAAGGCGGACGCGTGCGGATCGACGTCATCACGCTTGTTCCCCGGGGTCTTCGAGCCGGTGCTCGGCTCCTCGATGCTCGGCATCGCCCGCGAGCGCAGCGTCCTCGAGTTCTTCAGCCACGACCTGCGATCGTGGGCATTGCCCGGTGTCCACCGGCAAGTGGACGATGCTCCCTACGGCGGGGGCGCCGGCATGGTGCTCAGGCCGGAGCCCGTCTTCGCGGCGGTCGACGCCGTACGCGCTCTCGACGACAGGAGCGCCTCGGTGCTGCTCATGACGCCTCAGGGCGAGCGATTCGCCAGGGACGCGCGGAGCAGCTCGCCGCCTGCGACCGCCTCATCCTCGTGTGCGGACGCTACGAGGGCTTCGACGAGCGGATCCGCGCGGTCGCGGACCTCGAGCTCTCCATCGGCGACTATGTGCTGACCGGCGGCGAACTACCGGCCATGGTCGTGATCGACGCGGTGGCTCGACTCTTGCCCGGCGTGCTCGGCGGCGAGAGCTCCTCCGAAGAGGAGTCGCTTCACGATGGGGCTGCTCGAGTACCCTCACTACACCCGACCCGCGACCTTCCGCGGGCTGCGACGTGCCCGAGGTGCTGCTCTCCGGCGACCACGCGCGCGATCGCCGCGTGGAGGCGCGAGCAGGCGATCCGGAGGACCGCGCGGCGCCGGCCGGACCTGTTGGCGGCGCATTGGGACGAGCTGACCGACGACGAACGCGCCATCGCGGAACGGGCCCGGACCGAGACCTCGGAGGAAGCGTGATCGACGACACGGACAGCCCGCGACCCCGCCACGGGGCGATCGCGCTCGAGAGAGCTCGGCTCGAGATCGCCGTCACCATCGCCGTCGCGCTCGTCCTCGCGCTCGGCGTGCGCGACGTGGGTCATCGAGCCGTACGTCGTGCCCACCGGATCGATGCTGCCGACCATCCAGCTCCAGCGACCACGTCCTGGCGAACAAGTTCACGTACCGATCTTCGCACAGCCGAAGCCCGGGGACATCGTCGTCTTCGACGACCCGACGGGCGAGCACGCCGGCACGCTGATCAAGCGCGTCATCGCCGTCGGCGGGCAGACGGTCGACCTCAAGCGACGGCAAGGTCGTCGTCGACGGCCGAGCGCTCGTCGAGCCGTACACGCACGGACTGCCGAGCGATCCGCTGCCGGGGAGCACGGTGACGTTCCCGGTCAAGATCCCGCCGGGATACATCTGGGTCATGGGGGACAACCGGACCGACAGCGCGGACAGCCGCATGTTCGGGCCGGTGCCAGTCAAGGACGTCCACGGCAAGGCGTTCTTTATCTACTGGCCGCTGTCGCCGTTTCGGCCCGCTCCACTAGCACGCGCGACCGCCAGGAGCGTCGCGGCGACGCGTTGCCCGGCGCGACGGCGCGCCGCTATACTACCCACTCGTGTCGCAACCGCCCCAAGGCGCGCGCTCGCGCGTGACCGTACCTCACGGACCGACAGGAACGTGCGCACATGGACCAGATCAAGGCACTCGAGGCGCAGCAGCTCCGGGACGACCTCCCGGCAGTTCCAGGTCGGTGACACCGTCAAGGTGCACTACCGGATCATCGAGGGCAGCCGCGAGCGCATCCAGGTCTTCCAGGGCGTCGTCATCCGCCGTCACGGCGCCGGCGCGCGCGAGACGTTCACCGTCCGCAAGATCTCCTTCGCCGTCGGCGTCGAGCGCACGTTCCCGGTGCACTCGCCCAAGATCGACCAGATCGAGATCGTGAGCCGCGCCAAGGTCCGTCGTGCGAAGCTCTACTTCCTGCGCGACAAGATCGGCAAGCAGGCCCGCCTCAAGGAGAAGCGCTACTAGAAGCGCCACGGTCATGACCCGCAGCGACGACGCGCCCTCATCGTGTGACGGTGACGGGCGCGTTCCCGTCGGCGACCGGCAGCGGTCCGCGCGCATGCCGCGACCGGCCGATCTCAGCATCCACGACATCCGAGCGCTGATCGAGACGTGCGATCACGCCGAACTCCCCACGTTGGCGCGGCGGCTGGCGCGCGACCCGCGCGCAGGAGTGCGCGACCTCGCTCACGGCGTGGCGTCCCGCCTCGAACGCGAGCGTGCCGAACTCCAACGCCTCGACGCGCTCGCCGAGATGGAGCGTGTGCTGCACGACCGGGGCCTCCGCGTGGTCGCCGGCGTCGATGAGGTGGGGCGCGGGGCACTGGCGGGGCCGGTCACGACGTGCGCCGTCGTTCTCGCGGACGACCTGCGGGTGCCGCTGCTCGACGATTCCAAGAAGCTCGCTCGCCCGGTGCGGGAGCGCGTCGCCGCGTTCGTGCGCGAGCACGCCGTGGCCTTCTGCGTGGCGGAGGCGGGGGCCGACGAGATCGACCGGCTCGGCATCGCGGGCGCGACGCGGCTGGCCTGGCAGAGGGCGCTCGCAGGACTCGGCGTGAGCGTCGACCATGTGCTGGTGGACGGGAACGACGCGCGGATCGAGGCGCCGGCGACCGCGGTCATCGGCGGCGACGCGAAGGTCGCCTGCATCGCGGCCGCGTCGGTGGTCGCCAAGGTGCATCGCGACGCACTGATGCAGCGCCTGGCTCTCCGGTACCCGGGCTACGGTCTTCGAGATCAACCGCGGCTACGGCACCGCCGAGCACCTTCGCGCCATCGGCGAGCTCGGGCCGAGCGCGATCCATCGGCGCTCCTTCGCTCCATGCGCGGATCAGGAGCGTCTGTTCTAGGCGTCTCGGGCACCTCGCGTCGGACATCGGACACGGCCGAGACGGCATCCGGTAAGCGTCCACCTCCAGAGTGTCGGCGGGAGGTGGTGCGTCATGGACCGACGAGAGATCGCCACGCGCGGCGAGGACGCAGCGACTGCGTACCTGGAACGATGCGGGATGAGCATCGAGGCCCGCAACTGGCGCGGGGCCGCAGGCGAGATCGACATCCTGGCGATCGACCAGGGCGTTCTCGTGGTCGTGGAGGTGAAGACGAGGGCGTCCGAGCGTGCGGGCACCGCCGAGGACGCCGTCTCGCCGACGAAGCAGAGGCGCATCGCGCGCTCGGCGGCAGCGTACCTCGCCAGCCGCGAGGGGCCCGCTCCGCGCGGCGTGAGGTTCGACGTGGTCGCGATACGTGTGCTGGCGGAGGACAGAGCGCTGCTGCGCCACTACCGCGCGGCGTTCGAGGCCGGCTCGTGACGCTCGCGGCCGTCGCTTCCTGGACCATCCTCGGCGTGTCGGCGGCCCCGGTGGAGGTCCAGGCCGACGTGTCGCCCGGACTTCCGGGTTTCAGCATCGTAGGCTTGGCGGACGCGGCGGTGCTCGAGGCGCGAGAGCGTGTCCGCTCCGCACTGCGCGCGGCCGGCTTCTCCTTCCCCAACGCGCGGGTCACCGTGAACCTGGCTCCTGCGCCCCTGCGAAAGCACGGCACAGGCTTCGACCTGCCCATAGCCCTCGCGCTGCTCGTGGCCACGAAGCAGGTGCCCCGCGACGTGTCGGACGTGTCGGCTGTCGGCGAACTCTCCTTGGACGGGAGCGTCCGCGCGGTGCCGGGCCTCCTCGTACACGCGCTTTCCGCCGCGACGGCCTCGGTGCCGCTGCTGATCGCGGAAGAGGCGCTGCGATCCGTCGCCGCCGTCCCCGGCGTCTCGGCCCGTCCGTTGCGTCGGCTGTCGCAGCTCCGAGGCGGACTGCCGGGACCCGCGGCGTGTGCGCCGGCGGGCGGGCCGCCCCTCGCGAACGCGGTCGCGGACCTGTGCGACGTGCACGGCCAGCCGGCCGCGAAGCGCGCCCTCGAGATCGCGGCAGTGGGTGCACTGAACCTGCTGCTCGTCGGACCACCGGGGGCGGGCAAGACGATGCTGGCTCGGCGGCTGTGCGGCATCCTGCCCGTCCTGTCCGACGCGGAGCGGCTCGAGACCGCGGTCGTCCACTCCGTGGCGGGCCTCGACGTTCAGCAGGCGCTCTCCGGGATCCGTCCGTTCCGCGCCCCGCACCACACCGCGACCCCCGCCGGCCTCGTCGGCGGGGGCTCTCCGCCGCGTCCGGGAGAGGCCAGCCTCGCGCACAACGGGGTGCTCTTCCTGGACGAGATCGCCGAGTTCGCGCCGGCGGCGCTGCAAGCGCTGAGACAGCCTCTCGAGGACGGCGTCCTGACGCTGGTGCGGGCCGAAGGGCGCGTCACGTATCCCGCGCGTTTCGCCCTCGTGGCCGCGATGAACCCGTGCCCGTGCGGCTTCCTCGGCGACCCCGCTCGTGCGTGCACGTGCACGCCGTCGGCCGTCGAGCGCTACCGCGACCGCCTCGGCGGGCCCCTCATGGATCGTATGGACATGACGCTCCGCGTCGAGCGGGTCGATCCGCGCATGCTGCTCGCGCCGCGACCGGAGGAGGACTCGGCGCGCGTGCGCGTTCGCGTCGAAGCGGCGCGTGCCTTCGCCGCCCGGCGAGGAGGCCCCGCGTCCCGCCTCGCGGGCGACCCTCTCATGCGTGCGTGCGATCTCGGCTCAACGGCACGACGGGCCGTCGAGCAGACCGCTCGATCGCACCATCTGTCCGGCCGTGGGGTGACGCGCCTGCTCAGGGTCGCGCGCGCCATCGCGGACTGCGAGGGCAGTGCCGCGGTGCTCGAGGACCACGTGCTGGAAGCGGCGTGTTTCAGGACCCTGACGTGAATGGCGCGCGCTTCGAGCTGCGGCTCGGGGAACCCGGCTATCCGGCGCTGCTCGCGCGCACGCCGCACCCGCCGCCCGTGCTCTTCGGCATGGGGGATCCCGCCGCGCTGATGCCCGGTCTCGCGATCGTCGGCTCCCGCAAGGCCACGCCGTACGGCCTCGGCTGCGCGCGGATGTTCGCCCGCGAGACCGCACGCCACGGCGTCGTGGTGACGTCCGGCGCCGCCATCGGCTGCGATCTCGCTGCTCAGACGGCAGCCGCCGAGGAGGGCGGCGTCACCGTCGCCGTCTTGGGCTGCGGCGCGGACGTCGACTACCCCGCGCGCGCGGGTGCCTTTCTCGCGCGCCTCCGCTCCGGGGGCGGTGCCGTCGTGTCCGAACTGCCGTGGGGAAGCCGGCCACGTCCCGGGCAGTTCCCCGCGCGCAACCGGATCATCGCGGGATTGTCGGCCGCGGTGCTCATCGTCGAAGCCGCTCTCCCGAGCGGGACGTTCTCGACCGCCGACCACGCCTTGGACGCCGGGCGAGAGGTCTGGGCGGTACCGGGGTCGATCTATTTCTCCGGGGCCGCCGGCTGTAACCGGCTGCTCCGGCAAGGCGCCACGCTCGTCGCCTGCCTCGACGATCTGCGCGATTCCCTGGCGTCGCTCGATGTGCCGGCGCCGCACAGGCCGTGCGACCCGGAGTCGCGGATCCCGCCCGCGAGCGATCGGGTCGAAGACCCCCTCCTGCGCGCGCTGCTCGCGCAGCCGCTCTCGCCGGACGCCGTGGCGACGGCCGTCGGCGTTCCAGCCAGCGAGGCGCTCCTGCGGATCGCGCGGCTCGAGGCGCGCGGCGCCATCGCGCGATACCCCGATGGGCGGTACGGACCGTGCGCTCCGCGATGAGGCGGCTACACTTGTGCCGCGGCCGCGGACCACCACGGTGCGGCGTTCCTCATCCGCGAGCGGACACCCATGACGACCGACAGCGTCACCATCCTCGGCGGCGGCCTCGCTGGTTGTGAGGCCGCATATCAGCTCGCGTCCCGAGGCATTCCCGTGACGATCCGCGAGATGCGCCCGTCGCCGCTGGCGCCCGCGCATCACGGCGCGCACTTGGCGGAACTCGTGTGCAGCAACTCGTTCAAGTCGACGGACCCGACGACCGCTGCCGGCATGTTGAAGTCAGAGCTGCACGGGCTGGGCAGCCTCATCCTGGCGTGCGCTCGCGCGACCGCCATACCGGGGGGCGCGGCGCTCGCCGTCGATCGCGAGCGTTTCGCCGAACTGGTCACGAGCGCGATCGACCACGCTCCCTGCATCGACGTCGTGCGAGGCGAGGCCACCGCCATCCCTGCTGAAGGCGACGTCATCGTCGCCACCGGGCCCTTGACCAGCGATGCGCTGGCTCGGTCGCTGGCACGGCTCACGGGGAGCGGCGCCCTCGCGTTCTACGACGCCGCGGCGCCCGTGATCGACGCGACGACCATAGACGAGTCGATCTGTTTCGCGGCGTCGCGCTACGACAAGGGGGAGGACGCCGCCTATCTCAACTGCCCGCTCGATCGCCACGCGTACGACGCGTTCGTGGACGCGCTGGTCGAAGCCGACCGGGTCCAGGCGAAGGACTTCGAGGACGGTGACCTCTTCCAAGCGTGCCAGCCGGTCGAGGAGGTCGCCCGTCGCGGTCGGGACGCTCTGCGTTTCGGCGCGTTGAAGCCGGTGGGCCTCGTGGATCCCGCAACGGGACGCCGTCCGTGGGCGGTCGTCCAGCTGCGTGCGGAGAGCCGCGAGCGCACCGCCTACAGCCTCGTCGGCTTCCAGACGAACCTCACGTTCCCGGACCAGACGAGGGTCGTCCGCCTGATCCCCGGCCTGGCCGGCGCCGACATCCTCCGGTTCGGCGTCATGCATCGCAACACCTTCGTCGACGCGCCGCGGCTGCTGACCGGCGACCTGGCGCTGCGAACGAAGCGTCGCGTCCGCGTGGCCGGACAGCTGTCCGGCACCGAGGGGTACCTCGAGGCCGCGGCGGGAGGTCTCGTGTCCGCACTTGGCCTGGCCGCAGCGAGCGCCGGCGGCGGGGACCTGACCCTGCCGCGCGAGACCGCCCTCGGCGCCCTGCTCGCGTACGCGACCGATCCCGAGACGCTGCCGTACCAGCCGATGCACGTCAACTTCGGCCTCATGCCGCCGCTGGAGCCGCTGGTGCGGGCCAAGGCCGACCGCCACGCCGCGTACGAGCAGCGAGCTGCTGCCGCGTTGCGTGCCTTCGAGCGAGCGCATCCCGAGCTGGGCCTGCCCGACGCCCGAGCACGCGTGGCGCGCGCGGTCGAGGAGGCGAGCCGGTCGTGAGCGACCACACTCGCCCTGCCGGCCCCCCGCCGGCCGAGCCCGTGGAGCCGGGCCGCGCTCACGATCGCCGGATCAGCGGCCACGAGGCCGTCGACCGCTTTCTCACCCATCTGACGGTGGAGCGCAACGCCTCGCCGCAGACCGTCCGCGCCTACGCCTCGGACCTGGCGCGCTATCTGGAGTGGGCGGAACGCGCGGGCGCGGACGCCCTCGACCTGACGCCGCAGGAACTGCGGCGCTACCTCGCGGAGCTCGATCGCGCGCGGTACGCGCGACGCACGATCGCGCGGCGGCTCTCCGCGGTCCGCTCTCTCTTCGCGTACCTCAACCGCGAAGGCTTCGTCGTGCGCGACCCGGCGGCCGTGCTCGTCACGCCCAAGCTGCCGGCGCGCCTGCCCCGGATCGCGTCGGCCGACCTGCTCGCGCGGCTGCTCGCCGCGCCGCCGTCCGATTCGGCCGTCGGCCTGCGGGACCGGGCGCTCCTCGAGCTCCTCTACGCCACCGGCGCGCGGGTGAGCGAGGTCGCCGCGCTCGACCTCGAGGCCGTCGACCTGGTCGGCGCGCAGATCGTCGTCACGGGCAAGGGCGACAAGCAGCGCATCCTGCCGCTGCACCGGGAGGCCGTCGCGCGGCTGCGCGCATACCTGCTGTCCGGCAGGAACCGCCTGAAGCCGCGAGCGGCGGAGCAGGCGGTCTTCCTCAACCGCGACGGCACGCGGCTCACGGACGGCGGCATCCGCCGGATGCTGCACCGCCGCCTCGTCGAGCTGGGGGAGACGGCGGACATCACGCCCCATACGCTGCGCCACACCTTCGCCACCCACCTGCTCGAAGGCGGCGCGGACCTCCGTTCGGTACAAGACCTGCTGGGTCATGTTGCCCTGTCTACGACCCAGATTTACACTCACCTCGGCGTCGAGCGACTCCGCCGGGTGCACCGCGACGCACATCCACGTGCCTGACCTCGACACCCCTGAAAGGCCTCTGAGCGGATGAAGCCATCTGAGCAGCGCGACCCGCTCGACGCGCTGTGGGCCACGTTCAAGGACGGGACGGACGGCTCCGCTCGCGAGCAGCTCATCCTCAACTACTCGCCGCTGGTGAAGTTCGTCGCGGGACGCGTGTCGGTCAACCTCCCGCAGACGGTCGAGAACGCCGACCTGATCTCGTACGGCATGTTCGGGCTGATCGACGCGATCGAGAAGTTCGACCCGGCGCGCGGGATCAAGTTCGAGACGTATGCGATCTCGCGTATCAAGGGCGCGATCATGGACGAACTGCGCGCCCTCGACTGGGTGCCGCGCAGCGTCCGCGCCCGCGCTCGCGACATCGAACGCGCGATCGTGGCCCTCGAGGCGCGGCTCAAGCGCACGCCGAACGACGCGGAGATCGCGGAGGAGCTCGGCATCTCGGCCGCCGAGCTGCACGACATCCTCACGAAGATCTCGTACACGTCCGTCATCTCGTTCGACGAGGTCTGGGCGCCGAGCGCGGAGCGCGACGAGGCCGCGTCGCTGGCGACGACGCTGCGCGACGATACCGCCGACGACCCCGTGGACATCTTCGAGTCGGAAGAGCTGAAGGACGTCCTCGCCGAGGCGATCGAGGAGCTGCCCGAGCGCGAGCGGACGGTGATCGTGCTGCACTACTTCCGGGGGCTCGTCCTCAAGGAGATCGGTCAGGTGCTCGGGGTCACGGAGTCGCGCGTGAGTCAGCTGCACACTAAGGCCGTGCTCCGGCTTCGCGGCAGACTCCGCGCCACCGAGGGGTACGTCGCCTGACGTTTCGCGCCCACGGTCCCCGACGCTCGGCGAGGTGACGCGCCGCGGCCGCGCACGTTCTCGCTGGCTGCCGGCCACGCGTGGTGCTACACTGTCGCGGCTCGTATCACACACGCCCGCCGGTCCGCGGCGCGCGGTGCCGGATCGGGAACGATCCGGTCGCGACGCGGAGGCCGATCGACAAGGCGACCGCCGGGCGGAGGAAGAACCGAAAAGGGAGGTACCACCATGCCCGTGGTCTCGATGAAAGACCTGCTCGAGGCCGGCGTCCACTTCGGACACCAGACCCGCCGTTGGAACCCGAAGATGAAGCCGTACATCTTCACCGAGCGCAACGGGATCTACATCCTGGACCTGCAGCGCTCCCTGCGGGAGATCGACGGCGCGTACCGGTTCGTGCGCTCGGTCGCCTCCAAGGGGCGGCCGGTCATGTTCATCGGCACGAAGAAGCAGGCCCAGGAGGCGGTGGCGACCGAGGCGACGCGCGCCGGCATGCCGTACGTGAACGAGCGCTGGCTCGGCGGCATGCTCACCAACTGGTCCACCATGCGCAAGCGCATCGCGCGCATGACCTCGCTCGAGCTCATGGAGGAGGACGGCCGCATGGCCTCTCTCCCGAAGAAGGAAGCGCTGAAGCTCCGCGCCGAGCTCGACAAGTTGCACCGCAATCTGAACGGCATCCGCGACATGCAGGACCTGCCGGGCGCGGTCTTCGTCATCGACACGAAGCGCGAGACCATCGCGGTCGCGGAGGCGCGCCGGCTGCGCATCCCGATCATCGGCCTCGTGGACACCAACGCCGACCCGGACGAGGTCGACTACGTGGTGCCCGGCAACGACGACGCCATCCGCTCGATCAGCCTGATCACGCGCGTCATCGCCGACGCGGCGGTCGAAGGACGCGCCGCGTTCGCCCCGGCCGCCGAGAAGGAGGCTCCGAGCGCGCCCGCTCCGGTGGTCGAGGAGGCCGTCGCGGCTCCGGCGGCGCCCGAGCCCGCGGCGGTCGAGTCGGCCGCGGAACCCGAGCCGGCCGAACCGGTGATGGCCGCGGCGCTCGACATGCCCGAGCCCGAGGCCGAGATCGTCTCGGAAGTCGAGGCGGCCGAAGACGGCGTCGAGTGACCCCCATGCAGGGCACATACGCTTCTGACCGCGACGAGTCTCCGTTCCGACCGAACCGTAACCGCCGCTCGATGCGCGCCGTCGCATCGTCGTGACGAGACAGGGAGTGAGTGCGATGCCGATCACCGCCAGCACGGTCAAAGAGCTCCGCGAGCTCACGGGCGCCGGGATGATGGACTGCAAGAAGGCGCTCGAGGAAGCGGGCGGGGATCTCGAGAAGGCGGTCGACATCCTTCGGACGAAGGGGCTGGCCGATCTGGCCAAGAAGGCCGGCCGAGCCACGAACGAGGGCCTCGTCGCCGCATGGGTGAGCGCGAACGGCCGCGTCGGTGCGCTCGTCGAGGTCAACTGCGAGACCGATTTCGTCGCGCGCAACGCCGAGTTCCAGACGTTCGTCGCGGCGGTGGCGGAGCAGGTGGCGGTCGACGCCCCCGACGCCGTCTCCGACGGCGAGGGCGCGCTCCTCACACAGCGCTGGAAGCGCAACCCGGCCCTCTCGGTCCACGAGGCGCTCGGGGAGCTCGTCACCAAGCTCGGCGAGAACATGGGTGTGGCCCGTTTCGCGCGCTATGAGGTCATCGACGCCGACGGCGTCATCGGCCACTACATCCACGGCCTCGGCCGGATCGGCGTCATGGTCGAGATCTCCGGGAGCGACAACACGGACGACACCGTGACGGCGCTGGCGAAGGACGTCGCGATGCACGTCGCCGCCGCAGCGCCCATCTGCGTCGCTCGCGAGGACGTGCCCGCCGAGACGCTCGAGCACGAGAAGAGCATCTACAAGGCCCAGGCCGCGCAGTCGGGCAAGCCCGAGGCGATCCAGGAGAAGATCGCGACGGGCCGCTTGGAGAAGTTCTACAAGGAGGTCTGCCTGCTCGAGCAGCCCTTCGTGAAGGACCCCGACACGTCCATCGATCAGCTGGTGGCAGAGGCCCGCAAGGCGACCGGCAAAGACCTGCGGGTCCTTCGCTTCGACCGTTTCATCCTGGGAGAGCTCTCGCAGGCACGATCGGAAGCCTGAAACACACGGGATGGTGACGGGGCGGTCCTGCGAGGGGCCGCCCCGTTCTACAATACGGTGAGACCTGATGGCCGACGGCCGCAGGCGCCGCACGCCGAGGACGGACGGGGGAGCCCACCGCAGATGTCGACGCCACGGTTCAAACGCGTACTCCTCAAGCTCTCGGGCGAGGCGCTCATGGGAGACGCGGGATACGGGATCGATGCCGCCGTGCTCGAGGACCTCGCCGTCCAGATCCGCACCGCCCACGAGGCCGGCGTCGAGATCGCCATCGTCGTCGGCGGCGGCAACATCTTCCGGGGCCTGGCGGCGTCGGCGGCCGGCATGGACCGCGCGCAGGCCGACTACATGGGCATGCTCGCCACCGTCATGAACGCGCCTCGCGCTGCAGGACACTCTCGAGAAGCACGGCGTCTTCACGCGCGTGATGTCCGCGATCGAGATGCAGTCGGTGGCCGAGCCCTACATCCGGCGCCGCGCGATGCGCCATCTCGAGAAGGGACGCGTCGTCATCTTCGCCGCGGGCACCGGCAACCCGTACTTCACGACCGACACGACGGCGGCCCTGCGCGCCTTGGAGATCGGCGCCGAGTGCATCATGAAGGCGACGAAGGTCGACGGCGTCTACGACGCCGACCCGGCGACGCATCCGGACGCGGTGCAGTTCGACGAGCTCACCTATATCGACGTGCTCCGCCGCGGCCTGAAGGTCATGGACTCGACGGCGATCTCGCTCTGCATGGACAACCGGCTGCCCGATCATCGTCTTCAACATCACGACCGACGGCAACATCGATCGCGCGCTGGCCGGCGAGCAGCGTCGGCACGATCGTCAGGGGAGGGGACTAGATGCCGGACGCGATCATCCAGCACGCCGAGGAGAAGATGTCGAAGGCGCTGGCGGCACTGGCGCACGAGTTCTCGAGCGTGCGCACGGGGCGGGCGTCGGGCGCGATCCTCGAGCGCATCACGATCGACTACTACGGCGTGCCGACGCCGCTCACGCAGGTCGCCTCGGTCTCGTCACCCGAGCCCCAGCTCCTGGTGGTCTCGCCCTACGACAAGTCGATCATCAAGGCCACCGAGAAGGCGATCCTCGCCTCCGACCTCGGCCTCAACCCGAGCAACGACGGCGCGGTCCTGCGCATCCCGTTCCCGGCGCTCAACGAGGAGCGCCGGCGGGAGCTCGTCAAGCTGTGTCACGGCTACGCCGAGCAGGCGCGCGTCGCGGTGCGCAACGTCCGGCGCGACGCGAACGAGCAGCTCGAAGAAGCAGGAGAAGGAGGGCGCGATCAGTCAGGACGACGCCCGGCGTGGCGAGGACCAGGTCCAGAAGAAGACCGACGCCCATATCTCGCGAGATCGACGAGCTCCTGCGGAAGCGCAAGGAGCAGGAGATCATGGAGGTCTAGGCGAGCCCACGATGCCCAGACCCTCCTCCTCAGAGTTCTTCTCATCACGCGCGCGGGCGCGCGCTGCTCGCGGGGTTCGATCCCGCCCGCGGCCCGGGGCACGTCGCCATCATCATGGACGGCAACGGACGGTGGGCGGCGAAGCGTCGGCCTGCCGCGCGTCGCGGGGCATCGGGCGGGCGCCAAGGCCATCGAGGAGGCCATCGCCGCCGCGATCGAGTGCGGCATCCGGTACCTCACCCTCTACTCGTTCTCGACCGAGAACTGGCGCCGCTCGACCGACGAGGTGTCCGCGCTCATGAACCTGTTCGTCGAGGTGCTGCGGGCCAAGCTGGACTCGCTCATGGAGCAGGACGTGCGCGTAAGGGTCATCGGACGCCTCGCGGACATGCCGGCCGCGACGGCTGAAGCCTTCACGCACGCCATCGAGGAGACCGCCGGCAACAGGACTCTCGACCTCGTCGTGGCCCTGAACTACGGTGCGCGCTCGGAGATCGTGCGCGCAGCACGCGCCCTGGCCACCCGGGTCGAAGCAGGGGAGTCTGGCTCCCGACGGCATCGACGAGGCCGCGTTCGCGGCAGAGCTCTACACCGCGGGCGTGCCCGACCCCGACCTCCTCATCCGCACGAGCGGCGAGATGCGCCTCTCGAACTTCCTGCTGTGGCAGATCGCGTACAGCGAGCTGTACGTGACCCCGACCCTGTGGCCGGACTTCGGCCGCGACGACCTTCTCGAAGCCGTTCTCGACTACCAGGCGCGCGATCGGAGGTACGGCGGGAGATGAGAGAGGCGCCGATCGGACAACGCGCGAGGCAACCGCACGCGCTGCGCGACTTCGGGGTCCGGGCGTTGACCGCGCTCGCGATGGGCGCCGTGCTGATCGTGGCCGACCTGTGGGGGGGCATGCTGGCCTGGGCAGCCGTCGTGTCGCTCGTCGCCGCGCTGTGCGCCTACGAGGTGTACGGGCTGATGCGCACCGAGCACTCGAAGCCCAACACCGTCTTCGGCGTCATCGCCGTCATCGCGATGCCCATCGCCGCCGCCGTCTACGCCACGCACCTCGTGCCGGGCAGCGGAGCGAGCACCTCCAGCGAGCTGGGCGCGATCGGCCTCACGGCCGTGTCGGCCGGGCTGGTGCTGGTCGCGCTGGCGTGGCAGCTCGCGTTCCGTCAGGTCCGCGTCGCCGACACGTCCACCACCGTCTTCGGAGCGCTGTATGCGGGCTTCACGCTCGCGCACCTCGTGCTGTTGCGCGCGCTCGACTCGGGGGCGCTGACTCGTCCTCATCGCGTTGTTCGGCGTGTGGGCGATGGACGTGTTCGCCTACCTCGTCGGTTCCTCCATCGGCCGCCATCGCATGGCGCCGCGCATCTCCCCGAACAAGTCGTGGGAGGGCTTCCTGGCCGGCACCGTCGCGACCATCGCGGTGTGGGGGGTCGGGGCGTCGGCTCGCCGGCTTGCCGCAACCGCTGTGGTGGTTCCTCGTCATCGGCCTCGTCGCCTCCTTCGCGGCGCTCATCGGCGATCTGGTCGAGTCGACGCCTGAAGCGCGAGGCGGGCGCGAAGGACTCGGGCGTGCTCCTGCCCGGTCACGGCGGCTTCCTCGACCGCTTCGACTCGATGATCGTCGTGGCGATCGTCGTCTACTACCTGCTTCTGTTCGGGCGGAGCCCGATGAGCGCGGCCTCTCAGGGTTGCGATCCTCGGCTCGACCGGCTCCATCGGCCGCCAGGCGCTGGACGTCGCCGCGCGCTTTCCCGACCGCGTCAGCGTCGGTCTCGCTGGCGGCGCGTTCGAGCGCGGAAGCGCTCGCCGAGCAGGCGCGAACGCGTCGGCGCCGAGCGCGTCGCGCTCGCCGACGCCCGCGGGCGCCGCGCGCTCGAGGATCTCCCGCCGGGCGTGCGCGTGCGATGCCGGACCGGGGGCGGTCGTGGATCTGGCCGCGCTGACCCCGACGTCGACCTCGTGCTGAACGCGCTGGTCGGCGCGGCCGGACTGCGCGCGACGGTGGCGGCGCTGCGCGCGGGCAAGCGCTTGGCGCTGGCCAACAAGGAGTCGCTGGTCGTCGGCGGCGACCTGCTCGTGCCGCTCGCCGGACCGGGGAAGCTCCTCCCCGTCGACTCGGAGCACTCGGCGATCTTCCAGTGCCTCGTCGGCGAGAGCCGCGGGAGGCGCTCGCGCGGATCTGGCTCACCGCGTCGGGCGGGCCGTTCCGCGGCTGGAGCCGCGACGAGCTCGCGCGACGTCACGCGTGGCCGAGGCGCTCGCGCACCCGCGCTGGACGATGGGGCCGAAGATCACGATCGACTCGGCCACGCTCATGAACAAGGGGCTCGAGGTCATCGAGGCGCACCACCTGTTCGGCGTCGCCCATCGACGACGGTGCGCATCGTCGTGCACCCGCAGTCGCTCGTGCACTCGATGGTCGAGTTCGTCGACGGCAGCGTGAAGGCGCAGCTGGGCGCGACCGACATGCGGGTGCCCATCCAGTACGCGCTTCTCGTTCCCGGCCCGCTGGGATGCGCCGGTGCCGCCGCTGGACTTCTCCGCGCTCGGCGAGCTCGAGTTCGGCGAGCCGGACCCGGGACGCTTCCGCTGCCTCGGGCTCGCGCTCGAGGCCGGCGCGCGCGGGGGCACGCTGCCGGCGGCCATGAACGCCGCCAACGAGGTGGCCGTCGCCGCGTTCCTCGCGGGGGATCTGCGCGTTCACCGACATCGACCGTGTCGTCGAGTCGGTCATGGCCGTCCACGATCACGCAGCCCGTGCTCTCGTTCGAGCAGCTCGAGGCCGTGGACGCCGCGTCACGCGCCGCGGCCGAAGCGGAGGTCCGCCGCCGCTCGCGGAGCGTCTGAAAGCCGGCGGCGACCCGGCGAGGCGACCCGGCGAGGGCCCGTCTCGCGCGCGGGAGCCGCACGTCGGCGGGTATGTTGCTGCTGTGACCCGCACGGTTGTCCGGCACCGATCCGGAGAGGACGCCTGAGCCGCCGATGCCCTTGCCCACCGCGCTGCCGACCGGCGCCGCCGCGATATTCTGGGGCGTGATCACGTTCTCGATCCTCGTGCTGCTGCACGAGGGCGGCCACTTCCTCGCGGCGCGCGCTCTTCGGCGTCAAGGTCCACGAGTTCATGCTCGGTCTGCCGGGCCCTGCGGTGCGCTGGCGGTCACACCGAAGCGGCATCACCTACGGTGTCACCGCGGTCCCGTTGGGCGGCTACGTGCGCATCGCGGGCATGGAGCCCGGCGGCCGAGGACGAGCTGCTCCCGGCCGGCGCTCGGGCTCGCTCGCGGACCGCGCGGACATCGATGCCGACACGCTGGCGCGCGATCTGGACGTCGACGCGGCGCGGGCCGCGCGCTGCTCGCGACGCTCGAGGACTACGCGGTCGCGGAACCGGACGCGGACGACAGCCGGGCTACGCGGCCCTCATCGAACGCGCGACGGGCGAGAGTCGACGCGGACCTGCTCGCGCGTCGTCCGCGCCCACGTCTTCCGCGGTCAGCCGACGTGGAAGCGGATCGTCATCCTGGCGATGGGCGTGCTCGTGAACATCGTGACCGCTCTCCTGATCTTCACGGTCACGCTCTCCATCTGGGGCCTGCCCACGCCGACGCTGACGATCGCGAGCGTACAGGCGGCGGCGCCGCGCAGCACGCCGGGATCCTGGCCGGGGACACCGTCCTCGACGTCAACGGCAGGCACGTCACGACCTGGCAGGGCCTGCTCTCGGCGATCGGTTCGTCGCGCCCCGGCGCGGTGGTCCTCGTCACCTACCGGCGCGGCGCCGCCGTTCGGACGGTGCCGGCCAAGCTCGGCACCGGGACCGGCGGACGGCCGCTGCTCGGCATCACGTCGAAGGAGCGGAACGTCCCGCTCGCGCCGACGGCCGCGTTCGGCGCAGTCGCTGCAGTGACGGGACGCGGTGTTCGTGGCTGTGGGGCAGTTCTTCAACCCGAGGACGTTCGCTGCCTCGGTGGGCAAGCGCGCGCAGCGTCGTCGGCATATCGTACGAGGTCGCGGCGGCCGCGCAGGCCGGGGCCGTTGCAGTACGCGTGGCTGTTCGCGCTGCTGTCGCTCGTCCTCGGCGTGCATGAACATCCTGCCGATACCGCCGCTCGACGGCGGGAAGGTTGCCGTCGAGATCGTCGAGACGCGCGATGGGCCGGCCGATCCCGCGCGAGTGGTCGCGCTCGGCATCTCGGCGGTCGGCGACGGCGCTGCTGTTCTCGCTGATCTTCTACCTGATGTACGCTGACATCGTTCGCGTGCATCGTGACAGCTAGGCGCCGCTCGTACCTGCAAGGAGCCGCATCCGCCCATGACCATGCCACGCCGGGAGACCCGCCCCGTCATGCGTCGGCGGCGTCGCCGTCGGCGGGGCGGCGCCGCGATCGCGGTGCAATCGATGACGAACACCGACACGCGCGACGCGGCCGCCACGCTCGCGCAGATCGCTCGCCTGGCCGAGGCGGGCTGCGAGATCGTGCGCGTCGCGATCCCGCACGCCGACGCCCTCGAGGGCTTCGCGGCAGGTGTGCGCCGACTCGCCGCTGCCCGTCGTCGCCGACATCCACTTCGACCACCGGCTGGCCATCGAAGCCGCGCGCGCGCGGCGCCGCCAAGCTTCGCATCAACCCGGGCAACATCGGCGCCGCTCGAGCGCTTCGACGCCGTCATCGACGCGGCGGGCGAGGCGCGGCATCCCGGTCCGCATCGGCGTGAACGCGGGCTCGCTCGCCGACGAGTACGCCGAGAAGGACTGGCCGCTCGCCGACAAGCTCGTCGCGAGCGCCGTCTCGTTCTGCCGAGCACTTCGCCATCCCGCGGATTCGACGACATCGTCGTGTCCGCGAAGGCGTCGTCGGTCCCGGCCACGGTCGACGCGTACCGGAGCTCGCCGAGCGCATCGCCGTACCCGCTGCACCTCGGCGTGACCGAGGCCGGCACGCTGCTGCGCGGAGCGGTGAAGTCGTCGGTCGGCCTCGGCATCCTGCTCGAGGAGGGCATCGGCGACACCCTGCGCGTCTCGCTCACCGCCGACCCCGTCGAGGAGGTCGCGCGTCGCCTGGGACATCCTCGCCGCGCTCGACATCCGCCGCCGCGGCCCCGAGCTCGTCAGCTGCCCGACGTGCGGCCGCTGCGAGGTCGACCTCATACCGATCGCCGAGGAGGTCGCGCGGCGGCTGCGCGAGCGTGCGCACGCCGCTCAAGGTCGCCGTCATGGGCTGCGTGGTCAACGGGCCGGGCGAGGCCGCGACGCCGATATCGGCGTCGCCGCGGGCCGCGGCGTCGGGCTGATCTTCGCGAAGGGCGAGACCGTCCGCAAGGTCCCCGAGGCCGAGATCGTCGACGCGCTGTTCGAGGAGATCGAGCGGCTGAGCTGACGTCGTCGGCCGTTCACCGACGTTTCGGCCCCGCTCACCGTGTCGAAGCAGGTCGCGAACGGCGCCGGAGCAGGATTCACGCCCGCTGGGGCGAACCCATCCCAGCGACAGCGCGCTGCAGCGCACGAAGGGGCAGGGGAGGTGGCGCATGTATGCCGGCAGCATACTAGTGGTGACGCTCGCCTCTTTGTTGGGGGCGCTGTTCGTCGGCCCTCTACGGTCTCGTGGCGCTGCTCGCACCGAAGCATCCGTACCCGCTGAAGGATGCGACCTACGAGTGCGGCCACGAGCCCGTCGGGACGCCGCGCGCGCCGTTCCGCGTCCAGTACTACGCGATCGCGATCGTCTTCCTGATCTTCGACGTGGAGACCGCGTTCCTCTACCCGTGGGGTCTCGACGTTGCGCTCGCTCGGCTGGGGAGCGTACGCCGAGATGGTGATCTTCGTCGCCGTGCTGGTCGTCGGGCTCGTCTACGCTTGGCGCAAGGGGGTGCTCCGGTGGGCGTAGTCGACAACGCGGAGCAGCCCGGGTTCATCACGACCACGCTCGACAAGCTGCTCCGCTGGGGCCGCAGCCGTTCGATGTGGCCGGTCAACGCCGGCATCGCGTGCTGCTCGCTCGAGATGATGACCACCGGCGCCGCGCGCTACGACTTCGACCGTTTCGGCATCATGTTCCGGTCCTCGCCGCGCCAGGCCGACGTCATGATCGTGCCCGGGCCGGTCACGAAGAAGATGGCCCCGATCGTCATGCGGGTCTACAACCAGATGGCGGAACCGCGCTGGGTCATCGCGATGGGCAGCTGCGCGATCTCGCGGCGGCGACCTTCGCCGACTCCTACAACGTGCTCCCGGGCGTCGACACGATCCTGCCCGTGGACGTGTACATCCCGGGCTGCCCGCCGCGGCCCGAGGCGCTGCTTTACGGATGCCTCCAGCTGAAGGAGCGATCGCCGAGACGAGCGGCTTCGTCGGGACGCTCGCGGACGACGCTGTACGTGCCGCCGGTGCTGCCCGCCGGAGTGGGCGGACGGAGCTCTTGAAGAGCTACGGCGCGAGGGCCAGGCCGGGTCCGACGATGCGCGGACGGGACGCGGCGGCTCCGACATGCGCCCGGCGACGAGGCGCGACCGGACGGCTGCGACGGCGAGGGGACGTGGCGTGCACGGCGCCTCTGCGCCTATGACCGACCTCGCGCGGCGCCTCGCACGGGACGTCGCGCCGGCCACGACGAGGCCGGCTTCGATCCGCGCCTGGACGTGCCGCGCGAGCGGTGGCGGGAGGCCGCGAGCCAGCTCGCGGCGGCCGGTCTCGAACTCTCCGACCTCACGGCGCTGGACCACGCGGCTTCGGCCTCCGCTCCCACCGAGCCGGACGACGCCGTGGAACCGGCCGGCCTGGAACTCGTCGCGTGGCTCATCGCGTCGCCGGCCCGGCAGCTGCGCCTCGGGACGGCGCTGCCGGAACGACGACCTCGCCGCTGACTCGCTCGTGAGCGTCTTCCCGTCCGGCCGAGTGGGCGGAGCGCGAGGTCTTCGACCTGTTCGGCGTCGCGCTTCGCCGGCAACCCCGACCTGACGCGCATCCTTCAGCCCGACGATGCCACGATCCACCCGCTGCGCAGGTCGTTCGCGCTCGAGGAGCGCCATGGTGACCTTCGCGCACCGCGGTGACGCGGGCGCGACCGAGACGATGCTGCTCAACGTCGGACCGCAGCACCCGTCGACGCACGGCGTCCTCCACATCATGGTGGAGCTCGTCCGGCGAGACGGTGGTCGACGGCGAAGCCGGTCATCGGCTACCTGCATCGCGGCATCGAGAAGCTCGCGGAGAGCCGCACGTGGCAGCAGGTGCATCGTGCTCGACCGACCGCCTCGACTACGTCTCGCAGTTCAGCAACGAGTGGGCGTACTGCCGAGCGGTCGAGCGGCTCGCCGGGATCGAGGTGCCCGAGCGGGCCGAGTGGCTGCGCACGCTCTTGGCCGAGCTCAACCGCATCACCAGCCACCTGATCTGGTACGCGGGCGTGACGATGGACATCGGCACGATGGGCACCCCGTTCATCTACGCGTTCGTCGCGCGCGAGCGGATCTTCGACTTCTTCGAGGAGACTGCCGGAGCGCGCATGATGCCGAACTGGATGCGGCTCGGCGGCGTCCGCTGCGACGTCGCCGACGAGCCGCTGGCCCGCATGCGCGACTACCTCACCGGCGAGTTCCCGAAGGAAGTGCGACGAGTTACGAGGCGCTGCTCACGGGCAACGAGATCGTCGTCCTCGCGCATGAAGGGCATCGGCGTCTTCACGGTCGAGGAGCTTCTGAGCTGGGGCGTGACCGGTCCGTTCCTGCGCGCGTCAGGCGTCGTCGCGCGACCTGCGCCGCGACGCCCCCTACGGCGTGTACGACCGGCTCGACTGGCACGTCATGACCGACCCCGTCGGCGACTCGCTCGCCCGGTGCAGGGTCCGTCTCGCCGAGATGCGCGAGTCCGGGCGGATGGCCGTGCAGATCATCGACGCCATGCCGGCCGGAGAAGTGGCCACGAAGGTGTCCCGGGCGCTCAGGCCGCCGGTCGGCGATGTGTACGTCCGGCACGAGTCCCCCCGCGGCGAGCTCGGCTTCATGCTGGCCAGCGACGGCACGACACAACCCGCCCGGTTCCGCGTGCGCTCGCCGATCTTCTACAACCTGTCGGCCATGCCGCACATGCTGCCCGGATCCAAGATCGCCGACATGCTGGTGATCTTCGGCGGCATCGACACGTCGATGGGGGAGATCGACCGATGAGCGTCCTGAGCTGGAGCACGCTCATCTGGCTGATCTGCCTGCTCGCGCTCTTCAGCATCAACGCACTCGCGGGCGTGTGCTGGGAGCGCAAGTTCATCGGGCATGTCCAAGGACGGTACGGCCCGATGCACCACGGTTTCCATGGTCTGCTGCAGTTGCCCGCCGACATGCTGAAGATGATCACGAAGGAGGACATCGTCCCGACCGACGCGGACCCGTGGCTGTTCCAGCTCGCGCCCGTGCTCGCCCTCGTCCCGGCGCTCACGGCGTTCGTGGCGCTCACGTTCCGGCCGGGATTCGCGCTCTCGACATGAACCACGGCCTCCTGTTCATACTCGCCCTCGAGTCCGTGCTGCCGCTCGCCTTCGCGCTGATCGGCTGGTCGTGCTCGAGCAAGTACACCTCTGGGTGGGCTGCGCGCGGCCGCGCAGCTGATCAGCTACGAGATCCCGATGCTGCTCGCCGCGCTGGGCGTCGTGTTGACCGCCGGCTCGATGCGGCTCACCGACATCGTCAACGCACAGTCGCATGGCTGGTACATCCTGAAGGAGCCGATCGGGTTCGTCGATCTTCTTGATCGCCGATGCTGGCGGAGATGAACCGCACGCCGTTCGACCTGCCCGAAGCCGAGTCGGAGCTCGTCGCGGGCTACAGACCGAGTACTCCGGCATGAAGTTCGGGCTTCGTGCAACTCGCCGAGTACTCCATCGCTGCTCGTCGGCTCGTATCTCGTGTCGGTCGCTGTTCCTCGGCGGATGGAACATGCCGTTCCTGCCGTCGTCGTCGGTGTGGCTGCGCATCAAGATCGTCGCGGTCATGACGGTCACGATGTGGTTCCGCGGCACGTTCCCGCGCCTGCGCGTCGACAAGCTCATGGAGCATCGGCTGGAAGTGGCTCATCCCGGCGGCGCTCGTCAACGTGATGCGGTCGGCGCGCTCGCGCTGCTGCTGCCGCAGATCTACTAGCGCGAGGGGAGGCGGAAGATGTTCGGACAGCGGACTGGCCAACGGGCTTCGGCATAACGGCGAAGCGCATCTTCCGCCGCCCGATCACCGAGCTCTACCCGTACGAGCGCAAGACGCTGCCGGTGGCGTCCCGCATCTTCCTCGCGATGCGGGTGGACGCAGGACGGTCAGCCGCTGTGCCAGTGCGTGCGGGACGTGCATCGCCGGCTGTCCCGACCATGTTCTCAAGCTGACGAAGGACCCGAGCCGACCCGAAGAGGCCCCTCGAGCTCGTCGTGCGACAGCGGCCGGTGCACCTTCTGCGGCCTGTGCGTGGAGAACTGCCCGTTCGGCGCGCTGTACTTCACCCAGGACTTCGAGCGCGCGACCTACGACCGCGGCGAACTGGTGTATCATCTCGTCGAGAACGGCCGCGCGACGCACGAAGGCGAGGAGGGCGGACGATGACGAGCCAGTGACGGGGCGTGGGTGCTCTTCATCGTCGTGGGCCTCGTGCTCCTCGCGAGCGCGACCGCGATGATCCTCAGCCGCAACTTCGTGCACAGCGTGGTGTTCCTCGCTGATCTCGCTGCTGTCCTTCGCGGCTCTGTTCGCGCTGCTGAACGCCACCTTCCTCGCGCTGCTCCAAGTGCTGATCTACGCGGGAGCATCGACGGTGGTGCTCGTGTTCGTCGTCATGCTCACTCGGCCCGAGGTCGCGGGCTTCCGCAAGCTGCTGCAGCCGCAGACGGGCTTCGCGGTGCTCACGCTGGCCGTCCTGGCCGTTCCGCTCGTCGGCGCGCTGCGCACGCTGGCGGCGACGCTGCCGGCGACCGCGGCCGCTCCCGCCGGCACGCGAGCGCTCGCGCGCGCGCTGCTCGGTCCCTACTCCGCGCCGTTCGAGATCGCGTCGGTCGTCCTGCTCGCGGCGCTGGTCGGCGCGATCTATCTCGCCAAGGAGGCGGCCTAGATGATCCCGCCCATCTTCTTCCTCGTGCTCGCGCTCGCCGTCTTCCTCATCGGCATGCTGGGCTTCCTCACGCGCCGCAGCCTCGTGCAAGCGCTGATGTGCCTCGAGCTGATGGCCGCCAGCGTGGGGCTCACCTTCTTGACCATCGGCCGTATGGATGCCGGACGGCGGGCTCACCGCCATGGTGCTCGCGACGTTCGTGATCGTCATCGGCGCCGCCGAGACCGGCATGGGGTTGGCCATCGTCATCCTGTACTTCCGGCGGCACGGCAGCTCGACGACCGACGACCTCGACTTGTTGGGCGGGTGACGGGGTGTCCGCCATGCTGATCGCCATCGCCGTCCCGGCCGCGCCCGCGCCTTGCCGCGGTGCTGCTCGCCGCCTTCGGCCGGCGCATGGGGGAGCGCAGTTCCCTCGTGGCCATCGGGATCGCTGGCGGTCTCGCTCGTCGCCTCGATCGCCCTCGCTGGTGTCCGCGATCGAGGCCGCGGCGCGGCCGTTCGTCCACGCGACGTTCACGTGGATGACGCTGGGGGCGATGCGCGTCGACGTTCGGCGCTGTACGTGGACGGGCTGTCCGCCTCGATCCTCGTCATGGTCGCGATCGTCGCCACGCATGGTGTTCGTGTACGCCACCGGATACATGCACGGCGAGGAGCGCTACGCGATACTTCTTCGCGGTCTTCTCGCTGTTCACGGCCTCCATGTTCGGGGTCGTCGTCTCGAGCAGCCTCCTCAGCTCCTGGTGTGCTGGGAGGTCATGGGCCTGTGCTCGTTCCTGCTGATCGGCTACTGGTACGAGCGCGCCGAGGCGCGCAGCGCGTCGTTCAAGGCGTTCATCACGACGCGCATCGGCGACATGGGGTTCCTCTCGCGGTCGCCCTCATGCTCGGCCGTTTCGGGACGCTCGACATCCCGACGCTGCTGCACGCGCCTGACGCAGGCCCCCCACGCGTTCCTGTTCCTCGTCGCGGCGCTGCTGTTCACCGGCGCGGTGGGGAAGAGCGCGCAGTTCCCGCTGTACGTGTGGCTGCCCGACGCGATGGCCGGCCCGACGCCCGTCTCGGGCCTCCTGCACTCGGCGACCATGGTGGCGGCCGGCGTGTTCCTGGTGGCGCGCACGTACCCGCTGTTCGTGAGCGCGGGCTTCCTGCCCTACATCGCATGGGCCGGGATCGTGTCCGCCGCGTTCGGCGCCGTTCTCGCCGTCACCGAGACGGACATCAAGCGCATGCTCGCGTACTCCACCATGAGCCAGCTCGGCTACATGATGGTGGCGCTGGGCACCGGCGGCCTCGTGGCCGCCATCTTCCACCTGATCGCGCACGGCTTCTTCAAGAGCCTGCTGTTCCTCAGCGCGGGCTCCGTCATCCACGGCAGCGCCACGCAGGACATACGCCAGATGGGCGGCCTGTCGGAAACGCATGAAGTTCACGTCGGCATGCTTCCTCGTGGGGGCGCTCGCGCTGTCGGGGATCCCGCCGCTCGCCGGATTCTTCAGCAAGGACGCGATCCTCGCATCGCTGTGGGGAGCCACCGGCACGAACGCCGCGTTCGGCTGGCCGCTCTTCATCGTCGGCCTCATGGTGGCCATCCTCTCCGCCTTCTACATGTTCCGCGTCTACTTCGGCGTCTTCCACGGCCCCGAGCGCGGTCGCGCGCACGAGTCCACGCCGAGCATGGTCGCGCCGATGGTCGTGCTGGCGTCGATCACGGTCGTCGCAGGAGCCATCAACCTGCCGGGCGTCGGGATATCGCTCACCGGCCTGCTGGAACCGGGCAAGACCGAGACGCTGCTGCCATGGCTCATGGCGCTGTCCACGGCCGCCGCGCTCGGGGGCGTCTATGTCGCCTGGGAGCAGAGCAAGCTGCGCGCGGCGCTCCACAGCGGCAAGATCGCGCCTCCCGCGAAGCTCTCGCGGTTGTACGGCGGCGTGTTCCTGCGGCCCGTCTTCGGGATCTCGCGCTTCCTCCGCGAGGTGCAGGTCGACGCGTGGCTCCAAGCCATCGTCGTCCGCCCGGTGCTCGCGGCGGCCGAGCTGCTCTCGAGGATCGACATCGACGGCTTCTACATGACCGTCTTCGCGCGGACGCCGGTCGTGGTGGCGCAGGGCCTCACGTTCTTCGACGTGGCCGTGATCGACCGCGCCGTCGACGGGCTGGGCCGCGCGGGCGTCGGCGGTCGCGGGCGCCTTCGGATCCGTGGACCGTCGCGGCATCGACCGCGGCGTCGACGGCGTCGGCCTGGGCACGGTCGCCGTCGGCCGCAGCCTGCGCAAGACTGCAGACCGGCGTGGTCGCGAACTACGCCCTGTTCATGCTCGTTCTCGGCGTCGTCGCGTTCTATGTGGCGTGGTGGCTGGCTCGATGAGAGGAACGCCCGTGCTGACCATTCTGATCGTCATACCGTTGTTGGCATCCGCGATCGTGCTGCTGCTGCCCGTCGCGGAGCGAGCGCCTCATCAAGGCGTTCACCATCGCGGCTACCGGCGCCGCCCTCGCATGGACGCTGGTCGTGCTGGCGTCCTTCAAGATCGGGTCGTCCGCGATGCAGCTCATCGAGACGCACCCGTGGGTGCCGGCGGTCGGCATGCAGCTTCAAGCTCGGCATCGACGGCCTGTCGCTGCCGTTGGTCTTCCTGGCGACGCTGCTCACGTTCCTCGGAGCCTTGTACACATGGCGCCTCCAGCAGCAGGTGAAGGCGTTCTGCTTCCTCATGCTGCTCCTCGAGGTCGGCATGATCGGCGTCTTCCTGGCGCTCGACGCGATCCTCTTCTACGTGTTCTGGGAGCTCGTGCTCGTCCCGATGTTCTTCATGATCGGCATCTGGGGCGGGGAGCGGCGTCGATACGCCAGCGTCAAGTTCTTCATCTACACGCTGATCGGCTCCGTCGATCATGATGCTCGGCCTGCTGCTGCTCTACGTCTGGGGCCCGAAGACGTTCGACCTGCAGGCGATCATCGCGTGGGGCGAGGCGGGCAAGTTCACGCTCGCGCAGCAGTACTGGATCTTCGCCGCGCTCTTCCTCGGATTCGCGGTGAAGATCCCGATCTGGCCGTTCCACACATGGCTGCCCGACGCGCACGTCGAGGCTCCCACGGTCGGCAGCGTGCTGCTCGCCGGCGTCCTGCTCAAGATGGGCGGCTATGGGTTGCTCCGGATATCGCTGTCCGCCCTGCCGGCTGCGTTCCGCGCGTTCTCGCCGTATCTCGCCACGCTCGGCGTCATCGGTATCGTCTACGGGGCGGCGGTGGCGCTTGACGCAGAAGGACCTCAAGAAGATGGTCGCGTACTCGTCCGTCAGCCACATGGGCTTCGTGGTGCTGGCTATCGCGGCCGCGAGCACGGCGGCGGGCGTCGATGGCGCGGCCATGCAGATGTTCACCCACGGCATCATCACCGGCATGCTGTTCTTCCTCGTCGGCATGATCTACGAGCGCTATCACACGAAGGAGCTCGCCAAACTCCGCGGGATCATCCAGGCCATCCCGGTGCTGGGCATCCTGATCGCCTTCGCGTCGTTCGCATCCCTGGGGCTTCCGGGATTGGCCGGCTTCGTCGGCGAGTTCACCTCGCTGTTCGCCGGCTTCCACGTCTTCCCGGTGATCACCGCGTTCGCGGTGATCGGCATCGTGCTCACGGCGGCGTACTTCCTGCGCATGCTGCAGCAGATCGTGTTCACGCCCGCGGACGAGCAGTCGGCGAAGCTGACCGGCCTGCCCAAGCTCGCAGGCGTCGAGCTCGCCGCCGTGCTGCCGCTCTCGGCCTTCGCGCTGGTCATCGGCCTGTATCCGCAGCCGTTCTTCGCGATCGTGAACCCGGTGGCCGCCGTGCTGTCCAAAGTGATCGGGGGCTAGGCGTTGACGGCATCTCTCGCGTGGTCGCCTGAGATCGTCCTCGCGCTCGCCGGCGTGCTGGCGCTCGCCGTCGATGCCGTGCGCCCGGCGAGCTTCCGCGCCGCTCGGACGATCGTGCTGGTCGCCCTCGGCATCTCGGCCGCGCTGACCGGCTACGTCGCGCTGAACGCCGCCACGATGTACGGCACCTATTTCGGCGGTTCGCTGCGCGTGGACGGTCTTCTCACCTTCGGACGCTTCCTCTTCATGGC
The DNA here is from genome assembly GCA_963701985.1 of uncultured Coriobacteriia bacterium. Classification (GTDB taxonomy): domain Bacteria; phylum Actinomycetota; class Coriobacteriia; order Anaerosomatales; family PALSA-660; genus PALSA-660. The sequence continues at coordinate 415,569 of OY969691.1, forward strand.
CGCCGGCGCGCTCGTCGTCCTTGCTTCATGGCATTCCACGGGCGACGGTGACGCTTCGGAGTTCTTCGCGCTGTTCGCCTTCTCGCTGCTCGGAGAGTCCGTGATCGTCGGCTCGCAGAACCTCCTGATGCTCTTCGTCGGCATAGAGCTGCTGGCCCTGCCGACCTACGCGCTGATGGCCATGCGCCGTTCGGGCCGCGAACCGGTGCGCGCGGCGCTCAAGTACCTGCTCCTGGGGGTGTTCGCGTCGATCGTCATGCTCTACGGCGTGGCCCTCGCGTACGGCTCGCTCCACACCATCTCGTACGCCGGCGGCCTGTTCCCGGACCCGGCCGCGCTCGGCACGCTGCGCGCCGGACTGGCCATGTTCGCCTTCCTGTTCCTCTTCATCGGGCTGGGCTTCAAGACCACGGCGTTCCCGTTCCATTTCTGGAGCCCGGACGTGTACTCGGGAGGGTCGACGCCGGTGGTCGCCTACGTGTCGACCGTGCCGAAGGTGGCCGTCATGCTCGCCCTCGCGAGGATGCTCGGCCCCGCGTTCACGACCAACTACCCGGTGGGGAGAACGTTCCTCGCCGTGATCGCCGTCGGCTCGATGGTCTACGGCAACGTCGTCGCGCTGCTCCAGGACGACGTCCGCCGGATGCTGGCGTACTCGGGCGTCGCGAACACCGGCTACATGCTCGTCGCGTTCGTGGCCGGCGGGGCGGCCTCGGTGCCGGCGCTCATGTTCTTCCTCGCCGTCTACACCTTCGCCAACCTCGGAGCCTTCTTCGTGATCATCGCGATGGACGAGAACGGCCCGGTACGTGTGCGCGATTTCACGGGGCTCGCCGGCCGGTCCGCGCCGCTGGCCGGCGCCATGGCGCTGAGCCTGTTCTCCCTCGCCGGCACGCCGCCCCTCGCCGGATTCTTCGGGAAGTTCGCCATCTTCAAGGCCGCGGTCGACTCGGGCCAAGCGTGGATAGCCCTCGTGGCGCTCGTCATGACGGTTGTCTCGGTCGGCTACTACCTGAAGATCGCGTCCAGCATGTACGGCGGCCTCGTGACACCCGAGAGGGAGGGGAGGGCCGCGACCGCCCCTGCGGGAGTGCCCGCCGCGTTGCGCGTCGCGCTGGCCGTCACCGCCGTGCTCTGCCTGGCTCTCGGTCTCGTCGGCCTCGCTGTCTTCCCTTCGGTGCTCTGATCCGTCCGCGACCCGCCGCGCCCGGCTTCTGCTCGCGTCGCGCGTCCGCGGGCTCGTAGGCTATCCTTTGTCCGCATGACGGGCATGTGAGCAGCGGGGAAGAGGTCCGCAACGATGACCGTCGCCTTGCGCATGAGCTCGCTCTACGTGCCGACGCTCAAGGAGGAGCCGGCCGAGGCCGAGCTCGCGTCGCCATCGCGTGCTGCTGCGCGCGGGCATGGTCCGCAAGAGCGCCGCGGGCATCTACAGCTTCCTGCCGCTGGGCTGGCGCAGCCTGCACAAGATCGAGCAGATCGTGCGCGAGGAGATGGACGCGCATCGGCTCGCAGGAGATGCTGATGCCGGCGTCCAGCCGGCCGAGCTGTGGCACGAGTCGGGCCGCTGGGACGCTCTACGGCCCGGAGCTCGCTGCGCCTCACGGACCGTCACGGCCGAGAGTTCTGCCTCGGGCCCACCCACGAGGAGATCGTCACGTCGCTCGTGCGCAACGAGGTGCGCTCGCTACCGCGAGCTGCCGCTGTCGCTCTACCAGATCCAGGTGAAGTTCCGCGACGAGGTCCGCCCGCGCTTCGGTCTGCTCCGCGGCCGCGAGTTCATCATGAAGGACGCGTACAGCTTCCACGCACGCAGGAGTCGCTGCAGGAGCACTACGACGCGATGAGCCACGCGTACGCGCGCATCTGCGAGCGCTGCGGGCTCGACTACCGGCAGGTCGAGGCCGACTCCGGCCAGATCGGCGGCAAGGTCACCACCGAGTTCATGGCGCTCGCCGAGAACGGCGAGGCCGAGCTCGTCTACTGCGACTGCGGCTGGGCGGCCGACGTCGAGGCTGCCGGCGACCGTCGTCCCCCGCACGCCGAGCGTCACCGAGCCGCGCGCCGATGGAGAAGGTCCACACGCCTGGCATCCGCACGATCGCCGAGCTCGCGACCTTCCTCGGCATCCCCGAGCACGACACCGTCAAGACGATGGCGGGCAAGACGCCCGAGGGCCGCTCGTCTTCCTGCTCGTGCCCGGGCGACCGCGAACTCAACCCCATCAAGGCCGGCTGGGCCGTGCCCGGCGATCGAGCTGCTCGAAGAGGACGACTTCAAGGCCTACGGCATCCCGAAGGGCTCGCTCGGGCCCGGTCGACGTGCCCGCCGGCACGCTCGTCGTCGCCGACACGCTCGCTGCGAGGACGACGTCGCGTGGGGAGTCGGCGCCAACGAGAACGACTACCACCTCATCTACGCGCAGCCCGGGCCGCGACTTCGACGGTCGACCGAGTGGGCCGACCTCGTGCTCGCTCAGGCCGGCGACGCGTGCCCGGTCGTGCGGCGGCGTGCTTCAAGGCCGCCCGCGGCATCGAGGTCAGCCAGGTCTTCCAGCTCGGGCACGCAAGTACTCGGTAGTCGATGGGCGCAACGTACTCGGACGAGGACGGCGACGAGCAGCCTTTCATCATGGGCTGCTACGGCGTCGGGCGTCACCGCACGCTCGCCGCCGTCATCGAGCAGCACCACGACGAGGCCGGGATCTCGTGGCCCGTCGGCGTCGCCCCGCTCGAGGTCGCCGTGCTCCCGCTGGCACGTCCGAGGGTGACGTCGGCCGAGGTCGCCGAGCGCATCTGGAGCGAGCTCGCAGCCGCGGGCATCGAGACCGTCATCGACGACCGCGACGAGCGCGCCGGCGTCAAGTTCAACGACGCCGACCTCATCGGCTGGCCGCTCCAGCTCGTCGTCGGCAAGAAGGGGCTCGGCCGAAGGGCGTCGTCGAGCTCAAGGACCGCGCGCACGCGGCGAGCGCACGACGCGTTCCGCTGGCCGACGCCGTCGCGCACGTCGTCGGCGTCGTCGGTCGCCGAGCGGGCGCACGCTTCGCGCACTAGACACGGCACTCGTAGGCCAGCCTGCCGACTCCGAGCGTCCTCCCGAGCGGCAATGCTGCTTTTGCCACTCTCGGCTGCCTGTGCTAGAATCCTCAGCTGCAAGTGAAACATGTCGGTTCTCGCGAGAAGTGGGCTTACGCTCGCTTCTTTTGTTCTGCGGACAGGAGGTGACAGGTATGCACAGACACAACTGTGGCCCGGCTCACCGACCGCATCTCGAGCCAGAGGCCGAGCGCCACGGATTCGAGCTCGTCGCCGTCGAACAGGCAGGCGGCCGAGGCACGCCTGTCGTCCGCGTGCTGCTGGACCGCGAAGGCGGCATCGACCTCGACGCGATCGCCGAAGCGAACGCTGGGTCTCGGAGGTCATCATCGACGAGGACCGCGTTCACGCACGCCTACACGCTCGAGGTCAGCTCGCCCGGCATCGACCGCCCGCTCACCAAGCGCGAGGACTTCGCGCGCTTCGTCGGCGAGACCGTCCAGCTGCGGGTCGCCACGCGTCCGAGAGGCGCAAGTCGTGGACGGGCGATCTCGTCGGCATCGAGGGCGACGACGTCGTCCTGCTCGAGTCGACGGCGAGCGCGTCGCATCCCGTACGACGACCATCACGTCAAGGCGCGCCTCAAGGGCGTGGTCGACTTCGGCAAGGGAAGGGAGCAGTCTGACGATGAGCTCCGAGCTGATGGACGCGCTCAAGGCGCTCGCGCGTGAGAAGAACATCGACGAGTACCAGATGCTGGACAAGCTCGAGCAGTCGCTCGCCGGCACGTACCAGCGCATCCTGGACCTCGACAACAACGTCCGGGTCGACGATCGACCGCGAGAGCGGCCACATCTACGTCTACGAACTCGTTCCCGTCGGAGAGATCGACGAGGAGACCGGAGAGGCCGAGTCCTACGAGGAGCGCGACGTCACGCCCGCCGACGTCTCGCGCATCGCCGCCCAGAACGCAAAGAACGTCATCGGCTCGATCATCCGCGAGGCCGAGCGCGAGCGGATCTTCGACGAGTACGCCGACCGGATCGGCGAGTCGGTCACCGGCACCGTGCAGCAGAGCGACAGCCGATACACCCTCATCAAGCTGCGGGAAGGCGTCGAGGCGCTCCTGCCGCCGAGCGAGCAGCCGGGCAACGAGCGCTACGACCACAACCAGCGGATCAAGGCCTACATCATCGACGTGCGCAAGACGAGCAACGAGCCCTCGATCGTCGTGTCGCGCACGCACCCCGGCCTTCATCCGGCGCCTCTTCGAGATCGAGGTGCCCGAGGTCTACGACGGCATCGTCGAGATCAAGAGCGTCGCTCGCGAGCCGGGCATGCGCTCCAAGGTCGCCGTTTCGAGCCGCGAGCCCGGGCCTCGACCCGGTCGGCGCGTGCGTCGGCCCCAAGGGCAGCCGCGTGCGCATGATCGTCGAGCGAGCTTCGCGGCGAGCGCATCGACGTCGTGCCGTGGTCCGAGGAGCCCTGCGCCGTACGTCGCGAACGCGCTGTCGCCCGCCAAGGTCGACCGCGCGCTCATCGACGAGCGAGACGCACACCGCGACGGTGATCGTCCCCGACGACCAGCTCTCGCTCGCCATCGGCAAGGAGGGCCAGAACGCGCGTCTGGCCGCCAAGCTCACCGGCTGGCGCATCGACATCAAGAGCGCGTCATCGCGCCAGCAGGGGCTCTACACGCCGGCATCGCCGCAGCGCCGGCGCGCACGGCCGCGGCAACGGCGAGGAGTTCGACGGGCGCGGCAGTGTGCTGCGCGACCTCCTCCGGGGTCCGCTGCCGCAACCGGCGCCAAGTCCCGGCAGCTTCTACTGTGCGCTTCACGACAAGGAGGCGGCCAAGTCGAGTGATGAGAGCCGCGCAAGCCGTCCGATCCGCACCTGCGTCGGCGTGCGGGAGGACCGAGGAAAAGCGCGATGTTCGTGCGCTTCGTCCGCACGCCCGACGGGCACGGTCGAGGTCGATCCGACCGGGCAAGGCGAACGGCCGCGGCGCGTACGTCCACGCGACACCTCGAGTGCTTCGCGGCGGCGATCCGCAAGCGGCGGCGTCTGCGATGCGGCGCTCCGGGTGAACGTGACAAGACGACGACATACGGCCGTCTGCGACGAGACTTCGACGAGTGCTCGAGATGCCGAGGCGACTCGAACACAGGACGGTGACGCTAGTGCCCAGCAATGAGAGTCCACGAACTCGCCAAAGAGTTCGGGATGACGTCGCAAGGAGCTTCTCGAGCAGATCCAGCCGAACTGAAGATCCCGGCGAAGAACCACGCCTCCACGCTCGTCGACGCGTACGTCGACAAGATCCGCAAGCAGCTCGGCCCCGAGATCGCGGAACGCCAGGCCGCGATGGAGGCCGAACGCATGCGGCAGGAGGCCGTCGCCGGCCGAAGAAGGCGCGCGAAGCCGCCGAAGCGAAGCGCCGCCGCCGAGGAGGAGGAGCGCCGCCGCCCGAGGCAGGCGGCGCGCGCGAGGCGGCCGAGGCGGCGCGAGCGCGCCGAGGAGGAGCGCGCGCACGCAAGGCGGACGCACCGAGGAGGAGCGCAAGCGCAAGGACGCCGAGCGCGAGGCCGAGCGGCGCGCACCACGAGGCAGAGGCGCGCAAGCGCGCGAGGAAGAGGCCAAGCGCGAGGCCGAGGAGCGCGAGCGCTACCGCAAGATGGCCGAGGAGGCCGAGGCGCAGCGAAGAAGGCGCGCGAGAGCGTGCTCGAGGTGGCCAAGGCGGCCGCGGCCGCCGGCGGGGCCGGCGCCGCAAGAAGGGAAGAAGAGCAAGAAGCCGGGCGGGCGCGAGGTCCGAGGAAGGCCCGCGCCAGCACGGCGCGCAGGCGGTCCAGCCGGTCGTGGACGGCGTGCTCACCATCGAGGAGGGCTCGACCGTCGCGAGTTCGCCGACGCCATCGGCGTGCCTTCGGGCGACGTCATCAAGCAGCTGTTCCTCATGGGCCACGCCGTTCACCGTCAACCAGGTCCTATCCGCGCACGATGCTCGAGACGCTCGGCGAGTCGTACGACCTGCTGGTGGACGTGAAGGAGCCGGGCGAGGAGCCGCGCCGAGGTCTTCCACGACGAGCCCGAGGACCTCAAGTCGACCGGCCGCCGGTCGTCACCGTCATGGGCCACGTCGACCACGGCAAGACGTCGCTGCTCGACGCGATCCGCGCACACCGGCGTGGCCGCGACCGAGGCCGGCGGCATCACGCAGCACATCGGCGCGTCGGTCGTGCACAAGAACGGCAAGCAGATCACCTTCATCGACACCCCGGGCCACGAGGCGTTCACCGCCATGCGCGCCCGCGGCGCGAACGTCACCGACATCGTCATCCTCGTCGTCGCCGCTGACGACTGCGGTCATGCCGCAGACGGTCGAGGCGATCGACCACGCGCAGGCGGCCGGCGTGCCGATCATCGTGGCGGTCAACAAGATCGACAAGGAGGGCGCCAACCCCGAGCGCGTCCGCCACGAGCTCTCCGAGTACGAGCGTCGTCCCCGAGGAGTGGGGCGGCGACAACCTCGTTCGTCAACGTGTCCGCCAAGAAGACGCATCGCGCATCGACGACCTGCTCGAGATGATCCTGCTCAGTCGCCGAGGTCCAGGAACTCAAGGCGAACCCGACGGCGCCCGCGCGCGGCGTCGTCATCGAGGCGAAGCTCGACCGCGGCCGCGGCCCGGTCGCGACCGTGCTCGTCCAGCGCGGGACGCTGCACGTCGGCGACGCCGTCGTCGTCGGGCACCGCCTACGGGCGCGTGCGCGCGCTCGTCGACCCGAAGGGCGAGCACGTGCACGCGGCGACGCCCGCCGACCCGGTCGAGATCCTCGGCCTGGGCTCGGTGCCGTCCGCCGGTGACGACTTCCAGGTCGTGGCCGACGATCGCGCCGCCCGCCAAATCGCCGAGGAGCGCGCGCTGAAGCGTCGCCTGCTCGCGCAGGAGAACGCCAAGCAGCACACGTCCGCTCGAGGACCTGTTCGAACGCATCCGCGAGGGCCAGGCCGAGGTCACCGCTCGTGGTCAAGGCCGACACGCAGGGCTCGATCGAGGCGCTCAAGGACTCGCTCGCCAAGATGGACCAGTCCGAGGTCCGCATCCACGTCATCCACAGCGGCGGTCGGCGCGATCACGGAGACGGACGTCATGCTCGCCGACGCGTCGGACGCGATCATCATCGGCTTCAACGTGCGGCCCGAACCGAAGGCGAAGGCGCTCGCCGAGCACCAGAAGGTCGACATGCGGCTCTACCGCGTCATCTACAAGGTCATCGAGGACATCAACGCCGCGCGGATCGGCATGCTCAAGCCGACGATCGAGGAGCAGGACACGGCGCTCGATCGAGGTCCGCGAGCTGTTCCGCGTGCCCAAGCTCGGCGTCATCGCCGGCTGCTACGTGCAGGACGGCGAGGTCAGCCGAGACGACTAGGTCCGCATCGTCCGCGAGGGCACGATCATCTTCGACGGCTCGATCCACTCGCTGCGCCGCTTCAAGGAAGACGTGAAGTCCGTGAAGGCGGGCTACGAGTGCGGCATCGGGATCGAAGGGTTCCAGGACCTCAAGGAAGGCGACGTCATCGAGACCTACAAGAAGGTCTCGAGGTCGCGCGCGAGGAGTAGGGGAGCCGCGCTCGTGAAGACGTATCCACGGTCGCGCGCCGCGGGCGAGGTCGTGCGCGAGATCGTGGCGCGCGCTCTCGTCGAGGACATCGCCGACCCGCGCATCGAACTGGTGACCGTGACCGGCGTCGAGGTGAGCCCGGACCTGCGCCACGCGACGGTCTTCGTGACCGCGCACGGTGACGCCGCGCGCTATGCGGAGGCGCTCGCGGGCCTGGAGTCCGCCACGGGCCGCATCAGAACGATCCTCGGGTCCTCGGTGCGCCTGCGCCACGTGCCCGAACTCCATTTCCGCATCGACCCGAGCGTCGACCACGGCTTCAGGATCGGCGACACGATCCGCGCCGAGCGCGCGTCCGGCCGTGCGGGCGAGGACGACGGCGGGGGCGATGCGCGCGATGCGTGAGCCGACGGAGCGGGAGCGCGCGGCGGTCCAGGCCCTTCGCGCGGCGTCGAGTGTCGTGCTGTGTGCCCACGTCGGACCGGACGGGGACGCGGTGGGCTCGACGCTCGCGCTCGCGCTCTCGCTGCGTGCAGCCGGGATCGCCGCCGTGCCCACGCTCGCGGACGAGAAGGGCGCGCCCGAGGCGTACAGCTTCCTGCCCGGCTTCGAGGAGTACCGTCCCGCCGCGTCGCTCGAGCCGCCCGAGGTCTTCGTGGCGCTCGACGCGCCGAGCCTCGCGCGCCTGGGCGCCGGAGCCCGGCTGGCGCGCGGCGCGGCGCACATGGTCGATCTCGACCACCACCCGGACAACGATCACTTCGGCGACATCGACCTGGTCGACGCCTCCACCGCTTCGGCGGGGACCCTCGTGTGGCGCCTCCTTCCCGCGCTCGGCGTCGCGCCGACGCCCGAGATCGCGACCGACTGCTACGTGGCGCTCATGACCGACACCGGCCGCTTCAGCTACGCCAACACGACCGCGGAGACCCTGTGCGACGCGTCCGAGATGGTCGCGGCGGGGGCCGACCCCGCCGGGCTGTACGCGCGCGTGTACGAACGGCGCAGCGCGGCGGCTCTCTCGCTCCTCGGCCGGGTCCTGTCGCGCATCACCCTGGCGAACGGTGGCAGCGTCGCCTACTCCTGGGTGACACGGAACGACTTCGAGGAGACGGGGCTCGCCCCGAGGACGCCGAGAACGCTGTGGACACCGTGCGCCAGGTCGGGGACGTCAGAGCGGTCGCCATCTTCAAGGAGAACGGCGACGGCGTGAAGGTCTCTCTCCGCTCCAAGTCCCCGGACACGCTGGACGTGGCTGCCGTCGCCCACGCGCTCGACGGCGGCGGGCATCGAGGCGCGGCCGGAGCCACGATCGATGCACCGCTGCAGGAGGCGATACGACGCGTCCTGCAGCTCCTTCCCGGAGCCGGCTCGTGAGTCGTCGTGGCGCCACCTCGCTCGCCGGCATCGTCGCGATCGACAAGCCGGCCGGCATGACCAGCCATGACGTGGTCGCCGCCGTCCGGCGCTCCACCGGTGAGGGCAGGATCGGCCACGCGGGAACGCTCGATCCGCTCGCGACCGGGCTGCTCGTCGTGCTCGTCGGCCCCTTCACGCGTCTCGGACGGTACCTCTCCGCCTCCGACAAGCGCTACGAAGCCACCTTCGCGTTCGGCACGCGAGACGGACACCGACGACGCGGACGGCACGGTGACCCGCACCGCCGAGGTCCCCGGATCGCTCTTCGACGCGGCGCCAGCGAGACGGTGCCTCGAGCGCATCGTCGGCGCGAGCGACCAGGTCCCACCGGCCTTCTCCGCGATCAAGGTGGAGGGACGCGTCTCGCATCGGGCCGCGCGGTCCGGCGAGACTCTGGCGCTGATGCCGCGGCCCGTCGAGGTGTACTCCGCGCGCCTGCTCGACATCGACAGCGCCGCGGCCACGTGGCGCGTGGCGCTGCACGTGAGCAAGGGCACCTACGTGCGGGCGCTCGCGCGCGACCTCGGCAGGAGCTGCGGGACCGCCGCGCATCTCGCTCGACTGCGGCGCACCGCCAGCGGCGAGCTCGGCCTCGCCGAGGCGCACACACTGGACGACGTGCTCGACGCCGCCGCACGCGGGAGCATCGACACGCTCTTCGCCGACCCGGTCGCGGTTCTCGGCCTGCCCGTCGTGACCGCCGAGCGTCGTGCGATCGCCGACGGCGCGCCGCTGCCCTGCCCGAAGGACGTGGCGGAGGCCGACCGTGTCGCGGTGGTGGCCGACGGCGCCCTGGCAGGGATCTACCGTCCGGAGGACGGGCTGCTGGTGGCGGAAACGGTATTCCCGCCGGGAGCGGCTTCATGACCGGCGTCGTCGCATGGCGGCCGGGCATGGAGCCGCTCGGGGACGCCGCTGTGGCGCTCGGGGTCTTCGACGGCGTGCACGTGGGACATCAGGCGCTGCTCCGCGACATGGTCGGGATGGCCGCGCACGACCGGGTGCGCTCGGTCATCGTCACGTTCGATCGCGATCCCGACCAGGTCGTCTCGCCGTCGTCGGCCGCTCCGCAATTGCTCGACCTCGACGACAAGTTGAGGTTTCTGGCGGCGCAGGGTCCCGACGACGTGCTCGTGGTCCCGTTCACGCCGGAGATGGCCGCGCTCGCTCCGCTGGTGTTCCTCGACGAGGTCCTCCTGACCGCCATGCGCCCGCGCACAGTGGTCGTGGGACTGCGACTTCCGCTTCGGCCACCGCGCGGAGGGGGACGTCGAGCTGCTGCGGCGCTACGGTTCCTCGCACGGCTTCACGGTCGCTCGCCCACGAGCTCGTCCGCGACGGCGGAGGAGCCGATGACCTCGACGCGCATACGCGCGCTCGTGTCCGCGCGGCGAGGTCACGGAGGCGGCGGCGCTGCTGGGACGTCCCCATCGCGTGAAAGGGCGCGTCGTGCGCGGACGCGGCGTCGGCGCCGGACTCGATGCGCCGACCGCCAATCTCGCCGTGGACAGCTACGCGGCTCTGCCCGCCGACGGCGTCTACGCGGGCCGCACCACCGTCGAGGAACGCGCCTACCCGGTCGCCGTCTCGGTCGGCCTGCCGCCCTGCTTCCCGGAGGCCGCCGACGTCCTCGAGGCGCACCTGCTCGACTTCCGCGGCGACCTGTACGGCCGGTCCTCGCGATCGAGTTCCTCGCGCGACTGCGGCCGCTCGAGCGCTTCGACTCGCTGAGCACCCTCGGGGCGGCGATCCGCGCCGCCATCGCCCGGGTACGCGAGATCGTGGGCGCCGACCGTCGGGACTAGGTGCGCGGCCGGGTCGGGGTGGCCGTCGTGCGTGCTTCGATCCAGCGCTCTTGTGGTATGCTCCTCAGGCTCTGCGCAGGGGCCCCGCACTTGGAGCGGCCGCCAGCCACCGGCGGCGTTCTCGGGCGGAGGCGACGATCGAACCGGAAAGGACGGATGGCGAGCATGCCGCTTTCCAAGGACGTCAAGTCCGAGATCATCGCCGAGAACAAGAAGCACGACGGCGACACCGGCTCCGCCGAGGTGCAGATCGCGCTGCTCACCCAGCGCATCCGCGACCTCACCGAGCACCTTCGGGACCACAAGCACGACCACCACTGCCGCCGCGGCCTTCTGAAGCTCGTCGGCCAGCGCCGCCGCATGCTGAACTACCTGCAAGAAGTCGGACATCGAGCGCTATCGCGCGATCGTCGCCAAGCTCGGCATCCGCGGCTAGCGCGCCGGACAGCAACAGGCTCACATCCGCGGAAGCGGGGAGATACTCCTCGCTTCCGCGTGTGAAGAGGCCCGCGTTCGCGCGGGCGACACGAGGCATCGAGGCGATGCGCGCGATCCGCGGCGCCGCCACGACGAGCGGCCCGCTGCGGACCGACCCGCAGGGCCGAAGGCATCGAGGCCTTCCGCCCGAGAAGAAGAAGAGGAAGAGGATGGGAAAGGTAACCGAGGAGTTCGAACTGTACGGCAAGACGTACACGCTGGAGACCGGCGAGCTGGCCAAGCAGGCCGGCGGCGCCGTCGTCGTCCGTCAGGGCGACACCATGGTGCTCGTGACGGCCACCGCGTCGAAGCAGCCCAAGGATCTCGACTTCTTCCCGCTGACGGTCGACTTCGAGGAGCGCATGTACGCCGCGGGCAAGCTGCCCGGCGGCTTCATCAAGCGCGAGAGCCGCGCCCTCGCGAGAAGGCGATCCTCACCGCCCGCATGATCGACCGGCCGATCCGCGCGTCGTTCGCGGACGGCTTCCGCAACGAGGTGCAGGTCATCGCGACCGTGCTCTCGGCGGACCAGATCAACCAGCCCGACGTCATCTCGATCATGGGCGCCTCCTCCGCCCTGCTGGCCGCCGGCATCCCGTTCGAGGGCCCGCTCGCCGGCGTGCGCATCGCCCGCGACATCGAGCGGCGCGTTCATCGTGAACCCGACCTTCGACGAGGCCGAGGACTCCGACCTCGACCTCGTGGTCGCCGGTTCCAAGGACGCCGTGTTCATGCTCGAGGCGGGCGCTCGCGAGGTCACCGAGGAGGACATGCTCGCCGCCCTCATGTTCGCGCAGGAGGCCATCGCGCGAGTTCTGCGAGGTGCAGGAGCGCTTCCTGGCCAGGCTGCGAGATCACGCCGATGGACGTCGCCGTCCACGTCGATCGACCCGGCGCTCGACGAGCGCGATCTTCGCGGCCGGCGCCGACGAGATGAAGCGCGCTGCGCTCCACAACCCCGACAAGCACGCTCCGCATGGACGCCGTGCCAGGCCGTCAAGGACAAGATGATCGGCAGCTCGTTCACGGCCGAGGAGCTGGCCGAGTACGGCAAGGACGTCAAGGCCGTCCTCAAGAAGCTCGAGAAGAAGACCATGCGCGCGATGGTGCTCGACGAGGGCGAGCGCGCCGACGGCCGCGCGCTGGACGAGGTGCGCCCGATCACCACGGTCGCCGGCTACCTGCCGCGCAGCCACGGCTCCGGCCTGTTCACCCGCGGCCAGACGCAGGTCCTCTCCGTGCTCACCCTCGGCATGCTCTCCGAGTGGCAGCGCATCGACACGATCGACGTGTCCGAGGGCAAGCGCTACATCCACCACTACAACTTCCCGCCGTTCTCCACCGGCGAGACGGGCTTCATGCGCGGCCCGAAGCGGCGCGACATCGGCCACGGCGCGCTCGCCGAGCGGGCGCTGCTGCCGGTCGTCCCGGCCGAGGAGGACTTCCCGTACACGATCCGCATCGTGTCCGAGGTGCTCGAGAGCAACGGCTCGTCCTCGATGGGCTCGGTCTGCGGCTCGACGCTGGCGCTCATGGACGCCGGCGTGCCGATCGCGGCGCCGGTCTCCGGCATCGCGATGGGCCTCATCAAGGAGGGCGACGACGTCGCCATCCTGACCGACATCCAGGGTCTCGAGGACTTCCTCGGCGACATGGACTTCAAGGTGGCGGGCACCGCCGAACGGGCATCACGGCGATGCAGATGGACAACAAGGCCAAGGGCCTGTCCGTCGACATCCTGCGCCGCGCGCTCCTGCAGGCCAAGGAGGGCCGCGCGTTCATCCTCGGCAAGATGCTCGGAGTCCATCGCCGAGCCGCGCGCCGAGCTCAGCGAGTTCGCGCCGCGCGTGCTGACGATCAAGATCCCGACCGACAAGATCCGCGACATCATCGGCCCCGGCGGCAAGATGATCCGCTCGATCATCGAGGCGACCGGCGCGCAGATCGACGTCCAGGACGACGGCACGGTCTACATCGCGCAGCCGCGACCAGGGCGGCGAAGAGGCTGTCGCGCCGCATCCGCATGATCATCAAGGAGCCGGAGATCGGCGAGCGCTACACCGGCCGGGTCGTCTCGATCCAGCCGTTCGGCGCGTTCGTCGAGCTCTATCCCGGGCAAGGACGGCCTGCTCCACATCTCGCGCGTGGCCAAGGGCCGCGTCGAGAAGGTCGAGGACGTCCTCAACATCGGCGACGAGGTCGAGGTCGAGATCATCGACATCGACGACAAGGGCAAGGTCGTCGCTCGACCGGATCGACAAGCCGGAGGCGCCGGCGCCGTCGGGCAATCGGCCCAGCGGCCAGGGCCCGCAGCGTCCCGGCTCGCCTCGGCCGAGCGGCGGGGGCGCGGGCGATCGCGGCCACGGCGGGCAGCCGAGGCGCCGCCACTAGAGGAGCCGAGGCGCCGGGAGGCGAGAGCGTGTTCTACGACAAGACCGTTCTGGACAACGGCATCACGGTCATCACCGAGACGATCGACGCCGTGCGCTCCGTCGCCCTCGGCGTGTGGGTCGCGGCAGGCAGCCGAGACGAGACGCCCGCGGAAGCGGGCGTCTCGCACTTCATCGAGCACATGATGTTCAAGGGCACGAAGACGCGCAGCGCGCGGGACATCTCGGAGGCGTTCGAGCGGCTCGGCGCGGAGGTGAACGCCTTCACCTCCAAGGAATCCACGTGCTACTACTCGCGCGTCATCGACCGCCACCTGCGGGATGCGTTCGAGATCGTGGCGGACATGGTCGTCGAACTCCGTGATGGACGAGGGTGCGTGTCGCAGCGAGCGTGAGGTCGTTCTCGAAGAGATCTCCCGCGCACGAGGACACGCCGGACGACAAGGTCCACGACCTGTTCGCGGAAGCGTTGTGGCCCGCGCATCCACTGGGCCGGCCGGTACTCGGGAGCAGAGAGACGGTGGGCACGTTCATGCCGCCCGCGGTCTTCTCGTACATGGGCCGACACTACCGCACCGGCGACATCGTCGTCGCGGCGGCGGGCAACCTCCGCCACGAGGACGTGGTGGGGCTCGCGACGGACATGCTGGGCGGCGTGCCGCACGGCGAACGTGCTTCGCGGGACCACGCCGCGCCGCTCGCGGGCCGCCATCTCTGTGTGTCGAGGAAGGACACGGAGCAGGCGCACATCTGCTGGGGCACGCTCGGCGTGAAGGCGGACGACGACCGTCGCTTCGCGCTCGGGGTCCTGGACGCGGTGCTGGGCGGCGGCATGGCCTCCCGCCTCTTCCAGGAGATACGCGAGCGGCGGGGCCTGGCCTACGCGGTCTTCTCGTACGCCAGCCAATACCAGGACACGGGCTCGTTCGTCGTGTACGCCGGCACGCGGCCCGACAACGCCGAGCAGGTCATACGCCTCATCGCCTCCGAGGTGGAACGAGTCGTGGACGAGGGCATCACGCCGGCGGAGCTCGATCGGGCGCGCGAGTCGCTCCGCGGACAGCTCGTCCTCGGACTCGAGAACACGAGCAGCCGCATGATGCGGCTCGGGCGTTCGGAGGTCGGCCGCATCGAGCTGCTCTCGATCGACGAGATGATCGAACGCTACGGCGCCGTGACGCTCGAGGACGTCCGGTCGATCGCCGCGGAAACCCTCGGCGGTCCCCGGACGCTCGCGGTCGTCGGACCCGTCGACGAGGCCGAGATCGAGAAACTGCTACCGTAGGGACGCAAGAAGTCCGGCTCGAGCGGGGAGTGGTGCCGAGATGATCGACGTCATCGTGACCGGAGCTGCCGGCCGGATGGGCCGCGAGGTCGTGAAGGCGGTCACGGCCGCGGACGGCATGCGCGTCGTCGCGGCGGTCGAGCCTGCGAGCGCCGGGGTCGCCCTGGACGACGGAGCCGGCGGTGAGGTCGTGACCACCGGCGACCTGACGCGCGCGATCGCGGATCTCGCTCCCGACGTCGTCGTCGACTTCACCGTGCCGGCCGCCGTCGAGGCCAACGTGCGCGCGGCGCTCGCCGCCGGCGTCGACTGCGTCGTCGGCACCACCGGCGTCCCGGAGGAGCGCTGGCGCGCGGCGGCCGCGGAGGCACCCGCTGGGACCTGCCTCTTCGTGGCGCCGAACTTCGCCGTGGGCGCGGTGCTCATGATGCGCTGTGCCGCCCTGGCCGCACGCTTCATGCCGCATGCCGAGGTCATCGAGTTGCACCACGACCGCAAGCTGGACGCGCCGTCGGGCACCGCGCTGCGCACCGCGGCGCTGATAGCCGACGCCCGTGGCGAGACGCCCGCGGCGCCGGGCCGTGAGACCGAGGTGGCCGAGGGAGCACGTGGCGCGCTGGTCGACGGCGTCCCGGTCCACTCGGTCCGCCTGCCGGGTCTGGTCGCGCATCAGGAGGTGATCTTCGGCGGCGTCGGCCAGACCCTCTCCATCCGGCACGACTCGACCGATCGCACCTCGTTCATGCCGGGCGTGGTCCTGGCGGTGCGCGAGGTGGGGCGGCGCGACGGGCTCGTGGTCGGGCTCGAAGAGCTGATGGGCCTGTGAGCGAGCGCCAGACCTCGCATCCGGTCGTCGTCATGAAGTTCGGCGGGACCTCCGTCGGCAGCCGCGCGGGCAGGGCGGCGCTCACCGCCAGAGTCGGCGAGAGGCTGGCCGCCGGCGTTTCGCCGGTCGTGGTGGTCTCCGCCATGGGGCGCAGTGGCGACCCCTACGCCACCGACACCCTGCTCGCGCTTCTCGAGGAGTTCGACCCGGTCCCGCGCGAGGCCGACCTCCTCGCGTCGTGCGGCGAGGTCATCTCGGCCGTCGTGGTCGCGCACGAGCTGCGCGACGCCGGCGTGTGCGCGATGGCGTTCACGGGCGGCGAGGCGGGCGTCGTCAGCGACGGCACCTTCGGCGCGGCGAGCATCCTGGCGGTGGACCCATCGGCGCTGCGCGCGGCACTCGACCGCGGGGTCGTCCCCGTCGTCACCGGATTCCAGGCGATCTCACCCGACGGCGAGGTGACGACGCTCGGACGTGGAGGGTCGGACACCACGGCGTGCGCGCTGGGCGCGGCGCTCGCCGCCGACGCCGTCGAGATCTACACGGACGTGGACGGCGTCATGACGGCGGACCCGCGCGCGTGCGGCGAGGCGCGGGTGCTGAACGCGCTCCAGTTCGAGGAGCTCTTCCAGATGGCCCGCGCCGGCGCGAAG
The DNA here is from genome assembly GCA_963701985.1 of uncultured Coriobacteriia bacterium. Lineage (GTDB taxonomy): Bacteria > Actinomycetota > Coriobacteriia > Anaerosomatales > PALSA-660 > PALSA-660. The sequence goes on from OY969691.1 coordinate 432,088, forward strand.
GTGGTGCACGCGCCCGCCGCGGAACTCGCGATGGCGGCGAGCGTGCCCGTCTGGGTGCGCAACACCTTCAGCTCGGCGCCCGGGACGGTCATCGCCACCGCGCGACAGATAGCTGAGGAACGCGGTGAGCGGGTCGCGACCGCCGTCAGCCACTCCACCGGCGTCGTGCGCGCGGCCGTGGATCTCGCTTCGCGGGAGGCGGACACCCGGATGCAGGCGCTCACCCGCGTGTTCCAGGCGATGGCGGACTCTTCGGTGTCGCTCGACATGTTCACCCCCTGCGGCGACACCTTGGTCTTCTCCTTCTCCGAAGAAGAGCTCGACGTGGCCGCGTCGGTGCTCGAGGAAGTGGGGCTCCCGTACGACGTCGAGCGGGGCCTCGCGAAAGTGACGCTCGTCGGGGCGGGCATGCACGGGGTGCCCGGCGTCATGGCGCGCGTCGCGGAGGCGTTGCGCGCCGCCGACGTGGACATCCTGCAGGTGGCCGACTCCCACTACACCATCTCGGTGCTCGTCGCCCAGGCGGACGCCGGGACCGCGATCCAGGCTCTTCACCGCGCGTTCGCGTTGGGGGAGTAGACTAGTGGCGCCGACGACGGGAGGGCGGTATGAGCGACACGCGAGTCAGCGTCGCGACCATCCGCGACGCTGACGACTATGAGCGCTACGGGACCAAAGCCGCCTCACTCGCGAAACTCGTGCAGGCGGGACTGCCGGTGCCTGACGCGTTCTGCATCCCCGCGGACGCGTACCGGACGCACGCCGAACATGCCGACGTGCCTCGGCTGCTGTCGGTCCTGCTCCAGGTCCCGCCCGATGCGCCCATGATGTCGCTCGCGCCGATCCTGCAGCGCATCCGCTCCGTGATCATGTCGTCTCCCTTCGACGAGGAGCTCGTCGCGGCCGTCAAGCAGGGCCTCGACGCTTTGGGGGGCGGACCCGTGTCCGTCCGATCGTCCGTCACCGAGCAGGACATGCCGTCCGGCCCGCTCATCGGCAGGCACGGCACCTACTTCGCCTCGGATTTCGATGAGACGCTCCGGGCGATCGCACATTGCTGGAGCGCCCTGTGGGGCGATCCTGCATGGAGGCACCGCGAAGCCGCCGGCCTGGCCAACGCGGATGTCGCCGTCGCCGTGGTCATCCAGAAGCTCGTGCCCGCGGACGCCTCCGGGCTCGTGTTCACCGCCGACCCCATGACGGGGGACCGCGAGCGCATCGTCGTCAAGAGCGCGTACGGCCTCGGCGAGTCCATCGTCGCCGGCGCGGTGACCCCCGATCGCTTCGTGCTCTCGCGGTCGGACCTCGAGCTCGAGGAGTCGGACATCAACCGCAAGCGCGTTCGGCTGCTCGTCGACGACCGCGGGCGCGTCGCCCAACGCGCGGTGCCCGCGGGCATCGTGAGCGAGCCGTCGGTCACGCCGCAGCAACTGCGCGAGCTCGCGGAGCTCTCGTTGCGCACCGAGGCGGTGGTCGGCGGCGAATCGTGCGTCGAGTGGGCGCTCGCCGGGGGAGAGCCGTGGCTGCTGCAAGCACGGCCGCTCGTCGTCGGCCGCTAGCGTCGGCCTCGTCCCCGCACTCCAGGACGCTCGCCGCGTCGTCCTCGCGGCAACGTGACGGTGCGGAAACACCGCATCGCGCGGGTCCCGTCGCGTGCCGGGCTGTGGGACAATCGCCGGGACGCTACACCCGCACGACGGTCGCCGCGACCCACGGGCACCGTCGCAGGGGCTTCACGAGGAGCTGACTTCCATGGCGAACCCACGTTTCGGACGCCTCATGACCGCGATGGTCACGCCCTTCACGCCCGAGCTCGAGCTCGATCTTCCGCGCGCGGCCGAGCTCGCGGAACGACTGCTCGCGACCGGGTCGCAGGCGCTCGTGGTGTGCGGCACGACCGGCGAGTCACCGACGGTCTTCTACGACCAGAAGATGGACCTGTTCCGGGCGGTCGTCGACGCCGTCAGCGGGAGGGCCGCCGTCATCGCGAACGCCGGAGACAACTGCACGGCCGACTCGGTGGAGTTCGCGCAGAAGGTCGCGGCCCTCGGCGTCGACGCGATCATGTGCGTCGTGCCCTATTACAACAAGCCCCCGCAGGAGGGCATGTACCGCCACTTCCGCACGATCGCCGAGTCCGTCGACGTGCCGGTGATCCTCTACAACATCCCGGGGCGCTGTGTGGTCAACATGACGGCCGAGACCACCCTGCGCCTGGCGCACGACGTCGACAACATCGTCGCCGTGAAGGAGGCGTCCGGGAACCTCGCGCAGATCGCGCAGATCGTCGAGGGCGCTCCGGAGGGCTTCGAGGTGCTCTCCGGCGATGACGAGATGACGTTGCCGCTCATGGGCGTCGGCGGCACGGGTGTGATCTCGGTGGCCAGCCACGTCGCGGGTCCCCAGCTCCGCGCGATGGTGGATGCCCATGCCGAGGGCGACCACACGAAGGCACTGTCCTTGCACATGAAGATGTTGCCGCTGTTCAAGGCGCTGTTCATGACCTCGAACCCGATTATGGTCAAGGACGCGCTCGCGCAGACCGGTTTCCCGGTGGGGACGTGCAGACTGCCGCTCGTTCCGCCCACCGCCGAACAGTCGGCCGAGCTCGGGCGCGTGCTCGAGCACCTCGGCCTCAAGTAAGGAAGAACCACGCACGTGACACACGGGGCGGGCGCCGAGTCCGCGGGCCCGGCCCCGAAGACGGTACCCGCGCGCCGCAACATGGTGCGGCGCGCCGAGAAGAGACACGACATGACTGACCCGACGAACACACTCAGAGTGATCCCGCTCGGCGGGCTCGACGAGATCGGCAAGAACATGACCGTGCTCGAATACGGCGACGACCTGGTCGTCGTCGACGCGGGCCTCATGTTCCCCGACGTCGAGCTGCCGGGGATCGACCTCGTGCTGCCCGACTACTCCTACGTGCTGAAACGCCGCCACAAGCTGCGCGGCATCGTCATCACTCACGGGCACGAGGACCACACCGGCGCACTGCCGTACCTCTTGCGGGACCTGGGCGAGCCGGTGCCGGTGCTCGGGACGAGACTGACCTGCGGTCTCATCGAGGGCAAACTCGCCGAGCACAACATCAAGAAGCCGAAGCTGCGCGTGATAAAGCCGGGCATGCACGTGACGCCTGGGCATGTTCGGCTTCGACTTCATCCAGACCAACCACTCCATCCCGGACCCGGTGGCCCTGCTCGTCCGCACGCCGGTCGGCATGGTGCTGCACACGGGGGACTTCAAGTTCGACCAGACGCCCATCGACGGGCGCGTCACCGACTACGCCGCGCTCACCAAGGCGGGCAAGGACGGCGTCGTGCTCCTGCTGTCCGACTCCACCGGAGCGGAGAACCCCGGCTACACGCGTCCGGAGCGGGAGATCGGCAAGACGCTGCACGCGATCATCGAGAACGCCCCGCAGCGGGTGATCGTCGCGTCGTTCTCGAGCCACATCCACCGGGTCCAACAGGTGTGCGACGCCGCCGTGGACAACGGGCGCAAGGTCGTGGTCACCGGGCGCAGCATGATCAAGAACACCGAGATCGCCCGCGAGCTCGGCTACCTCCACATCGAGGCCGAGGACATCGTCGACGCCTACGAGGCCACCGACATCCCGCCGGACAAGATCGTCATCCTGTCCACCGGCAGCCAGGGGGAGCCGCTCTCCGCCCTGGCCCGCATGGCCAACGGCGACCACCGCACGGTGACGATCGAGCGCGGCGACACCGTGGTGATCTCGGCCTCGCCGGTACCCGGCAACGAGAAGGCCGTCTCGCGCGTCATCAACCGGCTGTGCAAGGCGGGCGCCCAGGTGTTCGACCGCAGCGTGGCCGACGTCCACGTCTCCGGGCACGGCGCGGCCGAGGAGCTCAAGCTCATGCTCACCATGACCAAGCCCCGCTACTTCATGCCGGTCCACGGGGAGACGCGCCACCTGGTCGCGCACAGCCGGATCGCCCATGACGTGGGCATCCCGGACGATCGCACGTTCGTGCTGGAGAACGGCGATTGCCTCGAGATCGACGCGCACGGGGTGGCCCGCGTGGCCGAGCACGTCGAGGAGGCGGGGGTCGTGTACGTCGACGGACTCCACGTCGGTGACGTCGGCGACGTGGTCCTCCGCGACCGCCAGAAGCTCTCCTCCGACGGCATCGCGACCATCGTCGTCGCCATCGACTCCCGCACGAGCACGATGGTGGGGGAGCCCGAGCTCGTCGTCCGCGGACTGCCGCTGGCCGAGGCCGAGGACCTCTGGACCAGGCGCGCGCCCGCGTCTCGAAGGCGCTGGCACGGATGCAACGCGAAGGCGCCACCGACCACGGAGTCATCCAGCGCGCGGTCCGCGACGCGCTGTCGCAGTTCCTCTGGGAGACGCTGCGGCGCCGGCCCATGATCATCCCCGTCATCATGGAGGTCTGAGTGGCACACATCTGGGCGGTCATCCTCGGCGTCATCCAGGGCATCTCCGAGTTCCTGCCGATCTCATCGACCGCGCACCTCCAGCTCGTACCGTGGATCTTCGGGGTGCAGAGTGCGTTGCCGTACCTGTCGAACGCCGCCTCGGCGCAGGCCTTCGACATCGCGCTGCATGCCGGCAGCTGCGTGGCCCTGCTCGTGGCGCTGTGGGCCGACTGGGTCGGGCTCGTCAAGGGCGCGGTCGCACCGCGAGGCCCCCAAGCTGCGGATGCTCGGGTTCATCGCTCGTGACCTCCATCCCGGGTGCGATCCTCGGCGTGCTGCTCGACAAGAAGCTCGAGGTGTACTCGACACCGATCGCCTTCCACTGGGCACCGCTGCTCGTCGGTGGCTGCCTCATCCTGTTCGGCGTCGTGCTGTGGGCCGTCGACCGCTTCGTCTCACGCCAGGACAGCATCGAGAAGATGACGTGGGCGAAGTCCGCCGGGATCGGCCTCGCCCAGGCGGTCGCGCTCGTGCCCGGCGTGTCTCGCTCCGGCGCCACCATCACCGCGGGCCGCGGCTTCGGCCTGTCGCGCGAGGCCGCCGCGCGCTATTCGTTCATGGCCGCCTTGCCGATCATCGCGGGCGCAGCGGTCTGGGGCCTGAAGGACGTCCCGCTGCACACCCTGTTCTCGTTGGACTGGGTGCTCGGGTTCGTCGCGTCCGCGATCGTGTCCCTGCTCGTCGTGCGCTGGATGCTCGCGTACGTCCGCCGGCACTCGCTGTCGCTCTTCATGTGGTACCGCATCGCCTTCGGCATCTTCGTGATCGCGCTCTTCTTCATCCGCGGCTAGGAGCGGCGAGCGCCGTGCTCGTCTATACTTGCGGGAGCAGCGCCGCGGCGGCCATCCGCCCTCGCGGCACGCCTCGCCCACATGCAGCTCATTCATCGAAGGAACGAGGCTGGTGGCCAGCAACCGCACGTCACCGCGCAAGGCCCGCGGCAACGGACGCGGGGGTACGGCTCGCAAGGGCGCCAGGCAGGCGCCGGCATCGCCGTCGCACGTCTCTCGAGACATCTGGGGGATCGCGCTCGTCGTAGCGGCGATCGCCGTCGCGATCTCCGTCTGGGTGCCGCAGCAGGCGCCGGTGCCCAAGGCCCTGAGCGACTTCCTCCACGCCATCGTCGGTCTGGGCGCCTACGCCGTTCCCGTCGTGCTGCTCATCTGGGCGGTCTCACTGGTCTTCGACCGGCGCGCCGTGAGCGAGGCGGCGATCGGCACCGGCCTCGCGCTGGTCTTCGTGACGGTGATCGCGATGGTGGCCGCGACGGTCCCCGCGACGGGGGCCGCGTTCTGGCACGTCGCGTCGCTCTCGCGCCACGGCGGCTACATCGGCGCCGGGCGTCGCGTGGGTCTTCGTCCGTCTGCTCGGCACCGTGATCGCCTATGTGGTGCTCGGCGGCACGGCCGTCATCGGCGCGCTGCTCGCAACGGGGATCGGCCTCCAGGACGCGTGGGACACCGCGCGGGACGCGTTCGCGCGCGAGCCCGCGGACGAGCTGGCGCCGCGTCCGGCCCGCAGGGAGCTCGGCCCCGGCGCGAAGACGCTGCCGCTGCGTGACCTCGACGAGGAGCCGGCGAGTCCCGCGCCGGCGCGCGCGCATCGGGCCGACCCGGAGGCCGAGCGCCGCACCGCGCCGGTCGCGCGGGCCAAGCCGCCGCGGGACACCGAGGGTTTCGAGCTGCCGTCGCTCGGCGCTGCTCAGGGTGAGCCCCGTCAACGCCGCCGCCTCTCGCGCGACCGACAAGGAGCTTGAAGGCGACCGCCCAGATCATCGAGTCGACGCTCGCGACCTTCGACATCCCGTCGCGCGTCGAGGACTGGATCGCCGGGCCGACCGTCACGCTGTTCGAGGTCAAGATCGCCAAGGGCGTGAAGGTCAACCGCGTGACCGCGCTCTCGGACGACCTCGCGCTCGCCCTGGCGGCGCCCGACGTGCGCGTGCTCGCGCCCGATCCCGGGCAAGTCGCTCATCGGCATCGAGGTGCCCAACGAGCACCGCACGACGGTCACCCTCGGCGACGTGCTCGCGACCGGCCCGATCCCCGAGGCGAGCCCGCTCATGCTCGGCATCGGCAAGGACGTCGGAGGGGAGCGCATCGTCCTCGACCTCGCGCCGATGCCGCACCTGCTCATCGCCGGTTCGACCGGTACCGGCAAGTCGGTGTGCATCAACGCGCTGCTCATGTCCCTCATCATGCGAGCCACCCCGGACGAGGTCCGCCTCATCCTCATCGACCCCAAGCGCATCGAGCTGTCGCTGTACAACGGCATCCCGCATCTGTACGTCCCAGTGGTCACGGAGGCGAAGGAGGCCGCGAGCGCGCTCGCCTGGGCGGTCTCCGAGATGGAATCCCGGCTGCGGAAGCTGCAGAAGGCCGGCGCTCGCAACATCGCGAGCGTACAACGAGATGGCTCGCGAGGACCGGCTGCCGGACGGCCTCGAACCGATGCCCTACATCGTCATCGTCATCGACGAGCTCGCGGACCTCATGATGGTCGCCGCGCGCGAGGTCGAGGACTCGATCTGCCGGCTCGCGCAGCTCGCGCGCGCGGCGGGGATCCACCTCGTCGTCGCGACGCAGCGTCCGTCGACCGACATCATCACGGGCCTCATCAAGACGAACATCACGACCCGCATCGCCTTCGCGGTCTCGTCGGGCATCGATTCGCGCGTCATCCTCGACCAGTCCGGCGCCGAGAAGCTCGTCGGCCTAGGGGACATGCTGCTCTCCACGCCCGCGCTGGCCAAGCCGAAGCGAGTACAGGGCGCCTACGTCGGCCGAAGACGAGATCGCGGCGGTCGTCGAGCATCTCAAGAAGCAGGCGGAGCCCGAGTACCACGAAGAGATCCTGCACGTGAAGGTGGGTGCCGCGGGCGGCGGTATCGACGACGGGGGAGACGGGCGACCCGCTGCAATGGGAGGCCGCCGACATCGTCGTCACGTGCGGCATGGGGTCGACCTCGCTGCTGCAGCGGCGCCTGAAGGTCGGTTACGCGCGCGCCGGCCGCATCATGGACATCCTCGAGCAGAAGGGCGTCGTCGGGCCTCCGGACGGCAGCAAGCCGCGTGATGTCCTCATGGACGTCGAGGAGCTCGAGTCGCTCAAGGCGTTCGAGCGGCAGGACGCGGGCGCCGGGCTCGAGTAGCCTCCCGCTGGCAACGCGCGCGTGTCGCGCGGCCGCGCGTGGCACGACCTGCGCTACAATCGCGGCGTACCCGCACCGGGCCCACCTCGAAGAAAGCGCCGCATGCCCTCAGTCGGAGAGATCCTCGCCGCAGAACGACGCCGCCAGGGCAAGTCGCTCCTCGACGTCGTCGAGGGGACGAAGATCCGTTCGCGGCTGCTCGACGCGCTCGAGGCAGGGACGCTACGACGATCTTCCCAGCCCGGCGTACGTGAAGGGCTACATCCAGAGCTACGCGCGCTACCTGGAGATCCCGGCGGAACCGCTGCTCGAGCAGTTCAAGCTCGAGGCGGGGGACATGCACCCCACCAACCCCGCCGATCGCTACCTGGCGAGCATCCCGACCGAGCCGCTCTGCCCGACCGGGACCGGATGCACGCGATCCCGCGGAACGTCTGGTCATCGCTGTCGCGGTGGCTCATCCTCGTGGTGCTCGCCATCTGCGGCATCTCCCAGCTCCTCGGCGGATCCGGCGGCGCGAACACGAACCCCACGGCCCCGGCTTCCCAGTCCGCGAGCGTCTCACCCGGCGCGACATCGTCGGTGGCCGCCACGTCGGGGTCCTCCGTCACGACCACGACGACCAGCACCGGCAGCTTCAAGCTGCGCGTGACCGTCCGCGCAGGGGCTCGCATCCTACGTCCAAGGTCACCGTGGACGGCCTGATCGCCAACGACGGCACGCTACAGGGCGGCGACAGCCGCGAGTGGCTCGTCACCTCGAAGGCCACGCTCGTCATCGGCAATCCCACGGCCGTCGTGGTGACCCGCGACGGCGCGCCCGTGAGCGTCCCGCAGACGACGAACGCGCACGTCACGCTCTCTGCCCAGCACTGACGCGGCGGCGCGTCGAGCAGACCGCCCCTCGCCGTCGAAGACGAAGGGGAACGTGCATGGCGAAGGACCAGAGCTTCGACATCGTCAGCCAGGTCGACATGCAGGAGGTCGACAACGCCGTCCAGCAGGCCGACCGTGAGATCGCTCAGCGCTACGACCTGAAGGACACGCAAGTCGGAGGTCACGTTCGACAAGCACGAGGCGACCGATCACGGTGAAGGCGCCGTCGGACTTCGTCGCCCGGCAGGTCGTCGACCTTCTCGGCACGCAAGCTCGTTCGACGCGGCATCGACCTCAAGGCCGTCGCGTGGGGCGCCATGGAGCCGGCCGCCGGCGCCACGGTCCGCACGACCGCGACGATCGTCAACGGCATCGACGAGCCCACCGCGAAGCGCATCTCCAAGGACATCCGCGACGCCAAGCTCAAGGTGAAGGCACAGATCGAGGGCGACAAGCTGCGCGTCTTCTCGCCGAGCCGCGACGAGCTCCAGAAGGTCATCGCCCTCGTGAAGGCGAACGACTACGGCATACCGTTGCAGTTCACGAACTACCGCTGACCCCGCGGGAGCGGCGACCGTCGTCCCTCTCCCCGCGCACTCGAACCGGAGGTTGACCGCATGACCGATGCCGGACCGACTCCGGCCGTCGCGTTCGTCACCCTCGGCTGCCCCAAGAACGAGGTCGACTCCGACCGGCATGGCGGCCTCGCTCGGGCGCGACCTCCACGTCGTCGGTGACGTGGCGGACGCGGACGTCGTGGTGGTCAACACCTGCGCGTTCATCACCGAAGCCACCGAGGAGTCGATCGGCGTCGTGCTGGAGCTGGCGACCGGGTGGAAGGCCGAGCGCGCCGGCCGCCTGCTGGTCGTCGCCGGCTGCATGCCATCCCGCTACGGCGAGCGAGCTCGCCGTCGAGCTGCCTGAAGTCGACGCGTTCGTCTCGGTCGCGGACGAAGCGGCGCCTCGCCGCCGTGCTCGCGTCGCTCGCCGGGCTCGGAACGCCCGCGCCGACGGCGGGCCGACGGCGGCACGACGGCCGCACCGTCGGCGTACCTGCAGGTCGCGGACGGCTGCCATCGGGCGTGCACCTACTGCACGATCCCGTCGATCCGCGGACCGTACCGGTCGAGGCAGGCGTCCGACATCCTCGACGAGGCGCGCGAGCTCGTGTCGACCGGCGTGCGAGAGCTCGTCCTCGTCGGCCAGGACGTCTCGTCATGGGGTCGCGACCTGCCGGGCCGCGCGAGTCTCGCGGACCTCGTGCGACGGCTGTCCGCGGTCGACGGCCTGCGATGGCTGCGGCTCATGTACATCCAGCCCGACGGCATCACGCCCGACCTGCTCGATGCGATGGCCGAGTCCCCTGTGGTGTGCCGCTACCTCGACATGCCGCTCCAGCACGCGTCGCGTGACGTCCTCCGGCGCATGGGGCGCCGAGGCGACGGCGCCGAGTTCCTGCGGCTCATCGGCGTCGATCCGCGAGCGGATGCCCGATGTCGTCCTGCGGACCACCCTCATCGCCGGTTTCCCGGGCGAGACCCGCGCGGACAGCGAGGCGCTGCTCCGCTTCGTCCGGAAGGCCCGCCTCGACGTACGCGGCGTGTTCGCGTACTCGCCGGAGGAGGGCACGCCGGCCGCAGCGATGCCCGACCAGGTCCCGCGCCGCACGCGGCTCGCGCGCGCGCAGCGGGTCCGGGACGCCGCCGACGAGATCGGCGTCGGAGAAGGCCGCCGAGCGCGTGGGACGACGGTTGGACGTCCTCGTGGAGGGCATCGACGACGAGGGCTCGACGATCGGCCGATACTTCGGCCAGGCGCCGGACGTGGAGGGTATCGTGGTCCTCGACCGCGACGTCGAGCCGGGACGCATCGTCGACGCCGAGGTGGTCGATACCGTCGGCTACGATCTTGTCGGCGGAGGTGCGCTGAGGCAGTGCGCAGGATCGGGCTCGCCAACTGGATCACGATCGTCCGGATGACGTTCATCCCGGTGTTCCTGGTGTTCCTGCTCGGGCAGTTCTCGAGCAGCCCGGCCTGGGTCCTGTGGCGCGCGTGGATCGCCGCCGCCGTCTTCACCGTTCTCGCCGCCACCGACGCGGTGGACGGCTATGTCGCGCGCTCCCGCAACGAGGTCACCACCTTCGGCAAGTTCCTCGACCCGCTCGCCGACAAGCTGCTGGTGACCGCGGCGCTCGTCGGCCTGGTCCAACTCGGCAGCCTCCCCGGCTGGGTCGCCATCCTGATCATCAGCCGCGAGCTGATCGTCTCGGGCCTGCGCATGGTCTCGGTCGCCGAGGGCGTCGTCATCTCGGCCTCCGTCTGGGGCAAGGTGAAGACCGTCTTCCAGATCGTGGCGATCGTGGCCTTCATCCTCCGAGACGCCGCCGTCATCCCCGTCGCGCTGCGCGCGCCGTTCGACGTCCTCGCGTGGGCGATCATGGCGGTCGCGCTGGTCCTGACGGTCGTCTCCGCGGTCCAGTACTTCTACCGCGCGCGGGCCGTCATCGCGGGACCGTGGGGCGGTCCGGCCTCCGTCCCCACCCGTCAGGATCCCGAATGAGCGCGCCACGCACCGCCGCGGTGATCACCGTCGGCACCGAGCTGGTACGCGGATTGAGCGTCGACACGAACACAGCGGAGATCGCCCACGCGCTGTTCGGCGCGGGGATGGACGTCCTTGAGACCGTGAGTGTGGCGGACGACATCGACCGCCTGACCGAGGTCCTGCGGCGCTGTACGGCCTCGTGCGACGTCGTCGTCGTCACGGGAGGCCTCGGACCCACACACGACGATGTCACGCGCGAGGCGGCCTCTCGCGGCGCTCGGGCGGGCCCTCGTACGCGACGACCGGATCGCCGCCGGGCTCGGTGCCTCGGCCGCGCGACACACCGACGAGCGCGCCCGAGCCAACGTCCTCACGCAAGCCGACGTGCTCGAGGGCGCGCGGGTCATCCCCGCCGTCACCGGCACGGCCCCGGGACAGCGAGTCCCCACCGAGCGCGGCGAGCTCGTACTGCTACCGGGTCCGCCGCGCGAGATGCGGCCGATGCTCGAGACGCTCGCCGCCGGGTGGGGGACCGGCATGGCGCCGCCCGCCGTCCTGCGCTGCCACGGCCTGCCGGAGTCGGACCTCCAACTCGCCGCCCAGGACGTGCTCGCCGGGAGGGACGACGTCGAGCTGACGGTCCTCGCGCGACCGGGCGACGTGAGCGTGGTGCTCTTCGATCGCGGCGCCGGCGCGGCGCGGCTCTCGCGCGTCGCCGCTCGGGTCGCGGCCCGGATCGGAGACGCCTGCTACTCGACCGACGGGTCGACGCTGCCCCAGGTCGTGCTGGCCCTGGCCCGCGAGCGCCACTTGACGCTGGCGACCGCGGAGTCCTGCACCGGCGGACTCGTCGGCGCCGCCCTGACCGCGGTGGCCGGGGCCTCGGAGTCGTACGTGGGCGGCGTCGTCTCATACGCCGACAGCGTCAAGACCGGCGTCCTCGGTGTCGACCGGCGGCTCCTCGACGAGGTGGGCGCCGTCTCACGCGAGGTGGCCGAGGCGATGGCGAACGGCTGCGTCCGCGCCTCGGGCGCGGACCTCGCCGTGGCGGTGACGGGCATCGCCGGCCCTGGGGGCGGCACCGCGGACAAGCCGGTCGGCACGGTGTGGTTCGCCGTCGCCGGGCCTCGTGGCTCGGTGACGCTCCTGCGGCACCTCCCGGGGGACCGCGAGACCGTGCGGACCGGCGCCGTGATGACCGCGCTCGACCTGCTCAGGCGGACGCTTCGCGCGCTGTGAACGGAGGACCGTGCCGTCGCGCTGCTTCATAGCGGTGGACGTGACCGAGTCCGTGCGCGACACGCTCGACGATGCGCGCGGCGTCCTGTCCGCCGGCGATCCGGCATGGGCCTCTCAGCGATGGGTCCCCCGCGAGCTGCTCCACGTGACGCTGAAGTTCATCGGACCGCTGCCCGACGCATCGCTCGGGGACGTCGTCGCCGCGCTCTCGACAGACCTGGCGCGCGCGCACTCCCTCACGTGGAGCCTGGCCGGGGTCCGCGCGGTGCCGAACGCGGGCCGCGCGACGATGCTGTGGGCGCGCCTCGCCGGGGACGGCGAGGCGTCGGCGAGCCTGCATGCCGCCGTCGAGGCGGTGCTCGAAGAAGGCTTCGGCGTGGAGGCCGACGGCCGTCCGTACACGCCGCACGTCACGCTGGTGCGCTCTCGCCGTCCGCGACGCGTCCGCCGTGCGGCGCTGGACGCCGTGAGCGCGCTCGTGGCGGACGCCGGTAAGGGTCCGGACGGGACCGTGTCAGTGCGGTCACTTACGCTCTACTCCAGCACGCTGGGTCAGGGCGGTCCCACGTACCGCGCCGTCGGGCTCGTCCCTCTCGGCGGCTGACGGACAGCAGCCGCAGGCGCGGCGGGGGAGCCCGGAAGACCCGCGCGGTGTGCGCGTCGACGCCCGCTGTGGGCGGATTGACACCGAACAGGTGTTCGTATAGTTTGTGACCGGAGGACGGCGCCCGTGGGTCGGGCCCGCGACGACGAGGGAGCGAGAGCAAACGCGATGGAGCGAGAGCAGATCGACAAGGTCCTCGAACTCACCAAGGAGCAGGTCGAGCGGAAGTTCGGCAAGGGATCGCTCATGCGGCTCGGCGAGCACGCGAACATCGGCGCCATGCCGGCGATCCCGACCGGGTCGCTCGCCCTGGACGCCGCGCTCGGCATCGGCGGCGTCCCGCGCGGCCGCGTCGTCGAGATCTACGGGCCCGAAGTCGTCGCGGCAAGACGACGCTCGCTCTGCAGATCGTCGCGGAGGCGCAGCGCCTCGGCGGGGTCGCCGCATTCATCGACGCCGAGCACGCGCTCGACCCGGCGTACGCCGCGAAGCTCGGCGTCGACATCGACGACCTGCTCATCTCGCAGCCCGACACCGGCGAGCAGGCGCTGGAGATCTGCGACATGCTCGTGCGCAGCGGCGCCATCGACGTCATCGTGATCGACTCCGTCGCGGCACTCGTGCCGCGGGCCGAGCTCGAGGGCGAGATGGGCGACGTCACCGTCGGCCTGCAGGCGCGCCTGATGAGCCAGGCCCTCCGCAAGCTCGCCGGCTCGTCGTCGAAGTCCAACACCACCTGCATCTTCATCAACCAGCTGCGCGAGAAGATCGGCGTGATGTTCGGCAGCCCGGAGACCACCTCGGGCGGCCGCGCGCTCAAGTTCTACGCCTCCATCCGCATCGACATCCGCCGCATCGACTCCATCAAGCAGGGGACCGACATCGTCGGCAACCGCGTCCGCGCCAAGGTCGTCAAGAACAAGGTGGCGCCGCCGTTCCGGCAGGCCGAGTTCGACCTCATGTACGGCCTGGGCATCTCGCAAGGAGGGCTCGCTCCTGGACCTCGGCGTCGAGGAGGGCATCGTCGCGAAGTCCGGCGCGTGGTTCACATACGGCGAGGAGCGCCTCGGCCAGGGCCGGGAGGCGGCCAAGGAGTACCTCCGCGAGCACACCGACATCCGCGACCGCATCGAGATCGCAGATCCGGGAGCGCTTGAACGTGCCGCAGACCAGCGGGCTCGAGACGCCCATCGGAGCGGCGGCCGGCGACGACGCCGAAGCGCCGGCCGGCAAGGCCTCCAAGGGCAAGTAGGCGCGGACGGCAGGGTCGACCTCGAGTCGAGGTGGGGGCATGGCGCTCGTGACTGATGTGTTGGCGCCCCGGCGCGGCGCGCGGTCGCGCACGGTCTTCCTCGACCACACCGAGTGGCGCACGACCTCGGCGGACGTGGTCAAAGCTCTCGGCATCAGAGAAGGCTTCATCGCCCCCGAGGCTGGCTCGAAGGACTCCTCGACCGTGAGGAACCGCCGCGCGCACGAGAACGCGCCGTCCGGCTTCTCACGTATCGCGAACGCAGCACCGCGGAGCTGGTCGCGCGACTCACCGAGGACGGCTATCCACGCCAGGTCGTCGATGACGCCGTCGACGCTCTGGTACGCATGGGGCTGCTCGACGACGTCCGTTTCGCGCAGGTGAGCGCCCGCGTCATGACGCACGTTCGCGGTTTCGGACGATCGCGCGATGCTCCGCGAACTCGCGGCCAAAGGCATCGACCCAGAGCTCGCACGCGCCGCCCTCGACGAGGCGTTGCCGCCGGACGAGGAGACGTCTCGCCGCCGAGCAGCTCGCGGCCGCACTCGCCGCGAAGCCGGGATCCACGGTCGACAAAGTCGCCGCCCGTCTCGCGCGCAAGGGGTACGCGGCCTCGATCGCCCTCGACGTGGCACGACGAGCGGTCGACGCGCGATGTGAGGCTGAACGCGACGGCGAGTCTTGGGATTCGTGCGAAACGTCTGTTGACCTGCGAGAACCCTGAGGCCGAGCACGTCGGTCCGGACGTTCGCCACCTTGACCGTTCGCCCGGCGTGCACCGTATCCTGATTGGCGGCAAATGTGATCTCACCACGGCGTCGAGTCGCCGCGGTGTGTGTATGAGGGACCGCGACGGTCCGAACGATCCGAGAACCGAGAGGGCGCTCGCGCGCTCTGGTGGCGCACATATGGGCCGCCGTTCCCGCATACATGTGCGAGATCGCCTTTGCCGGACGCCGAGTCGTCCGGCTTCGTCGTTTCCCGGACGGACCGGGCGCTCAACGGCGTTCGGACCGCTGGTCCGCCGGAGCGAGCCACCCTCGGCGTCATCGACAGATATCGACGTGGGCGCGCACAAGAACGCGTCCGAAGGGAGGGTACGGATGGCGCTGACGATCATCATCGTCGGGATCGTAGCGTCGGCGTCGGCGTCCTTCTCGGCTTCGTGCTCCGCACGCACTTTCGGAGAGATAGCAGCTCAAGGCTGCCCGCGGAGTCGGCGCGCAGATCATCTCTGACGCCGAGAAGCAGGCCGAGACGCTTCGCAAGGAAGCCGTCATCGAGGCCAAGGACGAGGTCTTTCAAGTCTGCGCGCCGACGCCGAGGCCGAGGCCAAGGAGCGCCGCAAGGAGCTCACCAGCGCTCGAGAACCGGCTCATGCAGCGCGAGGAGTCGATCGAACGCCGCGCCGAGTCACTCGACAAGCGCGAGCACCAGCTCTCGAGCCAGGCCGGCCAGATCGAGAAGCGCGCGAAGGACCTCGAAGACGCGATCGCCGAGGAGAAGGCCCGCCTCGAGTCGCTCGCCGGCATGACCGCCGACGAGGCGAAGCAGGTGCTGCTCAAGCGCGTCGAAGACGACGTCAAGCATGATGCCGCCGCGCTCATCCGCGAGATCGAGGCGCGAGCGCGCGAAGAGGCCGACAAGCGCGCGCGCAACATCGTCGGCATCGCCATCCAGCGCGTCGCCGCCGACCACACGGCCGAGTCCACGGTGTCGGTCGTGCACATCCCCAGCGACGACATGAAGGGCCGCATCATCGGCCGCGAGGGCCGCAACATCCGCGCGTTCGAGCAGATGACCGGCATCAACCTCATCATCGACGACACGCCCGAGGCGGTCATCCTGTCGAGCTTCGACCCGGTGCGCCGCGAGATCGGCCGCGTGACGCTCGAGATCGCTGCTGGCCGACGGACGCATCCATCCGGCGCGCATCGAGGAGATGTTCGCGCAAGGCCGAGAAGCTCGTCGAGCAGCAGATCCACGAGGCGGGCGAGCAGGCCGTCTTCGACACCCAGGTCCACGGCGCTGCACCCGGAGCTCGTCCGTACTCTGGGCCGGCTCCGGTTCCGCACGAGCTACGGTCAGAACGTGCTGAAGCACTCGCTGGAGGTGAGCTACCTCGCCGGCGTCATGGCGGCGGAGCTCGGCGTCGACGTGAAGCTCGCGAAGCGCGCCGGCCTCCTCCACGACATCGGCAAGGCGATCGACCACGAGGTCGAGGGCCCGCACGCCCTGATCGGCGCGGAGCTCGCGAAACGCCTCGGCGAGCACAAGGAGGTCGTTCACGCGATCGAGGCTCACCACGGCGACATCGAGCCTTCCACCGTCGAGGCGGTCCTCGTGCAGGCCGCCGACGCCATCTCCGCTTCTCGGCCGGGCGCCCGTCGCGAGACCATCGAGAGCTACATCAAGCGCCTGGAGAAGCTCGAGGAGCTCGCGGGCGACCACAAGGGCGTCGAGAAGGTCTACGCCATGCAGGCCGGGCGGGAGATCCGCGTGATGGTGAAGCCCGACGCCGATCTCCGACACTGATTCGGTCGTCCTCGCTCGCGACATCGCGAAGGAGATCGAGGAGCAGATGGAGTATCCGGGCCAGATCAAGGTCATGGTCATCCGCGAGAGCCGTGCGGTCGACTACGCCAAGTAGGCCGACGAAGGACGCCCCGCTGGCACATCCCGCGCTCCGATACGACCGGCTACCAGCCGAGCACGAACGACCGTCCTCCGAACGGGGGGCGGTCGTTCCGTTCCCGCGCCCTACCGTGAGCGCCGGAGCGCCGCTACACTGGGCACCATGACTTCCGATGACTCGCTCCTCGATTTCGTCTCGTCCGTCTCGGGCGACCAGTACGTGAAGGTCGAAGAGAACTTCGGAGACGGTTTCGTCCGGCTGAAGGTCTCCGAGGCGGAACGCCGGCAGGCGAAACACGACATCCGCTCGGTGGAAGACGTCGTGGTCGAGCTGCTGCGCAACTCGCGCGACGCCCACGCGCGGCGCATCTACATCGCGAACACGCGCGACGGGGACCGCCGCTCGATCACCGTGATCGATGACGGCGTCGGCGTGCCGGACGCGATGCGCGAACGTATCTTCGAGCCACGCGTCACGAGCAAGCTCGAGACGATGGTCATGGACCGATGGGGCGTCCATGGCCGGGGCATGGCGCTCTTCTCCGTTCGCAGCAACGTCGCGGAGGCGCGCATCGCCGCCACGGCGCCGCACAAGGGCTGCTCCGTCGTCGTCGTGTCCGACGTGACCGAGCTGGCCGAGCGCTCGGACCAGTCGCGCTGGCCGCTGGTGGAGCGGGACGCCGAGACCGGGCGGCTGAAGGTGTCGACCGGGCCGCACAACGTGATCCGCCGCACCGTGGAGTTCGCGGTGGAGCATCCCGAGCTGGACGTCTTTCTCGGCACGCCGACCGAGGTGGTCGCCTCGCTCTACGCGGATGCGCGGTCCTGCCCGGAGGCACGGGGCCTGCTCTTCTGCGACGACCCCGCGAGCGTGCCGGTGTGGCAGCGCGCCGCCGTCGCGGCCGACGCCGCCGAGCTCGTGGACATCGCCGCGTCCGTCGGACTCGCGATCTCCGAGCGCACCGCCCACAGGGTCCTGGCGGGCGAGCTTCCGCCGTTGGCGAGCGTGCTCGACACGGTCGCGCCGGCGGCCGAGTCGCCCGAAGAGAAGCGCCCTGACATCTATCGGGACCGCCGCGGCCTGCGCATCCACGACGGCGACGCTCGCGAGTTCCGGCTCCGTCTCGAAGACGCGTTCGACCTCATCGCGGAGCGCTACTACCTGCACCTCGACGGCGAGCCGAAGCTCACGGTCGGACGCGACAGCATCACGGTACGATTCCCGTTCGAGAAGGACGACTAGCCGCCTCCTCCTGGGACGTGGGCGGAGATCCGCAGGTGGGCTATACTGTCCCCGCCACTCCACGCACGACCGCACCCATCCGGTCAGCAGACTTCTCCGCAGCTCAGCGTCGCAGCACTCGTCTCTCCACGAGAGGCCGCACCAGTGGAAGTACTCAAGGTCTCCTCGCACTCGAATCCGAACTCGGTCGCGGGCGCTTTGGCCGGGGTGATCCGCGAGCAGGGTGCCGTCGAGGTACAGACGGTCGGCGCGGGAGCACTCAACCAAGCCGTCAAGGCGATCGCCATCGCGCGCGGCTTCGTCGCCCCATCGGGGTTCGACCTGATCTGCACGCCGGCGTTCGCGGACATCTCGATCAACGGCGAGGAACGGACGGCGATCCGCATCCTTGTCGAACCGCGTGACATGCACGACCGCGGCACGTCATAGCGGCGGGAGCACCGAGCGACACGCGAGGGGCGCGAATGGCCGTCGATCTCCACATCCACACGACGGCGTCGGACGGCACGCTCACGCCGGCCGAAGTCGTGACCGAGGCGCTCGGCCAGGGACTGACGGCGATCGCCGTGACCGACCACGACTCCGTCGAGGGTGTCGCCGTCGCGCGCGCACGAGCGGCGGACGAACCGATCGAGATCGTCAGCGGCGTCGAGCTGTCCTCACACACGGCAGCCTGCGAGGACGTCCACATCCTCGGCTACTTCCTCGATATCTCCTCGGCGGCGCTCTCCGTGACCCTCGAGGCGCTGCGGCGGCAACGCGCCGACCGCGCGGATGCCATCATCGGCGCGCTGGCGGACGCCGGCTGCTCGGTCTGCCGCGAAGACGTCGAGACGCTGGCCGGAGACGGCGCGGTCGGACGGAGCCACATCGCGCGCGCGCTGGTCGCGGCGGGTGACGCCGTCTCGATCGACGACGCGTTCCGCAGGCTCATCGGCCACGGAGCGCCGTTCTATCGGCCCAAGCGCACCCTGTCGGGCCGGGAGGCGCTCGCGCTCATCCACGCGTGCGGCGGCGCCGCCGTGCTCGCTCACCCCGGCGTGAACGGGGAGGGGGCGCTCATCGAACTGCTCGACGTCGGCCTCGACGGCATCGAGGCCTTCCACGCCGAACACACCGAACGGCAGCGCGCCCACTACGTGGCGATCGCCGAGCATCACGGGCTCGTCGCCACCGGCGGCTCCGACTTCCACGGTCCGGGCACGAAGAACGCGATCCTCGGAGCGGGCGGCTGCCCGCCCTCGGCGGTCGATGAGCTCCGCGAGCGCAGCTCGCTGTCACGGCCCCAGGACTGACGAGCCGCACGCCGCCGGGCGGCTCGGGCCGACCGACGCCGGCCGCCTCCCACCGAGCGTTCGACCGGCACCCCGGGTGCTACCATCGTTCGCCATGGAGACCTACGAGGTCCGCACCTTCGGGTGCCAGATGAACAAGCACGACTCGGAGCGCATCGCCGCGCTCCTCGAGGGTGCCGGGCTCACTCCGCCGCGCGCCGGCGAACTCGCCGACGTCGTCGTCTTCAACACGTGTTGCGTCCGCGAGAACGCCGAGGAGCGGCTCTACGGGCAGGTGAGTTCGCTCTCGGGGGTCCGGCACCGGCGGCACACGATCGTCGCGGTCGGCGGCTGTATCGGCCAGCGCGACGGCGCGGCGCTCCTGGGCCGCGTGCCGAACATCGACATCGTCTTCGGCGCGCACGATCTGGACCGGCTGCCGGATCTGATCGCGGCCGCTGAGGTCTCGCCTAGCCCTCTCGTAGAGGTTCAGCCTTTCGAGCCGGCAGCGCTGCGCGACACCGCCCCCGCGTACGCGGCGAAACGCGAGCACGCATGGCACGCGTGGGTCCCCATCGCGATCGGCTGCGACAACTTCTGCACCTACTGCATCGTCCCGTACGTTCGTGGACCCGAGCGATCCCGGCCCTTCGAAGACGTCGTGGCCGAGGTGGAAGCGCTCGTCGCCGACGGGGTCGTCGAGATCACGCTCCTGGGGCAGAACGTGAACTCGTACGGACGGGACCTGTACGGCGCGCCGCGTTTCGCGGAACTCCTGCGCGCTGTGGCGGCGACGGGCGTCGAGTGGGTCCGGTTCACCACGAGCCACCCGAAGGACCTGTGCGACGACACGATCGAAGCGATGGCGACGACGCCGCAGGTCTGCCGGCACCTCCATCTTCCGCTGCAATCGGGGTCCGACCGCGTCCTGGCGGCGATGAACCGCCGCTACCGCGCGGCGGATTACGTGGCGCTCGTCGGTCGTCTGTACGACGCGATGCCGGACCTGGCGCTGTCGACGGACGTGATCGTCGGATTCCCCGGCGAGACGGAAGAGGACTTCGCGGAGACGCTCGATGTCGTCGACGCGGCGCGCTACGACCAGGCGTTCACCTTCATCTACAGCCCCCGGGAAGGCACACCGGCCGCGTCGTTCCCGGAGCAGCTGTCGAAGGACGTCGTCCAGCCGCGGTTCGACCGTCTTGTCGCCGCGGTCCAATCGTCGGCGCTGACCAAGAACCTGGCGCTCGTCGGGACGACCGAACGCGTGCTCTTCGAGGGTCCCAGCAAGCGCGACCCGCGGCTTCTCACGGGCCGCACGAGTCGCAACAAGGTCGTGCACGTCCGCCTGCCGGATGGGGTCCGGGCAGCCGACGCGGCGGGAACATTCGCGAGCGTGCGCATCGACGACGCGCAAACGTGGTTCGCCATGGGTACGCAGCTCTAGGTGGCCGGGCAGCGGGAGTCCGCGAGCGGGCACCACCGCCCGCGTCGCTGAGCGGCACGACGGCCGGGACGTCCGGCTGCGGACCGTCGGCCCGGCCGGAAGGAGGAGAGGCACGATGCCCTTCGACATCCTCGGCATCATCGCACCGCACCCGCCCATCATGGTCCCCGAGGTGGGCGGTGAGCAGGCGTGCGTCACCGAAGCGTCGGCGACGGCACTCGGCCAGGCGGCGGCCCTGCTCGAACGGTTCCGTCCGGAGACCATCGTCATCATGTCGCCGCACACCGAGGCGTACGCGGACGCCTTCACCGCGACGACCGCGGAGTCGGTCGCCGGCGACCTCTCGCGATTCGCCGCGCCGACGGCCTCGTATCGCGCGGCGGGGGACCCGGAGCTCGCCCACGCGATCATCGACACCGCAGAGGCCGCCGGGATACCCACGACCTCGCACGAGGCGCTGGCCCGCTCCACGGACCGAGCCCTCGATCACGGGGTCCTCGTGCCGATGCGGTTCCTCGACCCCGAAGGCCGTCACGCCGTGGTCGACCTGTCGTTCACCAACCTGGGACCCGGAGCGCACGCCGCGTTCGGCCGGGCGGTGCGTGACGCCGCACGTTCGGTCGGACGGAGGGTGGCGTTCGTGGCCAGCGGCGACATGAGCCATCGGCTCAAGCCGGATGCCCCGGCCGGGTATTCGCCGCGCGCGGCCGATTTCGACGCGGAGGTGGTGGCGCTGGTGGGCGCGGGCGACTTCGCCGGTCTCGCGGCGGTGGACCCGACCCTGCGCCAAGAGGCGGGGGAGTGCGGGTGGCGATCCTTCCTCACGCTGGGCGGCTTCCTCGAGGGCAGCGGCACGGCCGCCCGTGTGCTCTCGTACGAGGGCCCGTGGGGCGTCGGCTACATGGTGGCGGTGTTCGCGCCGGCGGAGGAGCTCGCGGACCTTCGCGCCTACACGCCGCCCGTCGGAGCCAAGGCCGGACGCAAGGGGGAGACCGAATCGGCGCCGGTGACCCTGGCCCGGGAGACGATCGAGCGCTACGTCCGCGACGGCGTGCTCCCCATCGTGTCCGCGTTCGAGGATCCGGCCCTGCCGGAACGCGCGGGCGCGTTCGTGTCGCTGCACCGCGACGGCGAGCTCAGCGGGTGCATCGGGACGATCGTCCCCGTCGAACCGTCGCTCGCCGGAGAGATCGCCCGCAACGCGATCTCCGCCGCCACCGCCGACCCTCGCTTCCCGCCCGTGCGGGCCGACGAGCTCGAGGAGCTGGAGATCAAGGTCGACGTCCTGCACGAGCCCGAGAGCGTCAGCTCGATGGGCGAACTCGACCCGATGCGTCTACGGCGTCATCACCACCTGCGGCTATCGGCGCGGACTCCTCCTGCCGGACCTCGAAGGTGTCGAGACCTGCAAGCAGCAGGTCGCGATCGCCATGAGCAAGGCGGGCATCGCCGCCACCGAGCCGATCTCCCTGGAGCGGTTCAGAGGTCGACCGCTATGCCTGAGCGCGCGCGCGCGGCGGCGAGCGGAGCGCTGCCTGGACCGGTGATCGCCATCGTCGGACCGACCGCCGTCGGCAAGACCGCCGTCGCCGAGGAACTCGCCGCACGCCGAGGCGGAGCGATCGTCTCGGCGGACTCGATGCAGGTCTACCGCGGCATGGACATCGGGACCGCCAAAGCCCCGAGGCGCTCCCGACGGGTCCCGCATCTCTGCGTCGACCTCGTCGATCCCGGAACGCCGTACTCAGCGGCGCTCTACCAGCGGGACGCCCGGCGCGCGATCGACGACCCTCCTCGCCGACGGCACGCTGCCGATCGTCGCCGGCGGCACGGGCCTGTACGTGCGCGCGGCGCTGGACACCATGGAATTCCCGGCGGGGGAGCGTCGATCGCCCGAACGGGACCGCTACGAGCGCATCCTGGCCGATCGAGGCGAGGACGCGCTGCATCAGCTGCTCGCGGAGCGTGACCCCGCGTCGGCGGATCTCATCCACCCCAACAACGCGCGGCGAGTGGTGCGCGCGCTGGAGATGCTCGATCGCGGCACGAGTTACGCCGGCCAGCACGCAGGCTTCACACGAAGGGAGCCGGCGTATCGCACGTCGTTCGTCGGGATGACCATGGATCGTGCCGAACTGTACGCGCGCATCGACGAGCGGGTCGACGCCATGCTCGCCGCCGGCTTGGCGGACGAGGTCGCCCGGCTGCTCGAGGCGGGGTATCGCGACGCGCTGACGGCGTCGCAGGCGATCGGCTACAAGGAGATGGTGCGGCGTTCTGGAGGGCTCGGAACTCCTGACGGACGCGGTGGCGCGCATCAAGCAGGCGACGCGGCGCTACGCGAAGCGGCAGCTCACCTGGTTCCGCGCCGACCCGCGCGTGCGTTGGCTGGACGTCACCGGACTTGTCGACGCGCCGGACGCCGCCGACGCGGCGGAGCGCGCTGCTAGAATCGACGCTGACGGCCCGCCGCCGGCTCGACCCCGAGCGAGGACGCGACGCGCATGGACCTGCACTTCACCAAGATGCACGGATGCGGCAACGACTTCATCGTCGTCGACGATCGCTCCGAGGAGTCTGGGACTTCGACGAGGACGCCGTCCGCCTGCTCTGCGACCGGCACTTCGGGATCGGCGCGGACGGGCTCATCCTGGTCCGGCCCGCTACCGACCCCGGGAGCCGACTTCTGCATGCACTACTGCAACGCCGACGGCTCCGTCGCGGAGATGTGCGGCAACGGCGTCCGCGTGTTCGCGAAGTACGTCGCCGACCGCGGCCTCGTGCCGGCCGACGCGGTCGCGATCGAGACGCTCGGCGGGGATCAAGCGGGTCGAGATGCTGCGCGGCGCCGACGGCGCCGTCACCCTGGCGCGCGTGGACATGGGCCGCCCCGCTCTGAGCCCGCCGAGATCCCGACGACCCTCGAGGGCAGAGCCCGGTCCTGCACGCCCCGCTCGAGACCCCGGCGGGTACCGTGCGCGTGACGTGTGTGTCGATGGGCAACCCGCACGCGGTCGTCTGGGTCGACGATGTCGACGACGCGCCGGTGCTCACGCTCGGCCCCGCCATCGAGGACGCACGCGGTCTTCCCGCCGCAAGACGAACGTCGAGTTCGCGCAGCTCGTCGACTCGTGACCGCATGCGAGCTGCGCGTCTGGGAGCGCGGCGTCGGGGAGACGCTGGCATGCGGTACCGGCGCGTGCGCGACGGTCGTCGCCGGCGTCGCTGGCGCGGACGAGCTCGACGAGCGAGGCGACGGTCGAGCTGCCCGGGGGCGACCTTCGTGATCGCTTGGCTGGGACGAGGCCACGTCGCCATGACCGGCCCCGCGGAAGAGGTGTTCGCCGGGGTGCTCGCTATCCCCGACGAGGACTGACCTCGCGCGCGATGATGGTTCGCCCGCCGGACCGCGGACGCGTCCGGAGCTCTGCTACGATGGCCACGACCCGGGACCGTCCGATCCGAAGATCGAGGAGATGACGCGACGATCGTGAGGACCGCCAAGCGCATCGCCAACCTGCCGCCGTACCTGTTCGCCGAGATCGACCGCAAGAAGGTCGCCGTCAAGCAGGCGCAGGGGATCGACGTCATCTCACTCGGCATCGGCGATCCGGACATGCCCACTCCGTACCGCATCGTGGACGCCATGGCGAAGGCGATCCGCGTACCGCGCGAACCACCGGTACCCCGCGTACGCGGGCTCGAAGTCGATATCGCGAGGCGTGCGCCGACATGGATGGGCCGCCGCTTCGGCGTCGAGGTGACCCGAACGACCGAGGTCGCTCGCGCTCATCGGCAGCAAGGAAGGGCATCGCGCACCTGTTCCTCGCGTTCGTCGACCCGGGCGACGTCACGCTCGTCCCCGGCTGCGGCTACCCCGTCTACCACACCGGCGGCGATCCTCGTCGGCGGCGAGACGCACTGGATGCCGATGAACGACGGCGAACGGCTTCCTCGCGGACTTCGAGATCCACGCCGGCCGACGTGCTCGCTCGCGCCAAGATGATGTTCCTGAGCTACCCGAACAACCCGACCTCGGCCATCGCGCCGACGCGGAGTACTTCGACCGCGCCATCGCGTTCGCGAAGGCGCAACGACCTGCTGCTCGTCCACGACAACGCGTACTCCGAGATCGGCTTCGACGGCTACCGCGCGCCGAGCTTCCTCGAGCGCCCGGGCGCCAAGGACGTCGCGCATCGAGCTGTTCTCGCTGCTCGAAGGCGTACAACATGACCGGCTGGCGCGTCGCCTTCGCGTGCGGCAACGCCGAGGCGATCAAGGCGCTCGCCACGGTCAAGAGCAACATCGACTCCGGCGTGTTCACGGCGGTGCAGGACGCCGCCATCGAGGCGCTCGCCGGCCCGCAGGACGAGATCGACGCGCTGTGCGCCATCTACCAGCGCCGCCGCGACCTGGTGATGGGCGCGCTCGGCAAGATCGGCTATCCGCGCGGCGACTCCCAAGGCCACCATCTACATCTGGGCGAAGGTGCCGGAGGGCTACACCTCGGCCGGATTCGCCACCCACATGCTCGAGACGGCCGAACGTCGTCGTGCCGGCCGGCTCCGCGTACGGACCCGACGGCGAGGGATACGTCCGTATCTCCCTCACGACGCCGGACGACCGCCTCGAAGAAGCGATCGCGCGCATCAAGGCGTCGCTGTAGGGCCGGCGAGCGCGCCGTGCCCGACCGCGCAGCGGCTCGAACCGCACACGCGCAGCGAACAGGTCGCGGATCGCGCCGTGCTCGTCGGCATCGACCGCGGTCGATGACTGGCCTGTCGAGGAGTCGCTCGCCGAACTGGCGCGATTGGCCGAGACCGGCGGGCGCCGTGGTCGTCGCGACGCTCACGCAGCGCCTCAAGACCGCCCGACCCCCGCACGTTCATCGGCAAGGGCAAGCTCGAGGAGGTGGCGTCCGACGGCGGCCGCCGAGGGCGCGAACCTGGTCGTCTTCGACGACGAGCTCACGCCGTCGCAGCAGGCCAACATCGAGGACGCCCTGCCCGAGATCAAGGTGGTCGACCGCACCGCGCTCATCCTCGACATCTTCGCGCTGCATGCGACCACGCCGCGAGGGCAAGCTGCAGGTGGAACTCGCGCAGATGGAGTACCTGCTGCCGAGACTGCGCGGCATGTGGCGCCACCTCGAGGCAGCGCTCGCGCGGCGGGCGTCGGGACGCGCGGCGCCGGGCGAGTCGCAGCTGGAGACGGACCGCCGCATCGCGCGCAAGCGCATCGCCGAGCTGCAAGCCGCGAGCTGCGAGCACGTCGCGGGGGAGCGCGAGCCTGCAGCGCAAGGCGCGGCGCGCGCAGCGGCGTGTTCCGGGTGTCGCTCGTCGGCTACACGAACGCGGGCAAGTCGACGACGCTCAACGCGCTCACGGACGCCGACGCGCTCGTCGCCGACAAGCTGTTCGCGACCTTGGACGCCACCACGCGCACGCTCCAGCTGCCGGAAGGCCGGACGGTCACGCTCACCGACACGGTCGGGTTCATCCACAAGCTGCCGCACGGCCTCGTGGAGGCGTTCAAGTCGACCCTCGACGAGGTACGCGAGGCCGACCTGCTCGTCCATGTCGTCGACGCGTTGCACCCGCAAGCGCGCGAACAGATGGCCGCCGTGTCCGGAGGTCCTCGGCGAGATCGGTGCCGCCGACCGACCGGCGCTGCTCGTCTTCAACAAGGCCGACCTCATCGACGACCGACGAGCGTGAGCGTCTGCAGGCGTCGGTACCCTCACGCGGTGCTGGTGTCGGCGGCAGCGCGCGAAGGTTTCGACGAGCTGCGACGCGCCATCGCGGCGATCGCGGCACGCGAAGCGCGCTCACGCTCACGATCCTGGTGCCGTACGACCGCGGCGAGGTCGTCGCGCTCGCTCACGAGCAGGCGCTCGTCGTCTCGAGCGACACGCCGAGAGCGGCACACTCGCTGGTCGTGCGCGCGCCGCGAGCATCTGGCGGCGAGGTTCGAGCCCTTCGCGACGCAGCCGTCGGGCGGCGGGCTGAGCTGCACGCGCGACGTCCGCCGCGATACGCGCCGGCGGCGGCTCACACGCGCCGAAAGACCGCCACGACCTTCCCGAGATGGTGACGTCGCGGGCGTAGATCGGCTCCATGGTGGCGTTCTCCGGCTGGAGCCGGATGCGGTCGGGCTCGCGGAAGAAGCGCTTCACGGTGGCCTCCTCGTCGAGCATCGCCACGACGATGTCGCCGTTGTCGGCGGTCGGCTGCTGCCGCACGACGACGTAGTCGCCGTCCAGGATGCCCGCGTCGACCATCGAGTCGCCCTTGACGCGCAGCACGAACGTCGCGTCGTCGCGCACGACTCGGTGGGAAGCGAGATCGTCGACTCGATGTTCTCGGCCGCGAGGATCGGCACGCCAGCGGCCACGGCGCCGACCACGGGGAGCTCGACGGCGTTCCGGAGCGGCCGCGCGCTCCGGGCCGCACCGTCGGCGCGGCCGAGCACCTCCAGCGCGCGAGGCTTGCTCGGGTCACGGCGGATGAGACCCTTGGCCTCCAGCGCCGCCAGATGGGCGTGCACGGTCGAGGAGGATGAAAGGCCGACGGCCTCGCCGATGTCGCGAACGGTCGGCGGGAAGCCGCTTGGCCTTGATCTCGGACTTGATGTAGTCGAGTATCTGCCGCTGCCGATCGGTCAGGTCGCGTTCGCGCGCCATGACGCCTCTTCTCCTCGAACGTGCGTTCTGCTGGCAGTGTACGCCGCGCTCCGATCCGACGCAAACACACGTTCGATTCCCGGGCTTGCATGCGAACGTGTGTTCGCTATACTGACATCGAACACCTGTTCGTGTCTGCATTCATGTCAGAGCCGCGCGACATGATACCTCTGGAGCCCGGACGACGGTGGAGGGACGGGCCGGAGCGAAGGGGAGTGACGGGGATGTCGGTACATCAGTCTGTCGCAGCCGGGCACGAGCGAGCCCGTCGACCCGTGCGCCGCAGGCGGCGGGTCTTCGGCCCGGCCGTGTGGGCCGTCGCGCTGGCCGTGGTGCTCGCGGGCATCGGTGCGCTCCCGACCATCGCGTCGGGGAGAGCGCCAGCGCTCCAAGGCTCCGAGGTCGTCCGCGTCGCGACGTCCCAGAGCCTCTGGTCGATCGCGCGTGCGCATCCGGTGGCCGGCGCGAGCACGGCGGAGGTCGTGGCGCGGATCCAGCGCATGAACCACCTGCGGGTCGCCGAGATCCAGCCGGGCACGGCTCTGCAGGTGCCATGGACGTTCGAAGGCGACGACTCGTTCGCACAGCTGGATACCGCCACGCACTGACGCGCGCGCCGGCCCGGCCCCTGACCGCCCCGCGACCGCTCGCGACACATACGAAGCCGTTGAGCGCCATTTCCGCGCCCGCCGTTGTTGCCCCATATCTAGTGTGCTAGGTTGGTCGCAGGCCTAGATGTAGGGGTGAACCCATAGGGTGAAATGCCCGTTCTGCGGTCATGACGAGACGAAAGTCGTCGACTCCCGCGTATCCGAATCACAGGACGCCATCCGCCGACGGCGCGAATGCCTGGGCTGCGAGCAGCGGTTCACGACCTACGAGCGCGTCGAAGAGATGCCGCTCATGGTCATCAAGCGGGATGGCCGGCGCGAACCGTTCGACCGCAGCAAACTGCTGCGCGGGCTGATGGTAGCAACGGTCAAGCGCGACGTCTCGCCGGAGCAGCTGCAGGCGCTCATCGACGGGGTGGAGAGCGACCTGCACAACAGTTTCCGTTACGAGATCTCATCCAAGCAGCTCGGAGACCTCGTGCTGGAGCGGCTCAAGGCGCTCGACAAGGTGGCGTACGTCCGGTTCGCCTCGGTCTACAAGCAGTTCCAAGACCTCGACGGATTCACTCGTGAGCTGAAGGGTCTGAAGTGAGCGGCTCGAACCCAGCGTTCCGGACCCTCGACCTCACCGCGTCGCGGCCTGGTGCGTCGGTCCGGCGGGGCCGGAGGTGACGGTGCGACTGCCGCTCCGCCGTCTCGATCCCGATCTGCCCTTGCCGTCCTACGCACACGACGGAGATGCCGGGCTCGATCTGTACTGCGCGGAGGACATCGTCCTGCCGCCACACGGACGAGCGCTCGTCCCCACGGGGGTCGCCGTCGCGATCCCGGAGGGGTTCGCGGGCTTCGTCCAGCCACGCAGCGGGCTCGCCATCCGCTCCGGACTCGCGTTCGTGAACTCGCCAGGTCTGATCGACGCGCATTACCGCGGCGAGATCAAGGTGATCGCGATCAACCTGGACCCGTCAGCGCCCCTCGTGATCCGGCGGGGAGACAAGATCGCCCAGCTCGTCGTCCAGCCGGTCGTCCGCTGCGAGCTGGACGAGACCGACGACCTCGGCGTCACCGCCAGAGGGGAGGGGGGCTTTGGCAGTTCCGGCAACTAGCGTCCGGCTTCGCGTCGCGGCGCTCCTCACCATAGACGGAGCGGTCGTCGTCGTACGCCACGCCAAGGGCCACGCGACCTACCACCTGCTCCCCGGCGGCGGCGTCGAAGCGGGGGAGCCGATCGCGGACGCCCTCCGTCGCGAGGTAAAGGAAGAGACCGGCCTCGCGATCGAGATGGGGCGGCCGGTGTTCGTGAACGACTCGATCTCGCCGGACATGGCTCGTCACATGGTGCAGATCGCGTTCCTGTGCAGCGTCGTCGGCGGCGCGCTCACGGACCATCCCGAAGATCCGCGCGTCGCCGCGGTCGAGCTCGTGCCGCCGGAGCGCCTGGATGCCCTCGACCTGCGGCCGCCTATGGCCGCCCGCATCCGCGAGGCCTTGGAGCTCGGCGCGGACCAGCCCGCGACCTACCTCGGGCCGCTGTGGTCCGAGCCCTCTCGCGGCTCGGCCGATCCCAACGCGCACACGCCCGCCGGCGAAGGGCGGACCATCGGTCCCGACTCCACATAAGACATTCCTTCACCGGACCCGGCCCCAACCGGCCGGGCGGCGGCTCGGCTTCACCGGAGCGCTCGACGGGCGGCAACGCCGGGAGGGGCACTTCGAGGAGTATCGGCCCCGGGCTGCGGAAAAACCGCGGTCCGGGGCCGAGTGTTCTTCGCGGGCGTTCCAGGCCGTACCGCCGGCGAGTGCCGCCGCCTGTCTGGGCGTCCACGCTTTCCCGGCAACGAACGTAGCGGCCGCGTCGGGGCCCGCAGGACCTGGGGAGAGCCCGGCGAGCGCGGCCCCGCCTCTGTGCAACGCCTGATAATACATCTTATGTAAAGTCAGGCTCCGGACGCTCGATCCCCCCGATGCGAATGTGGCCGATCCGGTCCCGCGGCGGCGACCGCGCGCCTAGGCGCCGACCGGGAAGTAACGTTCTTCGAACTCCGAGCGCGTGAGCTCGTCGAGGTCTTCCTGTGCGCCCGCCAGCGCCTCATGG
Organism: uncultured Coriobacteriia bacterium; assembly: GCA_963701985.1. Taxonomy (GTDB): domain Bacteria; phylum Actinomycetota; class Coriobacteriia; order Anaerosomatales; family PALSA-660; genus PALSA-660. The sequence goes on from OY969691.1 coordinate 462,210, forward strand.
GCGTCGTCGGAGTCGTCCCAGGCTCCCAAGGGTGTGACGTCCGTGTCGTCGTCGAGCGCGACAGCCTCGACTCGATAGCGCTGGCTCTCCTGGGTGGCGGAGAGCGGAGGCCGCCGCCACAGGATGTCCTCGCGCCATTCCATGTCGGCCGGCTCCACATCGTCCACGCGAGTCACGCGGAGCCGGTAGAAGTCCCGGGCCGCTCCGATACCCTTGCGCATTCCGCCCCCTGCCGCCTCGGTCCGCCCGATCATCACTTGCTCGGCGTCACGACGCGGACGAACCGCTTCGAATCCGTGACCCATCCGATGTTGCCGTTCGGATCCTTCACGCGCAACCATCCAGGCAGACTCCCCATGATGAAGAGCTGTGTGCCCTTGGCGATCGTCACGACGACTTCGCTGCTCGCCGACGCGGTCATGCGCAGGCGGATCCCGTTGGCGGCGGCCACGGCGGAGGCGCCGGCGAGCGACGGCGTGGTCTCGGTCGCCGGCGTGGTCGTGGCGGTGACCGCCTGCTGTGTCATGGACGACTCGGCCGCGCTGCGCTGCTCTGCCTGGCGGAAGGCGCCCCACGCCCCCGCCAGCACCCAGACGATGACCACGAGCGCCAGCCACGGGAGCAGCGCGTGCGCCGCCCGGAGCATCGGGCTCGCCGCCGACTTCCCCCGTCGATACTCGTCCATCCTACCGCTCGCCTCCCCTGGCGGGAGTCTCGCTAGATGTAGAGCCCGCCCCCGTACACGGCCGGCTCGTCGACACCCACGACGGCGAGCTGACGGTCGAGCTCCTCGCCGGCCGACGTGATCGCCGCCCTCACCGCGGCCACATCGATCTTCGCCACCGCGTCGAGCACCGCTTCGGGAGTCGGCGCCAGGTTCATGCGCGCGACCTGGTCGCGAAGGACCTCCGCGGCGGTCTGGAGCAGGTCCGCCGTGGCCCAGAACCGCTTCGGGAGCGCCACCGCGCGCAACTCCTCCACTTGGATGGCCATCCGCGCCTGCAGTTCCTCGAGCGCCTTTCGCTGTACGCAGGCCGGATCGGTGGCGAACCGGGCGACGGCCTCGGGGGTCTCCGACGAGAGCGCTTCGAACACGGCCTCGAGTCCCCGATAGGCCGCTCGGATCGCCTCACGCCTGGCGACCAGGGCGATGACCGACCGGCGCAGCTCGCCCCTCCACAGGAACACGGCTCCCACGACGATGCCGGCGATGACGAGGACGCCCACCGCGGAGACCATCCCATAGCCGACCCAGACGGAAGACACGTCCATCGCTCCTTGCATGCCGCCATCGCGCGAGGCAGGCTCTCACCTCGTCTATCTCCAAGTACGCGCATGGTTGCACGCTCGGGCGCGCGGTCCGCCAGGCTGCCTACGCGTGCCCGATCTCTTCGGCGTCCACGATCTGGACCGGCCGGCCGGCCAGCAGCGCGGCGGCCCGCTCCACGTCTCCGACGTCCAGCACGACGTACGTCCTGAAGAGCGAGTACACATAGTCGATCTTCACGCCCGCGTCCGTCACCGTCTTGAGCACGCTCGCGAGGGCCCCGGGCTGTTCCGGAAGCCGGATGCAGACGACGTGGCCTTCCCTGACCGCGTAGCCCGCGTCTCTCAGCAGCTCGACCGCCTCTTCGGTCCTGTCGACCACCATGCGGAGGACACCGCGATCGGCGGTGTCGGACAGTGAGAATCCGCGGATGTTCACCCCAGCCCCGCCGAGGATGCCGGTCACCTCGGACACAGTCCCGGCATCGCTCGGGATGAGGGCGGACAACTGCACGATCCCGTCCATGACGCACCCCCCTAACCTTCTCGACACGCCTCGCGTCCCCGTTCGAACGCCGCGAGGTTCCCGTCGACCGTCGACGGCGGCACGCGTCCCTCGATCACGTCACGCCAGTCGCGCGCCTCGAACGGCAGACCCACCGAGAGAGCGCCCAGAAGTACCACATTCCCGCTCCGCGGTGACCCGATCTCGCAGGCCACGGCATCGGCGTCGACGAACACGGCGCCCTCGTAGCTCAACGCCGCCTCGAAGCCCGAAGGCCTGCCCCATTGTCCGATCAGTACCGGCATCGGCGGGATCATCCTGCGGTTCACGATGAGCCGCCCACCCGGCGCGAGGAAGTGCAGCCGCCGTGCGCCCTCGAGCACCTCGAACGCCACCAAGTGGTCCGCGACGCCCGGGGCGGCGACCGGCGAGAGCACGTGCTCGCCGAATCGGACGACCGACTCGACGCTTCCCCCCGCTGCGACATGCCGTGCACCTCGGACAACTTCACGTCGAGACCGGCGGCCGCTGCGACGCGAGCCACCACGTCCGCCGCGAGTATCGTTCCCTGTCCGCCCACACCGACGAACATGACGGTCGTGACGCTCACGACGCTCCCCCACCCTCGCAGGCCTCGGCGACGCGATGGATCGCCCCGCGCCGGCAGACCTGCACGCACTGGCGGCACCCGACGCACAGTGAGGGGTCGCTGCGGGCTCGGCTCGTACGGTCGCGGGAGATCGCGGGGCAGCCGAGGCGGACGCACTCGCCGCACGAGTTGCACTTCTCCGCGTCGATGCCGAACGGCTGGTCGTGTCGCTTGGTGAGCATGACGCACGGGGCCCTGGCGATCACCACCGAGACGCCTTCCCGGCGGGTGGCGACATCGATCGCGGTCCGCGTCGGTCGCAGCAGGTTCGGGTCGACCGTGGTCACATCGTCGACACCAAGGCCGCGGACGACGCTCTCGATGTCCAGCGGCGGAGCCTCCCGCCCATCCAGCGTGACACCCGTGAAGGGGTTGTCCTGGTGCCCCGTCATCGCGGTCGTCCGGTTGTCGAGGACGACCACGGTCGCGTTCGAGCCGTTGTAGACCAGATCGAGGATGCCGGTGATGCCCGAGTGCGCGAAGGTGGAATCGCCGATCACGGCCACCGCGGGCTTCGCTCCGTCGCCGGCGGCGAGCTCGTATCCGTGCGCCATGCCGATGGAGGCTCCCATGCACACGCAGGCGTCCATCGCCTCGAGCGGCGGAAGCGCGCCCAGCGTGTAGCAGCCGATGTCACCCATCACCGCCACGTCGAGGGATCGCAGCGCCACGAAGACGCCACGGTGCGGGCATCCCGCGCACAGCATGGGCGGGCGGGGCGGCACGTCCTCCTCGGGCTGCCGGATCTCGCGCGGAGGCGCCCCGAAGGACTCGGCGATCCCGTCCGGTGTCAGCTCGCCGATGCGAGACAGGCCCGCATCCTCGACGGCGATCCCGAGCGAACGCACCGCCGTGGCAAGGTACGGGTCGAGCTCCTCGACCACCGCCAACCGCTCGACGGTGCCGGCGAACTCTCTCGCACGTTCCTCGGGGAACGGGAACGTCATCCCGACCTTGAGGATCGAGGCGTCCGGAAGCGCTTCGCGCACGTGTTGGTACACGATCCCGGCGCAGAGTATGCCGAGCGTGCCGTCCCCCGTCTCCACCGTGGTGAACGTGCTGCGCTCGCTCTCCGCGCGCGCGGCGTCGAGCCTGCGCTCCAGGTCCGCCCGACGCAGCCTCGCGTTGCCGGGCATCATGACCCACTTCGCCGCGCTCTTCTGATAGGGCTTGGGCTCCGGCTCCGATCGCTGTCCGCACCGCACCAGGCTCTTGCTGTGCGACAAGCGCGTCGTCGTGCGTACGATCACCGGAAGATCGAGGCGCTCCGACAGCGAGAAGGCCTCGGCCGTCATCGCCAGCGCCTCCGCGCTGTCCGAGGGCTCGAGTATCGGCACATGTGCGAAGGGCCCCCAGTGCCTGCTGTCCTGCTCGTTCTGCGACGAATGCATGCCCGGGTCGTCGGCGACGACGAGCACCAGACCTCCGCCGACGCCGGTGTAGACGCTCGTCATGAGCGCGTCCGCGGCGACGTTGAGCCCGACGTGCTTCATGGTGGCCAAGGAACGCGCGCCGCCGGCGCTGGCGCCGATGCAGACCTCCAGCGCCACCTTCTCGTTCGGCGACCACTGGCAGCGCACTCCCGGCTTCCGAACCAGTGCTTCCAGGATCTCCGTCGACGGTGTACCGGGGTAGCCCGCGGCGACCCGCACCCCGGCCTCCCAAGCCCCCTGGGCTATGGCCTCGTTGCCGGACAGCAGCACGCGCGCTGTGGACGGATCGTCGTGCCCCATCACGTTACGGCCGCACCGCCCCGACGTAGTCGGAGCGGTCGCTCAACAGCGCGTAGCTGACGACCTCGCCGGTGGCGGGAGCATTGATGAACGATCCGCCCCCCACGTAGATGCCGACGTGATGTACGAGGTTGGGATCGCCGTTCGTCCCGAAGAAGACCAGGTCCCCGGGCGCCAGCACGTCGGTCCGATCGGGCGGGATGAACTTGCCGATCTTGAACTGCTCGCGCGCCGTGCGCGGGATCGAGATCCCGATCTGGGCGTAGCAGTACTGCGCGAGGCCCGAGCAGTCGAACCCGCTCGGGGACTCCCCTCCCCACACGTACGGCACGCCCAGGAACTTCTTCGCCTCGTCGGCCGCGCCCGGGTGCGGCGCGCCGAGGTCGGCGACATCGCTGGAACGCGCCGACGAGTAGCCTCCCGAACGGGAGGCGGCGCGCGCCTTGGCCGCGGCGATGGCGGCCAGCCTGTCCTGCTCCTGCTTGATCAGGTTCTTGACCTGCGCGTTCAGCGAGGCGACGTACGAGGACTGCTGCGCGACGGCCGTCTGGACGAGTTGCTGCGCCTGGTCGGCCTTCTCGCGCAACGCCACCTGCTCCGCCTCGCGGTCCTGGAGCGACGCTTCGACCTGCGCCACCGCGTCTCGGGCGGTGGTCACCTGCGCGACGAGGTCCGCATCGGACGCGCTGATGCGGTTCAGCATGTCGAGCCTGGTGAGGAAGTCATTGAAGCTCGTGGTGCCGAGGAGCACCTGCAGGATGTCGACCGAGCCGTTTCGATACATCTCGTCCACGCGCCCCGCGAGCAGACCCTGCGCGGCGTCGAGCTGCTGCTGGGTCTGAGTCAGCGAGGTCTCGGCCGACGCGATGTCGTCCCGCGTGCTCTGCAACGCCTCGGTGACCGCGAGATAGTCCTCGCGCTTGCTCTCCAGGTCGTCGTTGAGCGACTGCAGCTTGGCGGAAGCGGCTACCGCTTCCTTCTGCTTCGCCTGGATCGTGGGAGTGGTCGGCGCCGCCGAGATCGCGACGGGCGCGAACAGGAACGAGAAGACGAGCGCCGCCGTCATGAACAACGAGATCGCGACCGACCGGCCGCCGCTGCGTCGCATGTGCTCACAACCCCCGTGGTACGTCGCGTATCTGCATCGGGAAGGGTCTGCGCCACGCCGTCGGGTCTTCTGAGACCCTTTGGGGATGATACCACGTGTAGCGGCTGTCGTGTTCGCTCACGCGCCGTCGGCGGCGGAGCTCTCGAGGGTCGATGGACCAGCTCACAACGCACATGCGGGCGTGTTGTGCCGTCCTGGCTCTGGCGGTCGCGACCCTCGGGTCGATCGCCTGCCCGACCCGGGCGAGCGCGACGCCGGGCCCCGCCCCGCTGCCCGCGCCCGCGACCTATGCGGCTTCGGTCGACGCCACCACCGCCCAGGCGCTCGATCTGCAGGCCGCCATGGACGAGGCGACCGCAGACGTGACCGCGCTCGACAGCCGTCTGACCGTCCTAGGGCGCGACCTCATGCGGCAGACCGAAGCGCTCGCGAGTGTGACGTCCGAGCTGCAGGACGCGCAACAGGCGTTCGACGACGACGCGGTCGCCCTGTACAAGACCGGTGGCACCATCGACCTGCTGCTCGAGTCCGATTCATGGAACGACTTCGTGTCACGCGTGACGCTCGTGACGGGCATCCTCGACGACGAGCGGCAGACGCTGGAGGAGGTCTCGGTCGTCTCCGACCAGTGGGAGTTCCAATCCGCCTGGCTCCAGCAGCTGGTCGCGGAGCAGACGACGCTCCGGCAGCTGAAGGCGGCGCGGCAGCAGGCGCTCGCCGCCGCGTCGTCCGAGGAGCCCCGCGCGGTCGCGGCGCTCTCGCCGCCGGAGCTGCTCTCCTACGACGCCGTCAGCCTGCGCAGAAGCGCCGTCCACGACGGGTGGCGGGCAGCCTCGATCCCGCTCGGCACGGTCATCGGGAGCGAGCCCGCCCGCGTCTCGCCCGGACCTCCGGGGAGCTGGACGGTCTCCGCGTTCGAATACCGGAGCTATCGCGCGGACGGACCCGCCTGGCAGGCGGTAGCGTCATGGTATGGAACGGAGTTCGATGGCCTTGCCACGGCGTCCGGCGAGCTGTTCGACGCGAGCGACTACACCTGCGCCGAGGCGTCGCTGCCCTTCGGCACGCGCTTGGCGGTCGCGCGCCGCGATCCCCTGACGGGCCGCGACCGTCGCGCGATCGTGGTCGTCAACGACCGGGGGCCATTCGTTGCAGGAGAGGACCTGGAACTCTCGCGCGCCGCGGCCGCCGCGCTCGGCATCCTCGACAGCGGCGTCGCCACGGTGACCGTCCAGCAGGTCGTGCCCACCGGCCGATGACCGGCGACTGCGCTACGCCACGTGCAGCAGCGAGTGCACGACGCGATCGCCCAGCTTGTCGCGACCGTGGAAGAAGTCGAGTTCGAGCAGGAACGAGAAGCCCACGACGGTGCCGCCGCCTCGCGCGACGAGGTCCGCCTTGGCTGCGGCGGTGCCCCCCGTGGCGAGCACGTCGTCGACGATGAGCACGCGGTCCTCCGGGCCGATCGCGTCGACATGCATCTCGAGCTGATCGGTGCCGTACTCGAGAGCGTATTCGGCGCTCGTGGTGTTCCACGGCAGCTTCCCCGGCTTCCGGGCGGGCACGAAACCCGATCCGAGCCGGTACGCCAGCGCGCCGCCCAGGATGAACCCTCTCGCCTCGGCACCGAGCACGCGCGTGACGCCCGCGCCGACGAACGGCTCGGCCAGCATGTCGATGCAGTCCCGGAAGGCCTCCGGATCGGCGAGGAGCGGGGTGATGTCCTTGAAGATCACGCCCGGCTTCGGGAAGTCGGGAATGTCGCGGATGTACGTGGCGAGATCCACTGTCGATTCCTCCTGGCGATCGCCGACGGGCGGAGCGCGCTTCAGGCTATCACAGGCTCAACGTGCCGGCCGCGTGCCCGGTCGTCTGCGTGACATGAGTTTCTTCAGCTGGTCGGGCGTGCCGAGCGCGACCAGGCGGTCGCCGGCGCGCAGCACCGTGTCGTGCGACGGGTTCGTGTTCACGGACCCGTCGACCCCGCGGACGGCCAGCACGTAGACGCCCGTTTGCGAGTGGATGTGCGCCTCCCCGATGGTCAGACCGACCAGGGGATCCTCCTCGTCGAGACCGACCTGTTCGAGCTTCAGCTCGATGCCCTCTCCGCGCGTGATGATGTCGAGGAACTCGGCGACCATGGGCCGGATGACCATCGCCGCCATGCGCCGCCCTCCCATCTCGGTCGGCGTGATCACGCGATCGGCGCCCGCGCGGAGCAGCTTCTCCCCCGCCGGCTGCGTGGACGCCCGCGCCACGATGAACAGCCCCGGGTTCAGACCTCGCGCCGTCAGCGTCACGAAGACGTTCGCCACGTCGTTGTCGAGTGCCGCGGTCAGGCTGCGTGCCCGGATGATCCCCGCCTCGCGCAGGACGCGGTCCTCCGTCGCGTCCCCGTCCACCCACGCCCACCCGCGTTCGCGAGCCCGAGCGAGCGCCGCCTCGTCGCGATCGACGACGACGAAGTCGGTGCCTTGGGACTCGTACTCCTCGCCGACGATGGTCCCCACCCTGCCGATGCCCGCGATGACCTCATGGCCCGTCATCTCCTCGACACGTCGGTCCACGTCTCTCGCCTCCTTCGCCGCGGACATCACGCCACGCCCATCTCCTCCAGGACCTGCTGCCGCAGCGTCCCGACGTACGGCAGATTGCGCAACCGTCCACCGAGGTCGAGACCGTACCCCACCACGAAGGTGTCGGGCATGCGGAAGCCGCGGTAGGCGATCGGCAGGTCGGCGATACGGCGCTGGTCGCGGTCGAGCAGCACCGCTATCTCGAGGCTGGCCGGGCGACGGGCCCGCAGGACGCCGACCAGATAGTTCAGTGTGAGGCCCGTGTCGATGATGTCCTCGACCACGAGCACGTCGCGGTCTTCGATGTCCTCATCGAGATCCTTCGTGATGCGCACGCCGCCCGGATGGGCCGACACCCCGTAGGACGTGATCGCCATGAAGTCGAGCCGCACCGGCCCGTCGATGGACCGGCACAGATCCGCGAGGAAGAACACACCGCCGCGGAGCAGCGTCACGAGCACGATCTCCCGGCCTGCGTGATCGGCCCCGATCCGCTCGCCCAGCTCCTTGACTCTCTCGGCGATGGCGCGCTCGTCGAACAGCACGCCCGCGACCTCGGGCGGCGCGTCCGCCGGCCTCGGCGGCACCTTCACGACAGCGGCCTGCCGGCGCCGGCGTCCCCGGCCCCTCCGTCACGGCCCGTTCGCACCGATCGGGCAGGCGGCGCGGCGCTGAACCCTCCGCCTTCGGCATGATCGCGGGCGCGCGACGGGATGCCGTACTTGAAGAGGAGCCGCCTGAAGTCCTTCTGATAGAAGACCTTGATGTTCACGTCCGGGTAGAGCTCCTTGAGCCTTCTCACCTTGCGGTTCTTCTTCGTCACGAGCTTCTGCGACATCGTGGTGAGCTCGATGTACAGGTCGAAATCGGGCAGGTAGAAGTCGGGAGAGAACGCGGCGATGACCCGCCCCTGCGCGTCCCATTCGATGGGGAACGTCGTCGGTTCGTACTCCCACTCGATCCGGTAGAAGTCGAGGATCTGCCCGGCGACCCGCTCCGAGGGATGCGCGAACGCCGTCGATGCGACCTTGTCGGAGACGGGAAGTTCCTCGCGCGTGTCGTTGACGTGGGCCTCGGTCATGGGGCGGTTCTCAGAGCACGTCCTCGAAGGCGTCACTGACCGCGCGCTTGACGAGTTCGCGCCTGAGGTCCTCGGTGAGCCGCATCAGCTCTCCCAGCGCTTCGACGAGCTTCTGGCGGGTCTCCGGCGTCCTGCTGCGCACCGTCGGCACGAGGATCTGCTCGAAGAGCGCCGCCTCCCGGTCCGCGAAATTCAAATACGTCTTGAGGTGTCGAGGCTCGACCCCGTAGTGGCGAAGGTCCCAACAGGCGTGGGAGATCTCGACATCGCCCCGCAGGAGCTCGTCGCCGTGCTCGCCCGGCGAGACGCGCACCAGACCGTATTCCGCGAGCTCTCGCACGAACGAGACCGGGAAGCCGAGGGTCGCCTGGACGTTCTCGAGCGGCACCGACTCGACCTGGTCGAACGGGAGCCCCACCGCCTCGGGCCTGGTCACCATCGGCCGTATGCTCTCGGGCACCTTGCCCTTGTCCAAGTCCTTGAGCTGCTCCCGGATGACGGCGAGCGGAAGGAACTGCTCTTGTTGCAGCCGCAGTATCAGGTCGACCCGCGCGGCGTCGCCGGTGGAGAACTTCCGGTATCCCCCCGCGGTGCGCTCGGGCGCGATGAGGCCCTCGTCCTCCAGGAACCGGATCTTGCTGATCGTGAGGTCCGGGTGCGCCGGGGTCAGATTCTCCACGAGTTCACCGATCGTCATGTAGTCGCGGTTGCCGGCCACGTGCTACTCGCCCCCTCCGGAAAGGAAGACCATCTGGAACCGCCCGATCTGCAGCTCGTCGCCGTTGCGGAGCTCCGCCTTGTCGACACTGACACCGTTCACGTAGACCCCGTTGAGGGAGCCCGCGTCCGAGACGCTCACGACGCCGTCGGAGACCTCGAGCACGGCGTGCACGCGCGACACCGTGATGTCGTTGAGGAAGATGCCGGACGACGGCGCGCGCCCGATCGTGATCTTCGGCCCGTCGAGATAGAAGCGCTCCCCGACCTCGGGACCGCGCCGCACGACCAGCAGCGGCCCCTCGCCGCCGGCCTCGGACTCGCCGAGCGCCGAGCCGCCGACCGGCGGGAACGAGACCGTGTTCTCCCGGACGGTCGCGCCGCATGCGGGACACACGCCCACACGGTCGGGCACGTCCGCGCCGCAAGCCCCGCATCTCTCCATGATCGACCCCGCTCCTCGACTCCGCGCCGCGCGCTACTTGGTGAAACCGAAGTCCTTGCGCTCGAATGCGGTCGTGATGCTCTTCTCGATGGCTGCGATCACGTCCGGCTGCTCGAGCACGTGCGACAGTCGCTGCTCGTTGATGCGGTTCTTCACATATGGGTCCTTGAGGGCGTCGGCGAGCTTCCGTCCGTTCCCGACCTCGCGCACGATGTACTCGACGACGTGCTCCTCGATGGGATCCGTCGACAGCTCTTGAAGGAAGCGGCGGATCGCATCCGTCAACTCGGGCATGAGCGTCCTCCTCGCAACGCCGCGCCGAATGGGTCAGGCTTCATCGCCCTCGCCGGGACGGGCCGCCTTCGCTGCTCGCAGATCGCCGGCGAGGATCTCGACCAGGCGGTCGATATCCGCTCCGGAGATGACGTCATGGCCTTCACGGTGTTCATCCGCCAGCCGCCGCACCAGCTCGGCTCGCAGGATGTCGATGCGGCCGTGGAGGACCCGCCGGCGGTAGCTGATGTCGTTCTCCTCCGCCGACAGCTCGTCGAGGAGGGCGCGCAGCTCGTCGTTCGTCCTGTCCTGAAGGTTGAGCAATGCCTCGCTGCCGATGTCCTCTGGCTCGGCCATCGCCTCTCCTCTCGCGCCTGCCGCCCTCGCGGTCGTACACGTGAAGTGTAGCACCCCGGGCCGACACTTCGGGGTCGTCCGTGGCGAGCTGCACGCCGCTCTCGAGTCTCGACCTTCAGTGAAGCCTCAGGTCGGCTCCGCGTCCGGGCATGCGGCATCGCCCGAGCCGGCCGGCACACGGGCAGACGGCACCCACCGGGCCGCGTCGGATCGCTCCTCCGCGCTGAACCGTCCCGGCTGGAGATCGATGTCCAAGGTCAGCGAGAACGCCTCGACCACCGCGTCCACCAGGTCGCCGGGCGCGGGCGCGCGGCCGAGCGCGCTCGACAGCGTGGCCGTATCGGACCGCAGGGCCGAGCGCTGCGTCGGATCGAGGCGGAACACCGCGGCCTCGGCATCGACGTCGCGCGAGATGACGAACGACCCGTGCTGCAACACCGCGTCGTCCTTCCACACCTGCGCGCTGCCTGAGAGTTTCGCCGCGCCCAGGGACAGGTCGGCGGCGGTCGCATGCAGGTAGCATGCGCCGGCCCCGCGCTGGCCACGCTCGCGCGCCGTGAGTTCGGCCGTCACGCCGAGCCGGTGGTACGCCTCGGCCAGCGCGGCGCAGAGATACCGGTACGAGGCGGCGACCCCACGGGGGACGCCGTCGCCGACGGACGCGACGACGCTGTACGTGAGCTCGTCGTCGTGCAGCACGCCCCGGCCGCCCGTCGGCCGTCGCACGACGTCGAACCCTCGCGCCTCACACGCCTCGAGATCGACCTGCTCCGCCTTCTGGAACCTGCCGAGCGACACCGTCGGAACGCGCCAGCGGTACAGGCGCAGGGTCGGAGGCGACGAGCCCGCCGCCCGTCCGTCGAGGACGGCCCGATCGAGCGCCATGTTCATCGCGCCGTCGACGTTCCCGTCGACGATCAGCCGCCATGCGGACGACATGCGCGCCTACGACTCGTCCGGCGCGTGCCAGCGGAGGTCCGCCTGCTTGACGGCGCGCGCCTCGTCGAGACGGCTGACGGGCGTCGTGTACGGCGCGCCGTGGAGCAGTGCCGGGTCGGTCTCCGCTTCCTTCGCGATGGACAGCATCGCGTCCACGAGCGCGTCGAGGTCGCTGAGCGACTCGGTCTCCGTCGGCTCGATCATGATGGCCTCGTCCACGATGAGCGGGAAGTAGATCGTCGGCGGATGGATGCCGTAGTCGAGCAGCCGCTTGGCGACGTCGAGCGTGCGGACGCCCGTCTCCCTTGCGGCGCCGCGCGCCGGATATCACGAACTCGTGCATGCACGCGCGGTCGTACGGGACGTCGAAGGCGCCCTTGAGCCTCTCCTTGAGGTAGTTCGCGGAGAGCACCGCCTGCTCGCTCGCCTCCCGCAGACCGGCGGCGCCGAGCGCGAGGATGTAGGCGTACGCGCGCACGATGACGCCGAAGTTCCCGTAGAAGCGACCTCACACGGCCGATCGAGCGCTCGGGCCACCCGAGGCCGTAACGGCCGTCCTCGGCGCGGGCGACCACGGGACCGGGGAGGAACGGCGCGAGCGCGGCGGTCACACAGACGGGGCCCGCTCCCGGGCCTCCGCCGCCGTGCGGCGTGCTGAAGGTCTTGTGCAGGTTGATGTGCATGCGCGTCGAACCCCATGTCGCCCGGCCGCGCCTTGCCCATGATCGCGTTCAGGTTCGCGCCGTCGCAGTACGCGAGCGCGCCCACGTCGTGCACGGCTTCGGTGATCGCGAGGATGTTCGGGTCGAAGAGCCCGAGCGTGTTCGGGTTGGTGAGCATGAGCGCCGCGACGTCGGTGTCGAGCGCGGCCCGGAGGGCCGTCCACGTCGACGCCGCCGTGCTCGTCGCTCGGCGAGGGTCGTGACCTCGTAGCCGCACATCGGCCACGGACGCCGGGTTCGTTCCGTGCGCGGCGTCGGGGATGATGACCCGGCTCCGCGGGTCGCCCCGCGCCGTGTGCCACGCCCGGAACACCAGCAGCGCGGTGAGCTCGCCGTGCGCACCCGCGGCCGGCTGCAGGCGTCACCGCGGGCAGTCCCGAGACCTCCGCGAGCGCTTCCGACAGGCCCGCCATCAGCTCGAGCGCGCCTTGCACGCGTCGACACCGGCTGGTATGGATGCAGGCCCGCGAAGCCCGTCGAGCCGGCACGCGTCCTCGTTCAACCTCGGGTTGTACTTCATCGTGCACGAGCCGAGCGGATACGTCCCCGAGTCGACACCGAAGTTCATCGAGGCGAGGTGACCGTAGTGCCGCGCGATCTCGACCTCGGTCACATGCGGGAGATGCGCCGGGTGCGAGCGCGCCTGGCCGCCCAGCGCTTCGTCGAGCGCGATGTCCGGCACGTCCAGCGCGGGCGCCTCGACGCACGCGCGACTCGGGCGACCCCTCCTCGAAGATCAGACGGCGCGGGCCGCGGGACGGCGCGATCGGCGGGCGGTGTGTCGTCTTCGCCGCTCACAGCGACGCCACCTCCCGCACGAACGCGTCCATCTCGGCGCGGGTGCGCTTCTCGGTGACGGCGAAGAGCACCTGGCTGTCGTCCGCCACCGCCGGCCGAGGGCCGGGCACCTCGGCGATCGGCACGCCCGCGAGGAAGCCGCGCTCGAGCATCGCGCCGCTGCATGCCGGCGACGTCTCCGTCGTAGGACAGCGCGAACTCGTCGCGCGAACGGAGCCTCGAACACGGCGCGAGAAGCGTCCGGTGGCGAGCAAGCGCGTCGTGCAGGTAGTGCGCCTTGGCGACGCAGGCGCGGCCCGACGCCCTGCGAGGCCGGCCGCGCCGACCGCCGAGAGGTAGACCGCCGCCGCCAGCGCGTTGAGCGCGTGGTTCGAGCAGATGTTGCTCGTCGCCCGCTCCCGGCGGATGTGCTGCTCGCGCGTCTGCATGGTGAGCACGAACGCCGTCGCGCCCGTCGACGTCGACGGTCCGCCCGACGATGCGGCCCGGCAGCGACCGCACGTACCGGGCATCGCAGGCGAAGAAGCCCAGGCCCGGGCCCGCCGAAGGACATCGCGCTCCCGAGCGACTGGCCCTCGCCCACCACGACGTCCGCGCCGATCCTCCCGGGCGCTTCGAGCACGCCCAGCAAGATGGGGTTCGGCCGCGACCACGAGGAGCGCCCCTGCGGCGTGAGCGGCGTCGGCGAGCGCCCCGCAGGTCTTCGAGCGTGCCGAAGAAGTCGGCGACGCGACGAGAAGCACGGCCGGCGGGTCCGCGGCGTCCGACGAGGGCGACCCGGGCTGCCGCGAGGTCGGTCGTCCCCGCCCGTGCCTCGACGTCGACCGACTCGACCCGCATGACGCCCGCACCCGCGTATGTCCGCAGCGTCGCCAGCCATTCGGGATGCACCGCGCCCGACACCAGCACGCGCGAGCGCTTCGTGACGCGCGCCGCCATCAGGCGCGGCTTCCACGAACGCGGTCGCGCCGTCGTACATCGACGCGTTCGCGACGTCCATGCCCGTGAGCTCGCAGATCATCGTCTGGTACTCGTAGATGTTCTGCAGCGTCCCTTGCGAGACCTCGGGCTGGTAGGGCGTGTAGGCCGTGAAGAACTCAGGCCGGCGCAGCACGTGATCGACGATCGCGGGCACGTAGTGGTCGTAGCACCCCGCCCCCGCGAACGAGACCAGACGGGTCGCCGGCGTGTCGGCGTCGGCCAACGCGCGCAGACGCGCGGACGCCTCCATCTCCGTCAGCCCCTCGGGAAGGGCCAGCGGCTCGTGGAGGAGCACGCTGCTCGGAACGGCCTCGAACAGCTCGTCGACGTCCGAGACGCCGACAGCGCGAAGCATGGCTTCGCGCTGTTCGCGGCTCACGGGTGTGTAGCGCATCCCGCCGTCAGGCCTCGCTGGAGACGTAGGACTCGTACTCGTCGGAGCTCATGAGCCCGCCGAGCTGCGACGGGTCGCTCATCCTCACCTTGATCATCCAGCCGCCGCCGTACGGGTCGCTGTTCACCGTCTCCGGCGCGCCGTTCAGCTCGTCGTTCACCTCGACGACGTCGCCGCTCACCGGCGCATACAGCTCGGACACGGACTTCACCGACTCGATCTCGCCGAAGGTCTCGCCCGTCGTCAGCTGATCGCCGGCGGACGGCATGTCCAGATAGACCACTTCGCCGAGCTGGTCCTGCGCGAAATCGGTGATGCCCACGACGGCGATGTCGCCGTCGATTCGCACCCACTCGTGCTCCTTGTCATACTTCAGGTCATCCGGGTAGACGCCCACGATGCTCCTTCCGCTCCATGCCGCGCCGGCGGCGTGCCGGCGCGCCTCCCGTCGGACTCAGCGCGGTTTCAGGGATGTCTCCGTCACGAACGGCATCCTGACGACCGCCGCCGCCACCCTCTTCCGCCGGATCTCGACCTCGAGCTCGGTCCCCGGCGTCGCGAGCGGAGCCGGAACGTACGCGGTCGCGATGCCGTGGCCGAGCGTGGGAGAGAACGTCCCGCTCGCCACAGTACCCACCTGCCTGCCGCCGTGCAACACGGCGTAGCCGTGCCGCGGGACGCCCTCGGACGTCGACACGCCGACGAGGCGTCGCTCCGGGCCGTCCTCCTTCACCGCCGCGATCGCTTCGCGCCCGACGAAGCCGCCCTTCGCGAAGGAGACGGCCCATCCCAGCCCGGCACTGATCGGATCGACGGCGCGGTCCATGTCGACACCGTGCAGGGGATAGCCCGCCTCGAGCCGCAACGTGTCGCGGGCGCCCAGGCCGCACGGCGTCACCTCTGTGAAGCCGAGCAGCGCGCGCCAGACGGCGACCGCGTCCGAAGCGGCGCATACGATCTCGACGCCGTCCTCCCCTGTATAGCCGGTGCGCGAGAGCAGTACCGGCGTCCCTCCCGCGAGGTGCGCCTCCGCGATCCGGAACCTCGCGGGTGGCTCCTGCCCGGCGAGCTCGCTGATGACCGCGACCGCCTTCGGGCCTTGCAGCGCGATCAACCCCGTGCGATCCGACTCGTCCACGAACTCGACGCTGTCGGGCAGGTGGGTCGAGAGCCAGCTCACGTCCGCCGAGCGGTTCGCGGCGTTCGCGATCACGAGGTACTCGAGATCGCCCGTGTGATAGACGATCAGGTCGTCGATGATCCCGCCGTTCTCGTCGCACAGGAGGGTGTAGACGGCACGCCCGAGCTCGTCGATCTTGTGCAGATCGTTCGTCACCAGGCGCTGCAGCGAGTCGAAGGCCTCGAAGCCGTGGACGCGGAACTCGGCCATGTGGCAGATATCGAAGATCCCGGCCGAACGGCGGACGGCATGGTGTTCCTCGATGACGCCGGAGTACTGGACCGGCATCTCGAAGCCCGCGAACGGGACCATCCTGGCACCGAGCGCGAGGTGCTCCTCGTACAGCGGCGTGCGTGCGAGAGCGTCGGGCATGCACCCTTCCCTTCGATCCGTCGGATCCTGCGAGACCGTGCCACCGGACGATGAACGGGCTACCCGAACACCGCCCGCCACATGCCGCCGAAGAAGAAGACCACGTCTTGCCACACCGACGGCGCCGGCACGTACGCCGCCGCACGGATCGGCAGCTGCGCCAGCATGGTGGAACCCTGGTACAGGGTAATGGTACCGATGACCGTGCCCGCGTGCACGGGCGCCGGCACGCTCGCCGGCAGCTCGATCCGGCGGCGGACCGGACCGTCCAGATCGAACACGGGCACCGAGGTCGTCTCCGCGCACGCCGTGGCCACCGTGCGGTCGAGATAGCCTGCGACGCGGACGTTGCCCGTCGGGTCGCCCGAGCGAGCGATCTGCCGCTCCTTGTAGTGGGCGAAGCCCCAGTCCAACAGCTTCGTCTCCTGGTCGAGCCGGCTCGCTTCGCCCGACGCGCCCATCACCGCGCCGATGAGCTGGACCCCGCCTCTCTCCGCCGCGAAGACGACGCAGTAGCCGGCGTTGTTCGTCCAACCCGTCTTGATGCCGATGACACCGGGGTACGTCTCCAGCGCCTTGTCCTGGCTCACGAGGACGTGCGTGTACAGGTCGGACCGGACCTTCACGGTGTAGAGCCTCACGATGGACCGGAACGTCGGATACTGCATCGCGTAGCGCGCCAGCGTCGTGAGGTCGGCAGCGCACGTGTAGTGGCCGGGCGCATCGAGGCCGTGGACGTTCACGTAGTGCGTGTTCGTGAGATCGAGCTGCGCGGCCTTCGCGTTCATGAGTCTGACGAAGGCGGCCGTCGATCCGGCGACATGCTCGGCGATCAGCGTCGCCGCGTCGTTGCCCGACTGGACCAGCACACCCTTGAGCAGTTCGGCCTCGCTCAGCTTCTCACCTACGACCAGCCCCATGCTCGACTGGCCGACCGCCGCGGCCGTGGGATCCACCGTGATCGTGTCGTTCAGGTCGCCGTGCTCGAGCACCACGACGGCGGTCATGATCTTGGTGGTCGAGGCCATCGCCCTTCGCGCGTACGGATCGCGCGCCCACAGCACGCGGCCGTCCATCGTGCAGAGCTCTCCAGAGGGGATGTAGAGGTCCGGCGCCGCCGCCTGCAGGGGCCCGGACGCGCCGACGGCGACGCCGCCCACCATGTCCTGGTCCAGGACCGCCGCGGATGCGGACGCCGCGGGCACGAGCGCGCAGGCGGCCGCGATCGCGCACGCGCACGCGAACGCGCCGGCACGGAGGAGGAACGGTCTCGTGGCTCTCATCGGTGGCGGTCCAACCGGTGGTCGCGGGGCGGACGGGCCTCCGTATGGTACGTCAGCCCACGACCCGACCGCGCCTCTCGCGAGCTCGACGTTGCGGCGCCGTAACCCGCCTCGGCGTCGCTACGCGTGGTCGGACTCGTAGATCGCGTCGGGTCCCACGACGGCGAATCCGCCGCCGACGAGCACGGCCGACGCGGCCTCCGGGTCACTCACGCGGAGGACGTCGACGGCGGCGGCGTCGCCCGGACGCTGGAAGCAGTAGAGATACTCGACGTTCATCCCCGCGGAGTCGAGCAGCTCGAGAAGACGCGCGAGCCCGCCGGGGCGGTCCGGGACCTCGACCGCGATGACGCCGGTGAGCGACCCAGCGAAGCCCCTCGCCTCCAGAGCGGCGCGGGCGGCGTGCGGCCGGTCGCAGATGATGCGCACCACGCCGTATTCACTCGTGTCGGCGACGACCAGCGCGTGCAGGTTGAACCCCGCGTCGCCCAAGATCCTGCACAGACGCGCGAGGCGGCCCTTCTCGTTCTCCAGAAAGACGGAGAGCTGTTCGATCATCTTCCCTCCCCCGCTCGTTCGCCGCGAAGGTCCACGACGCGCTTCGCCTTGCCCTCGCTGCGCTGGATCGACTTCGGTTCCACGAGCTTCACCGACACGCTGACCGCCAGCGCCGACGCGAGGGCCGCGCTCACGCGCCCTCTGGAGCTGCTCCAACTCACGGATCTCGTCGAACGCGACGTCGGCACCGACCTCGACATGCACCTCCACGGCGTCCATGGATCCGCGTTTCGTGAGCACCACCTGATAGTGAGGCGCAACGCCCTCCACACCCATGAGCACCTGCTCGATCTGGCTGGGATACACGTTCACGCCTCGGATGATGAGCATGTCGTCGCTGCGGCCGGTGACGCGCTCCATGCGACGGAACGTGCGACCGCACGCGCAGGAGCCGGAGAGGATGCGGCTGATGTCTCTCGTGCGATACCGGATGACGGGTATGCCCTCCTTGGTGAGCGTCGTGAAGACGACCTCGCCGAACTCGCCATCGAGCACCGGCTCGGAGCGTCTCGGGATCGATGATCTCGATGATGAAGTGGTCCTCGAACACGTGAAGGCCGTGCTGTTCCGAGCACTCCGCCGCCACGCCCGGGCCCATGACCTCGGAGAGCCCGTAGATGTCCATCGCGCGCAGGCCCATGCGCTCCTCGATCTGTGCGCGCATCGCGTCGCTCCACGGCTCGGCGCCGAACACCCCGACCCGCAGCGGAAGGGATCGCACGTCCACTCCCATGCCTTCGGCCGTCTCCGCGATCAGCAGCGCGTAGCTCGGCGTGCAGGCGAGCACCGTCACACCGAAATCCTTGAGTATCTGTACTTGGCGCTGAGGTGTTGCCGCCGGACACCGGTATGGTCACGGCTCCGAGGCGCTCGGAGCCGTAGTGAGCTCCGAGACCGCCCGTGAACAGGCCGTAGCCGTAGGCGACCTGCACGACGTCGTCGGCGTCGCGCGCCGGCGCACACGAGCGTGCGCGCCATCAGGTCGCTCCATCGCTCCACGTCGCCGCGCGTGTACCCGACCACGGACACCTGCCCGGTCGTGCCGGACGACGAATGGACACGGACAATGTCCCGCAGCGGCGTCGCGAACATGCCGTACGGGTACGCGGAGCGCAGGTCGTCCTTGACCGTGAAGGGCACGGCGCTCAGGTCCGCCAGCGACCGCACCTGCTCCGGACGGAATCCGGCCTCGTCGAATTTCCGGCGGTAGAGCGGCACGTTCACGTACACGCGCGCGAGTTGCGTTCGCAGCCGCGCGACCTGCAACGCTTCAAGGTCGTCGCGCGACATCGTCTCGAGTTCCGGCTGGAAGTACACCCGTCCGCCCCCATCCCACGGCCCGCGCCGACTTCCGAAGAGGACCGGCGACGGCTACGACTTCTTCGGGGCCACCGTCGAGGTCGGCGACGTGGACGGCTTCTTGGTCCCGACGAGCACGGTCGCCTCCTTGGGTTGGTAGTGTGACACGAACGTGTCGGTGCGCACCACGCGCCCGCCCTTGTACACCGTCCGGACGACGGTGACGGTGCACCCGTTGACGCCTGCGTCCTGCGTGACGCGCGCCCCCAGCGGCAGCGCCGGGTCGGGGACCTCCGTGACGCCGAACGGCACGACGTCCTCGAACGGGCTCGTCGTGTACTGCACCTGATAGCCGGGGTCCGTGCCGTACAGCGAGATCGTGAGGGACGAGTCGCTGAAGTCCGCGCGGATCAGCAGCCAGTGCCCGGTGTCGTTCCGGAACCGGAGGTCGGGGCCTCCCCACGACACGGTGGCGTCACGTCCCGTCGGGTAGTGCGAGATGTAGAACGAGTGGTTCACGCGCTCGACGATGGGCAGACCCGCGAAGAACACCGCGTTGAACATCGTCGTGCCGACCTGGCAGACTCCGCCGCCGAGCTGCGGAACGAGCTTGCCCGTTCACGATCGCGTTCGCCTCTTGGTAGCCTTTCGCGGCGGTCCGCTGCCCCGCCGCCTGGTTGAAGCTGAAGACCGCGCCCGGTGCGATGAGCTTGTCGTCGAGCACCCCGGCCAGCAGGTCGATGTTGTTCACCCGCGGACGGTTGCTCGGGTCGAACGTCGTGGTGAACGTGCCGAGACGGTCCTTGATGCCCATCGCGTTCGCATCGGCGGTCGTGAGCGTGGGCTGTATGGTCACCAGGCGCACGTCGGCGCGGCGCGCGCCGCCACCGATGCACGCGGAAGCCAGCTCCGATGCCAGGCCCTCCAGATCGGGCCCGATGCCCGTCCTCGACGCCCTGATGCTGACGCTGCCGCCGCTGGCGAGGAACGACGCGTCACGCGCGGGGGTGCCCATCCCCTTGACCAGCGGAGCGATGAGCACGCCGAGGCGCGCGGGGTCGAAGCAGGCGACGAGCGTGCTCGCCACGCCGGTCGCGGAGACGGCAGCCGAGCCGACTCCCGCCTGGGCGCCGGGGGCGGGGCTCGCCGATCCGCCGGGCGCGTCCGCCGTCGTTCCGCCGACCGGCTCCACCCGGAAGGCGACCAGGCTCGCCACCGTCTCGCGAGAGAACGTCCGGTGGTGGGACTTGTACGCGACCGTCACGCTTCCCGCCATGAGCTTGCGCGCGTCGGCCACCGCCTGCTGGACCTCGGCCTCGGTGACTGCCGGCACGACGGTCTCCACGCTGACCGCGACGCGTCTCGTCGAGGTCAGGAAGGCCGCGAGGATCGCGGACGCGGTCGCGGCGCGGTCGACACGCCGGCCGTCACTGGACGGCGTCGATGTGACGTCGGGCCCCGTCACGGATACCGAGGCGTCGACGGCGGGTCGCGCCACGGCGGCGTCGATGCGGTCGAGGAACCGCGCGGTCTTCGACGGCTCGCTCTCGATCTCGGCACGCGTCTCCACCCCGCCGAAGATGGCGCCGAGCCGGTCGGCCGCGACATGGAGCAGGCCGCCGGTCCGCCCGACCGCGTACGCCCGGTCGACGGTCGAAGTGGCGTCGAGCGTGGCCCCGATCGCCTCGCCCTGCACCTTCCAGGACCGGCTGCCCCACGAGACCGTCACCGGGTCGCGGAACCGTGAGACGAACGCCTTCTCGAGCTTCGTGGACGCCTGGCCCGGTGTCAGCCATCCGACGGCCACGTCGCCGACGCGCACGCCCGGGTATATCCGGCCACTCGAAGCCAGGGCCTCGGCGACGCCACCCAGGACCACGAGCGCGATCACGCCGCTCACGGCGCCGAGCGCGATGCGCTGCCGCTTCACGCGCGACGCTTCCGAGGCCGGATCGACGCGCCCATGCCCGCGGGGCCGTCCATCGGCGCCGGAGGACGCCCGAGTGCTCTCGGCGCCCCTCCGGCCACCCGGGTCGGCGGCGTTCTCCACGGTGCGCGCGCCCGGAGAGACGCCGTGTGGTTGTGTCGTGTCCTGGCGCATCAATGCTCGTCCCGGCCGGATGACTGAGTTCGATGAAGGGGCCGCGTGCGTCCAGCCGCTCGACGCATCATAGCAGCTCACAGGCTTACGTGGGGTAACGGCAGCGTAACACCGGACACGACGTGGAGCCGCCGCCGCGGATCTACACGACGGGCGGCCGCGCGGCCTCCGAGACGATGTCGACGTACCTGTCCAGCAGGTCTTTGGACGCCTCGTCGTCGCCGGACTCGGCGTAGACCGTCACGATGGGCTCCTGCGCGTCGGGGAGCACGAGGACCGACCCGCCGTCGACCTCGGCCTTGATGCCCTCGGTCATGTCGACCGCGAGCCCGCTGGTCGCCTCCGCGACCGCGCGCATCACGCTTCCCTTTTGGCTCGACACGCACGGCACGGTCGCCTCCTTGAGGTGGTGGGGCGGCACGGCCGCGATCACCTCGTCGAGCCGCCGGCCCGACTCGGCCAGCATCTTCGCCGTCATCCCCAGCGTCATCACGCCGTCGAACGCCGCGAGGAAGGACGGGAACATGTAGCCCCCCGCGCGGTCCCCGACGAAGCCGACGTCGTGCCCGAGCGCGGCGAGCGACATGGCGCGCGTCGTCCGGCCGCATCGCTCGAGGTGACATCCGTGACGGCTCGCGATCTCCTCCGTGACGCGCGAGGCGGTGATGGGGACGGCCGCTACACGGCCCTCGGACGCCGAACAGAACAGCTCGAGCATGGTGTGCAGCGCGGTGTCTCCGTCGAGGACCCGGCCACCGGACGACACGAGCACCACACGCTCGCCCGCCGCGTCGATCACCATGCCGAAGTCCGCGCGGAAGTCCTCCACGGCCTCGACCGCCTCGGCGTACGCGTCCCGCCGCTCCGCCGTGAGCATCCCGCTGCGCTCGGCGTCGAGGAAGGGACGCAACGCGATGAGGTCGATGCCCCAGCCGGCGGCCACCTGCGGCGCCACGATCGAGGCCACGCCGTAACTGAGCTCGGCGACGACCTTCAACCGAGGCGCCCGCGGCTCGGGGATGCGCACGCGCTCGTTGGCGTCCGCGACGCCGAGCGTGTCGAGCATCCCGGCGGTGTAGTACTCGAGCGCCCTCGGCGGATAGATGATCTCGCCCATCTGGTCGAAGAACGCGCGGCGGAACTCCTGCCTGAAGTAGAGCCGTTCCACGCGCTTCTCCTCCGCGACCGACAGGTCCAGCCCCGCCTTGTCGTAGAAGTGGATCTCCGTGGTCTGAGGGTCGGTGGACGACGCGCACACGTGGATGCCGCCGACGCATCGGCTGTCGCGTGTGGTGAACCTGTTCACGGCGGACGACGCCACCCGGAGGTCGCGGACGTTGATGCCCGCGGAATTCAGGCCGGCCGCCATCGCCCGCTTGACCATGCGCGCGCCGCGCGACTGGTCGCGCGAGAGCACGACATGCCCGCCCGCCGGCAGCGTCGTGCCGTACGCCTGGGCGATGCGGAGCGAGAGCTCCGGCGTGATGTCGACGCCCGTGAGACCCGATACCCCGTCGCCGCTGAAGAGCGCGCGCACGCCGCGGCTCTCCCATATCAGCGACGTCGTCTGGACGGCGCCCTGTTCGATGCGCTTGAACGGGTAGACCGCAACGTCGGCCCCGACGACCGCGCCGAGTCCCAGGTAGCTCTCATCGCCGATGACGGCCCCGTTGTCCACGTAGGAGCGAGCACGCACGTCGACCCTCCGACAGATGACCGCGCCCGAGATCTCCGCGCTCTCCCCGATGAAGCTGTCGGACCAGACGATGGAGCGCTGAACGCCCGCGTTGGAGTCGATCAGACACGAGTCGCCGATGACCGCGTAGTCGCCCAACCGCGCGCCGGGCCTGATCTTCGCGTTGGCCCCGATCACGACCTTGTCACCGATGACCGCGTCGTTGTCGATGTCGGCGCCCTCGCCGACCCAGACGTCCTTGGCGGCCTTCACTCCCGGCACGAAGACCCCGAGCTTGTGGTCGAGTATGTCCCAGTGCGCCTGGATGTAGCTCTGGAGCGAGCCGATGTCCGCCCAGTAGCCTTCCGCCACGTGCCCGTGCAGTGGGTAACCCTTCTCGAGCAGGAGCGGGAAGAGGTCGGCGGCGAAGTCGAACCGGCCCTTCGATGGTATGAGGTCGAGCACCTCGGGCTCGACGACGTAGATGCCGGTGTTGATGGTGTCGGAGAACACCTGACCCCAGGTCGGCTTCTCGAGGAAGCGCTCGATCCTGCCTGAAGAGTCGGTGATCACCACGCCGAACTCGAGCGGGTTGGGCACGCGTTTCAGCGCGACCGTCACCGCCGCGCCGCTCTTCTTGTGGGCGGCGCCCAGCTCCGCGAGGTCGATGTCGGTCAGCGCGTCGCCGGACATGACCACGAACGCCCCGTCGCCGAGCAGCGGCTGCGCGTTCTTCACGGATCCCGCGGTGCCCATCGGCACGTCCTCGACCGCGTACTCGATGCGGACGCCCCACTCCTCACCGTCCGCGAAGTAGTCCTGGATCACCTGCGGCATGAACTGCAAGGTCGCGACGATGTCGTCGAGCCCGTGCCAATGACACAGTCCGACGATGTGCTCCATCATCGGCCGGTTCGCGATCGGGACCATCGGCTTCGGCCGCAGGCTGGTGAGCGGGCGCAGCCGGGTGCCCTCCCCTCCCGCCATGATGACCGCCTTCATGTCGTCCTCGCTTCGCCGTCACACGCGGCGCGCGGGTCGCGCGGTACCGCGTTCCGTTCCGCCGCCACGGCATCCCGGTACTCACGCCGCGCGATCACGGTGTATTGAGCGGCCGCGCTCAGGGACAGGACGACCCCGAGGTAGACGACGAAGGCACCCACGGGCTGCGTGCCTCCGAGGCGGAACGCCACGTCGCCCCGGCCCAGGACCAGGAGCGGCAGGCGCACCCGCGGGAAGTCCCAGATGAGCGACGCGAATCCGGTCAGGAGCACCGCCGTCGTCGCCTTCCCCAAGATGGTGACGCTCACGCGCTTCCCGCGCCGCTCCAGGACCCAAGCTCCGTACAGCAGGTACACGTCGCGTCCGACGAGCACGAGGAGCAACAGGAGGCTGACCCGCCCGACCACGTACAACCCCAGCAGCGCGCTGGCTATCAGCAGGCGGTCGACGAGCGGATCGATGACCTTGCCGATCGCGGTCACGGTGCCGGTACTGCGAGCGATGAACCCGTCGAGCCAGTCCGTGCACGCGCACACCGTGAAGAGCAGGAACGCCGCGTCGTTGCGACCCTGCCCCGGCGCCTCGTGCACCAGGAACCAATAGAAGAACGGGATCAGCGCAAGACGGAGCACGGTGATGATGTTCGGGATCGAGATGACGTCGCGCGTATGGTCGACGGGAAGGTCGAGCGGAGCGGTCGGTCTCCCACCCCGCCGATCGGGTGTCGTCACCACCGGTCTCTCCTCTTGAAGTAGACGAGCACGCCTGTCGCGACGATCGCCATGAAGACCGGGACGCCGGCGAGACCCCCAGCGATGGCGGTGCCCGGCCGCATGCCCCGCGTCAGCCCATATATGCCCGTGATGAGCGCGAGCTGCATGAACGTCGTCGCCGCGAGATCGAGGACGTCCGACCGGACCGCGGACGGGCCCCGGCGGGCGACATCCGAGCGATCGAGGCCGCCGCGTCGGAGCTGCGTGATTTCCATCCGGCGGACCGTCGCGGTCACGGCACTCGCCCTTCTTCCCGCTGCGGCCCCATTATGCACGAACGCCTCACGACCCGCGGCGGAGCGGGAGCGCCGCACGCCACGGATACGCGATGTTGCGGCTGGGTACGCCAAGCGGGCGCGGACGAGACCGCGACGCACGTGACCGCGTGAGCAGCTGTGCTAGATTCGTGACGCCCAGTTCCCGACGTCCTGGGCGTACTGCCGCCCATGAGAGGAAACGCGGTAGCCACATGACGGAGCCGGTCGTCATCACGGAAGGCCTCACCAAGTACTTCTCCAGCCGCAGAGGAACGGTCAAGGCCGTCGACGGGATCGATCTGACGGTCGAGAGCGGCCAGGTGTTCGGCTTCCTCGGCCCCAACGGCGCCGGGAAGACGACCACCCTCCGCATACTCACGACGCTGATGGCACCCGATTCGGGGACGGCCCGCGTCGCCGGGCTCGATGTCGCCACCCAGGCGGCGGAGGTCCGCCGCCGCATCGGCTATGTCGGTCAGAGCGGCGGGTCCGACCGCGCCGCGACCGGTCGTGAGAACCTCGTGTTGCAGGGCCGCCTGTACGACATGAGCGCCGCGCAGGCGAAACAGCGCGCGGTGGAACTCATCCACGTCCTCGACCTCGGGGAATTCGCCGACCGGATCGTGAACACGTACTCGGGGGGTCAGCGCAGACGCCTCGACGTGGCGCTCGGCATCATGAACCAGCCCGTCGTGCTCTTCCTCGACGAGCCCACGATCGGACTCGACCCGCAGAACCGCGCCAACCTCTGGGTGCAGATCGGCAAGCTGCGCGCGAGCGGCGCGACCATCTTCATCACGACCCATTATCTCGAGGAAGCCGATGCGCTGTCCGATCACCTGGCGATCATGGACCACGGCAAGATCGTCGCGCGGGGCACTCCGGAAGAACTGAAGCGCCAGGTCGGGTGCGACACGATCACGGTCGGCTTGCACGACCAGGAGGACCTCGTGCGAAGTCAGGTGATCCCCGAGCTCGAGTCGCGCGAGTACGTCAGTCACGTCGCGGAGGAGGACGGCCGGCTCCGGATCGAGGTCAAGGACGGCGGCGCGGCCATGCCCGACCTGCTCCGCCTCTTCGATCAGAAGGGCGTGAGCCCGCAGACGATCACGCTGTCCGTCCCCTCGCTGGACGACGTGTTCCTGGCCAAGACCGGGTACTCCCTGCGGGACCTGGCCGCCGAGGAGGGAACCCGATGAGGATGCTCCGCGACATCGGCCTGCTCTTCCGGCGCAAGCTGCTCGAGACGCTGCGCAACCCCATCTACATCGTCATATCGCTGGCGACGCCCCTGCTGTACCTGCTGCTGTTCGCTCCCCTGCTGAAGAAGCTCGCTCCGGAGATTGCCGGAGCCGCGGTACCGGGCGCGAGCAACGTGCTCAACGTGTTCGTGCCGGGCCTGCTGGTCATCATCGCGTTCCTCAACGGCCTCTTCGTGGGCTACGGCATCATCGACGAGGTGCGCAACGGGGTCATCGAGCGCTTCCGTGTCACGCCGACCAGCCGTTTCGCGCTGCTCGCGGGCAACGTGCTGCGCGACATGTTCAACACGCTCGTCATCGTGTGCCTGTTCACCGTCATCGCCATCCCGTTCGGCTTCAAGGTGAGCTTCGCGGGCTTCCTCGTCCTGCTCGTGCTGATCGCGCTGCTCAACGCGAGCACGGCGTCCTTCGGCTACGCGATCGGCCTCATCCTCAAGGACGAGGACCGGCTCTCCCCCATCGTGCAGGGCCTCAACCTGCCGATCCTGCTGCTGTCGGGCATGCTGCTGCCGATGTCGCTCGCGCCGACGTGGCTCCAGGTGATCGCGCACTTCAACCCCGCGTTCTACTGCGTCGAAGCGGCGAGGCAGCTGTGCGCCGGTCACATCTGGCAGAGTCAGGTCGGAGAAGCGTTCCTGTTCATGGGAGCCGTGTTCGTCGCCGTGGTCACCTGGGCGACGCGAGCGTTCAACAAGGTGGTCGCGTGACGGCCGCCGGTCAGCTCCGCGGACGACGGCGGGCCCGGGTCCGCGTCATCGCCTGAGTACCGAGCGATAGCGCACCACCAGCACGAGACCGATGCCGCCGAGCGAGACGACGAGCATCCCTGCCAGCGACGCCACCATCCTCCAGTCCGTGCCGACGCTCGCCGGCCCCGATCGGACCTGGCCCGACATCATCCCCATCCCGCACGTCATGGCATAGAGACCCGGCTGAGTCGGCGGGAGATCGACCACGGTGACTCCGTCGGGTCTGAGCTGTGCCCTGACCCCGAGCCTCGGGATGACGAGCTCGCCAGAACACGCCACGCTCTCCTCGCGATCCACGACGAGCCGGACCGGACGCCCCGATGGGATGTCGACCGTGGACGGCACGTAGGTCGTGTGCACGATCGCGAGCGGGGCTTCAGCGACCCCGTCGGGGCCGGTCCGTACGGCGCTGTGCGAGGTGTCGCCCACGACGGCGGCCGCCATCGCTCGCGCCGTCACCGGGGACCCCAGCAGCGTCGCGGCGCGGTCCACGGTGACCGCGCCCAGCACCACGATCGCGAGTGCGGCGAGCGTGAGCAGCCTCCTCCTGAGGCGCGCGCCGACGTAGCCCGACGCCACCCCGACGCCGAGCATGACCGGCATCGTCCCGAGACCGAAGCCCAGCATCGCGAGCGCACCGGCCGCGGGCGAACCGCCGGTGGCGGCCGTGAGCTCCGCGACCTGCAGAGCCGCGCAGGGCATCAGCCCGGTGAGCAGGCCGAGGACGACGGGGGCACCGAACCGGCTCCCCGCGCGAGCCGAGGCCGATCCCTCGAGGCGCTCTTGGACCCGCGCTACCCAGCGAGAGGCCGTGGAGGGCACGGGCAGCCTCAGCCGCCTGAGTGACGGCACGAGGCCGCTCGCCGACAGCCCGATCAGGATCATGAGCGCGCCGGCGGCGAGCATCGCCCATCCGCGCGCCCCCGCGAGGTCGAGCGCCGTCCCGATCGCCCCCACGAGCGCGCCGACCAGCACGTAGCTCGCTATCCGCGCCGACTGGTACGAACCATGGAGCACAAGCTTCTCGGCAAGAGGCCCACCTTCGTTCCGGACGGCATAGGTCATCACGAGCGGCCCGCACATGCCGATGCAGTGCGGGCTGCTCACGAGTCCCAGGGCGAGCATCGAAAGGAAGACGGCCATCAACCATCTCCGAGGCAGAGAGTCGGGAACGCCCGGCGACCTCGGGAACGCCCCCCGACCATATCCCCCAGATCGCCCGTGGCGGACACCCGGTCTGCGGCGGCGGCTGTCTTCCAAAGACATGTCCAGCATGTCCGGCGCGACCACGCAGGCACGACGGCCGGCCCCGAAACGAGGTGAAGGGCCCGCCCCGGTTCTCCGGGACAAGCCCCTCACCAGCAAGTTCTGTGGTCGGGCTGACAGGATTTGAACCTGCGACCCCTTGACCCCCAGTCAAGTGCGCTACCAAACTGCGCCACAGCCCGAGATGCCGCCACGACCCGAGGACGACGGCAAGGTGCGATAGTACGACGAGCCCCTGCCGCGAGCAAGGCGCCGCTACGCCGGCGGGTCTTCCGAGACCCCTCCCTGATACTGCACGACCGTCGCTTCCTCGATCGTGATGAGCCCGTCGCCGACCATCGCCTTGAACAGCTCGGCGAGCGCGACGATGCGGTCCTCGACGTCGATCGCCACGACGACCACCGGCAGGTCCGTGCTCATCCGCAAGGCGTGCCGACCGTGGATACGGCTCGTGGCGCCGAACCCCTCGATCCCGCGCAACACGGTCGCTCCCGCGCACCCCGCTTTGCGCGCCGCCTCGACCAGCGCGGTATAGAGCGGCTTGCCGTCGTAGAGCGCGTTCTCGCCGACGTAGGCCGACAGCTTCTTCGCGGATCCTTCGAGCGTCATCGCGCGCTTCCCTTCAACAGCGGCTCGAGCCGGTCGAGGATGGCGCGCGCGACCGCCCGCTTGTCCATCAGCGGCAGCTCGTCCGCGCCGCTCGCCGACACGAGCGTGACCCGATTGGTCGCGCCCTCGAAACCCGCGCCCGGCTCGGTCACGTCGTTGGCGACGATCAGATCGAGGTTCTTGGCTCGCAGCTTCGCTCGCGCCGCCGTCACCGCCTCACCGGCTTCCGCCGCGAAGCCCACGAGGATGCGGCCGGACTTCTCCCCGCCGAGCCGGGCGAGGATGTCGACGGTCCGCTCCAAGGGCACCGACGCCGGCCCCTGCTCCTTGCGGATCTTGCCCGCGACGGGCGCCGAGGGACGGAAGTCCGCCACCGCGGCGGCGGCCACGACCACGTCGGTCGCCTCGTACGCCCGCTCGACCGCGCCCAGCATCTCGGCGGCGGTCTCGACTCGCAGTGTCGTCACGCCGAACGGGTCCGGCAGCGTCGTCGGGCCGCTCACCAGCGTGACCTCGGCGCCCCGCCGCGCGGCCTCCTCGGCGATCGCGTAGCCTTGGCGTCCGCTCGAGCGGTTGCCGATGTAGCGCACGGCGTCGACCGGTTCACGCGTGGGACCGGCGGTCACGAGGACGCGCACACCGGCCAAGGACCGGCCGCGTTCGACCTCGGCCTGCACCGCGTCGGCGATCTCGGCGACCGGCGCGAGCCTGCCCTCGCCCACCTCGCCGCAGGCCAGCTCGCCGCTGCCGGGTGCGACGAAGACCGCGCCCCGCGCCTCGAGCACGGCCACGTTGCGCTGGGTGACGTCCTTCAGCCACATGCGTGTGTTCATGGCCGGCGCGACCACGATCGGAGCCTCGGTCGCGAGGACCGTCGTCGTCAGCAGGTCGTCGGCGCGCCCCTGGGACAGCTTCGCGATGACGTTCGCGGTGCAGGGCGCGATGACGACCGCGTCCGCCTCCTCGGCGAGCGAGATGTGGTGGACGCGCTGCGTCGTGTCGTCCCACAGCGAGACCGCGACCGGCTCGCCGGTGAGCGTGCGGAAGGTCAGCGGCGTGACGAATCGCTGCGCGGCGCTCGTCATCACCGTCTTGACGCGCATGCCGCGGCGCATCAGCTCCCGCGCGAGCTCGCACGCCTTGTAGGCGCCGATGCCGCCGGTGACGCCGAGCACCACGACGGGGGTGTGTTCAGGGTTCGTCATGGGGGGATTCTACCGAAAGTCCGGGCCGTGGCGCGCCACGAGCCGACCCGGAGCACCGGCACGGACGTCGTCCGCCCCGGAAGGGGAACATATCGGCCGAGCACCCGCGCACATCCGGCGAAGGACTCCGCATGCCCGAAGACCCGCGTGGCGAGGACCGTCACGACATCCAGATCAAGATCGGCGGGCCCGCCGGCTTCGGCATCAAGGCCGCCGGACAGACGCTCGCGCGCTGCTTCGCGCGAGGCGGGCTGCACACGTTCGACCTCACCGAGTATCCGTCGCTCATCCGTGGCGGCCACAACGTCTACCAGGTGCGCGTGTCGCCCGACCCGATCCGGTCGCACGTCCTTCCGGTCGATGTGCTGGTGGCACTCGATCAGGCGACGGTCGACGCGCATGTGTCGGAGCTCGTCCCGGGCGCGGCGGTCGTCCACGACCCCAAGAGTGTCCACCTGCCCAGGCCACCGGAGGGAACGCGCATCTGCGACGTGCCCGTGCCGTTCGACGACATCGTCGACGCCGCCGGCGGCCAGCGCATCATGCGCAACGTCGCCGCTCTCGGCGCCGTCCTCGGGCTGGCCGGCTATCCGCTCTCCTACCTCACCGACTCCCTCCACGCGCAGTTCGCCCGCAAGCCGCCGGAGGTGGCCTCGCAGAACGTGGCCGTCGCGACCGCGGGCTACCAGGCGGGCCGCGACGCCGGCTGCCCCTTCCCCGTGCGCGTGACGCCGCTCCGAGACCCTGTGCCGCAGATCCTCGTGGACGGCAACGAGGCGGTCGGCACGGGCGCCCTCGCCGCGGGCCTCGGGATGTACTGCGCCTACCCGATGACCCCCGCGTCCTCCCTGCTCGCATTCATGGCGGCGCGAGACCGCGACTTCGGCATCGTCGTGAAACATACGGAGGACGAGATCGCCGCCATGAACATGGTCGTCGGCGCCGCCTTCGCCGGTGCCAGGGCGATGTGCGCGACCTCCGGTGGCGGGTTCTCCCTCATGGTGGAGGCGTTCGGGCTCGCGGGTGTCAGCGAGTCCGCGGTCGTCGTCGGCGTCTTCACGAGACCGGGGCCGGCGACGGGCATGCCGACGTGGACGGAGCAGTCCGACCTCCGATTCGTGATCCACGCCGCGCAAGGCGAGTTCCCACGGGTCGTGCTCGCGCCTGGAGACCGCGCAGACGCGTTCACGCTCACGTGGAAGGCGTTCAACCTCGCGGACCAGCTGCAGACACCGGTCGTGATCCTCGGCGACAGCTACCTCTCGGACAACCGCGCCTCGATCCCGCCGTTCGATCTCGACGAGGTCACCATCGACCGTGGGAAGCTCGTGGCCGAGGGCGATATCTCCGAGCACCGTGAGGCGCTCGACGCGGACGGTCTCTACCTCAGGTACAAGGTCACCGAGGATGGCGTCAGCGTACGGGCGCTGCCCGGTGTCGCGGGGGCCGTCCAGGTGGTCGACTCGTACGAACACGACGAACACGGCTACGGCGCGGCCGGCGAGATCGCGGCGAACCGCACGGCACAGATGGACAAGCGCATGCGCAAGCTGGAGCTGGCTCGCTCGCTCGTCCCCGGTCCGTCCTACTTCGGCGCCGCCCCGGCCGACGCCGATGTCTCCGTTGCCGTGTTCGGCACGACCACCGGACCGGCGCGCGAGGCGCTGGGATGGCTGCGGCGCGATGGCATCGCCACGGCGCTCATGCAGATCGTCACCGTGTGGCCGTTCCCGGCGGCGGACGTCTCCGAATTCTTGAGGGCGTCGAGACGCACGCTCGTCATCGAGGGCGATCACACCGGCCAGCTCGAGGGGCTCATCCGCCAGGAATGCCTGCTCGGCGTGGACGCCTCGCTCCGCCGCTACGACGGCCGCCCGTTCGCGCCCGAGCAGATCTACGCGAAGGTGGCCGCGATGGCCGAGGGAGCGCCGTCGCGTCGAGCCACCGAGCCGGCGGCCGCGGGGTGGTCATGATGCCCGCCGTCAAGGAGTTCGAGACGCCGAACCGCCCGACCTGGTGTCCGGGATGCGGCAACTACGGCATGTGGCTCGCGCTCAAGACCGCCTACGCGGACCTCGGCCTGAGCTTCGAGCAACTCGCGGTCGTATGGGGGATCGGCTGCCACGGCAACGGGGCCGACTTCACGAGATGCCAGGGGTTCCATGCCCTGCACGGTCGGGCCCTGCCGGCCGCGACCGGATTGCACCTGGCCAACCCCGAGCTCACGGTCGTGGTGGAGATGGGCGACGGGGACGGGTACGGCATCGGGCTCGGCCACTTCGCACACACGTGCCGGCGCAACCTCGACATGACGATCGTCGGGCACGACAACCAGATCTACGGCCTCACCATGGGGCAGGCGTCGCCGACGAGCGAGCAGGGCATGGCGACCGTCTCCACCCCGGAAGGCGTGCTCGAACAACCGGTGAACACGGTCGGGCTCGCCGTCGCGGAAGGCGCCACGTTCGTGGCCCGCGGGTTCGCCGGCGACATCCCCCACCTGACGGACCTCATCGAACAAGGCATCCGCCACCGCGGGCTCGCCGTCATCGACGTCTTCCAGCCGTGCGTGACCTTCAACAAGATCAACACGTTCCAGTGGTTCCGCGACCGCGTCTACAAGCTCGAGGACGAGGGTTGGGACTCGACCTCGCGCGCCGCAGCGCTCGAGCTGTCGATGACGACGTTCCACGACCTCGCCTGCACGCCCGAGCAGTGCCGCGTCCCCATCGGTGTCTTCTTCCGCGAAGAGGGGCGCCCGACGTATGCCGATGGGCTGCCGCAACTCTCCGGTCCGCTCTGGAAGCTCGCGCGGGAGCCGCGAGACGTCTCGGATCTTGTCGCCTCTCTCGGCTGAGCCGGTGCCGCGGAGCGTCACGGCGCGCGCCGGGAGCGGCCCGACGCTCACTCGACCTCGGCGGACCTGCCGAGCGCGCGCGTGAAGACGTCGACGATCTCGGGGTCGAACTGCGTTCCTGCGTTGCGCACCAGCTCGGCCACGGCGTCGGGGGCCGCCATCGCGGCGCGGTACGGGCGTCCCGACGTCATCGCCTCGTAGGCATCGCAAACGAGGAGGATACGGGACTCGAGCGGGATGGCCACCGCGCGGAGTCCCGTCGGGTAGCCCGTTCCGTCCCACCGCTCGTGATGGTGCAGGATCCACGGCAGGACGTCGGCGAGCATCGTCGCCCCGAGGATCTGCACGCCGAGCTCGGGGTGCGCGGCCACGCACGCGAGCTGCTCCGCGTCGAGCGGCCCCGGCTTGTCCAGCGCGTCGTCCGGAACGCCGATCATGCCGATGTCGTGCAGTTGCGCCGCCACGCCCAAGAGGCGGGCCCGCTCGGGCTCCAGCCCCAGCTCGCGCGCGACGCTCGCGGCGAGCGCCGCCACGGTGCGCGCGTGGAAGCGGGTCTCCGCGGACCGGGCGTCGACGGCGCGCGCGAGCGCTCCGAGCGTGCTCAGGTGCATGTCCTCCTCGGCCTGCCGCACCCGCTCCTCGGCATCCAACCCGCCGACGATGGCCGCGTCGTAGACGAGCGCCTGGTCCTTGCCGTGGAACTTCACCCAGTACAGCGCGCTGTCGGCCAGCTTGATGAGTTCCGCCGCGCTGTCCGCGTGATCGGGGAAGGAGGCGATCCCCTGAGAGACCGTCGCGTTCCACCCCTCGACCGCCCGCGTCGCCATCACCCGGCGCCGGACGCGTCCCGCGGTCTTGAGCGCCTCGTCGCAGGTGGTACCCGGCAGGATCACGGCGAACTCGTCGCCCCCGACCCGGCAGCTGATGTCCGATTCCCGGCACGCCTCGCGGATCGCATCGGCCACCGCCCGCAACGCCACGTCCCCCGCCGGGTGTCCGTGGGCGGAGTTCACCGCGGCGAACCCGTCGACGTCCATGGCGATCAGCGACAGGCGCTCGCCGTACCGCTTGGCCATGCCGAGCTCGGCCCTGAGACGCTCGTGGAAGAACCGGTGATTGTGGAGCCCCGTGAGCGGATCCGTCACCGACCGCCGGAACAAGCCGCCGTTCTCGACCGCGACGACGCCCATGCGCGCCACCGCGATCCCCGCGGCGAGCACGGCCGAGATGCTGAAGAGCGTCCGGTCGAGCGAGCCCGGCGCGGCGTGGTACGCGAAGACGACGATGGCCGGCAGCCAGATGAGGGTGAGTGCCGGGGCCACATAGGACGACGCTCCCGCCTTCGGCGTCCTCGGCATCATCGGCCGGGGCAACCAGGCCTGTCCGCTCCGGGTCAGCCGGTACAGCGTGGCGATCACGAGCAGGTAGTCACCGAGCACGAGGATGAGGTCGAGGAGGGCTCGCTCCACCGACGGGCCGGTCGTCATGAACGCCACATACCACTGAGGCCACATCGCGATGCCCGCCGCGTAGATGACGATCGACAGCGCGACGAACCGCTCCCAGGGCTTCCAGGCGGTCCGCTTCAGGCCGAACGCCATCCACACCATCGCCACGATGATGACGATCGCCCACACCGGATACGCCGCCCCCACGATCGCGTCGGTGATCGTCGACCCCGGCACCTTGGCGAACATCGGGCGTACAACGAGCTCGAGCACGAGGACGTACAGGATGATGGTGCCGGCCGCGAGATCGAGCCCGTACCGCATCTGCTGGGTCCGGGGCACGGTCCAGAACCGCGTCATCGTGAGGATCATCGCGAAGAAGAAGGCCGCCGCGAGCACGTGCAGAGTCTGGAAGGGCGCGTACACCGGAGGCGGCGGCGCGCCATTGGTGAGGACCCACCACACGAAATAGATCTCGCTCGCCAGCATCACCGCGGCGGTGCAGGTCAAGTAGAGCCAGAACCGGGATTCCGGGCCTCTCGCACGCCGGAACGCGACGTAGCCGAACAGGACGCTCAGCGCGAGCGGAAGGAGGAACGCGAGGTCGCCCACGAAGAAGTCGGCACCCTTCGGGAGATGGAGCGCGCCCACGTCCATGTAGAGGAACGCGAGTGCCGCGAAGCCCAGGACCGCGAGCACGGTGAAGACCGGCGCGGGCACGCCCGGGCGGTCGTCGGCCGCACGGCGACGCAGGGTCCAGCCGATCATGACGCGGACCTCCCGATGTGCCTCACGCCGCCTGCCCCTTCCCCATCAGCCTGATGAAGAGTTCGCCGATATCGGGGTCGAACCGTGTCCCGAGACAGAGATCGATCTCCTGCAGGGCGGCGGCACGCGACACGGCGCTCCGATGCGGCCGTCCCGACGTCATCGCGTCGAAGGCGCTGCACACCGCGATGATGCGAGCCTCGAGGGGTATCGCGGTCCCCCGCAGGCCATCCGGGTACCCGGTCCCGTCCCAGCGCTCGTGGTGATGACGGACCCACGGCAGGATCTCCTTGAGCGGCGTCGAGGCCAATATCTGCTCGCCGAGCACCGCATGGGCCTGCACGCGCAGGCGTTCGTCACGGGTGAGCGGCGCGTTCTTGCGTATCACGGCGTCGGGCACCCCTATCTTGCCGACGTCATGGAGCAGCGCCGCGAACTCCAGCAGCAGCAGATGGCGCTCGTCGAAGCCCAGGCTCCGGCCGACCATCGTGCACGACGTCGCGACGTTGCGTGAATGCGGATGCTCCGGCGACTCGTCTCGAGCGTCCACCGCGGCCGCGAGCGCCCGGACCGCCGCGAGGTCCGCCTGCATCCGGAGGCTCTTCATCCGCTCCTCCACATCCAGCGTGATCACGACCTCCGGATCGTAGAGGACCACACGATCCTTGCCATGGAACTTCGCCCAGTACAGCGCCCCGTCCGTACGCTTCACGAGCTCCGCACCGTCGGACGCCAGCTCGGGATAGGCCGCGACGCCCGCCGACGCGGTCATCCGCTGGCCGCTCGGCGCCGGGATGGAACGGATCTCATCGAGCGCGCGCGACGCGACGGCCAGAGCGGAGGCGGCGTCGGTCTCCGGCAGGATGACGGCGATCTCATCGCCGCCGATCCGGCAGACGACATCCGGCACACGCACCGCCCGCTCGATGGCGCGCGACACTCCCACCAGTGTCTCGTCGCCGGCGGCGTGGCCGCCCACGCTGTTCGCCCGGCTGAAGTCGTCCAGGTCGATCATGATCAGCGCGAGCTTCTCCCCATAACGGGCCGCGGCCTCGATCTCCAGACGCAGCCGGTCGTGGAAATGCCGGTGGTTGAAGAGTCCCGTGAGCGGATCGCTCACGGCGGTGCTCCGGAGCGCGCCGTTGTCGGCCAGCGTGAGCGCCGTGCGCACCGCGAGGATGCCGGCCAAGGTGAAGACGAGGCCGAGTCGCAGGTCGCGTCCTCCCATGTCGGGCAACGTGAGCGCGAAGAGACCGAACACGGGGATCGCCAGCACCTCGATCGACGGCATGACGACCGAGGAGACCCACCCGTAGGACGGCTCGAGCAGCGCCAGGGGCCGCAAACGCCATGCGGTGTCCCGATACATGTGCCGGTACACCGCGGCCGCGCCCGCCAAGTAGACACCACAGAGCAACGCGAGCTCGGTGAGCGCGGCGACCCATCCGCCGAGCAGCCGATGCGTCACATCCAGGTACCATGCCGGCTGCAGCACGAGGCCCGCGGCGAAACAGCCCACCGAGCCGACCAGCAGCCGCTCCCAAGGCTCCCACCTGGTCATCCTCATGCCGACGACCATCCGGAGGGTGCCCCACATGAGCAGCGCGCCGATGACCGGGTACATCGCGTAGCCGGTGCTGAGGTACGCGTTCGTCTGCGCGTAGGACGCGAACCAGGGCGCCACCACCAGCGCCTGGAGGACCGCGACGGAGACGAGCACGAGGGCGAGCAGGTCGAGCCAGTACCGCGCCCGCGCGGCCCACGACGCGTGCCGGAAGCGGGTGAGGCTCACGATCAGCGCGGCGAAGGTGGCCGCGGCCAGCACGTCGAACAGGTTCGCCACGGAGGGGCTCTGCGGCCCGGCGGTGCTCACGAACGTCGCGAAGCCCGCCTCATATGCCTCGCTCGCCGCGACGAACATCAGCGCGACGGCGCTGTACGTCCAGAATCTCCGCTCGATGGACCCCGTCATCTGGCGCGCTCGCACGGCGGCGACGCACGCGAGCGCCGCGAGGACGCTCCACATCCACATCAGCGCGAGATAGCCGGCCTGCCCCCTGCCTTGCAGGGCCGGCACCAGCAACGAGATCAGGACGACGACGGCCAGCCCGAGCCAGACGGCCACACGGGCGTCGTCGGCCGACAGGTGGCCGAACCCCGCGCGGCCACTCACTTTGACGCCTGGCTCCTCCACGCCGAGAGCGTCGGTCAAGACCTCCCGCCCCCCGGGTCGTCACGCGCCCCGCACACGCCCCGTATGCTCCTCCGAGGCCAATGTAGCAGACCCGGATGACGCCGACCGCGCACGTCAGAAGGTGTTTCCGGCGAACGGTCGGCCCGCGACGCGAACGGCCCGATCGCGCTAGATGAGGCCGAGCGCCTTCCCCGACTCCTCGAACGCCGCCAGCGCGCGGTCGATGTCCTCGTCCGTGTGGGTCGCCATGAGACACGTGCGAAGGCGATCCGTCCCGCGAGGCACAGCCGGATGAACGATCGGACACACGAAGATACCGCGGTCGAAGAGCATCCGCGTGAGGTCCATGGTCCTGGTCTCGTCGCCGACGAAGACCGGCACGACGCACGTCGCCGAGTCCATCGTCTCCCAGCCCTGCGCCGCGAGCCCCGACGCATAGCGCTCCTGCTGCCGATGGAGCTGCGTGACGCGCCACGGTTCGTCCTCGATCACGTCGAAGGCGACCATCGCGGCGGCGGTCTGCGCGGGGGGCAACGCCGCGGAGAAGATGAACGGCCGCGAGTAGTGGCGCAGGTACTCCACCATGTCGCGCGCTCCGGCGCAGTATCCGCCGACCGACGGTATCGACTTGGAAAGGGTTCCCATCTTCACGTCGATCGCCCCGAACATGCCGAAATGCTCCTCGATGCCGTGCCCGGTGTCCCCGAGCGCGCCGATCGAGTGCGCCTCGTCGATCATGAGCCGAGCGCCGAACCGGTCGCACAGCGCGCGTGCTGAGGGCAGGTCGACGATGTCGCCGTCCATCGAGAAGACCGAGTCGGCGACCACGAGGATCGTCGAGTACTCGCCCGCCGCGTCGGCGAGCACCTTCTCGAGATGGGCCATGTCGTTGTGATGGTAGGTCTTCCACTTGGCGCCGGAGAGGAGGCAGCCGTCGACGATCGACGCATGGTCCAGCTTATCCATGACGACGAGGTCCCCGGGCCCGGTCAGGCCCGTGATGATCGCGAGGTTCGTCACATAGCCGGACGAGTAGACGCACGCGTCCTCGCGCTTCGTGAAGCGCGCGACACGCTCTTCGAGCTGCTCGTGGAGCTGATTGGTGCCGGTGAGCAGCCGGACGCCTCCCGCCCCGCTGCCGTACTCCTCGATCGCCGCGATCGCGGCTTCGTCGATCCTCGGGTGGCCGATCAGGCCGAGGTAGCTGTACGACGCCAGCATGACCATCTCACGCCCGTCGGCCATCCTGACGGTGTGGTTCACGGGGCCGACGGTCGGCTGCAGGTAGAAGTAGCGGTCCGCGTCGTCCATGGCGTCGCGGCGCTCGCGGTACATCCGCATCTTCGCCGCGATCCCGTCGTTCAGCTGTGCGAGGCGTTGGTCATCGATCGTCATCGACACGTTCCCACGACCCCCTGCCTCCCGCGCCGCGACGGCGCCGGCTCGTGTGCACATTTCTGTGCACACAGCCTAGCACAGCGGGCTGAGCGGGACGTCAGGGCAGGTACCCGACCACGCGGCTGCGCTTGAACGCGCGCGCGATCAGCGAGAGCAGCGCCACGTCGGCCGCCGCGAAGACGGCCGCCGCGCCGGCGATCACGGTCGTCGACAGCACCATGAGTCCGCTCGCCTCGGCGGCGACGATGCCGATCAGCGGCAGCACGAGCGAGCCGCCGACGGCGTTCGCCTCCTGGAACCCGCGGGCCTTCGCGGACACCAGCACGACGACCGAGATCACGAGCGCCGCCACCGCGGGCACCAGCAGCAGCATGAGCACCCACCAGTTCACCGTCGGGAAGAAGCCCGCGCCCACGAGCGGCACCGCGAGCCAATCGACGATGGCCGTGTAGATGGCGAAGCACACCCAGGTGAACAGCACGGCGGGCACGAAGGCGGCGCCGACCTTCGCGACCACCAGCTCGGCATCCGACACGGGCGTGTACAGCAACCCTTCCAACGTCCGACGCTCCTTCTCCCCCGCGAAGCTGTTCGCCGCGATGACCGTCGAGACCATGACCGGTACGAGCAGGAAGAAGCCCGCGAACAGGTACACCACGCCGATGTACGCCGCCCGGGCGACTCCGGATGCCAGCGCGATCGACGGCACGGCGGCGGGAGGGAACGAGCCCAGGAACCCGGAAAGCCCGTTGATGGCGCCCGGGGCCATGCGCAGAGCGGAGAGGTAGACGCACGGGTAGCCGATCACGATGACGAGCGGGACCGCCACGAGCGGGCCGAGGATCTGCGACGTCGAGAGTGACTCCTTGATGTCCTTGGCCATCACGGCGAACACGCGGCGCCAGTTCATGGGCGTGGCGCCTCCCCGTCCGACTCGCGCACCCCGTCGTCCGCGACCGCCGCCGCGCGATCGCCGACGACCGCGAGGTACGCCTCGGCGAGTGTCGGCGGCTCTTCGCACACGCCGAGCAGGTCCACCGGCAGAGCCGCCGCGCGGCGGACGATGAGCGGCACCGCGTCGCGGCTCCGGGCCTCGGCGACCACCGCTCCGTCCGTGGCCGCCGCGCACGACACGACGCCCGGGAGGCCGGACACCGTGTCCGTGTCGAGCACGGCTCCCGGCGCGGGCGTGATGCGCACGCGGACCGTCGCCACGGCGTCGCGAGCGAGGCGCGCGGGCGGGCCGCTCGCCCGGATGGTGCCGCCGGCGAGGATGGCGACCTGGCTGCACACGTCCTCCATCTCGTCGAGCCGGTGAGAGGTGATGAAGAACGTCGTGTGCGCTCCTCGGCTCACGGTGCTGATGTAGGTCATGAGCTCGTGGGACGCCTCGGGATCGAGCCCCGCGGTGGGCTCGTCGAGATAGACGAGCTCGGGACGCCCGACGAGCGCGCGGGCGATGAGCAGCTTCTGCTTCATGCCTTTCGAGAAGGTCTCAACCCGCTCCTTCGCTCGATCCTCGAGGCCGAAGAGCGCCAGCAGGTCCGCGGCACGCTCGGCGCACTCACGCCGGCCGAGGCCGAACAAGCGCCCGAACAGCGCCAGGTTGTCGCGCGCCGGGAGCCGCTCGTACAGGCTCGTGTCGGTCTGCACCCCGATGAGCGGCCGGATGGCCGCCGCCCCGGAGGGCAGATCGCGGCCGAGAACGCGCAGGACACGCGCGGCGGTGGCGTCCAGCACGCCGTTGAGGATGCGCACGGTGGTCGTCTTGCCGGCCCCGTTGGGACCGAGGAGCCCGAACACGGCGCCGCGAGGTATCGCGAACTCGACGTCCTGGAGCGCTCGCAGCGTCCCGAACGAACGCTCGAGACCGGCGACCTCTATCGCGAACGTCCCGTCTCCCTCGGCCATCCGGCGTCATAGCTCCTTGCTCCTGAAGACCACCGCGCCACCACCACCAGCATGACCGCCGCCGCGACGGCTGTCACGAGCGGACGGACGGTCTGCTGAAGGTATCGTCACCGGCAGTGGAACCATGAGTCCGGCACACACCCGGACGACGGCGCGCGCCGTGGCTCCCGGGCTCAGCGCTCGGTCCCGCCGGGCGCCTCACGAGGCCGGTGATATGCGGGACAGCTGAAATCCCGCACGCGGTCGCCCGCCAGCGCAGCCGCGATCATGGCCGGCACGTCGAGCGAGCGCTCGGCCTCCTCGACCTCGGCGACCGTCGCGTGGGTCGCCGGGGTGCGCGGCAGGTAGAGCGTGCAGCAGTCGGGATGCGGCCGGACGGAGATCTCATACGTGCCGAGTTCGCG
Source organism: uncultured Coriobacteriia bacterium (assembly GCA_963701985.1). GTDB lineage: Bacteria > Actinomycetota > Coriobacteriia > Anaerosomatales > PALSA-660 > PALSA-660. The sequence goes on from OY969691.1 coordinate 503,325, forward strand.
AGCTTGCGCCACGATCTCCTGCTTGTCGGTGCCGATGAGGGGCCTGAGCACCGGAAGATGCGCGGCCGCGTCCACCGCCGCGATGTTGTCGAGCGTCTGCGACGCGACCTGGCCGAGACTCTCGCCCGTGACCAGGGCCTTCGCCCTCTCGCGCTCCGCGACGGCTTCGGCCACGCGCACCATGAGCCGGCGATACAGCAGGATCCTCAGGTCGGGCGGGCACGACGACATGATCTCGTGCTGGAGATCGCCGAACGCGATCGCATGCACGCGCGCCAGCCCGCCGGCCCGCTCGAGCACCTCCGCGATCTCGTGGACGTCCCGTGTGGAGGCGTCCGACGTCTGCGGTGCCCCCGAGAAGTGCACGCCGATGACGACCGCGCCGCGTCGCATCACCCGTGCCGCCGCCACCGGTGAGTCGATGCCGGCGGACAGGAGCGCGACGACGCGTCCCGAAGTGCCGACCGGCAGCCCTCCCGGACCGGGCAGCCGGCGGGCGCTCACGTACCCGGCACCCTGCACGACCTCGACGCGCACGACGACGTCCGGCGTGCCCAGGTCGACGGCGAGGCCGAGGGCGTCCCGGAGGTGCTGCCCGATCGCCGCGTTCATCTCCGCGGACGAGATGCTGAAGTCGGTGGACGAGCGCCTGGCATCGACGGCGAACGTTCCGGGCACCTTGGACGGGCCGCGTCTCGTCGTCTCGTCGCGCAGTGCGGCCTCAGCGGCGCGCGCCAGCTCGCCGAGATCCCGCGCCGTCACGAAGCAGCCCGACACGCTGGCGATCCCGGGCAGTACCGAGCACCTGCCGAGGACGTCCTCCACCGAGGCCCCGTCCCCGATCCTGACCAGGAGTCGAGACGAGATACGCTCCACCCTCACGTCCGCAGCGGGTCTGAGCGCGAACTCCAGGTTCGCCCGCAAACGGTTCTCGAAGGTGGAGCGGTTGCGGCCCTTCAGGCCGATCTCGTGGTAGTGGATGAGCGCCGCGCGCTCGAACAAGGGGTGCCCCCGAGACTACTTGATCCCGTCCTTCACGCGTTCGTAGCTGACGTCGCCGTCCGCGATCTCGTCCATCGCGAGCGTCAGCGGCTTCGTGGAGGTGATCTGGGCTATCTGTGGCGCCGACATCGTGAGCAGCGCCTGATCGCGCACCCCGTGCAGCATGTCGTTGATCTGCCGCGCCCGCTTCGCGGACAGCGTGCACAGCGTGTACTTGGAGTCCACCTTGGACAACAGCAGGTCGATCTCGGGTTCTATGACCATGCGTCGATCACGTGTCCTTGTCTTCTTCGGAGACGGAGCGGATATAGCCGACCATGTCGCCGACCGCTCGCGAGATGTCGTCATTTAGTACCACATGGTCGTACATACCCTCAAGTGTCAGCTCGTTCCGAGCGGTCTCCAGGCGTGTCCGGATCTGCTCGTCGCTCTCCGCTCCGCGGTGCCGTATGCGCCGTTCCAACTCGTCGGTGGAAGGCGCCTTGACGAAGATCAGTCGCGAGCGGCCCATCTGTTTGCGCACCTGGAACGCACCCTGCGGATCGATCTCGAGCACCACGTCCATGCCGCACGCCAACCGCCGCTCCACCGCGCGCCGGAGCGTGCCATAGCGGTTTCCGTGCACGACCGCGTGCTCCAGGAACTCGCCCGCATGCACCCGCGCCTCGAACTCCGCGGGAGTGAGGAAGTAGTAGTCGACCCCGTCCTTCTCCCCGGGTCGCGGCGTGCGCGTCGTCGCCGAGACCGACACCCACAGTTCGGGCATCGTGGCGCACAGCTCCTTGACGAGCGTGCCCTTCCCGGCTCCGGACGGCCCGGAGATGATGAAAAGATGGCCGACTCGTGTCAGCGACGAGGGCACCTTCGCGCTACTTGCTGAGCCGCTCCATGAGCTGCTCGCGCTGCCGGGCGCCCAGACCCTGCACGCGCCGGCTCTCGGAGATGGCCAGCTCGTCCATGATCTTGACAGCCTTCGCCTTCCCGAACCCGGGCAAAGACTCCAGCAGCGTCGACACCTTCATGCGCGCGATGATCGGATCGTCCGACTTCTTCATGACGTCGGCGAACTTCAGCTTGCCCGCTTTGATGTCGGCGCGAACGGCCGCGCGCCGTGCGCGCGCCTCGGCCGCCTTCTTCAGCGCGGCCTTGCGATCAGCGTCGGACAGTTTCGGTAGCGCCATCGGTTCCTCCTTGTGCCGCACAGCCTTGTCCCCGCGTGTACGAGGCCCCTCCCTAGAGCCTCGACGTGAACATCGCCGCACCGGTGCCGGCGAACACTCCGCACTGGTCGATACTACCCGCTACCTGCGACGATGCCAACATGCTATTTCCCGAGGCCGCGACTTCCCGGCGCATAGAGCGGCACCTCGGCGGCACACAGCGCGCAGGATACGGGTTCCCAAGAATCGACTTGTAGTCGAAGGAGAGGAAACAACTCGACGTCGAACGTCTTGGGCCCTCCCCGGTCGATGATGCTCGCCACCGCGACCGGCACGCCGCCCGCCCGGCGCACCAGTCCGACCACCTCTGCGACGCTGCCACCGGTCGTGACCACGTCTTCGACGACCAGGACCCGCGCGCCGGCGGGCACCGTGAAGGCGCGACGGAACGTCATCACGCCGTTCTCTCGCTCACTGAAGATGAACTTGACCCCCAGAGCCTGCGCGACGGCGAATCCGATCACGATGCCGCCGACGGCCGGCGCCGCCACCAGGTCGACCCCGAGCCCGTCCAAGCGCTCGACCATCGCCCTCGCGAGCCGCGTCACGAGTGCCGGATCCTCCAGAACGCGGGCGCATTGCACATAGCGGTCGGAATGGCGGCCCGATGTGAGCCTGAAGTGGCCCGTGAGTATCGCGCCCGCGTCCTCGAGGGACCGCAGCACTTCGGCGTCGTTCATCTCGCTCATGACGGGTCGTGTCCTTCCAGCTGCTCGACGATCGATTCGAGAGCCGCCGCGGGATCGGCGGCGGCCGTGATGGGACGGCCGATGACGATATGGGACGCACCCTCCGCGAACGCCTCTCGCGGCGATGCGACGCGCGCCTGGTCGCCCGCGGCGGTACCGGGGGGTCGCACGCCGGGCGTGACGACGAACGCCTCGGCGCCCAGCAGCGCCCGCATGCGGCGGGCCTCCCTCGGCGAGCACACGACGCCGTCGGCGCCGGCGCCGCGTGCGATCCGCGCGAGCCGGTCGACCTGGGCCGACACGGGGTCGGGGATCCCGATCGCGTGCAGCATGGCCTCGTCGATGCTCGTGAGCACCGTGACGGCGAGCACGGCCGGCTCGCTCACCCCGGTCGCGGCGGCGCCGGACCGCGCTCCTTCCACCCCGGCCTCGATCATGTCGGCCCCGCCCGCGGCATGCACGGTGATCATCCCGGCCCCGAGCGAGCCCAGGGAACGAGCGGCCCGCTCGACCTGATGCGGGATGTCGTGGAGCTTGAGGTCGACGAAGACGTCGAACGACGACTCGCGCAGGCGGGCGACGATGCCGGGGCCTTCCGCATAGAAGAGCGTCATGCCCACCTTCATCCAGCGGGCATGGCCGCGCAGCGCTCGCGCGCACGCGAGCGCGCACTCCGCGTCCGGTTGGTCGAGCGCGACGATGATGCGGTCGCGCATGCTCCCCGAGCCTCCATCCATCCGCGTGCGTTCGCTCATCGGTCGTCCTCGTCGGCGCCGGGAACGAGCCGGACGACCGCCAGTCTCCGTCGGCCGCGCGAAGGCGCGAGCGACAGGGGCTCTCCCGCCGGGTCGCTCGCGCGCACCGTTCAGCCGACCTCCAACGCGCCCACGAGATCGGCCGCACGGGTCACTCCATGCGTCGCGCAGTACTCGACGATCCCGTCGAGCACGCGTCGCGTGGCCGTCGGATCGATGAAGTTCGCGGTCCCGACCGCGACGGCGGTCGCGCCGGCCAGCAGGAACTCGACCGCGTCCTCCCCCGTGACGATGCCACCCATGCCGACGACCGGCACGGCGACGGCGTTCGCGACCTGCCAGACCATCCTCAGCGCCACCGGCTTGATCGCCGGGCCTGAGAGCCCGCCGACGACACGAGCGAGCGTCGGCCGTCGTGTCCCGGCGTCGATCGCCATGCCGAGCAGCGTGTTGATGAGCGACACGGCGTCGGCACCCGCCGCCTCGACCGCGCGCGCGATCTCGGCGATGTCGGTGACGTTCGGCGAGAGCTTGGCGATGAGCGGCCGGCGTGTCGACCGCACGCACCGCTTTCGTGACGGCCGCGGCGGGCGTGCATGCGATGCCGAACGCCATGCCTCCCTCGTCCACATTGGGGCAGGAGATGTTCAGCTCGTAGGCCGCGACGGCCGGCTCGCGGTCGAGCCGCTCGACGACCCGCACGTACTCCTCGATCGAGTGGCCGGACACGTTCACGATGACCGGCACGTCCACGCCCGACAGGAACGCCAGGTCGCGCTCGCAGAACGCCTCGACTCCGGGGTTCTGCAGCCCGATGGAGTTCAACATCCCGCTCGCCGTCTCCGCGACCCGTGGCGAAGGATTGCCGGGCCACGGCTCCATCGAGACGCCCTTCGTCACGAGCGCGCCCAGAGCCCGAGGTCGACGAAGTCGCGCGAACTCGCGGCCGGACGCGAACGTGCCGGACGCGGTCATGACCGGGTTGCGCAGACGCAACCCCGCCAGCTGCACCGCGGGATCGAACGCGCTAGCGCCGCGGGGGGAGTTCGGACTCATCCCAGCACACCTCCGCGGCGTCGAAGACGGGACCGTCGCTGCACGCGCGCTTCACGCCGTGCGCGGTCGAGACGGCGCACGACAGGCACGCACCCACGCCGCACGCCATGAGGCGCTCGAGCGACACCAGGCAAGGCACGCCCGCCGCGGCGGCCTGCAGCGCCACAACCCGGGACATCACCTCGGGACCGCACGCGCACACGACGTCGGGCCGTTCGACCCGCAGCAGCCTCTCGCTCAGCGCGGTGACGAGGCACCGCTCGCCGGCGCTGCCGTCGTCCGTCGCGATCTCGACGAGCCGCGCGACGCTCTCGAACTCCTCTCGCGCGACGAGGCGCTCCGCACGTAGGAGCGCCCAACGCGACGGTGACGGCCGTCCCGCGCGCAGCCAGCCGCTCCGCCAGCATCACGAGCGGTGCGGCACCGAGGCCGCCGGCGACGAGGAGCGCATGGCCGACGCCGTCTCCCAGGTCCCACCCCGTGCCGAGAGGGCCGATCGCGTCCATGACGTCGCCCGCCCGCTTCTCGGCGAGCTCGAGCGTCCCTCGCCCGACCACCTGGTAGAGGAGGTCGATCGCCTCGCCGGCCGCCCGATACACCGAGAACGGCCGCCGGAGGATGAAGTCGGCGCCCTCGGTGATCCGCACGTGCACGAACTGCCCGGGCTCGACCGACGACGCGATGCGCGGCGCGTGGAGGCGCAGGAGGCCCACACCGTCCGCGACACGATCGTTCAGGAGCACGGTGACCGGTTCGAGGAGCGGCCCGCTCTCACTGCTCGCCGAAGGCGTCACGCGCCGCCGCCTCCCGACGCGAAGTCCTTCGCGAGGTCACGGCTCGGCGGCGCCGCCCATTGCCGCACGTCCTGCAAGGGACTCACGCGGAGTCGCTCCTCCTTGATGGCCTCGATCGCCTGCGCGGCGGCCTGTGCCGCCTCCATCGTGGTGATGTTCGTGATGCCGTGCCGGATCGCCGCCGCCCGTATGTGATAGCCGTCGCTCCGGGTCTCCTGCCCGAACGGGGTGTTGATCACGATCTGCACCTCTCCGTTCGTGAGCAGGTCGACGATGTTCGGCCGGCCCTCGTGCACCTTGAGGACCTCGGTCACGGGAATGCCCGCCGCGCGCAGCGTCCGCGCGGTGCCGCGCGTGGAGAGCACGTCGAACCCCAGGGCGTGCAGATGCCGCGCGACGCCGGCCACGGCGCGCTTGTCGTTGTCGCACACGGAGACGAACGCCGTCCCGCTCCGGGGCAGCGAGTAGTCGATCGCGAGTTGGCTCTTCGCGTACGCCGCCGGGAAGTCGGAGGCGGACCCCATGACCTCGCCGGTGGACTTCATCTCGGGGCCGAGCACCGAGTCGGCACCCGGGAAGCGACCGAACGGCATGACCGCTTCCTTCACGCAGAAGCGCCCCGTCTCGCGCAACTCCTCGGGCAGAGCGAGGTCGGCGAGCATCTCCCCCGCCATGACCCGCGCCGCGACCTTCGCGAGCGGCACGCCGGTCGCCTTGCTCACGAACGGCACGGTCCGCGACGCACGCGGATTCACCTCGAGCACGTAGACGGTCGAATCCTTCACGGCGAACTGGATGTTGATGAGCCCGTACGTCCCGATCTCGAGAGCGATGCGACGCGTGTGGGCGCATATCCGCTCGACCTGGCGATACCGAGAGCGTGAACGGCGGGATCGAGCACGCCGAGTCGCCGGAGTGGATGCCCGCCTCCTCGATGTGCTCCATGACGCCGCCGACGTAGACGTCCCTGCCGTCGCAGACGGCGTCGACGTCGACCTCGATGGCGCCTTCGAGGAAGCGGTCGAGCAGCACCGGGTGGTCGGGACTCACGACGACCGCCTCGGCGACGTGGCGCCGCAGGTACTCCTCGCCGTAGGCGATCACCATGCCGCGCCCGCCGAGCACGTACGACGGCCGGACGAGCAGCGGGTATCCGATCGTCGAGGCGACTTCCACCGCCTCCTCCACGCTTCGCGCGTAGCCCGCCGCCGGGTAGGCGATGTCCAGCCGGTCGAGGACCTCGGCGAAGCGCTCGCGGTCCTCGGCCAGGTCGATCGCCTCCGGGGCGGTGCCCGAGGATCGGCACGCCCGCTTCCTCGAGCGACCGCGCGAGCTTCAGCGGTGTCTGCCCGCCGAACGTGACGAGGACGCCGACCGGCCGTTCGGCCTCGACGACGTCCATGACGTCCTCGAAGGTCAGCGGCTCGAAGTACAGCCGATCGGACGTGTCGTAGTCGGTCGAGACCGTCTCGGGGTTGCAGTTGACCATGACGGTCTCGAAGCCCGCGTCGTGCAGCGCGTAGCTTGCGTGCACGCAGCAGTAGTCGAACTCGATCCCCTGCCCGATCCTGTTCGGCCCGGCGCCGAGGATCATCGACCCGAGGCCGGTCGGCGGGGGCGACCTCGTCCTCCTCCTCGTACGTCTTGTAGTAGTAGGGCGTCGTCGCCGCGAACTCCCCGGCGCAGGTGTCGACGGTCTTGAACGTCGGCCTTCACGCCGAGGTCGAGCCTCTCGGCCCGCACGCTCGACTTCGACGCAACCTGTAAGGTGCGCGATCTGCGAGTCGGACAGCCCGTGCTGCTTGGCGCGACGCATGAGACCCGCGTCGATGCCGGCGAGACCCGCCGCCGCGACCTCGCCCTCCACCTCGACCATCGCGTGGATGCCGATCGAGGAACCACGGGTCGATCCGTGGTGAGGTCGAAGACCTCGTCGACGCCGCGGCCCTCGGCGGAACGCCTCGGCGACGTAGAAGAGCCGCTGCTCGTTCGGACGAGCCAGGAATGCTCGTCGAACTTGTCCTCGTCGAAGGCGTCCTTGCCGTCGGCTCCCAGACCGGCGCGACCCGTTCTCGAGCGACCGCATCGCCTTGCCGAGCGCCTCCTCGAACGTGCGGCCGATCGCCATCGCTTCGCCGACCGACTTCATGCGCGTCGTCAGCGTCGTGTCCGTGCCCTTGAACTTCTCGAACGCCCAGCGCGGGACCTTGACCACGGTGTAGTCGATGCTCGGCTCGAAACACGCGGGCGTGACCTGCGCGTGATGTCGTTGGCTGATCTCGTCGAGCGTGTAGCCGACGGCGAGCTTGGCGGCGATCTTGGCGATCGGGAACCCGGTCGCCTTGCTCGCGAGCGCCGAGGAACGCGACACGCGCGGGTTCATCTCGATGACCACCATGCGGCCGTCCTCGCGGGTTCGACCGCGAACTGGACGTTGCTGCCGCCGGTCTCGACGCCGACTCGCGCAGGATCGCGAGGGACGCGTCGCGCATCGTCTGGTAGCTCGCGGTCCGTACAGCGTCTGCGCCGGCGCGACGGTGATGGAGTCGCCGGTGTGCACGCCCATCGGGTCGACGTTCTCGATGGAGCACACGATCGACCGCGTTGTCGTTGACGGTCGCGCATGACCTCCATCTCGTACTCTTTCCAGCCGATGCACGCTCTCCTCGACGAGCACCTCGCCGATCGGGGAGAGCGCCAGGCCGTGCGCCGACCTGAGTCGCGCAACTCGTCGACGTTGTAGCACGATGCCGCCGCCCGCACCGCCCATGGTGAACGACGGCCGGATGACCAGCGGGAAACCGATCTCGCCCGCGAAGCGCTCGGCGTCGGCGACCGAGTACGCGTACGCGCCCTCCGGCACCTCGAGGCCGATCCGCGCCATCGCCTCGGCGAACAGCTTCCGGTCCTCGCCCTTCTTGATGACGTCGAGCTTCGCGCCGATGAGCTCGACGCCGTAGCTGCTCGAGCACGCCCGACTCGGCCAAGGCCACCGCGCAGTTGAGCCCGGTCTGGCCGCCCAGCGTCGGCAGCAGCGCGTCGGGGCGTTCGGCCTCGATCACCTTCGCGACGAACTCCGGCGTCACCGGCTCGACATAGGTGCGGTCGGCGAACTCCGGATCGGTCATGATCGTCGCCGGGTTGCTGTTCACGAGCACGACGCGAAGCCGTCCTCGCGCAGCACCTTGCACGCCTGCGCGCCCGAGTAGTCGAACTCGCACGCCTGACCGATCACGATCGGGCCCGACCCGATCACGAGGATCGCTGTGTATGTCGTCGCGGCGCGGCACCCATGCTCCTTGCGCGTCGGTCAGGGGACGATCAGTACCGGGCAGGCGGCTTGCCGCATGAGCGTCATGGACACGCGAGCCCACGATCGCCTCCTGGAGCAGGACCGCGCCCGTGCGATCCGATGATGACGCCGGTGACACCGCGATTCGTCGATCTCGGCCAGGATCGCCTTCTCCGGCGCTCCGTGGCCGATCACGGGCATCGCGGTCATGCCCTTCTCCTTGACGATCGCGCCGATGTTGCGCAGCGCGTACGCGGCGCCTTCCTCCTCCTTGGCTGCCTCGGCCCCCTGCGCTTCAGTCGGCACGACGTGGATGAGCCGGATCGTGCCGATCGCGCGCGGGCGGGAGCTCCGACGCGAGCGTCATCGCGTGTGCCGCGGTGGCCGAGAAGTCGGTCGGCACGAGCAGCATGCGCGGCGAAGGAGCGGGCGAGCGTCGCCGGGTCCTCCACGTTGTCGCAGCAGCTCGTGGCGCACGGTGAGGACCGGCATGCCGGCGTCGCGGACCAGACGCTCCGAGACCGAGCCGACGAAGCAGCTGGTCGAGCGACCTTCTTGCCGGTCGTCCCGCAGACGATGGCGTCGATATGCCCTTCGGCCGCCACCGCCAGGAGCTCGCGCTCGGGCTCGCCCGTGGGAACGCGCACTTCGACGTCGAGGCCCGCCTCGCCGAGCGGCGCGACGAACTGCCGCATGCGCGCGCGGGCGGCGTCGACCTCCGCCGCGATGACCGGGCCTTCGAGCCCGAGTCGCATCCACGACGTGGCACGCGACGACACGCCGCACCCCGAGGTCCACCAGCCCGGTGCAGAAGCGCAGGACGAGGTCCGCGTCGCGGCTGAAGTCGACGGGCACCAGCACCGTTCGGATCATTCGCTCTCCCTTCCTCGACAAGGAGCGGGAACACGGTGCGCGAAGCGCGGATCGGCGATCGAGAGGTAGTCCTCCCGGCCGTCCATGAGCGCGGTGAACGCTCCGAACAGGTACCGGGCGTCGTGCGGCCCGGGCGCGGCCTCCGGGTGGTACTGGACCGAGAACGCCGGCGCGTCGAGCGCCGGACGCCCTCGACGGTCATGTCGTTGAGGTTGACGTGCGTGAGCTGGACGCGGTCCGAACCCCGCGCTCGTGACGACCGGGGCGACGCCGGCGCGCACCCACGCCGCCAGGTCCGCCGGGTCGTGCGTCGAGACCGCCGCTCCGCTCGGCGTCGAGCGGCGCCGATGGAGGCGAAGTCGACGCAGAAGCCGTGGTTCTGCGCGGTGATCTCGACCTGGCCGGTGAGCAGGTTCATCACCGGCTGGTTGCCGCCGCGGTGCCCGTACTTGAGCTTGAAGGTCTCGGCGCCGACGCGCGAGCGAGAGCATCTGGTGGCCGAGGCAGATCCCGAAGACCGGCTTGACGCCGAGCAGCTCGCGCACGGTGGCGTAGAGGTAGTCGACCGCCGCCGGGTCGCCCGGGCCGTTCGCGAAGAAGACGCCGTCGCAGTCCAGCTCGAGCACCTCGGCAGCGGTGGTCGTGGGCGGGACGACGCGTGACCGCGAACCCGGCCTCGGAGAGCCGGCGCAGGATGTTGAACTTGATGCCGGAGTCGAACGCGACGACGCGGTAGCGCGGCTGGACGGGCAGCACGCCCGTGTCGACGGGAAGGCATCCCGTCGGGTCGGCGCGTCGCCCCACTCGAACGCGCCGCGTCACCGCGACCTCGCGCACGAGGTCGCGGCCGACGAGCCCGGGCGACGCCTGCGCCTTGGCCGACGAGCGATGCCGCGATCGAGGTCCGTCGTCGAGATGACCGCGCGCATCGCTCCGCGCTCGCGCAGGTGGCGGGTGAGCCGGCGCGTGTCGATGCCCTCGATCGCCACGATGCCCTGCGCGCGCGAGGAACGTCGGGCACCGACGTCTCCGCGCGCCAGCGAGGACGTGACGCGGCACATCTCGCGCACGACGAAGCCCTTGGGCGAACGAAGCCGCGCGACTCCATGTCGGCGCCGTTGATGCCGTAGTTGCCGATGTGCGGCATCGTCATCGTCACGATCTGACCGGCGTAGCTGGGGTCGGTGAGCACCTCCTGGTAGCCGGTCAACGACGTGTTGAAGACGGCCTCGCCGGCCGCCTCGCCCTCGGCGCCGCATGACGGGCCCGGAACACACGTGCCGTCCTCGAGCGCCAGATGGCCGTTCTCCCGCCTGTCACGTGGCCTCCCGGTCGGCGACGCCGCGCCCTGTGCCGATGCTTCGCGCGTCACACGACCACCTTACCGTTTCGCAGGGCGAAGCACCCGCCCACGAGCACGTCGCGTCGCGCTGCCGAGTAGCTGCGCCCCGAGGAACGCCGAGTTGCGGCTTGTGACACGAAGAGCTCGGCGTCGACGTCGACTCGCGCTCGGGGTCGACGACCGTGAGGTCGGCCGACGCCTCCCGCCTGCGACACGGACGCTCGGGCAGCCCGAGCGCCGCGCGCGGACCGTGGCACATCCAGCGCGCGACGTCGGCCCAGCTCGGCCGTCCCTGCGGCGACGAGGTGCGTCGACGACGAGCGGCAGCGCGGTCTCGAGGCCGGTCGTGCCGAACGGCGCGAGTCTCGAACTCGAGCGCCTTCTCGTGCGGGCGCGTGCGGCGCGTGATCGGTCGCGATGCAGTCGACCGTCGCCGTCGAGCAGCCCCTCGAGGAGCGCCGCCGCGTCGGCGGCGGTCCGCAGAGGCGGGTTCATCTTCAGGTCCGTGTCGTAGGCGTCGGTCAGCGCGTCCTCGTCGAGGAAGAGGTGGTGCGGCGTGACCTCGCAGGTGACGGCCACGCCGCGCGCCTTCGCCTCGCGCACGAGCTGCAACGCCGCGCGCGGTCGAGACGTGCGCGAGATGGAGGCGGCACCCGGTGAGCTCCGCACAGGCGGATGTCGCGCGCGACTGCGACCTCCTCGGCGGCGGCGGGCCATCCGGGCAGCCCCAGCCGGGTCGAGACGACGCCCTCGTTCACGACGCCGCTGCCCGACGAGCGCCGCGTCCTCGCAGTGGCTCGACGACCGGCAGCGCCGAACCGCTTGGCGTAGTCCATCGCGCAGGCGCATGACGCCGGCGTCCTGCGACGCCGCGGCCGTCGTCGGAGAACGCGACCGCGCCCTCCGCGAGCCATGTCGCCGATCTCGGCGAGCGCGTTGCCCTCTCTGCCCACGCGTGATGGCGCCGATCGCGTACACGCGCACGGCGCCGTCGCTCGGCGGCGCGCTCCACAGGAAGCGGATCGCCGAGCCCTCGTCGGCGACCGGTTCGGTGTTGGGCATCGCGCAGACGGCGGTGAAGCCGCCGTGGGCGGCCGCCCGCGTCCCGCTCGCGACCGTCTCCTCGTCCTCGCGTCCCGGCTCTCGCAGATGCGTGTGAACGTCCACGAGCCCCGGGAGGACGACCTTCCCGCGCACTCGACGGTCTCGCCCGCTCGGCGTCGAGATCCGTGCCCGACCTCGACGATCCGCCCGTCGTCGCACGAGCACGTCGCACGACCTCGTCGAGCCCGCGCCGCGGGTCGACGACCCGGCCGCCCTTAAGCAGCAGCGTCACTGTCGGCACCTCCCAGCAGCAGGTACATCACGGCCATGCGCACGGCGACGCCGGACTCGACCTGGTCGAGCACGACGAGCGCTCGGCAGTCGGCGACGTCCGACGAGATCTCGACGCCGCGGTTCATCGGACCCGGATGCATGACGATGGCCTCGGGCTTCATCGCGGCGAGCCGTGCCGCGTTCATCCCGTACAGGCGCGCGTACTCGCGCAGAGCTCGGGAACGGCATGCCCTCCGCGCGCTCCATCTGGATGCGCAGCATGTACGCGACGTCGAGCGTGCGGGAGCGCCTCGTCGAGGTCGTCAGCCGACCTCGGCGCCGAGCACGTCCGGGCGGGCGGGCAGCAGCGTGGGCGGCGCGATGACGATCGGGTCGCGCCCCCACCATCGCGCAGCGCCGGCACGAGGGAGCCGGCCACGCGCGAGTGCGCGATGTCGCCGACGATGCCCACCGTCAGCCCCTCGAGGCGCCCGAGACGCTCGCTGCATCGTGTACAGGTCGAGCAGCGCCTGGGTCGGGTGCTCGTGCATCCCGTCGCCGCCGTTGACGACGTGCAGTCCATCATCTCGGCGAGCATGCGCGGCGCGCCGGCGTACTTGTGCCGCACGATCGACGAGGTCGCACGCCATCGCCGAGAGCGTCTCGGCGGTGTCGACGCAGCGACTCGCCCTTGACCGTGGCCGACGCCGACGCCGAGAAGTTGATGCGCGTCGGCCGAGAGCCGCTTCGCCGCGATCTCGAAGCTCGTGCGCGTCCGCGTGGACGGCTCGAGGAAGAGGTTGACGACCGTGCGGCCGCGCAGCGTCGGCAGCTTCTTGATGCGCCGCTCGTTGACCTCCGTGAACGACTCGGCCGTGTCGAGGACGCGGCACGATGTCGTCCGCGCGACAGGTCGTGGATGACGAGGATGTGCTGCGTCGAGAGCACGGCCTCATCGCCTCCCTCGGCCGCCTCGAGGATCACGACGGCGTCCTCGCCGTCGGTCTCGCGAGGTGCACCTTCACGCTGCTCGCGGCCCGAGGTCGGCACGTTCTTGCCGACGTAGTCCGCCCGGATCGGCAGTTCGCGGTGGCCGCGGTCGACCAGGACGGCGAGCTGGACGAGCGCGGGCCGCCCGTAGTCCATGATCGCGTCCATGCGCGGCGCGGATCGTCCGGCCCGGTGAACAGCACGTCGTCGACGAGCACGACGCAGCGGCCCGTCGACGTCGAACGGGATGTCGGTGCGGTGCACCTCCGGGATTGAGCCGCGTGGCCACGTCGTCGCGGTAGAAGCAGATGTCGAGCGTGCCGACAGGCACCTCGGCGCCCTCGATGCCGCGGATGCGCTCGGCGAGCGTGCTGCGCCAGCACCGCGCCCCGCGTCACGATGCCGGCGAGCGCCAGGCCCTCGGCGCCCTTGTTGCGCCTCGAGCACCTCGTGCGCGATGCGCGTGAGCGCGCGGTCGATCGCCTCGGCGTCCATGACCGAGGCTTTGACGCTGTCCTCAGGCATGCGCGACCACCTCCTCGTCTCGTCCCACGCCCGCACCGGAACCCGCGCACCCCGCAAAACGACGCCTCCGCCGCACCGGCAGAAGGCGTCGAGACAAGTTCGGAGGTATGCTCCCGCGGCTCGATCCATCGGAACCGGCCGCGTTCTTGTTCTTTCAGCGTCCTTGCCGGCCTCACGGGACCGGATTAAAGGTCACGAGACACACTACCGGATGAGGCGCCGTATGGGAAGGGCCCCGCGCTCCCGGCCGGGCAGCCCGCGCGCGGGCCTAGACCTTCTGGCGCTTGCGCACGAGCGGCAGGCGCACCTCGAACGTCGTCCCCGGCTCCGGGGCGTTCGGGCAGAACGACACGGTCCCGCCGTGCTGCTCGACGATCTCGCGCACCACCGCCAAGCCGATCCCGAACCCGCTGCGCACGCGCTGGCGGGCCTCGTCCGACCGCCAGAAGCGCGTGAACACGCGGTCGCGCTGCTCTTCCGGGATGCCGATACCGGTGTCGCTCACGCTGATCACCGCGTCCCGCGGGAGCAGCTTGAGGCGCACGGCCACTCGGCCGCCCTCCGGCGTGTACCGGGCCGCGTTGCTCACGAGATTCCCGAACGCCTGCGTGAGACGGTCCATGTCGCCTTCGACCGTGCCGCCCTCGGCGATCTCCGTGGCGAGGGTCAGGTCCAGCGAGTCGAGGAGCGCGCGGTGGCTCTCGACCGCCCGCATCAGCGGAGCCGCGGGATCGATGGGCGCCATCCGGAAGGTGAGGCTCCGGTTCTCCAGCCTCGAGAGTTCGAGGATCGAATCGGCCAGACGGCCCATGCGGACGGTCTCGTCGCGCACGATGCCCAGATGCTCGCCGTCGGCCGGCAACACTCCGTCCTGCATCGCCTCGACCGTGGCTTGGATCGCCTGCAGCGGCGTGCGCAGCTCGTGCGCGACGTCAGCGGTGAGGCGCCTTTCGAAGTCGCGCTCCGCCTCGATCGAGTCCGCCATCTCGTCGAGCGTCCGTCCCAGCTGGCCGACGGCGTCCTGGCCCGTCATCCCGGTGCGCGCGTCGTGGGCTCCTGCTCGAAGCGACGCCGCCGTCTTCGTCACCCGCTCGATCGGGCGCGCGAAGAGGCGCGAGTACATGAGGCCTCCGGCGCTGGCGAGCACGACGGCCAGGATCGCCGCCAGCGCGAGCCCTTCGCTGGACGCGCTGCGGAACTGCACGTCCGACTCGGTGAGGAGCGAGCCCGGGGAGAGCGAGGACACGCGGATGGAGCCCACCTGCGTGTAGATGGAGTAGATCGGCACGCGAACGACGGGCTCCTGCATCGGCCCCGTCTCCACGACGCTCGGCGAAGGCATCGCACCGACGTCCGTCCCGGGCATCCCGGACCCGAGCGGCACACTGGCCGAGTCGACGAGCACGGTGCCCGACAGGTCGAGCACCTGGACGCGGAGGCCGGACCGCTGCGCGCTGACGGCCACCTGCATCAGCGTGCGGTCGTTCCATCCGCCGTTGATGTGGTAGAGCGTCCCCGCGACGTCGGCGAGGTCGGACGCGTTGGCCTCGACCCGCTCGCGGACGTAGGAATCGAAAGTCGTCTGCCAGCTCACCACGAGAACGGCGGTGATGAGGAGCGCCGTCGCGCCCGCCACGACCGCGAACGCAAGGCCGAGCTGGAACCCAAGGCCGGGACGCTTCATCGGCCCTCGGCTTCCGCAGCGGCCGGCTCGGACGCCGCCGGAGCCGCCGCCTCGGCCTCGAAGCGGTAGCCCACGCCCGTCACCGTGTGGATGAACCGCGGATCGCGCGGGTCGTCGTCGAGTTTGGCGCGCAGGTTCTTCACGTGGGAGTCGATGGCCCGCTCGTAGCCCTCGAAGTCGTATCCGAGAACCTTCTCGACGAGCTCCATCCGAGGGTAGACCCGGCCGGGATAGCGGGCGAGCGTCACCAGCAGCTTGTACTCGCTCGCGGTGAGATCGAGCTCCTTGCCTCCCAGGAGCACGCGGTGAGCGCGCAGATCGATCGACCAGGTCGCGGTACTCCATCCGGTCGCGTTGAGGATCGGACTCCGCGTGCGCGCGGCGCATGAGCGCCCGCACACGGGCGATCAGCTCGCGCGGGCTGAACGGCTTCACGAGGTAGTCGTCCGCCCCTATCTCCAGCCCGCGGATCTTCTCCTCCTCGCTGCCCTTCGCGGTCAGCATGATGATCGGCACGTCGGAGGTGTCGCGGATGCGCACGCATACGTCCTCACCGGAGAGCTTGGGGAGGTTGAGGTCGAGGACGACCAGATCGAAGCGCTTGCGAGCGAACTGTTCCAGCGCGGTGATCCCGTCGGCGGCCGCGGTCACCCAGAAGCCTTCCTTCTCCAGGTACGCGGCAACCGTCTCGCGGATGATCTTCTCGTCCTCGACGAGGAGGATCCTCTGGGTGGCTTCCATCTTCGCTGCGGCCTTTCTGACGGGCCCGTCGGCGTCGCGCGGGAGGGCGCGGCCACGTCACGAGCCGCGCCGGCAGCCCTCACCCGTGACGTGCCCAATGGTGGGCTTCCGCGCCCTGACGAGCAAGGATGGGGCCGAATCGCGAAAGCCTCACAGCATCTCCGGAAGGATCACCGGCACGACCTCGTCGCCCGCGGGCGTCCGCCCTTCGCTGCGCTCCGCGATCGATCTGAGCACGGCCGCCAGATCGTCGGGCAGGAGATCGGTCAGCTCGATCCTCTCCCCCGTGCTCGGGTGGTCGAACGCCAGCGAATAGCTGTGCAGGAACTGCCGCTCCAGCCCGAGGTCCTCGGTCGGCTTGCCGCGACCGTAGAGCTGGTCGCCGACGAGCGCGTGCTTGATGTACGCGAAGTGCACGCGGATCTGGTGCGTCCGGCCCGTCTGCAGTTTGCATTCCACCAGCGTGTAGCCCTCGTCGCGCGCTCCCGCCTCGAACCGCTCGAGGGTCCGGAACGAGGTGACGGCCTGGCGAGAGCCCGCCGCGTCGGTGACCCACATCTTGCGGGGGTCCTTCGGATGACGCCCGATCGGCGCGTCGATCAGCCCCGTGTCCGGCACGACGCGGCCGTGCACCAGGGCGATGTAGCGACGGTCGACGAGACGCTGGCGGATCGCCGATTGCAGCGCACGCTGCACGTCGTCGTTCAAGGCGACGAGCATCAGCCCGGACGTGTCCTTGTCGAGCCGGTGGACGATGCCCGGTCGCTCCTCGCCCGCCAGTGTGCCGAGGTCGGGCGTGTAGGCCAGCAGCGCGTTCACGAGCGTGCCGCTCCAATGCCCGTGCGCGGGATGGACGACCATGCCCGCGGCCTTCGAGATGACGAGGAGCCCGCCCCCTTCGTACCGGACGTCCAGCGCGATGTCCTCGGCGGCGAGATCGCTCGACTCCGTCGGGGGCACCTCGATCCGGATACGGTCGCCGCCGCGCGGCTTGTACCGCTTCGTGACGGTCTGACCGTTGACGCGCACACAGTTGCGTTCGATGAGCCTCTGCGCGACGGCGCGACTCGGCAGCATGCCCGTCTCGGTGATGAGCACGTCGATCCGCCCGCCGGCCTCGTCGGCACGCACGGTGTGGTTGAGAACGCTGCCGTCCTTCCCGCTCACGATCGGCTCCGCTGGGATCCCGCGGCGTCCTCGACGGACCCGCCCTCGCGCGTCTCGGCGGATGCACCGTCTTCGCCGTCGCCCGCGGGCACGACCGGGGTCGGGCCGAACAGCAGCCACCACACGAGCATCGCGATCCCGGCGACGATGCACGAGTCGGCCACGTTGAACACCGGGAAGCCGAACGGCACCTGGATGAAGTCCGTCACGCGGCCGACGAACACCCGGTCGATGAGGTTGCCCGTCGCGCCGCCCGCCAGAAGCCCGAGCGCCACCACCAGCCACAGTCGCGTGGGCTTCCAGCGCCAGGCGTACACGATCACGCCGACGAGGACGAGCAGGGACACGACCACGAACACCGCGCCGCTGCCGGGCAGCATGCCGAAGGCGGCGCCCGGGTTGAGCGTGTACGTGAGCCGCACGAATCCGTCGAGCACGGGCACCGAGGCACCGGGCCGCACCATCGTCGCGCGGACGACGGCCTTGGTGACCTGGTCGAGCACGACGGCTGTGACGGCGACGATCGCGAGGACCGTCCGGCGTCGCACTAGCGCGACTCCTCCCACTCCTTGCATTCGATGCACAGCTCGGCTGCCGGCATCGCCTGCAGGCGCGGGACCGCGATCGACTTGCCGCAACGCGTGCACAGACCGTAGGTCCCCGCGTCGATCCGCGCGAGGGCGTTCGTCACCGCCTTGTACAGCTCGCGCACGTTGCCTTCGAGCGTCATGTCGAGCTCTTTGCCGAACGTGGCGGTGCCTTGGTCGGCCATGTGGTCCCGATAGTTGTTCTCGCCGGAGGTCTCCGACTGGTTCGTCGCGCTCTCGCGCTCGAGGTCGTCGAGCTCGTGCTCGAGACGGGCGCGTTCGGCCTCGAGGGCCTCTTTGAGTTGAGCGAGCGTCGCTGCGTCCATGGCTTCCGATTTCCTCCGGACGGGTGCCGCCTGAGAAGGCGGACATCGACACGTGCGACCACGGCATGCGAGCGGGCGACGGGTCGCGACCCGGCTTTTCATTATAGCATCGCGGCCTCGGCGCTCCCGCTTCCCGAGGGCCTCACGACCGTGCGGCGTTCAGCGCTCGCTCAGCACGCGGGCACAGCGGGCGCACACCTCGGGATACGTGGGATCCTTCCCGACATCGGTACGGATGTTCCAGCAGCGCGGGCACTTCTCGCCGGCCGCGCGAGATACGCCGACCTCGATCCCTTCGGCTCCGCCTCGCACCTCGACCGTGCTCACGATGAAGAGGTCCGGCAGCGCCGGGCGTTCGGCGAGAGCCGACGCGATGTCGTCGGGCGCCGAGATCGTGAGCGCCGCCTCCTGTCTCTTGCCGATGACACCCGCGCCCCGAGCCTCCTCGAGCGCCTTCGTGACGGCCTCGCGGGCTTCGAGAACGTGTGCGTACGACCGGCGCAGGCGCTCGGCCTCCTGTGCCGGCACATCGATCGCGGGCCATCCGGCGAGCTGGACGGAGACCGCACCATCGCGGAACGGCTCGGCCATCGTCTGCCAGATCTCCTCGGCCGTGAACGTGAGGATCGGGGCGACGAGACGCACCATCGCCGTAAGGATCGACGCGAGGGCCGTCTGCGCGCTCCTGCGCTCCCGCGATCCCGCCGCTTCCGCGTAGAGCCGGTCCTTGAGCACATCGAGGTAGAACGAGGACAGGTCTCCCACGCAGTAGTCGTACAGCCGCCGATACACGATGTGGAAGCGCCAGCCGTCGTACGCCTCCGTCACGTCGCGAACGAGGTCCGCCAGGTCCACGAGCGCGTATCGGTCGAGCTCGAGCATCTCGTCCCACGCGACCGCGTCGGCGGGCTCGTAGTCGTACAGGTTCGACAGAAGGAAGCGGAACGTGTTGCGGATGCGGCGGTACGCCTCACTCGTGCGCTCGAGGATCTCGTCCGACACCGAGACGTCCTGACCGTAGTCGGCGCTCGCCGCCCAGAGGCGCACGACGTCGGCCCCCGATCTCGCGACCACGTCGATCGGGCTCATCACGTTGCCGAGCGACTTGGACATCTTCCGACCCTCGCCGTCGACGATGAAGCCGTGCGTCAGCACCGCCTTGAAGGGCGGCGCGTCGTAGGCGCCGACGCTCGTCAGCAGGGACGACTGGAACCAGCCCCGGTGCTGGTCGCTCCCCTCGAGGTAGAGGTCGGCCGGCCGGCTCAGTTCCGGCCGCGCTTCGAGCACGCTCGTATGCGACACGCCCGACTCGAACCAGACGTCGAGGATGTCGTCCTCCGGCTTCAGGCGCGTGCCCCCGCAGCGCGGACAGGTGACGTCCCGCGGCAGATACTCGGCCGGTTGCTTCGTGAACCACGCGTCGGCACCCTCGTTCTCGAAGAGGGCGATGACCGCGTCGAAGGTCTCGTCGTTCGCGACCGTCTCGCCGCAGGTCGCGCAGGTGAACACCGGGACGGGCACACCCCAGGCGCGCTGCCGCGAGATGCACCAGTCGGGCCGGTCGCCCACCATGGACGACATGCGGTTCACGGACCACGAGGGGATCCACTCCACGTCCGCGATCGCCTTCATCGCACCGACGCGCAGCGGACGGACGCCCTCACCGGCTCGGTCCATGGCGACGAACCACTGCTCGGTCGCCCGGAAGATCACGGGCTCCTTGCAGCGCCAGCAATGCGGATAACTGTGCGAGATCTTCGACGCCGCGACGAGCGTGCCACGCTCTCGCAGCCACTCGATGATCACGTTGTTCGCATCGAACACGTGCAGGCCCTCGAAGGGGCCACCGCCGGCGTCGAAGACCCCTTCGTCATCCACCGGCATGGGCATGGGGAGGTCGAACCGCTGCCCGACGAGGTAGTCCTCCTCCCCGTGCCCGGGCGCCGTGTGCACGGCCCCCGTGCCCGACGACAGCTCCACGTGCTCGCCGGTGATGACGACACCCTCCACGCCGTCGTGGATCGGGTGCCGGTAGCGAAGGCCCGCGAGCGCGGAGCCGCTCAGTTTCGGCGGCAGCACCTCGAACGACGACCAACCGGCGGCTTCGGCCACCGCGGGCACCAGCGCCTCGGCCATGACCAGGACGTCCCCGTCCACCCGCACGCCCACGTAGTCGGCGTTCGCCGCGAGCGTGACCGCCACGTTCGCCGGCAGGGTCCACGGTGTGGTCGTCCAGATCACCGCGAACACGCGGGCGCCCGCGTCGGCCCACGGCTCGACTCTCGACGTGAACTCGAACTTTACATATATGCTGTCCGAGATCTCGTCGCCGTACTCGATCTCGGCTTCCGCGAGAGCGGTCTTGCACCGCAGGCACCAGTGGATCGGCTTCGCGCCCTTGTAGATCATGCCGCGGTCGTACATCGTCTTGAAGATGCGCACGTTCCCGGCCTCGTAGGCGTGATCCAGCGTCAGATACGGGTGCTCGAAGTCACCGCGCACGCCCAGCCGCTCGAACTCGTCGCCCTGGATCTTCACGAACCTGAGAGCGTGCTCGCGGCAGAGCGCGCGCACCTCGGCCTGCGATGTCGCGCTCATCTTCTCCGGACCGAGAGCGCGCTCGACCATGTGCTCGATCGGCTGGCCGTGGCAGTCCCATCCCGGCACGTATGGAGCCCGGAACCCGCGCATGGTCTTGTACTTGACGACGAGGTCCTTGAACACCTTGTTGAACGCGGTGCCCATGTGGATGTGCCCGTTCGCGTACGGGGGCCCGTCGTGCAGGATGAAGGTCGGACCGTCGGCGTTGGCCTCGAGCGATCGCCGGTAGATATCGAGCCGCTCCCACAGCTGCAGGAACTCGGGCTCCCTCGTCGCCAAGTTGGCGCGCATGGGGAACTCCGTCGACGGCAGGTTCATCGTCTGCCGATAGTCGGACGCTTCCGACATGTGACATCCTCTCGTCCTCGCGACATCGCATCGCGACGACGCCCGTCGAACGAAAAGGACGCGCGTCGTCCGTTGCCGGGACGAAGCGCGCCCACTCGGGGACACTCCGCGGTACCACCCAGCTTGCGCCGACCCGGAGGGATCCGCGCGCCACTCGGCCGCCGGTGATAACGGGGAGCGGTCCCCGCCGGAGTCTACCCGCCGCACAAGGCGCCGTATCGGTCCGGGGCTGGTGAGGTGATCTTCGAAGCGGTCCGGACGCGGGGCTCGCACCGACTCCCCGCTCGCTATCGGATGACCCGGGTGCCGCCCTACTCGTCCTCGTCGTGGCCGGTGCCTGTCATGGCGCGCCGGCCCGACGGCCGAGCGCGATGCAGCCAAGGGTAGCGCGTGCCCGCACGGGCGGTCAACGCAGGCGACGCAGGTCTTCCCCCGTCGCCCCATCGATCTCGAGCACCTTGATGCGAGCGGTCGCTCCGCGCACCACGCGTACCCGGCTCTTCGGCACGCCGAGCGCCTCGGCCACGAGCCTGCATACGGCGGCGTTCGCCTTGCCGCCCTCGGCGGGCGCGGCCACGAGCGCCTTGAGCTCGCCGGTCGGGGTTCGTTCCAACCCCTCGCGCCCCGCCCGCGGGGTCACCCTCACGGTCACCCGCGCGGCCACCGGCCCGGCCTCGGTCGCGTTCCCCGCGCCGCGCTAGTCGATCTCTTCGATGTCGAGGTCGTCGTCGCGCTCGCCGAGAGTCGGCCGCTTCGGCACCTCGAACTCCTCGGGGGCTTCGAAGGGCGGGATCTCGTCCGCGGACAGGTCGGTCTCCCCTATCTCTCCGAGGGAGAGCGATCTCACGGAGCCCGACGGCGTCGACTCCTCGAAGGCGATCGGCTCGGTCGAGCCTTCGACGGCCCGGCTCCTGCCCTTCGGCGCGTCGGCCGCGGCCGCCTCGAGGTCGGGCTTGAACGGCGCGATCGGCTTCTTCGGGGCCGGCTCGGGCTCGGTCACGGCTCTCACCTCGGCCAGCGCCTCTGCGACGACCTCGTCCGTGGGGCCGGTCGCCACGTCTTCCTCGGCGATATCGCTCAAGTAGCGCTCGAGCAGCCCGCGGAAGCGCGCGCGGAAGTCGGCTTCGGCATCGCGCACCCGCGCGATGTCCGCCTGCCACTGCTGCTTCTCGGCGAGCGCGTCCTGAACGAGCTCCTTCGCCTTGAGCTCCGCGTCGCGCACGAGCTGGTCGGCATCCTTGTGCGCCCTGTCGACGATCTCCTCGGACGACCGCTGCGCCGCCAGCATCGTGTTCTGGATGGTCCGCTCGATCTCTGCGTATTCCCGCACCTTCGCCTCGGCGGCCTCGGCCTTCTCGCTCAGGTCGATGTTCTCCTTGAAGAGCCGCTCGAACTCGTCGGCCACCTCGTCGAGGAACTGGTCGACCTCCTCGGCGTTGTAGCCGCGGAGGGAGTTGCGGAACTCCTTGTGGTGGATGTCCAGAGGAGTGAGTCTCATGGTTGAACGATCCTCTCAGGCCTTCTCGTCCGGGGCCGTGCCGCCGATCCCGGGCGCCGACACACGCACGATACCAGACCCGCTAGTGGAGCACGCTCCCCAGCACGCTCGTGATCACTTCCAGCACGATCAACGCGACGAGAGGCGAGAAATCGACGCCGGCCGACCCGATCATCACCGGCGGGAGTATGCGCCGGAACAGCCCGACGTAGGGCTCGCAGAGCTGACGCAGCACCCCGTAGATGTCGCCGAGCAGACCGCGCGCACCCGGGCGCACGAACCAGCTCATGACCACGTACACGAGGATGAGCAGCTCGTAGAAGTTGAGGACGGGGAGCAGGATGCCGACGGGTGAGAGCACGCGCTAACTCCCCATCTCGCGCGAACGGCGCACGGCCGCACGCACCGCCTTCGAGAAGGCCGACCGGACGCCGGCCGCCTCGAGTTCGGCGAGCGCCGCGATCGTGCTGCCCCCCGGGCTCGAGACGGCGTCGACGATCGCCTCCGGATGCTCGCCGGTCCGCTCGATCAGCTCGACGGTGCCGCGCAGCGTCTGCAGGGCGAGCCGCTGGGCGACGTCGCGCGTGAGCCCTTCGCGGACGCCCGCGCGAGCGAGCGCATCCACGAACAGGGCCACGTACGCGGGGCCGGAGCCCGAGATGGCGCTACAGGCGTCCTGGTAGCGCTCGTCCAGGACGACGACCTCCCCGATCGAGCCGAAGAGCGAGGCCACCCGCTCCACCTGCTCCGCGGTCGCTTCGCTCCCGCCGCTGACGACCGACATCGCGGCCCCCACGAGCGCGGGCGTGTTGGGCATGACGCGCACGACCGCGGTGCCCGCCGGCAGCATCGACTCGAGGCGGGCGCACGTGACGCCGCCGGCTATGCTCACCACGAGCGCGTCCCGCTCGAGCAGCGCCGCGATGGACACGACGACGTCGCCGATGACCTGGGGTTTCACCGCGAGGAGGATGGTGTCCGCGCCGCGCAGCGCGTCCGCCGCGTCCGCGACCGCCTCCGCGCCGGTGGACGCGAGGTCCGCACGGCGCTCGGCGTTCGGGTCGACCACCGCGATGGCGGAGGCGGCGAGCGCGCCCGACGAGATGAGACCGCCGACGATGGCGGAACCCATCCGGCCGCCTCCGATGACGGCCAGTCGCCGGATCGCCTTCATCCGCTCGCCCTTACTCGCCGAAGAGGTTGGAGCCGCGGGTCCTCGCGCGCTCGTTCGCCGAGACGTCGACGTTCCGCGGCGTCAGCATGAAGACGCGTTCCGATACCTTCTGGATGCCGCCATCGAGCGCGTAGGTGAGACCGGCGGCGAAGTCGAGCAGGCGCTTGCCCAGGTCGGGATCGGTCATCGCGAGGTTCATGATGACCGGCTGCCCCGCCTTGAACTTGTCGGCGATGGACTGCGCCTCGGCGTACGACTTGGGCTCGACCGTGTAGATCTTGACCTGCGGCGCCTCCACGGGCGCGGGAGCGACCGCGCGGAGCGACGCGACCTGCCGCGCCCGCGCGAGGTCGGGCTCGCGGCTGACACGCCGAACGGACGCCGGTTCCGTCCCGTACGGCGACGCGTACGTACGGCTCGGCGTGTACTCGGGTTCCTCTTCTTCCTCGAACCCCTCGTCGTACTCGTCGTCGAACTGGTCGTCCTCATACTCGTCCGCAAGGCCGAGCATCACCTTGACGCGCTGGAAGAACCCCATCGACCGTTCTCCTCGGAGTCGCGGGCAGCCGGTGCGCAGCCAGGGCGGCTATCTGCCGAAGATCGCCCTGCCCACGCGCACGATTGTAGCGCCTTCTTCCACGGCCACGGGGAAATCGTTCGTCATCCCCATGCTCAGCTCGCTCAGGTCCACCGCATCGCAATGCAGCGACTGCAGGCGGGCGCGCCACAACGCGCACTCGCGGAACACCCACCGCACGGACTCAGGGTGCGCGAGCGGCGCCATCGTCATGAGACCGCGCAGCAGCACACCGGGCAGCTCGACCGAGCTGCGGACGGCATCCTCCGCCTCTTCGTACGACATGCCGTGCTTGGTGAGCTCGCCGGAGACGTTGACCTGGAGCAGGACGGGCTGCACCACGCCGGCCTCGACGGCGCGCGCGTCGACGGAACGGAGCAGCTCCAGCGAGTCGACGCTGTGGATCAGCGCGGCCTTCCCGACCACCTGCTTGACCTTGTTCGTCTGCAGCGTGCCGATGAAGTGCCAGCGCTCGTGCGGGAAGAGCGCCTGCTTGCCGAGGAACTCCTGCGCGCGGTTCTCGCCGAAGTCGTGCATGCCCGCCGCGACCGCCTGGGCGATCTCCGAGACGCCCACCGTCTTCGTGACGGCGACGACGGAGATGTCGGATGGGTCCCGGCCGGCGAGGTCCGCGGCGTCGGCGATCTGGCGGAGCACCTTGCCGTAGCGCTCCGCGATGGCGCTCATGTGTGGCCGCACCTCTATCCGGCGACAGGGGGCTGCGTTGGTCCTTCGAACGTGCCGGTGAGCATGTATTCCGATGCGCTCACCGATATCCACGGCATTGTCCGCGATCCGCTCGAGATACCGCGCGGCCAGCATCATCGACGATGCCCACTCGATATCCTCCTCGTCCTGCAGCCGAGCGAGTTCGCGGAAGAACTGCTTGTAGAGATGGTCGATCGGCTCGTCGAGGTCGGGAAGCTTCCGCGCCAGCTCGAGATCGCTCTTCTCGAGTGCCTCGAGGCACGCGTCGAGGACCCGGTGCACGAGGTTCCCCTGGGCCTGGATGAGGTCGTACAGCGTCTGCGGGCCACGGCGGGCCGCCGTGCGCCGGGCGGCTTTCGCGATGTTCACCGCGAGATCGCCCATGCGCTCCAAGTGCCAGGCGACGTACGTGAGCGAGTGCAGCAGGCGCAGGTCGCGGGCGACCGGGAACTGCGTCGCCATCACCTCGAGGGAATGCTCCTCGACACCGAGCGTGCGCCGGTCGATCTCGTCGTCCTGGGCGATGATCCGCTCGGCGAGATCGAGGTCTCCCTCGATGAGCGCGGCCACGGCCTGCTGGGTCTGCTCCGAGCACCGATGCCCGATGGCGACGACCTCGGCCTTGAGTTCTCTCAGTTCAGCGCGGAAGCCTTCACGCATGGCCCGCCCGTCCCTTCGTCAGCGGTCTCCGCGGAGTTCTCGCAATACTACCCCACCGTTCCTGAACCGTGGTTGCACGGATGTGAACCGTCTCGAAAACGGAACCTGCTTCTCCCCTATCCGAACCGTCCGGTGATGTAGTCCTCGGTGCGACGGTCCTTCGGCGTGGTGAACAGCGTCGCGGTGCGGTCGAACTCGATGAGATGCGCGGGCTCCCCCGCCTTCTCCTGCAGGAAGAACGCGGTGTAGTCGGAGACCCGCGCGGCCTGCTGCATGTTGTGCGTGACGATCACGATCGTGATGCGGTCCTTCAGCTCCGCCATCAGGTCCTCGACCTTCTGGACCGATGTCGGGTCGATGGCCGAGCACGGCTCGTCCATCAGCAGCACTTCGGGCTCGACGGCGAGCACGCGCGCGATGCACAACCGCTGCTGCTGCCCTCCGGAGAGCGTGAGACCCCCGCGGTCGAGGATGTCCGCCACCTCTTTCCACAGGTTGGCGCGCTTCAGCGACTCCTCCACGATCCCGTCGAGCTCGGCCTTCCTGCGCACGCCGTGAAGGCGCGGCCCGTAGGCGACGTTGTCGTAGATGGACATCGGGAACGGGTTGGGCTGCTGGAAGATCATGCCGACGCGACGCCGCAGGTCCACCGGGTCGACGCCCGGGGCGTAGACGTCATGGCCGTCGAGCGTTATGCGACCCTCGACACGCGTACCGGGGATGAGTTCGTTCATCCGGTTGAGGCAGCGCAGGAAGGTCGACTTCCCGCATCCCGACGGGCCGATGAACGCCGTGACCGCGTGTTCCTTGATGCCCACGCTGATATCCGTGAGCGCGTTGAAGTCACCGTAGAAGAAGTCGAGCGCGCCGACATGGAACTTGTCGGCGTGGGTCTCGACCGTCAGGTCCGATGTCTGGAGCGAGGAGAGCTCGTCGCTCATCCCTGCAGCCTCCTGTTCCGCCTGCCGATGAAGCGCGCCGTGAGGTTGAAGCCGAGGACCATGAGGACGAGCAGGAGCGCCGTGCCGTACGCCGCGGGCATGTTGATGCCGTCCTGCGCCAGCAACATGAGGTGGACGGGCATCGTCCGGCCCGGGTCCGTCGGGAGGATCGGTGCGTTGATCATCGTGCCCATCGTGTAAATGACGACCGCGGTCTCACCCGCGGCACGGCCGGCCGCCAGGATCACCCCGGTCGTGATCCTGGGCAGCGCGGACGGCAGCACCACGCGACGCACGGTCTGCCACTTGGAGGCGCCGAGCCCGTAGGAACCCCAGCGGATGTACTTCGGCACAGCGCGGATGGCCTCTTCGGTCGTGCGGACCACGATGGGCAGCAGCAGGAACGAGAGCGCCAGCGCCGCGGCCAGCACGGAGAACCCCAACCCGATCCCCTCGACGAACGCGGCGATCCCGAACAGGCCCATGACGATCGAGGGGACGCTCGCGAGCGAGTCCGCGGCGAAGCGGATGACGCGGACGAGGCGGCCCTGCACCGCGTACTCGGCGAGGTACACCGCCGCGAGCACCGCGATCGGCGTCGTGATCAGCATCGCGAGCGCCGTCACGTAGACCGTCGACACGATCGTCGGCCAGATGCCGCCGACCATGTTGACGCCCCTCGGCCACGTGAAGATGAACGCCGGGGTGATCTGCCGGAACCCATTGACGAACACGTAGACGAGGATGGCTCCGAGCGCCGCCACGGTGGACAGCGCCGCCAACCAGATCGCGGCGAGGGCGACCCGGTTCGTGAGGCGCTTGCTGATCCTCTCGCGAGATTCCATGTCCTACCCGCTCTGCCGGCCGAGGCGTGACATCACGCGTATGGACGCCACGAACACCATCGAGATGACGAACAGCACGATCGCGATGCCGAACAACGCGGTGCGGTGGTCTCCGGCTGCGTAGGGCATGTCCATGACGATGACCGTGGTGAGCGTTAGGAACGGCTTGAAGATGCCGTTGGGGATGACCGGCGCGTTGCCGGCGATCATCACGACCGCCATCGTCTCGCCGATGGCGCGGCCCATGCCGAGGATCACGGCGTCGATCAGGCCGACCTTGGCGGCCGGCAGGAGCACGCGCCAGATCGTCTGCCACTTCGTCGCACCCATCGCGTAGCTCGCTTCACGGATGCCGTCCGGGACCGAGCGGAGCGCGTCTTCCGTGAGCGTCGCGATCGTGGGCACGATCATCACCGCCAGGATCAGCCACACCGTGAAGAGCCCGAATCCCAGACCTCCGAAGACCTTGGCGACGATGGGCCGCACCAGCACCAGCCCGAAGAACCCGTAGACGACGGAAGGAATGCCGGCGAGGAGCTCCACCGCCGGACGCGTGAGGTCGCGCACGCGTGGTGTCGCGACCTCCGAAAGGAACACCGCCGCGCCGATGGCCAGCGGCGCGCCGAGGACGAGCGCTCCGATCATCGCGAGCAGCGAGTTCACGATGAGGGTGAGTATCCCGAAGTGGTTCTTGGTCGGATACCAGACCCCGCCGGTGAGGAACTTCACGATGCCGACCTTGGCGAAGATGGGCCAGCCCTGGTACCCGACGAACAGGAAGATGAGCGCGACGCCGGCGACCGCGACGCACGCGCAGATCAGGAACAGGTTGCGCAGCGCCGCCTCCTTCAGGCGCGTCGAACGCGTGATCGTCGAAAGGCCCTGCCTTCGGGGGACCTGGGGTGGCGGCGTCGCGTCCAGGCCGGCCGAGCGCGCCGGCTCCGGCGCCGGCGGCTGGCTGCGCACCTCCGCCATGCTATCTGCCCGCCTTCGCGATGGGCAGGAACCCCGCGTCGCGCACGACGTGATCCTGTATCGGGGCGGACAGCACGAAGCGGATGAACTGGGCCGTCAGCCCGGTCGGCCGCCCTTTCGTGAAGAAGTGCAGCACGCGGGAGACCGGGTACGTGTGGTTCGCCACGGTCGCCTCGGTCGGCACGATGCCGTTGATGGCGAGCGCCTTCACGGTCTTATCGACGAACCCGAGCGAGATGTAGCCGACGGCCTCGGCGCTCTCGGCGACCACTGCGCGAACCTGCCCGGTGCCCGGCAGGACGGCGGCCGAAGGATCGAAGTCCGCGCCGTTCAGCACGATCGTCGAGAAGGCCTGCCGGGTGCCGGACGACTCGTCCCGATTCACGAGGCCGATCGGCATGTCGGGTCCTCCGAGCTGCTTCCAGTTCGTCAGCTTGCCCTCGAAGATCGCGGCCGCCTGCGCCTCGGTGATCCGCGAGACCGGGTTGGACGGGTTCACGATCACGGCGATCGCGTCCAAGGCGATGGGCGTGTCGAACAGCCCGAGGTCCTTCTCCGACGGAGCGAGCTCTCGCGAAGACGTGCCGATATCGCTCGTGCCGTTCGCCACCGACTCGATCCCGGCCGACGAGCCCACGCCCGCCACGAGCACGCGCTTCCCCGGGTTGGCGGCTTGGAAGTCGTCCGCCGCCACATCGGCGATCGGCTCCACCGTGGTCGAGCCGGTCACGGTCAGCTTCTGCTGTACGCCGGACCGTCCACAGCCGCACAGCATGACGAGGCTCACGAGCAGGATCGCGGCGGACGCCACACGCAGCGTCCGATTCATCGGACCGCCGTCAGGATGCACGCCAGCGCGCCATGGCGGCCGGTGATCCGGCCTTCGGCGCGGTACGAGAAGAATCGATCGGTCAGCTCGGCGGTACACGATCCGCTGTCGAGCTGCGAGGAGATGGGCACGCCGACCTCGCTCAGACTCGTCGAAACCACGGCGCCCAAGTCCAGACGGCCCCGGGCCGAGACGATGCTACCAAAGGTGTTAACGAATTGCGACATGAGCGTGTCGTCGACCTCGTAGCAACAGCCGCCGATGTGCGGACCGATGTAGGCGAGCAGGTCGGACGGAGCGCAACCGGCCGCCGCCGCGACACGCGACGCGGCCTTGCCCGGCAACCGGGCGAACGCGCCCCGCCAGCCGGCGTGGACCACGCCGACCGTCGGCGCCGGCCCGCGAGCCACGAGCACGACGGGGACACAGTCGGCATAGCACAGCAGGAGCGGGACGTCCCGTTCGCCGGTGAGGATCGCGTCCGCCGCCGGGATCGGCGGTGGCGACCCGGGTCGCGCGAACGCGCCCATCCCCACCGACGCCCCGGACACCTCCCGAACAGCCGAACCGTGGACCTGCTCCGCCGTCGTCAGGCGGGCGCGGAGACGCTCCAGTCCCAGCGCGGCGAGCAGCGTCGAGCGGTTCTCGTCGACGATCGCGGCAGCATCGCCGACGTGGACCGCGAGATCGAGGGACGCGTACGGCTCCAGGCTCCTGCCTCCGGTGCGCTCGCTGAACGCCACCACGATGCCATGCTCGGCCGCCAGCTCGGGATCGGTGAGGAAGGTCACTCCGCAGACCGTCGTCCTCGCGAGGGAGATGTCACCCATTCGACGCCGCCTCGCTCGTGGCCCGCCGGGCCGATGGCCCGCAGGCGCGATTTGGGCACACTGATGTCGAGAAGCGTAACCGAACGGCGGCGATCCGGGCCGCTGTCCGGCCCGAAAGGGCACGCGACGATCCAGGAGGAGGTGATTCCATGGATCGGTCACAGAAGCTCTCGCTCGGGTTCTCGGCATTCGTCGCGGTCTTCGCCGTCGCGGCGCCCGCGCTTGCCCAGAACTACCCGACCGCGCCCTACCGCACCGCGGGAGCGGGCCTCGGCTTCGCGTATCTCTGCTGCTTGGGGATCGTGGGACTCGTCGGGCTGGCCCTCTGGATCCTGGACATCTGGATGCTGATCGACGCCGCGAACAGACAGGAGCACGAGTTCCCCGGCAGCAGCGGGAGCAGCAAGACGCTCTGGGTTGTCCTGCTCGCGGTGGGCATCGTCATCTGGTTCTTCGGTGACGTCGTCGGCCTGGTCTACTACTTCACCGTCTACCGAAAGGTGAAGCGAGGCACGATGGGGCCGCCGCCCGGGCCTACCGCCTACGCGACCGCCCCGCCGGCACCACCCGCGCCTCCGGGGTCCGCGCCGGTCCCGCCTCCGCCGCCCATGCCGGAGCCCCCCATCCCGCCGATGCCCCCGGTCCCGCCGGCCCCGCCCGTCGCTCCGACGGAGCCCGGCGAGCCCGAAGGCGAGCACACGCCGGAAGAGCCGCCCGCGAGCGAGACGGAACCTCCCGAAGCTCCGTCGGGAGAGGACGACACGCCGGCCGAGTGAACGGCCGGACTCTCGCGACGAAGAGGGCTCCTCGGTCGAGGAGCCCTCTTCCTGACCGAGGCCGCACGCACCGCGGCCGGGTGACGAGGCCCTGAGCCTCGTCACCCGGCCGCGTATCCGTCGCCCGGTTCCGACCGGGCGGAGCGGTCGCTCTGTCGAGCTGCTCTTCCTACCCGCGCCGCCTGAGGAACGCGGGGATGTCCAGGTCCTCTTCGGTGATCGGCTCGAACGTGGGCACGTTCGCGGGAGTGGGCAGTGCCTGCTCCTCTTCACCCTCGAGCGCGAGCGCCGCCTGACGCCGCCGGCCATCGAAGCCCGTCGCGATCACGGTGACGCGGATCGAATCCATCATCGAGTCGTCGATGACGCTTCCGAAGATGATGTTGGCATCGGGGTGTGCGGCCGCGGCGACGACCTCCGCCGCCTCGTTGACCTCGAACAGCCCGAGGTCGCTGCCTCCCGAGATGGACAGCAGCACGCCCTGCGCGCCCTCGATCGAGGACTCGAGGAGCGGACTGGAGATCGCCGCCTTGGCGGCTTCGTGCGCACGGTTGTCGCCCGTGGCGACGCCGATGCCCATCAGCGCCGACCCGGCGTCCTGCATGATGGTGCGCACGTCCGCGAAGTCCAGGTTGATCAGCCCGGGCACGGTGATCAGATCGGTGATCCCCTGGGTGCCCTGGCGCAGGACATCGTCCGCGATCCGGAACGCGTCCAGTATCGACGTCTTCTTCTCCGCGACCTCCAGCAGGCGGTCGTTGGGGATGATGATGAGGGTGTCCACGTGCTCACGAAGCCGCTTGATGCCCTCTTCGGCCTGCAGCGCGCGCTTCCGCCCCTCGAACGTGAACGGCCGCGTCACCACACCGACGGTGAGCGCCCCGATCTCCTCCTTGGCGATCTGCGCGATGACCGGCGCGGCTCCCGTGCCCGTCCCGCCGCCCTCGCCCGCGGTGATGAACACCATGTCCGCGCCTTGCAACGCTTCCTTGATCTCGGCGCGCGACTCCTCCGCGGCCTGCAGTCCGACGTCCGGATCCGCGCCGGCGCCGAGTCCCTTGGTCAAGCCGACGCCGATGTGCACCTTGTAGTCCGCGTCGGACATCAGCAACGCCTGCGCGTCGGTGTTGACGGCGATGAACTCCACGCCCTTGACGCCTGCCTCGATCATGCGGTTGACGGCATTCGACCCGCCACCGCCGACACCAAGGACCTTGATGACCGCCAGGTAGTTCGCACCTGTCTCCAGCATCGAGCGCTCCTCCCCGCAGCTCTGCGTGCCCACGACCAGAAGAACCTTAAGGTTTGACTTCAGGGTTACATACGGGACATAACGCTCAATCTTTGCATAAAGGTTATGCCGGCGCAAGAGCTGTTTTCGATGAAGTCGTGCGGACCCAAAGCATCCCAGGTCGCGAACGGCCTGCGGCGTTCCTCCTCCGCCCTACGGGATGCCCCGCCACGTGGGCGAACCGGTGGACCGCACGTCGATCGAGACGACCCTGCCGCTCTGCTGCGCGAGTATGGTCTGCGCGAGCTGGTCCTTGGTCGCGAGGTCGACGGCCTCGCCGAACACGATCTCGACGTGGCTCCTGGTCAGGAGTGTCGTACCGTCGATGGTCGGCGCCGAGACCGACACGACCATCCCCCGCAATCGAGGCGTGATGCCGGTGAGGACCTTGAGCGCGTTCAGCAGCGGCTCGGACACGGTCCTGCGTCCGGGAGCGAGGTCGAGGCCGGGCACGTCCTCGACGGCCGGCAGTGAAGCGGTCGCGGTCACCGACGCGCTCGCGATCACGAACCCGTTCCCGTCGATGAGCCACAACGACGCCGGCGCGACGACGACCACCGCCGCCGGCACCCGCTCGGTGACCCTGATGCGCATGCCGTTCGGGAACACGCGGGACACGACGACCGACGCGACCCATGGATCCGTCTCGACGCGCGCCGCCACCTGGCTGCCCGGGAACCGCAGGAGGGTCGCGTTCTTCGGCACGTCCGCGAGCTGAAGGACGTGCTGCGTGGTGACGTGACTCACACCGACGACCTCGACACGCTCGACGGCGAAGAGCGGCGACTCGTAGAGCAGCACGCAGGCGACGATGACGAGCAGTAACGCCGCCGCCGCGAGCACCGCGCGCACGCGCGAGGCACGCCGCCTCGAGCGCGCCCGGGCCTCGCGCTGCGCCTTGATCTGCGCGGCGCGCACCTGCGATGCGCTCGGCTTCTCACCCGCGCCCGCGGGCGCGGGCGATCGCCGGACGGTGCGCGCCGAACGGCTGCGTGGAGCGGCCGTCAGGTCGACGCTCCTACGCTTCTTCGAAGGTCCCGAGGAACCTGATCTCCGGTCGGAGCTCGACACCGTATTCGTTCCTCACGGTCGTCTGGATCTTCCGCATCAGCGACACGACGTCGGTCGCGGTCGCGCCACCTTCGTTCACGATGAAGTTCGCGTGCATCGGCGACACCCGCGCGCCACCGACTCGCTCGCCCTTCAGCCCGGCGGCCTCGATCAGACGTCCGGCGTGATCGCCGGGCGGGTTCGTGAACACGCTCCCGGCGCTCCGAGCGCTCACGGGCTGCGTGCTCTTGCGCACCTTCAAGGCGCGCTCCATCTCGAGTCTGGTCCGGACCGGGTCTCCGTGACCGACCTTCAGCGTCGCCTCGAGGATGATACCGCGGCCCGCGAGACCGCTGCGCCGGTACTCCCACGCCACGTCCCGGCCGTGCACCAGGGTGAGGCCGCTTCCCGGTGAGAAGAGTGTGACGGTCTCCACGATCGTGCCGACGCATCCTTCGCTCGTGCCCGCGTTCATGGCGAGGGCGCCACCGAGCGTCCCCGGGATGCCGACGGCCCACGCCAGGCCGGAGACGCCGGTGCTGAAGGCGTCCTGCACGATGTGGGCCAGCACCGTGGCCGCCCCCGCGCGCATCGTCCCGTTCTCGAACGTGTGGCGCCTGAACTCGCGCCCCAGAAGGAGCACGGCGCCGGGGTAGCCGCCGTCGGACACGAGCAGGTTGCTGCCCTTGCCCACGACGACCCACGGCACGTCCTCCTCCGACAGCACCTGCACCGCGAGCTTGACGTCGTGCACGGTATCGAGCACGCAGAGCAGGTCGGCCGGGCCGCCGATCCCCCAGGTGGTGTGGCGCGCCATCGGTTCACCGGTCCGCACCGGCGAAGAGAGCGCTCCGCGCAGCCGGTCGGCCGCCGTCCTGGAGCTCACCGTGTCCACCCGTGCGCGTCTGTCGAAGGAGCGTTCACGACGGCGACCCCTCCGCGACGGCCCTCAGCTCGCGCAGCAGCTCCGGCCCGACCGTCGTGACGTCACCCGCGCCCATCGTGAGGATGAGGTCGCCGGGCGTCGCCCGCGACGCGACGTAGGCGGCGATGTCGGCCCGGTGAGGGAAGTACGCCAGAGCGGCGCGCGGGTCGTGCGCCAGGATCGAGTCGACGAGCGTGTGCCCCGACACCCCGGGGATCGGCGCTTCGCCCGCGCTGTAGACGTCCATCAGCACGACGCCGTCGGCGTCGTCGAACACCGACCCGAAGTCGGCGCCGAGAGCCGCGGTGCGGCTGTAGCGGTGCGGCTGGAAGACCACCCACACGTCGCCTTCGGACACGTCCTTCGCGGCCGCCAATGTCGCCCGCACCTCGGTCGGGTGGTGCGCGTAATCGTCGACCACGTTCACGCCGGCGGCCGCGCCGACCGCCTCGAAACGCCGCTTCACGCCCCCGAACGCCGCGATCCCGACCGCCGCCGCCTCGGCGTCCGATCCGAGCGCGCGGCACGCCGCGAGCACCGCGGTCGCGTTCAGCGCCATGTGCGCTCCCGGGGTGCGCAGCGAGGAGACCACGCGCGTCCCGTCCGCGAACTCGACCGTGAAGGCGCCGTCGCGGCCGCTCTGCGCGTAGTCGACCAGACGAACGTCCGCGCCGTCCGACCTCCCGTATGTCACGACGCGCCCGCGACACGAGCCGGCGATGCTCATCAGTCGCGCGTCGTCCGCGCATACGACCGCGACCCCCTCGGGGCTGACGCGCCCGAGGAATTCGGCGAACGTCGACACGATCTCGTCGATGGAGCCGTAGTGGTCGAGGTGGTCCGCCTCCACGTTCGTGACGATCGCGCAGTAGGGGGCCAGTTCGAGGAACGACCCGTCCGACTCGTCGGCCTCGACGACGTAGTAGGGCCCCGTCCCGCATCGGGCATTGCTGCCGACGTCGTTCAGCTCGCCCCCGATCAGGAACGTCGGATCGCTCCCGACGGCGAGCAGCGCGGCGGCCATCATCGAGCTGGTCGACGTCTTGCCGTGCGTGCCCGCCACGGCCACGGTCCGTGCGTCGCCCGCCAGCGCGGCGAGCATGCGCGCGCGCGGCCACACGGTGATGCCGCGACGCACGGCCTCCGCGAGCTCCGGGTTCGACGCCGGGATCGCGCTCGACACGACCACGATCTCGGGATCCCCGAGATGGGCGGCATCGTGGCCGATGAAGACCGGGACCCCCGCGTCGCGCAGCGCGGCCGCGTACGGCGACATGCGCAGGTCGGAGCCCGTGACGGCGACGCCGCGCTCGTGGAGCACGCGCGCGAGCCCACTCATGCCCGCTCCGCCGACGCCGATGAAGTGCGCGTACGTCCCGCTCACCGCGGCACCTCCGCGGACGTGGTGGTACCGCTCTCTTCGTCGCCGGAGCCGGCGACGTCGACGGGCTCGCTCCCGTGCAGGCCGCGACCGGCCTCGCGGCCCGGCACGCGCGTGCGTGCGACGCGGAACCGCCACGGCGAGGCGGCCGCGGCTTCGGCGGCCGCGTCCGCTACCGCGCGCGCGGCCATGGGCCGCCCCAGCCGCGCGGAGGCCGCGCTCATGGCATCGCGCTTCACGTGGTCGGTGAGCAGCGAGACGACCTCGTCGCCGAACGACGCCGCGTCCAACTCGGCGTCGGCCACCAGAGTCGCGGCGCCCGCGAGCACGAGCGGCATGGCGTTGTGGTGCTGGTGGTCGTCGGTCGCGTAGGGATACGGGACGAGCACCGACGGCTTGCCGAGCGCGGTCAGTTCCGCGATCGTGGTCGCTCCCGCTCGACAGACGACGACGTCGGCGGCGGCCATCAGGTCGCCCATGTCGTCGGCGTAGTCGCAGACGCGCCACCAGCCGGGGATCCGGCCCGCGCCGGCCTTGCTCACGGCGTCGCGGACGGCGTCCGCCTCGGCGCGTCCGGCGACGTGGATCACCTGTGCACCGACGGCCTCCAGCCGGTCGAAGAGGCCGACCACCGCTTCGTTGATGTGGCGGGCGCCGCGGCTGCCGCCGAACACGAGGAGCAACGGCTCATCCTCTCCGACGGCATACGCCTCCCTCGCGCGGGCGGCGTCGGCCCGCAGCACGATCGGCCGCACCGGGTCCCCAGTGACGACGGCGCGCTCCGGGTGCGCCAGGAGCCCGATCGACTCCTGGTAGGTCACACAGACGGTCTTCGCCCATCGCGACAGGACGCGGTTGACGACCCCGGGAATGGCGTTCTGCTCGTGCAGCACGAGCGGTATGCCGCCGAAGGCGGCGGCCAGCCCGAGCGGCAGAGAGACGTAGCCGCCGAAGCCGACGACGACGTCGGTGCAGCGGTCGCGCAGGAGTCTCAAGCAACGGAAGAACGACGCGAACGAGCGCGCCGATGCGGTCACGAGCGTGATCGGATGAGCCCGGTCCCAGCCCTTCGCCTTGACGGCGATGAAATCGATGCCCGCCTCTTCGACGAGACGGGCTTCGAGGCTGTCGGGCGCTCCGACGAACGCGACCTCGTTATGCTCCTCGGCGGACACGTGCTCGGCCACCGTCAATGCCGGATAGATGTGGCCGGCCGTCCCCCCTCCGCTCACCAGAACGCGCAATCCCGCTCCCTTCCGTATCTAGCGCAGGCGGACGCTGGCGGGCATAGGCCCGGTCGCGTCCGCTCGTCATCGCAAGGATAAGCCCGATGCATCCCATGGTGAAGAGCATCGAGGATCCGCCGTAGCTCACGAACGGCAATGGTATGCCCGTTACCGGCATCAGACCGGTGACCGACGCCATGTTGATGACGGCCTGCGTCACGATCATGATCGTCAGCCCGCCCGCGGCGAGCCGGGCGAAGGGGTCTTTGGACGACAGCGCGAGCCGCACGCCCGCCCAGCACAGCACGCCGAACGCCACGATCACGGCCACCGTCCCGAGCAGGCCGAGCTCCTCGCCGATGATCGCGAAGATGAAGTCCGTGTGCGCGGCCGGCAGGTAGAAGTATTTCTGGCGCGACATGCCGAGTCCGAGGCCGAACAGGCCACCCGAGCCGAACGCGTACTGCGCCTGCAGGATCTGGTAGCCCTTGCCCTGCGGATCCGCGCCCGGGTTGAGGAAGCTGAGGAACCGTGACGCCCGGTACGCTTGGACGACGATGAGCGCCGGGACACCGACCGCGAGGCCTGCCAAGGTGCCGACGATCCAGCGCCACGGCAGTCCGCCGACGAGGATCACGAAGAACACCGCCAGCAGGATCGACATGGCGGTCCCCATGTCGGGCTCGATGATCACGAGCGCGAACGGGATGCCGACGGCGAGCAATATCCGCCAGATGTCGGACTTCCACGGACGCGGACGGCGTTCTCGGTCCGCAAGGATGTCGGCCACGACGAGCACGCATCCCAGTTTCGCGAACTCCGAGGGCTGGATGGTCGTGAACCCGAGGTCGATCCAGCGCGTGGCACCCCACCTCGCGACGCCCATCACCCACACGACCACGAGGAGCGCGTCGCTCCCGAGCAGGACGCCCCATCCCAGCCGTCGCACGAACCGCGTCGGGAGCCGCGAGCACAGCAGCAACGCGACGAGCCCGACCAGGAGGAAGACGGCCTGCTTCTTCAGGTGGAGGAAGCTGTCGCCCGAGGTCAGCAGGTCGGAAGCGGAAGACGCGGAGAAGATCATCACAAGCCCGCCGAGGGCGAGGAACAACGTCGCTCCCAACAGCGCGTAGCGCGGTCCCGCGACGGAGGCCTCGTTCGTGGAGCCGCGATCGCTCACCGCTCCCCTCCTCGGGCCGCGACGATCTCCTTGAAGGCGCGGCCACGGTCCTCGAAGTCGACGAACTCGTCGAAGCTCGCGCACGCGGGCGACAGCAGCACGACGTCGCCGGGACGCGCCTCCGCCTCCGCGACCTCGACCGCGTCGTGCATGGTGGGCGCCTCGCGGTATCGGGCGCCGGCCTCGTCGAACGCGGCCGCGAGTGTGGGGCGTGACTCGCCGAAGAGCACCGCGAGCTCACATCTCTCGCGACAGGCACGGGCGAGCGGCGCCAGGTCCGTCCCCTTCCCGCGTCCGCCGAGAAGGACGATGATCCGACGTCCCTCGAACGCGCTGAGCGCGCCCAGCACGGCCTCGGGGTTGGTGGCTTTGGAATCGTTCACGTAGGTGACACCGCGCACCACACCGACAGGCTCCAACCGGTGCTCGATCGGCTCGAACGTCCGCAGCCCGGCCGCGACGGCCCGAGGATCGGCTCCGGCCGCGATCGCCGCGGCCGCCGCCGCGAGTGCGTTGCTCACGTTGTGATCTCCCCGGATGCGCAGCTCGTCGAGGGCGAGGAGCGTGCGGGCGTGTCCCGCGTGCGAGACCACGAGCTCCGCGCCATCGAGCCCCGCTCCGCCTTCGGGCACTTCGCGACGGCTCACTCGCACGAGCGTCGCCCCGCCCGCCACCGCCTGGGGCACCAGCGCGGCCGCTCCCGGGTCGTCCACGTCCACGACCGCGGTATCGCCGGCCGTGAGGTTGGCGAAGATACGCGCCTTGTCGGCGGCATACGCTTCGATCGATCCGTGCCAGTCGACATGATCCGGCGTGATGTTCAGCAGCACCGCGACGCGCGGATGGAACGCGCCGGTCAGGGCCAGCTGGATACGAGGAGCACTCGGCCACGAGCACGTCCGCCGGGCCCGCCGAGTCCACCACCGAGATCGCGGGCGATCCGATGTTGCCCACCGCGCGCGCCACGATGCCGGAGCGGGCGAGCAGGTGCGCGACGAGTGCCGTCGTCGTCGTCTTCCCGTTCGTCCCCGTGACCGCGACGAACGGCGTCACCGACATCCGGTACGCGAGTTCGAGCTCCGAGATCGAGCGGCACGCCGAGGGCGGCCGCGGAGCGCATGATCGGCCGGTGCGGCGCGATCCCGGGGCTCGCCACGACGATGTCGAAGCGCTCCGGCGGCAGCTCGCGCACGCCGAGCGAGACGTGCGCTCCCGCGTCGCGCAGCTCCTCGGCCGAGGCCGCGAGCGCCTCGGTCTCCTGCTCGGCGAAGGCGGACACCGCGACGTCCTCGCCGGCGTCGCGGCGCGACAGGGCCCATCTCACGACCGCCTCCCCCGTGCGCCCCAGGCCCAGGACCGCGATGCGTCGCGGAGCCGGCCGCATCAGCGCACCTTCAGGCTCGACGTGAAGTAGAGGGCGAAGCCGGCGCCCGCGAAGATGGCCGTCACGATCCAGAATCGGACCATGATCTTGGTCTCACTCCACCCCTTCATCTCGAAGTGGTGGTGGATCGGAGCCATCCGGAAGATCCGCTTCCCCGTCAGCTTGAAGGAAGCCACCTGGAGGATGACCGACAGTCCCTCGATCACGTAGATGCCGCCGATGAGCGGCAACAACAGCTCGCTCTTCGTGACGATGGCCAAGGTGGCGATGAGCGCGCCGAGGCCGAGGGACCCGGTGTCGCCCATGAAGATGTCCGCGGGGTACGCGTTGTACCAGAGGAAGCCCAGGCAGGCGCCGGCCACGGCCGCGCCGAGGAGCGAGACCTGCAGGTGGTTCTGGCGATAGGCGATGGCCGCGAGCGCGAAGACGACGATCATCACGGTGCCGGCGGCAAGGCCGTCGAGCCCGTCGCTCAGGTTCACCGTGTTGCTCGTGCCGATGACCATCACGAACACGAGCGCAAGGTACAACCAGGGGATCTGGATCCGCGTCGCGCCGATCTGGACCACCGAGACGAGCGCGCCCAGGTCGAGCGAACGGCCGGAGAGCGGCACCGCGACCACGGGCGACACGCCCGCCCAGTTCACCGCGAGCAGGCCGACCCCGAGTGAGATCAGGGCCTGCCAGATGATCTTCATGTGCGCGGTCAGTCCGAGCGAGCGCTCCTTGATGACCTTCGCGTAGTCGTCGACGAAGCCCAGGAGCCCGCACGCCAGCATCGCTCCCAAAGCGAGCAGGCTCGCCCGGTCACCGCCTCCGACCAGCAGGAAGACCGCGGCCACGACCATGACGATGAGCACGCCGCCCATCGTGGGCGTACCCTGCTTGATGAGGTGGCCCTGCGGGCCGTCCGCCCGGATCTGCTGTCCGATGTTGCGGAACCTCACGAGCCGGATCCACAGCGGGAACAGGAGCGCTGAGGCGACGACCGACATGACGGCCACCAGGAAGACCTGATAGCTCGGATAGCGGCCGATCTGCAGCAGCAGCGAGAGACTAGACATGTGGTCGCAGGATCCCTTCCACGACGCGCTCGAGGTTCATGACGCGCGACGCCTTCACCAGTACGATGTCGTTCGCCGCGAGCACGTCGTCGAGCACCTCCGACGCCTCATCGGCGCTCGCGCACTCGCGGATCGACGACGGCGCCATCCCCCCGGCGCGAGCCCCCTCGGCGATGCGCCGAGCACGCTCGCCGACCGTCACGAGGACGTCGATGCCCGTTCGCGCGACGTGCTCGCCGAGACGGAAGTGCGCCAGATCGCTGAGCGATCCCAACTCGGCCATGTCGCCGAGCACGGCGACACGCAACCCCGACGTCCGCATGTCGCACAGCGTCGAAACGGCCGCGCGCATCGAGGTCGGCGATTCGCGTTGTACGCGTCGTTCACCACGGTGATGCCGTTCGCCGCGGTGAAGACCTCCATCCGCATGTCCGTCGTCTTGGCCGCCGCGAGGCCCTCCCCGATCTTGGCCAGGGGAACGCCCAGGTGGCGCGCCACGGCCGTCGCGGCGGCGGCGGTGTACGCGTTGTGCCGGCCCGGCACGGGCAGCTTCACGCGCACTTCGTCCTCGCGGGTCACGAGCGTGAGCGTGGGGCGCCCGATCTCGTCGACTTCGATGTCGGTGGCGCGTATGTCCGCGTCCGCCGCCAAGCCATACCAGGTGACGGGAGCGTGGCTCCGCGCCTTCGAGCAAGCGGGACATGGCGTCGTCCCCGTTGAGGAACACGGCGCCGTCGGCCGGCACGCACTCGACCAGCTCGGCCTTGGCGTCGACGATCGCGGCCTGCGAGCCGAGCAGCTCCAATGTGCGTCTCCCCGATGTTCGTCACGAGTCCCGCCGTCGGGCCGCGCGATGGCGCACAGCGCCTCGATCTGCCCCGTCCCGCGCATCCCCATCTCGACGACGAGCACCTCGGTGTCCGCGTCGGCCTCCAGCACGGTCAGCGGCACGCCGAGCTCGTTGTTGCGGTTGCCCGAGGTCGCGACCACGCGCATCGTCGTCGACAGCGCCGAGGCGAGGAAGTCCTTCGTGGTGGTCTTGCCGGTGGAACCGGTGATCGCGACGACGGGGCATCGGAGCCGCGCGCGGTGGTGCGTGGCGATCCGGCGCACGGCCTCGGCCGCATCCTCCGTGAGGACCACGGCCACCTGCGCGCCGTCGACCGTCGCCGCCAGCTCGTCGTCCCACCGCGTCACGACACACACCCGAGCGCCGGCCCGCACGGCCGCCGGCACGAACGACGTCCCGTCCGCGTGATCACCGGGGAACGCGACGAACGCGAACCCCTGCGCCACCTCGCGCGAATCGATGGCGAGACCGGAGAACATCGTGTCCGCCGAGCCGTACACGACGGACCCCTCCACCAGCTCGGCGAGCCTCCCGGCCGACATCGTCACCATGTGCGGCGCAGCTCCTCTCGCGCGACCTCGCGGTCGTCGAAATGGATCGTACGATCGGCGAAGATCTGGTAGTCCTCGTGTCCCTTTCCCGCGATGAGCACCGTGTCGCCCGCCCGGGCCATGCGGAGTGCGATGGCGATCGCGCTGGCACGGTCCACCTCGACGACCCGTTCCGCGGCGGTGTCCGCCATACCGTCCTCCACCTGGAGGATGATCCCGACGGGATCCTCGCCGCGGGGGTTGTCGCTCGTCACCACGGCGACGTCGGACAGCCGCCCCGCCACACCGCCCATGAGCGGCCGCTTCTCCGCGATCGCGATCTCCGCCGCAGCCGAACACGGTGATCACGCGACCGGGCGTCACGGCGCGCACCGCCGAGATCGCCTTCGCGAGGCCGTCCGGCGTGTGCGCGTAGTCCACGATGACCGCGAACGGCTGGCCCTCCTCGATGCGCTCGAGCCGGCCCGGCACCGGCGGCACGCTCTCAAGGCCGCCGGCCACCTCGTCTAGACCGATACCCAGCGCCAGTGCACAGGCGGCCGCGATCGCGGCGTTGCTCACGTTGTAGTCGCCCGCCAACGGCAGGCGCATGCTCCGCGCGCCGCCGGCCGTCGCCAGAGTGAAGACGCTCGAGTCGGCGGCCGGCCGGACGTCGAGGGCGCGCACGGCCGCCCCCGCCCCGCGGCCAACCGTCCAGGACGCCTCCGCGCATTCGGCGAGGCGACGACCGTACTCGTCATCCACGTTGATGACCCGCCGGTCCGGCGTCAGGCCCTCGAACAGACGTCGCCTTCACGGCGAAGTACTCCTCGAGCGTCGTGTGGTAGTCGAGGTGGTCCTGGCTCAGGTTCGTGAAAGCGGCGACGGCGAACGCGCACGCCGTCCACGCGGTGCAGGTCGATCGCGTGGGACGAGACCTCCATCGACACGGCCTGCACGCCCTCCGAGACCATGCGTGCGAGCAGCTCCTGCAGGTCGCGCGACTCGGGCGTCGTCCGAGATGCCGGCACCACCACGTCGCCGATGCGCGTCGCCGATCGTGCCGATCACGCCCGGTCTTCCTGCCGGCCGCGCGGAAGATGGCGTCGAGCAGGTACGTCGTCGTCGTCTTGCCGTTCGTCCCGGTGATGCCGACGACCGAGAGCCGCTCGGACGGCATGCCGAAGAGACGCGAAGACGCCAGAGCCAGCGCCGTCCTCGTGTCGTCCACCACGACCTGCGGCACGCGCACGCCGGGGATCCTGCGTGTCCCGACGATGACCGCCGCGCCGCGCGACTCGGCGTCGGCGGCGAAGTCGTGACCGTCGTGCGCGAACCCGCGACACAGAAGAAGGCATCGCCCGCGCGCACCTTGTCGGAGCGGTAGGCGATGCCTGTCACGGCGGTGGTGAGCCCTGCGGGATCACTCACCGGCACGTCTTTCAGCAGCTCGGAAAGGTTCAGTTGCTCCACGTTCCCTCACCGGACGGAACTGCTCGATTCTAGCATCGGGGCCGAGGCCCCTTGGGACCTCCGGGCCGTCGCTACCTTCCTGTTACCGGACGAAGCGCTCGTCGTCGCGGTCCGTGCGTCGGGGGCCGCGACGAGAGGCGCCGGCGGGATCCGGAGATGCGCGATGCAGAACTGCGCCAGTTTCGAGAACGTGGGCGCCGCGACCGTGCCGCCGAACATGCCGCTCTTCGGCGAGTCGATGGTGACGACGATCAGCAGCTGCGGGTCCCCGGCCGGGAGGAAGCCCGCGAACGACGAGACGTAGACGCCCTTCAGGTAGCCGCCGCCTTTGGGATTCGGCTTCTGGGCCGTCCCCGTCTTGCCGGCGACCTGGTAGCCGGGAACGGCCGCCGCGGTGCCGGTGCCGTACTTCACGACGTCGGTGAGCATCGCGGTCGTGGCCTTCGCCGTCTCCTTCGAGATGATCCGCGTGGCGCTCGGCGGGAACGTCGCCGGGACGGACCCCTGGCGGTACAGGAAGTGCGGGACCACGAGCGTGCCGCCGTTCGCGATCGCGGACAGGCCGCGTGCGAGCTGCAGCGGCGTCACCGAGAGTCCCTGGCCGAACGGCACGTTGCCCATCGTCGACGGCGACCACGCCGCCGCCGGAGGCAG
Source organism: uncultured Coriobacteriia bacterium (assembly GCA_963701985.1). Lineage (GTDB taxonomy): Bacteria > Actinomycetota > Coriobacteriia > Anaerosomatales > PALSA-660 > PALSA-660. The sequence continues at coordinate 547,455 of OY969691.1, forward strand.
GTACCCGGAGGCCTCCCCGGGGAAGTCGACGCCCGTGCGCTGCCCGAGCCCGAAACGCGAGAAGTACTCGAGGATCCGCGACTTGCCGAGCGCCTCCCCGACCTTGACGGCTCCGATGTTGCTCGACTCGGTCACGATCTGCGCCAGAGACCAGTCGACCGTGCCCCGTGTCTCCGCGTCGTGGATGACCCTGCCGCCCACCGTGAGGGTCGGCGGCAGGCGGAACATGCTCTCGGGCGTGAACAGCGAGGTGTCGATCGACGCCGCGGCGGTGAACGACTTGATCGTCGATCCGGGTTCGTACGTGTCCGTGATCGCCTTGTTGCGCATGGCGTCCTGGCTCGCCGTCGCGAACTGGTTGGGGTCGAAGTACGGCGTGGACGCGATCGCCAGGATGCTCCCGTCACGCGGGTCCATGACGAGCACGGATCCGCCCCTCGCGCCGAACTTCTTCACCGCGGCCGCCAGGTCGAGCTGCGCCTGGTACTGGACGTCCTTGTCGATCGTGAGGTAGACGTCCTGCCCGTCGACCGCGTTCTGGGCCGCCACGATGCCGCCAGGGATCAGGTTCCCCTGGGGGTCCCTCTCCGCGACCAGACGTCCGGGCTTCCCCGCGAGCACCGAGTCGTACTCCTCCTCGATGCCCGCGAGCCCGGTGCCGTCGACGCCGACGAAGCCGAGCACCTGCGCGGCCAGGTTCCCGCCCGGATAGGTGCGCCGCGAGTCGTCGAGGAAGCCGATGCCCGCGAGGTCGAGCTTCTCGAGAGCGTCCGCGTGCGCGAGATCGAGCTGGCGCGCGATGTAGACGAAGGACCCGTGGTGGTGGAGCCTCGCGAGATAATCCGTCTCGCTCCCGCCGATGACCCGCGCGATCACTCGAGCCGTCGCGGTGGCGTCCTTGACCTGGGTCGGGACCGCGTAGACCGTCTTCGCGTCGGTCGTGACGGCCAAGGGCTGGCCCTCGCGATCGAAGATCGAGCCCCTCCGCGCAGGCAGCACCATCTCGTGCAGACGCTGCTTCTCGGCCTTCGCCGACAGCTCGCGCGCCTCCACGACCTGGACGAACACCAGTCGCGTGGCGATCGCGACCAGCAAAGCGCCCATGAACACGAAGATGACCGTTAGGCGCAGCTCGAACGAACGGCGGCGGCGCTCCCTGTCCGCGCCCTTCCCGTGTCCGGCGGCGCGGGACATCGGCTACCGGGATCCCGCGAGACCGAGATCTCCGACCAGGAGCGACTGCGCCTCGCCCGCCGACAGATCCATCACCGCCGAAACGACGGCCGAGGCACCGGTTGGGGCCGCCGCGGCGACCGCATGGCCCGCGGTGTTCCCGAGGGACGTCCGACCCGCGGTGGCGAGCGTGATGTAGCGCACCGAGAGAGGTGCGCCCATGCCCATCTGCGTCGACGCGATCTGCGCGATGCGCGACGGTGCCGAGAGGGCGCTCTTGTCGACCTCGAGCTGATCCGCCAGGGTGCGCGCCTGCGCGATCTGGGCCTGGAGCTTCGATCCCGAGATGCTGGCCTGCGCGGCTTGCTGGATGAGCGTGACCCGGGCACCGCCGAGCGCCACGGCCGCGATGAGGCCGACCATGAACACGCCGAACAACGTCCGCGCGCGCGCCTCCTGCGCACGCCGGCGCGCGCTCGCGGCCCGCCGGTCGTCCGCACGCGCCTCGCGGCGAGGGCGAGGCTCGACGAGCGTCAGGCGCGGGGCGCGGTGCGACGAACGCGGCTCGCTCTCGATGCGACGCGCCGGCAGACCCATCTCGTCCCGCCCCCTCTCTCGTCGTCCGCGCCGCCGTCGCCGGCGTCGCGGTCCTTCCTACAGCTTCTCCGCGGCCCGCAGCTTGGCGCTGCGAGCGCGCGGGTTACGCTCCACCTCTTCGGCCGTGGGCGTCACCGGCCTACGGGTGAGCACTCGGAGTACCGGCTGTGCCCCGCACGAGCAGACGGGCAGGTCGGGCGGGCACGTGCAGGTGCGCGCGTGCTCGACGAAGGTCGTCTTCACGATCCTGTCCTCGAGCGAGTGGTACGCGATCACGACGACGCGCCCGCCGGGCGCCAGCCACCGGACCGCGGCATCCAAACCGCGTTCCAGCGAGGCGAGCTCGTGGTTGACCTCGATCCGCAGCGCTTGGAACGTGCGCCGCGCCGGGTGCGGCCCGCCCTTCCGGGCGGCCGCGGGGACGGCGGCCTTCACGATGTCGACGAGCTCGGAGGTCGTGGAGATGGGGCGGCGGGCCCGCGCGGCTACGATGAAGGCTGCGATGCGCTGGGCCCACCGTTCTTCCCCATACTCCCGGATGACGCGGGCGAGGTCCTTCTCCTGGTACGAATCGACGACGTCTGCGGCTGTGATACCGCCCGCGGTTGGGTCCATCCTCATGTCGAGCGGCGCGTCGGCGCGGTACGAGAATCCGCGGTCCGCGGAGTCGAGCTGCGGGGAGCTGACGCCGAGATCGAACAGGAAGCCGTTCGCGAACGGAACGCGCAGCCTCGGCGAGCAGCCGGTCGAGATCCCCGAAGTTCCCCTTGAGCAAGATCGTCTGCTGGCCGAGGCGTAGTGTGTTCTCGGCTGCTTCGAGAGCGGCCGCGTCCTGGTCGATGCCGACGAGGACGCCCGACGGCCCGATCGCCTTGGCGATCTCGGCCGCGTGACCTGCTCCGCCCAGCGTGCAATCGACGACGATCGCGCCGGGCTGTGGCGAGAGGTGCTGCATGACCTCGGCCAGCAGAACGGGGGTATGCCGGTATTCCGTTGTCAAGGCGCTAAAGGATGCCGCTGCGGGCGAGCTCCTCGGCGGCGTCCTCGATGGTCGGAGCGTTCTCTTCCTGGTAGGCGTCGTACGCCGCGGCGTCCCACACCTCGAGGTGGTCTCCCACTCCCGCCACGATCACGTTCTTCGTGAGTCCCGCGAACTCCCGCAGAGCGGGGACGAGGGCCACCCGCCCCGCCGCGTCGACCTCGACCTCCGAGGCCCCCGCGGTGAAGAAGCGGCGGACCGCGCGCGAGTTGCGATCGAACTCGCTCGCACCCATCAGGTTGTCGAGGAACGCGCGGTATCCGTCAGCCGGGTAGACGTAGAGGCACTTCTCGAGCCCCTTCGACACGACGAGCTTGGAGCCGGTCTCGTCGCGGAACTTCCGCGGCAGCGAGACACGTCCCTTCGCGTCGAGCGTGTGCTGGTACTCACCGAGGAACAACGTGCACCCACCTCGACCGGTCCGGACGCCCCCGACATGACACTCACGACCGCGTCTCCGTGGGAGGCGCTTGACGTCTGTCCCACTCTATGACACTTCATCCCACTTTGCAACACGTTCGCTGCTCGAATCGCGATCTCGCCGGCGTCCCGATGACACGCCGCGACGCGCTCCCGGCCACGCCTTCGCGCCCGCGTCGCGAACCCGCGGCGTCGCTCGCGCGTCTGAACGGCCGAGGGATGCGGCGCGCTCGGGCCGCGCTCGGCGGCGACGCTCGTTGACAGCGGAAGACGGACGGGCACGACACGTTCCGCGGAGCCCTTGCCGCGGCGGGTGGCCAGCCGATACAATCCGTGGGACGGAGTGCTCGATCACTCACGATCACGCGATGGAGGTGACCCACCCTATGACCGCCAACTGGGCCGGTATCGTGGTCAACTTTCTGGTTCTCGCGTTCTTTGTCGTCTGCGCCCTCGGGATCGGACTCGGCATCTACACCGCCAAGGTCCTGAAGAAGCTCGAGGCATTGCAGCAGAAGTCGACCGAGTGACCCCGCAGATCCTCTCAGCGGAACTTCTCCGGACGCCCGTTCGCAACCGCGACGGGCGTCCGGCGTTCCCCCGCCCGGCGGCTCCGCCCGCGTGCGCCGCGACGCGGCGGCTCGACTGAAGGAGCGGACATGGATCGGAAGGCGCGAAAGCATTGGCGACCGGTGCTCGCGATCATCGCGGCGGCGCTCGTCGCGCCTCTCGCGGCCTGCGCCACCGGCCCCTCGCAGAGCACGATCGGCGGGACGGGTGCCTCATCGGCGCTGGGCGCGATGCCCGGCATGGCCGCCGCGGGCACGGCGGTCTCGGCGGGGACGAACGTTCCCGCGACCTCGGCGTCACCGAAGAGCGGGGCCGTCGGCGACACCCAGCGGCTGGTGGCCGTCAGCAAGACGATCCAGGTCGAGACCGCCGACGTCGATCGCTCGATCGCGACGATACGCGCCCTGGCGGAGCGTGACGGCGCCGACATCACGGATCTTCAGGTCGCGACGGCATCGGGGCAGAGTGTCACGCCACCACCGGAACCCCTGGCGGACGGCGCGGGCACGGCGAACCTCTCCACGGGCCGTCCGCTGCGCGCGTTCGTGACGCTCCGCGTGCCACCGACCGCGTACGCGTCGTTCGTGGCCGCCGCGTCCGCCTTGGGACGCGTGCTCTACCAATCGGAGTCGCAGGACGACGTCACGCAGCAGCACATCGATCTCACGGCGCGGCTCATGAACCTGCAGGCCGAGGAGGCACGTCTCCGTCAGATGTTCTCGAAGGCCGGGACCGTCAGGGACGCTCTGCTCGTCGAAGACCAGCTCGCGACCGTGGAGGGAGACATCGAGTCGCTGCAGGGCCAGATCGACTTCCTGGAGCGGCAGGCCGCGATGGCGACCGTCACCATCGAGATGGTGGAGCCGACACCCATCGTGAGCTCGACCGGCAGCGACTGGGGCGTGCGGGCCGCGGTGACGGACGCGATACGCGGCTTCGTGGGGACGATGAACGCGCTGATCGTGATCCTCGGGCCCGCGCTCGCGGTGGTCGCCTTCGTCCTGCTGCCGATCGGCCTCGTCGCATGGCTGGTCGTCGTCGTCGCCCGCAAGCGACGCCGGGCGAAGGGGATGCCGGCGCGGGACGGGGCCGGGGCCTGATGGCGCCGCTCCGGTTCCGCCCGACACTGCACGTGGAGTGGCCGTACCTCGTCGCTTTCGCCGCGCTCGTCTACCTCGTGCGGTCGGCGTTGCGCGGCTGGGACCTGCGTCCCGACCCTCTGGACTGGCTCGTGTTCGGTGGGCTCGCCGCCATCATCATCCTCCGCGTCCTGCTCGGCCGCGGAGACGGCGACTGACCGCGCGCGTGCCGGCGTGCCCTGTCCGGATGAAGGCCTACGGCGGCGTCGTGGGGACCGTGACCGTGCCGGCCTTGATGGCAGCCGTCGCCTTCGCGACCGCCGCTTTGACCGTCTCCGGCACCTTGGAGTCGAAGTCGTGGAACGGGGCGATCCCCACCGCATCGTCCTTCAGCCCGTAGGAGACGTCCTGACCGCCCGCCAACGTGCCCGCCACCGCCTGCTGCACGGCCAGGAAGACGGCGTTGTCGACGCGCTTGACGGCCGACGTCAGGATGACGTCGCCGGATCTCGGGATCGTGAGGAACTGGTCGGAATCCACGCCGATGAACAGCGCCTTGTTCGAGTCGGCACAGGCACGGTACGTGCCGAGACCCGTCTGTCCCGCCGCGGCGAAGATCACGTCGGCGCCGCTCGAGACGAGGGAGAGCCCGAGCTCGCGGCCCTTCGCCTGATCGTCGAAGTTATCCGCGTACAGCGAGATCACCGTGACCGTCGGGTCGACGGACTTCGCCCCCGCGATGAATCCGGCCTGGTATCGCTGCACCGGCGGGATCTCCATGCCGCCGACGAACCCGATGACGTTCTGCGGGTTCAACCGCGGATCGAACTTCGCTTGCGTCGAGAGCGCGGCGACGATGCCCGCGAGATACGCGCCCTCCTGTTCCTTGAAGTCGAGCCCGACCACGTTGGGCGGCGGCGAGGCGAACGTCTCGTCGATCCCGCCGAACTTGGTCTTCGGGAAGCCGGTCGCTTCCTTCGTCACGGCGTCGGTCATGAGGAACCCGACGGCGAAGATCGGGTCGTACCCGGCGGCCGCGAGCGCGGTGAGGTTGGTCTCATAGTCCGTGACCTCGCGCGACTCGAGCACCTTGATCGGCACGCCGAGCCGCGCGTGCGCCCGCTGCAACCCGGCGTAGCCGAGATCGTTGAAGGACTTGTCGCCGAGCCCTCCGACATCGGTCACCATCGCGACCTTGATCCGGTGCGGAGCGCTCGCCGTGCTGCTCGCGGTCCCGGTCGAGTACGTGCCGCGGCTGCTCGCACCGCACGCCGCGACCGCCGCGGCCATGCCGAGCGCGAGGGTGACCGAGAGCACTCCGCGTAGCCCTCTCTTCACGCCGCCCACCTCCTCCATGCCGATGGGCGCGCCTGATGCCGCTCCGGCGGGGTGACGCCCGAGACCTTATTCCCAAGCAGGCTCAGGAGCGGAACCGCGCGCGGGGGTGTGTCGAGAGGTACTCCTCGCGAAGGTGCGTCCGGTCGACATGGGTGTAGATCTGCGTCGTCGAGATGTCCGCGTGGCCGAGCATCTCCTGGAGGGAGCGCAGATCGGCGCCGCCCTCGAGCAGGTGGGTGGCGAAGGAGTGACGGAGCGTATGCGGGTGCAGGCGCAGCCCGACGCGCCCGCCGTAGGCGCGGACGAGCGCGTAGACGCTCGCGCGCGTGAGGCGGCCTCCCCGCGCGTTGAGGAACACGGCGTCGGGGTCCTGCCGGAGCGTCCCGGACTTCGTCTTCAGGTACGGCCGGCCATGCGCGAGGTACTCGAGCACCGCGGCCACCGCCGTGCCGGCGATCGGTACGACGCGCTCCTTCGACCCCTTGCCCAGGACCCGGACGAATCCCTCCCCCAGGTCGACGTCGCGCAGGTCGAGACCGGTGAGTTCGCTGACACGCAGGCCGCACCCGTACAGCACCTCGAGCATCGCCAGGTCGCGGTAGCCGACCGGTCCCTCGGGCATGGGCTGCGAGAGCAGGCGCTCGACGTCGTCGATGCTGACGACGTCCGGCAGCCGCTCCGGCTTCCTCGGGAGCCGGAGGGACGCCGTGGGGAAGTTCGTGGTCACGCCTTCGCGGACGAGGAAGCTGTGGAACGACTTCACGGCCGCGGTGCGGCGCTCGATCGTCGACGCGGCGAGCCCGGCTTCGCGGAGCGTGCCCATCCACGCGGTGAGGTCGTCGCGCGTCACCGCGTCGGGCGACATCGTGCCCCGCCGCTGCAGGTAGTCGGTGTAGCCGTCCAGGTCGTGGCGGTACGCCCCGATCGTGAGCGGGGACGCGCCGCGCTCCACGGATAGGTAGCCCAGGAAATCCTCGATGAGGTCGGTCATGCTCATGTCACAAGTATGCCGCAGACCCGCGGGGGCGCGCCGGGACCCGCGGGTCAGGCGATGAGCGACGCCAGCGGCACGTAGTCGAGGCCGTGGGCGTCGGCCACGGGCTTGTAGGTGATCTTCCCGTCGAGCACGTTGACGCCCTTGGCGAGCGCGGCGTCCTCGGCGACCGCCCTCTTCCAACCCTTGTCGGCGATAGCGAGGCCGTATCGCATGGTGGCGTTGGTGAGCGCGAGCGTCGAGGTGTTGGGCACCGCACCCGGCATGTTGGCGACACCGTAGTGGAGGACACCGTCGACGACGTAGGTCGGGTCGGCGTGCGTGGTCGGGTGCGTGGTCTCGATGCAGCCGCCCTGGTCGACGGAGACGTCGACGATGACGGAGCCCTTCTTCATGTGCGGGAGCATGTCGCGGGTCACCAGCCACGGCGTCTTCGCGCCGGGCAGGAGGACCGCGCCGATGACGAGGTCGGCCGCGATAGACGGCCTGCTCGATGTTGTGCTTGCTCGAGTACAGCGTGCGGACGCGGTTGCCCCACACCTCGTCGAGATAGCGCAGCCGGTCGATGTTGACGTCCATGATCGTGACATGCGCGCCCATGCCCATGGCGACGTACGCCGCGTTGCTACCGACGACGCCGCCGCCGAGCACGACGACCTCGGCGCCCGGAACGCCCGGCGTGCCGCCCATGAGGACGCCGCGGCCGCCGAACGGCTTCTGCAGGTAGGTGCGCGCCGACCTGCGCGGCCATGCGGCCCGCGACCTCGGACATCGGCGCGAGCAGCGGCAGCGTGTGATCGGCGAGCTCCACGGTCTCGTAGGCGATGCAGACCGCGCCGGACTCCACCAGCCCCTGGGTCTGCTCGTAGTCCGGCGCGAGATGGAGGTAGGTGTAGAGGATCTGCCCGGGACGCAGCATCGCGATCTCGCCGGCCTGGGGCTCCTTCACCTTCAGGATCATGTCCGCGCGCGCGAACACCTCGGCCGGCGTGTCGACGAGTCCGGCGCCGGCTCCCGCATACTCCCCGTCGGAGAACGACGACCCGTCCCCCGCCGTCTTCTCCACGAGGACGGTATGTCCGTGCGCGACGAACTCGCGCGCCCCGGCCGGGGTCATCCCGACCCGGAACTCGTTGTTCTTGATCTCCCTGGGCACACCGACGATCATCTCGCGGCGCCTCCCTCCATGCCTCCTCGGACGATCGCTCGACCGGCCGCGGTGATCTCCGGCCTTCGGAGGGACCCGAGGGCCGCGCGCCGCGGTGTCTCAACACTGGTACCCGTGGCGAAGGGCGGCTCAACCGCCGCGGAAGGGGGCGCGCCGGACGGCGGCGGATCAGAGGAGGCGGTCGGCTGCCGCGTATCCCGCGGCAGCCGCCGCGGCGAAGAACGCGGGATCGTCGGCGGGCGTACGTCCCATCGAGGTCAGCGGGACGCCACGAGCATCAGGGAGCCGCTCGACGTCGACGTCCCGCCGCCGGTGCCGCGCCCACACGCCGGCCTCCGCGAGCTGTCGCTCCACGGAAGCGGCCTCCTCCCCCGTCAGGACGGGGACGGCCACGGTGGCCGGCGCGAGCGCGATGCGTCCGAGAGCGACGAGCGTGTGATGGCTCACGCCGTGATGCCGCTCCCTCGGGTCCGCGAAGGAAAGCCGCACCACCGCGATCGGATCCGCGCCGACCGCGCCGGCGGCGTTGATGCTCTCGCCCTGCGCGATACCGCCGTGGCCGAGCATGGATCCCGTCCCCACGACGCCGGGCCCGTTCGCGACGATCGCCGCGTCGGCGCCGGCCACGACGCGCGCGGCGACGAGTGCCGAATGCAGCGTGACCGCTTCGATGGCGCCACCGAAGGCCTGCCCGCACGTCAGCGTGGTGTCGAGCAGCCCGGCCCGGACGCACGCCGCCACCAGGTCCGACAGCGCGAGAGGCAGGGACGCGTCGTCGGTCATGCAGTACGCGATCCTCGCCTGCGGCACGCGATCCTTGATGGCAGCCGCGACCAGCGGGACATGGCTGTGGAGGCCGCAACATACGACGGGCATGCCGCCGACGTCGGTGACCTCGGCGATCTCGGCGGCGCTCCCGCTCTCGCCCGCTTCGACGGAGAGCACGTCGCGCTGGAGGGGCGTGTAGCGCAGCTTCATGACGTGGCCGCCGCTCGGGTCGTCCAGCGCCACGCCCGCCGCCTCCTCGCCGGCAGCGATCCTCGCCACGACGATGTGCGCGCCTCCCGTCCCGAGCCCGAGATCGACGGCGGTCGTGTTGAGGAGCACGCGGTCGCCGGCCGCGCACGACCCCGTCAGCGGCGGATACGCCAGCGCTTCGGCGGACGGGCCTTCATCCGGGGTCACGGCGAGCCGTTGCACCCCGGCACGCTCCGCGACCACAGCCTCGACGATCCCCCAGACCAGCCTCATCGCGCCCGCCTACCACTCCGTCGCCCTGCGCAGCACGGCCGTCACGACCCGCACCATGTTCTCGAGATCGCTCGTCTTGAGGCTCTCCTGGCGGCTGTGCACGTCCGTCATGCCACATGCGAGCACGACGCAGGGCAGGCCGCGCGACATGAGCACGTTCGCGTCGGCCCCTCCCCCGGTGACGCACAGCGACGGCTCGATCCCGACGTCACGACACGCGGCCGTGACGAGCGCGATGGCCGGGTCGCCCGGCGCGAAGCGGTAGCCGTCGTATTCCTTCTCCCACGAGACGAGCACCCTGCCGCCGGCCCGGCCGGCCGCATCCCGCATGGCCGCGTCCATCGCGGCCTTGACCTCGTCCGCGCGCTCGCCGTCGAGCGAACGGCACTCGCCGGTCAGCAGGCACTCGGGCGCCACCACGTTGGTCGCTCCGCCTCCGCGGATCTCGCCGATGTTCGCGGTCGTCTCCGCGTCCAGGCGCCCGAGGCGCATCCGGCACACCGCGTCGGCGGCCATCGCGATCGCGGAGACGCCCTTCTCCGGCTCGACACCGGCATGCGCGGACCTGCCGGCGAACGTCGCGCGGAATCGATGGTGCGTCGGAGCGGCGGTGACGACCTCGCCCACGGGGCCGTCGCCGTCCAGCACCAGGCACAGGTCGCCCGCGCTGTCGGCGGGGCTCACGGCCTTCGCGCCGACCAGGCCCATCTCCTCCTGCACGGTGAGGAGGACGCGGACCGCGGCGTGCGGCTCGCCCGCCTCGCGCACGCGCTCGAGCGCCTCGAGGATCGCCGCGACGCCGGCCTTGTCGTCGGAGCCGAGGATCGTGTCGCCGCTCGAGCGCACGACGCCGTCCACCACCACGGGGCGGATGCCGCGACCGGGCTCCACGGTGTCGAGGTGCGCCGACAGCACGACGGTCAGGCCGGGCGCGGTCCCCGGCAGCTCGGCGATGAGATTGCCCGTGTCGGATCCGGTGACGGATGCCGACCCGTCGAAGCGCACCAGCGCCCCGACCGCGGTCAGCCGCGTGGCGCACCACTCCGCGAAGGCGCGCTCCTCACCCGACGGACTGTCGATCGCGACCGCCTCGAGGAATGTGGCGAGCACGCGGCTCTCGGCGGCATCGCCGCTGGCGTCGGCCCGTTCTTCCGGATCGGCCATGCGTCAGCCCTTCCTGCCGTTCTTGTACGTGACGGCGGCGCCGACGAAGTCGCGGAACAGCGGCGCGGGCCGCGTCGGCCGGCTCTTGAACTCGGGATGGCCCTGATTGCCGACGAACCATGGATGGTCCGGAAGCTCCACCATCTCGACGAGCTTCCCGTCGGGCGAGAGGCCCGAGATCACGAGCCCGGCGTCCACCAGCCGCTGCCGGTACTCGTTGCTGACCTCGTAACGGTGACGGTGCCGCTCGTAGATGACCTCTTCCCCGTAGATGTCCCAGCCCTTCGTCCCCGGGACCACCTTGCACGGATAGGCGCCGAGTCGCATCGTCCCGCCCATGTCGTGGACGTCGGTCTGCTCGCGCATGAGGTCGATGACCGGATGCGGCGTGGTCGGGTCGAACTCGCTCGAGTTGGCGCCTGCCAGCCCCGCGACGTTGCGCGCGAACTCGCAGACCGCCACCTGCATGCCGAGGCAGATGCCCAGGTACGGCACCTTGTTCTCCCGCGCGTAGCACGCCGCGCGGATCTTGCCCTCGATGCCGCGGATGCCGAAGCCGCCGGGGACGAGGATGCCGTCCATCTCGGAGAGCAGGTTGTCGACCTCTTCCGGCGTGATGCCCTCGGCGTCCACCCAGTGGATGTGCACCTCGTGGTCGTGGAAGATGCCGGCGTGCTTGAGCGACTCGTGCACCGAGAGGTACGCGTCCGGCAGCTGCACGTACTTGCCGACGAGCGCGATGTCGACCGTGTCGTTGAGCTGCTGGCCGTGGCGCGACGAAAGCGTCCCATCCGCTCATGTCGGGCTCGCCGCACTCGAGCTGCAGGTGGTCGATGACCATGCCGTCGAGGCCCTGCTGGCGCAGGTTGCCCGGGACCTCGTAGATGGTGCGCGCGTCCATCGCGGAGACGACCGCGGCCGGGTCGACGTCGCAGAACAGCGCGATCTTGCGCCTGATGGCCGCGTCGATCGGGCGATCGCTGCGGCACACGATGAAGTCGGGCTGGATACCGATGCTGCGCAGTTCCTTCACGGAGTGCTGCGTCGGCTTGGTCTTGAGCTCGGAGGACGCGGCGATGTAGGGCACGAGCGTCACGTGGATGTAGCACACGTTGTCTCGTCCGACGTCCTTCTTCAGCTGGCGGATGGCCTCGAGGAACGGCAGCGACTCGATGTCGCCCACCGTGCCGCCGACCTCGGTGATGATGACGTCGGGCTGCGTCTTCTCGGCGAGCCGCAGGATGCGCTCCTTGATCTCGTTCGTGACGTGCGGGATGACCTGCACCGTGCCGCCGAGGAAGTCGCCTCGCCGCTCCTTCGCCGATGAGCGTCTGGTAGACGGACCCGGCGGTCACGTTGCTCTCCCGCGACAGCGCCTCGTCGATGAAGCGCTCGTAGTGCCCGAGATCGAGGTCGGTCTCGGCGCCGTCGTCGGTGACGAAGACCTCGCCGTGCTGGAACGGGCTCATCGTGCCCGGGTCCACGTTCAGGTACGGGTCGAGCTTCTGTATGGTCACCTTCAGCCCGCGGCTCTTGAGCAGCCTGCCCGAGCGATGCCGCCGTGATGCCCTTGCCGAGCGAAGATGTCACGCCACCGGTGACGAAGATGTACTTCGCCTTCACTCTCTGCTCCCGCCGTCCCTTCCGCGATCCACGTGCGTGGGGCGCGGATCGCGGCGATCCGTCCCACGGTTGCCTACGACGCCTCCGGCCGGCTCCTCCGGCAGCCGGCCGAGGCGGTCGATCCATCGGAGCCAGCGCCGCGACTCGATCACGCTCGTGAAGGAGACGCGCTCACTGACGATGTTGAGGGCGAGCATGACGACGGCGGCACCCACGATCACCCACAGCGAAGCCGTCACCACGACGAGGTAGGCGGCGAACGCTCCCGCCGCGTTCGCCCCCGCGTCACCGAGCATCGCGCGCTCCCCCACGTCGAAGCGCCAGACCGCGAAGACGGGACCGAGCGCGAACACGCCGAGGCATAGGATCGTCACGCTCGCGGAGAGCGATCCGCCGGCGGCGGGCGACGCGCTGGACACGACGGCCCACGCGACCGCGACGAGCGCGAGCACGACCAGCCCGGTGTACGCCTTGAGCGCGCGTCCCGGCCGAAGGTCCGTGAGGTTCACGAAGTTGGCCGTGAGCGCGATGAGCAGCGCGCCGCACAGCCACGTCACGCCGAACTCGGCCAGCCGCAGACCGCTCGACATGGCGCCGGAGGAAGCGAGCGTGCGGGCGAACCTGAGTGCGGCGCCCTGTGCGCTCACGAGTGCCAAGGCACCGATGCCGAGCATCTTGAGGCTTCCGGTCGTCAGGCGGCCGTGCGCGAGCTCACGCAGATGGCCGCGGAACCCGCGGGATCCCGCCGACCCGTAGGCGTCATCGATCAGTCCGAACGCGAACACCCCGAGCACGAGCGTCACCGGCACGTAGGGGATCGCCGAGAACAGCGGCGCCGACAGCACGATGGCCCATGCGGGCACCGCGTGCGCGTACGCACCCGACGACGCGAGCGACAGGGCGACGCCGCTGCTCACGAGCCCCACGAAGCCGATCGTGGCGGCCCAGACGGCCCACACGACACCGAGGCCCGGCGCCACCTTCCGCCCCCGGTAGTTCGCGACCGCTCCGCCCGCCTTCTCGAAGCCCGGGAGCAGGCGTCGAACCGCCCACGCCGGCACCAGCCAGCCGATCGCCAACGCCACCAGCAGGGAGATAACGTCCAAGGCCCAGAAGGGCGTCATGCCGGCTCACCTCCGTCGCGGGGTCCCGACAGCGCGAGATACAGCGCTCCCACTCCGAAGGGGAGCAGCACCAGCCCCGAGACCACGATGCCCGAATCCTCCGTGAGAAAGCCCACGACCCCCGCGAAGAGCGCCGCGGCCAGCGCCGCCGAGAAGGCAGGGTTCGCCGCGAGCAGATCGCCGAACGCCCCGCGGGGCCGCCAGCGCAGGAACGCGAGCGCGGCGAGGGCGGCGGCGCACACCCACGCCCAGCCCGTGCGGCCGAAGACGCCGATGTTCGCCTGCGCCTTGCGGAGCGCGAGCGTCCAGAGCCCGCCGACGCCACCGCCGGCCCCGAGGACCGCGCGCGCCAGGTGCGTCTCGGCACCGGGGCCGCGGAGGATGTCGATGCCGGCGAGGGCGGCCACGAACAGGACGACGAGCACCAGCACGACGAGCACGTTGCGCCACGTCCACACCTTGCGGCCGTTGAGCATCAGCCAGCCGACCACGATGCCGACGGTCATCCACGCCGCGGTCCCCACATTGGCGCCGAGCATCGGCGCCGCCGAGGTGACCAGCACGATCGCGCCCAACAGGGGCCAGCCCCACGCACGCAGATGACGCGTCCATGCCGAGCCCGGACGCATGTCCATGGCCAGGGCCACCGCCAGGAACGTGCACCCGAGCAGCAGCGCGGCCATCTCGTTGCCGATCCCGTAGTAGCGCGAGCCGAACAGCGGCGAGTAGCCGAAGATGCTCACGAGCGAGAGCGGGGCTCCGAGCCACTGGTCGATGACGATGAGCGCCGATGATGCGGCGGCCGCGAGCAGCAACGGGAGCGAGGGATGCCCCTTCCTGCCGGCCACGATCGCCGCCGCGCACAGCAACAGCGCCAGGCCGGCGAGCAGCCAGGCGACGACCGCTGGGCTCGCCGGGCTCGGGACGAAGATGAACTGCGCGATCGCCGCCAGCGGGACGCACAAAACGAGCAGCAGGAGCGCACGCCCGGCGCCCATCAGGATGCTCGCGCGCCGTGCGAGTCCCGTGAGCAGGATCGACGCGGAACCGATCAGCGCGACGACGATGAGCGCGATGTAGCCGTCCAGCGCCGAGTCGCGCACGGCTTCGACCGCCACCGCGGTGGTGTCGAACTCGTTCAGCTGCGAGAGGCGTCTGTCGAGCGGCGCTCCCGCGAGCGAAGAGGCGCGCACGATCGGCGCGCCCGAGAACGCGGACGGCGCCGAGCCGCCGAGCGCCTGCACGATCGCGGCCGACACGTCGGGCAGCGTGACGACCCCGTCGCGGTGCGTCGAGGCCGATGTGCCCACCCCGACGCCGAGCGGTCCGCGCATGATGAGCGGCGCGAATCCTTCCGGCACCCCTGCCGGCGCCGCCTCCGCCTGCGCGAGCACGACGAGCGTGTCGTTCGGCCCCAACGCACCGGCCGCCGCACCGACGAGGGTGTCGAGCGACTTGAGCGCCGGCGTGTGTGCGCTCCCGGCCTCATGCGCGCGCGCAAGATCGCCGCTGTCGACGACCACCAAGCAGGCCGGGGCGGTCGCGAGGACCGCCTGGAGGTCCGACGCGAGCACGCCGAGGTCGGTCCTCACGCCGAAGGGCGCCGCGCCGTCCGCCGCCAGCAAGGACTCCGATACGTCCCCGAGGGCCACGCGGCCGGAGGAATCGGCCGCGGCGATGCCGGCTGGGCGGGACCGCGATCCCAGCGGCACGCCGAGGCCGCGATCCGAGTTCCCGAGCGCCGCGGTCACGGCGCCCGCCCTCTCGACCGCGGACGCGAGCGATCCGACCTCGACCCCGGGCTCGGACGCGTTCACGGTCGCCTGCGACGCGTGTCCGGCGTACACGATGGACACGCGGGTGCCTTCCAGGGGTGCGGACGGCACGATCGAGACGCCCGCGCTCGCCTGCTCCGAGACGTCGAGCGCCGGGAGCGCGCCGGGGTCGTACAGCGTCGGAGCGCCCGCCGAGAGCATGAG
This sequence comes from uncultured Coriobacteriia bacterium, assembly GCA_963701985.1. Taxonomy (GTDB): domain Bacteria; phylum Actinomycetota; class Coriobacteriia; order Anaerosomatales; family PALSA-660; genus PALSA-660. The sequence goes on from OY969691.1 coordinate 562,974, forward strand.
CGCGCCGCTGTCGGGGCTGCCGGCCGCGGCGCCGACTGCCGTGGAGCGCACGTTGACGTCCGCGAGCAGCGCGCTCGCGGCCACCGCTCGGGTCTGCGGCATCGGGCCTTCGGCGATGTCCTCCCAGGTCAAGTAAGGAGCGAGGATCACGACCACGTGACGCTGCGCGGCGGCGGACACGGGCGCGGCGGCCGGCGATGCCGCGGGCGCGGCTCCAGCCGCGAGAGGCGCAGAAAGCAGAAGCGCCGCCAAAGCGGCGGCGGCGACTGCATATGACATCCTCTTGGGCACTCCGAACGCTCCGTCCTTCTCACCACGTCGGCCTTGCGGGCCGGACGGTCAGGCGGGGCGAGCCGGCTGCTCCCGGTCACGATCGATCGGCTGACGACGAGGCGCCCGACTCGCAGTATATACGATGGCCTTGGCGCGTCCACGACGCTTCCGCCGTGCAGCGCGGCTCTCCCGGCGAGGGAGGAGCCGGTGTTCTAGAATCGTTGCGGCACGCGCGCCGCGCGGCCCAGGCGCCTTTCGACACGCGAGGAGACGACCATCACCGACGCAACGCCGCCCGTCACACACCCTGTGATGCCCGACGTCGAACCGGAGGAAGCTCCGTCGATCGCTCGATCGACCGCCTCCATGTCCATCGCCACACTGGTGTCTCGCGTGACCGGATACGTGCGCACATGGGCGATCGCGTTCACGCTCGGATACACCTTCGTGGCAAGCGGGGCGATCCCCGTCGCCTCGTCGTACAACATCTCCAACAACATCCCGAACATGATTTACGAGCTTCTCGCGGGCGGCATCCTCTCGGCGATGTTCATCCCGGTCTTCATCGAGAAGCTCCGTCATGACGGCAAGGACGAGGCCTTCCGGCTCGCGAACACGGTGTTCTCGGTCGCTCTCGTGCTTCTCGGCACCGTGGCGTTCCTCGCGACGCTGTTCCCGCAGCCGTTCGTGTACACGCAGACGTTCACCGTCAGCAGGCCCGATGCCGCGCTCGCCATCTACCTGTTCCGATTCTTCGCGGTGCAGATCGTGTTCTACGGGCTGCTCGCGATCGCACAGGGGGTCCTGAACTCCTTCCGCCACTTCCTCGCGCCGGCGCTCGCTCCGATCTTCAACAACATCGTCGTGATCGTCGTGCTCCTCGGGATCTACCTGCCGCTGCGCACCACGCATCCTCAGATAGCGATCATCGCGTTGGGCGTGGGAACGACGTTGGGCGTCGTGGCAATGCTCGTGGCCACGCTGCCGGCCCTCTTCAAGCTCGGCTTCCGCGTCCGGTGGTCGTGGGACATCCACGACCCCTCGCTGCGCAAGATGGTCCGCATGGCGTCGTGGATCCTTCTCTACGTCTTCGCGAACATGGTCCAGATCAGCTTCCGCAACGCGTTCGCCACGCAGGTCGCGCGCGACGACTCGATCGCGCTGACGTACGCATGGATGTGGTACCAGCTCCCCTACGGCGTGCTCGCCGTCGCCTACTTCACGGCGCTCTTCCCCGAGATGGCCGACCAAGCGGTCGCCAAGGCGTGGACGCAGTTCAAGACCACCGTGTCCCGCGGTCTCAGGGTCATGGGCCTTCTGATACTGCCGATGTCGGCGATGCTCGTCGGACTCGCCGTGCCGCTGGTCACGCTGTACCGGCACGGCGCGTTCAGCGCGGGTGCCGTGCAGGTCGTCGTGCCGCTCGTCCAACTGTGGGGAGCGGGGCTGTTCTCGTTCGCCGCGTTCATGGTCATCCTCCGCGCCTTCTACGCGCAGCAGGACACGCGCACGCCCGCGATCGTGAATCTCGTCCTCACCGCCGGGCAGATCGGCCTGTACTGGTACTTCACGCGGCCGGGCATGATCGGCCTGCCGGGCATCCCGCTGGCTGACGGCATCTTCTTCACGGCGATGGACATCGTTCTGCTGTGGATCCTGCGCCACCGCAGAGGCCGCCTCGGCATGCGCACGGTGCTGTGGAGCGTGGCGCGCGTCGCGGTCGCATCGGCCGTCGGCGGCCTCGGCGCGTACTACGTCGCGCACGCTCTCACGGGGCTCGGGACCGGTATCATCGCCGCCTTCGCGCAGGCGATCGCAGGAGGCGCCGTCGGGCTCGCGCTCACGTACGCGCTCGTCGCCCTCATGCGTGTGGAGGAGATGCACGATGCGCTCGTGCTGCTGCGGCGCGTCAGCGGCCGCTTCACGTCGGGAGGCGCGGCCCAGTGAAGGCGGTCGCGCTCATCCCGGCACGCGACGAGGCCGCGCGCATCTCGGCGACGGTGAGCGCCGCGCGAGCCATCGCAGGCGTCACGCGCGTGCTCGTGATCGACGACGCCTCGTCCGACGGCACCTCGGCCCTGGCCGAGGCCGCCGGCGCCGAGGTGCTCTCGCTGCCGTCCAACGTCGGGAAGGGCGCGGCCCTCGACGCCGGCCTCGATCGGGTCCGCGACGACGCCGACGTACTCCTCCTGCTCGACGGCGATCTCGGCGGCAGTGCCGCGCACGGTGCGTCGCTGCTCGCGCCGGTGCTGGCCGGTCGGGCCGACATGGCGATCGCCGTCTTCCCGCCCGCCGGCCCCAAGGCCGGCTTCGGCCTCGTGAAGGGGCTCGCGCGAGGCGGCATCCGCCTGCTCGGCGGCCGCGCCGGACGCGGATTCCCGGCGGCCGCGCCGCTCTCGGGCCAGCGCGCGATGACGCGCGCGTGCTGGGAGCGTGTCACGCCGTTCGCCTTCGGCTACGGCGTGGAGGTCGCGCTCACAGTGCGGGCGCTGCGCGCGGGGATGCGCGTCGTCGAGGTGCCGACGACGATGTCGCACGCGGCGACCGGCCGTGACGTGGCCGGATTCGCGCATCGCGGCCGGCAGTTCGCACACGTCCTGTCGGCGCTGACGCGCCTCGCGTTCGAACCGCGCCCGCGCCGCTGACCCGCGCGCGTTCGGAGCGCTGGAGGCCTCGCTACTGGCTCGGGAACAGAGGCGTCGGATAGGGCGCGTCCGCGCCCGGCTGGACGCCGTACCAGCCGCTCGCCCGGCCTGCGAGCACCCAGACGAGGGACAGCTCCCCGATCGGCGTGTCGACGTCGTCGACAGCCGACAGCCCGTCCGCGCGCGCCGCGCGCGCGAGCCCCGTCGATTGCGCGGTCACCTCGACTCCCGCGCCCAGGCTGCCGATCCCGCTGAGTTCGCGAGCCAACGCCAGGGCCGTCGCGTCGGGCGTGCCGTTGAAGACCGCCGCCGCCACCGCCCCGCTGACGGTCGCCGTGGCCGAGAGCCCCTCGAGCCGCAGGCCGCCCGCCGAGATCATCGCCTGCGTGAGCGTGCGCGGCGTGTCCGCCGTCATCCACTCGTGCGACAGCGTGTCGATCACGCCGGTCGCGAGCAGCGACGCTCGGACGTGCCCGAGCACCTTCTGCGCGGCGTTGCGCGTCGCGGCGTCCCCGAGCGAGAGCCCCGACGACCCGAACGTCGCGACGGCCGGGGTCCCCCCGGCCAAGCGGACGGCGTCACTCGCGCGCGCGACCGCGTCGGACGAGTCCGGATCGGCGACGATGAGGACCGTCCTTCCGACCAGCGCGTTGGTGGCCAGGCGCGGTTCCACTTCCTTGACCAGCGCCGTCAGGGCGTCGTTCTGGCTCCGGAGGGCGCTGTTCTCCTGCCGGAGCGAGGTGAACGTCTTGTTGAGCTCCGTCACGATGTCGTTCTTCTGGGTGTCCAGCGTCCCCCGCTCGGCCACGACGGTCCCGAGCAGCAGCCCCACGGCGAGCGCGAGGAACACGGCCACCAGCGACGCGATGTTGTAGCGGAGGTTGTACATGTCCTCGTATCTCCCTGACTACAGGCCGATGAGCGACCGCAGACGCAGCAGCAGGAGCCCGAGCACCTGCTGCACGGCCGGCGAGATCATGACGATGATGGTCACCAGGACGAGACCGGCCCCGGCGATGAGCGCGAGATCGCGGACGCCCGGCGCCACCCGATACAGTTTGCTCACGCCCTTCGCATCGACGAGCCGCTGGCCGACCTTGAGCCGGACAAGGAACGACGACGCCATGCCCATGCGGCCCTTGTCGAGATACTCGACCAGGTTCGCGTGCGTGCCGACGGCGACGATCAGGTCGGCTCCCGCCTCGTAGGCGAGCAGGAGCGCGAGGTCCTCGCTCGTCGCGCTGAGCGGCCACTTCGTGCCGGTGAGCCCCAGCGCCTCGAGCCGCTCCATGCCGGAGGCGCGGCCGTCGGGGTAGGCGTGCACGACGAGTTCGGCACCGCTCCTCAGAGCGCGATCCGAGACGGAGTCCATGTCGCCGATGATGATGTCCGGCTTGAAGCCGGCCTCGATGATCGCGTCGGCTCCCCCGTCGACGCCGATCATGACCGGCTTCATCTCCCTGACGTACGGGGTCAATGTCGAGAGGTCGGCCTTGTAGTCGTAGCCGCGGACCACCACCATCACGTGACGGTGATGCAGCTGGGTGCGCACCTCCGGGATGCCCACTCCCTCGGTGAGGAGCGCCTTCTCCTTCGCGAGGAACTCGAGCGTGTTGCGGGCGAAGGCGTCCAGCCTCTCGCCGACGCCCGCCTTGGCCTGCTCCATCGCCTGCTCGATCGCGTCGACGCTCAGGCGTTCGCCGTGCGCCACCGCCCGCCCGTTCAGAAGGACCTCGTCCCCTTCGACCTCGATCGTCTGGCCGTCCTTCACCACGTCGAAGATCTCGGGACCCACGGAATCGACGAGCGTCACGCCGCCGCGGGTGAGGAGGAGCGGCCCGACGTTCGGATACGCGCCGGTGGTGGATGCGGCGGCGTTGACGACCACCTCGACGCCCGTGGCGACCAAGCTCTCAGCGCTCACACGATCCAGGTCCGCGTGATCGATGATGGCGATGTCGGACGGCCCGAGGCGCTTGACCAGGTTCTTGGTCTTCTTGTCGAGCCGTGCCGTGCCCGTGTGACGCATGTGGTCCTTCCCGGCAGCCATGACGTGCGAAGCTGCCCCGCCGGCTCCCCGACGGACGCGCCGCGCGCGGTCCGCCGCCATGGGCGCGACGCGACGTCGAGTCTAGCAGACGCCGTCACTCACTCGCCGCGGCGAGCAGCTCCTCCGCGTGCTTGAGCGAGGTCTCGGAGAGGGAGCCCGACAGCATGCGCGCCACCTCGGCCGCGCGATCCGCTCCGGACACCGAGCGCACGCACGTGCGCGCGCGACCGTCGGTGTCGTCCTTCTCGACGACCAGCTGCGCGTCGGCGAACGCGGCCACCTGCGCGAGATGCGTCACGACGATGACCTGCCGCTCTCGCGAGAGGTCTCTCAACCGTCGGCCGACGCAGATCGCAGTAGCACCGCCGATGCCAGCGTCTATCTCGTCGAACACCAGCACCGGGACGGTGTCGGCCGCGCCCAGCACGCTCTTCAGCGCGAGCATGACCCGCGAGATCTCGCCACCGGACGCGATGCGCGCCAGCGGGCGCGGCGGCTCCCCCGCCGACGGCGCGTAGAGGAACTCGACGCGCTGCGGTCCGTCGGCCGTCCAGGCGTCGCGCGGCAGAGCCTCGCACGCGACCTCGAACGCCGCGGTCGGCATGGCGAGCTCGACCGAGGCCGCGCGCAGCGCCTTCGTGAACCCGGGAGCCGCCGCCGCTCTCGCGCGAGCCAGCCGCTCGGCCGCGGCGCACAACGCCGCGTCCTCCTCGGCGGCGACCGCGGACGCGCGGTCGAGGCCCGCCTCCCCCTCTTCGAGGGCCGCGATCTCGGCGAAGGCGCGCTCGCGCGTCGCCAGCACGTCGGCCAGCGTCGGGCCGTACTTCTTCTTCAGCGTCGCGAGCGCGGCGAGGCGGGCCTCGGCGGTGTTGAGCGCCGCAGCGTCGTAGTCGACGCCCTCGCCGTAGGCGCGCAGGCGACCGGCGAGGTCGGACACGCGGGCGTCGGCGTCGGCCAACTCCTCCGCCAGCGAGTCCAGCTGCGGGTCGACCCCGACGACCCGCCGCAGCGCGGCAAGCGCCTCCGCGAGCGCGTCGGCCGCGCCCTCGTCATCCGCGAGCGCCCGGTGCGCGGTCGCCGACGCCTCGGTGAGCCGCTCCCCATGGCGCATCCGCGGCAAGCGCTCGGTGATCGCGTCGTCCTCGCCTTCCGTCGGGACGAGCGCGTCGACCTCCTCCACCACGAAGCGGAGGTAGTCGAGGCGCCGCTCGCGGTCGGCCAGCGCCCCGCTGAGCTCGGCGAGTGCGCGCGCCGCCTCCGCGTGGGCTCGGAACGCGTCCCGATAGGCGGCGAGCGCGCCGGCCGCGTCGCCGCCGGCGAAACGGTCGAGCAGCCCCGCATGCGACGACGGGTGCAGCAGCGTCTGATGGTCGTGCTGGCCGTGCAGGTCGACGAGCGGCCCGAACGCTTCCGCGAGCGCCCCGACCGTCGCCATCTCGCCGTCGAGGTAGCACCGGCTCCGGCCGTCGGCGGAGACGCGCCGGCGCGCGGTGTGCTCGGTGCCGTCCACCTCGAAACGGCCTTCGACGAGCGCCTCGTCGGCTCCCGCGCGGACGAGCGTGGCGTCGCCGCGTTCGCCGAGCAGCAGCTTCAGCGCCCCGACCAGGACGGTCTTGCCCGCTCCCGTCTCGCCCGTGAGCGCGGTCAGGCCGGGCCGGAACTCGAGCCACGCCTCCTCGATCAGCGCGAGGCCGCGAACGTGAAGCTCCTCGATCATGCTCGCGAACGGCCCCCTCGCCTACAGGAACGTGTCCCGCACGGCCGCGGCGAAGCCGGAGCGGCGGATCCGCAGCAGGCGCACACCGGTACCGCTCGTGGTCACGCCGACGCGGGTGCCGGCGCCACCGGCCGGCACGGCCTCGCCGTCGACCACGACCGACGCGTCCGCGCGGTCCGCGTCCGGCAACGTGAGCTCGACGTGCGCGGACGCGGCGAGCACGACGGGCCGCGCCTTGAGCGAATGCGCGCCCACCGGCACGACGAGGATCGCGTCCACGTCGGGCGCGACCAGCGGGCCGCCCGCCGAGAGCGCGTAGGCGGTCGACCCTGTCGGCGTGGCGACGATGATGCCGTCGCACAGGAAGTCGAAGAGCCGCTCGCCGTCCACGCCGACGGCGACGTCGACCGCGCGCGCACCGGCGCCGCGCCCGAGGAAGACCTCGTTGAACGCCGTGCGGGCGAACGTGGCCCCCGCGGCGGGCAGCACGCTGACGTCGAGCAGCGAGCGACGCTCCTCGACCGTTTCGCCCCGCAGCGCCGCTCTCACGGCCGCGACCGGGTCGTCGTCGTCCGTCCCCGACAGGAAACCCAGGCGCCCCAGTTTGACGCCGATGATCGGCACCTCCGCCGGCGCGACGCCGTGGACGGCCTTGAGGATCGTGCCGTCGCCGCCCAACGCCACCACGAGCGCGAGGTCACCGTCGCTCTTCTCGGCGCCGCCGAGCCCGTCCAGCCCGCACGCTCGGGCGTCGGCCGACGTCAGGACGACGTCCTGGCCGTCCTCGTGGAGGGCCGCGGCGATCGACCGCGCGGCCGCGAGCGCCGCGGGGTTGTGCGTGTTGGGGCAGAGCAGTATGCGCACGCCGTTCCTTCTCCGTCGTCGTCGTTCGTCCGCGCCGGGTCGGCCCCGCCGGGCGCCGTCATCCGAGCTGCCGGTGGGCCGCCTCGACGGTGCCCTCGACATCGACGACGGCCGGATCGCCTCCGCGCGCCAGCCGGATCCAGAACTCGATATTACCCTCAGGACCTTTGAGAGGCGACCACGTCAGGCCGCGCAGGACCCATCCGCCGTTCTCGGCCTCCGCGATGACCGAGCGCAGCACGTCGGCATGCACGTCGCCGCCGCGCACCACGCCGTGTCTTCCCACGCGCGACTTACCGGCTTCGAACTGCGGCTTGACCAAGGCGACCGCCTCGCCTGCCGGGGCCAGCAGGACCGCCACGTGCGGCAGCACCTTGCCGAGCCCGATGAACGAGACGTCGATCACCGCGAGGTCGAACGGCGCGCCGGCGACGTCCGCGCCGACGCTCCGGACGTTCGTGCGCTCCAGCACGGAGACGCGAGGGTCCTCGCGCAGCTTCCACGCGAGCTGGCCGTAGCCGACGTCGAGTGCGGTCACCGCGACCGCGCCGCGCTGCAGCACGCAGTCGGTGAAACCGCCCGTGGACGCCCCCACGTCGACGACGCGCAGGCCGTTCACGTCGATGCCGAAGTCGTCGAGCGCGCCGGCGAGCTTGTGCCCGCCGCGGGACACGTACTGCTGCGCGGGTTCGACGGAGAAGTCGGCGTCGTCCCCCACCTGGGCACCGGCCTTCGTGACGACCTGGCCGTTCAGGCTGACGCGCCCCGCGAGGATCGCCGCCTTCGCCTGCTCGCGCGAGGCGAAGAGCCCGGCGTCAACGAGCGCGGCGTCGGCTCGGCGCTTGGGCACGGAGCTCGTCTTCGGACTCATGGAGCCGGTCGAGGCGCCCGCACACGGCGTCCCGCACGCCGTCCGCGGTGAGCCGCACGTCGGAGAGCAGCCGATCCGTCGCGCCGTGCGGGACGAAGCAGTCGGGCAGGCCGAGGTGCATGACCGACACCTGGATGTCCATGTCGGAGAGCGCCTCCAGGACGGCGGCGCCCGCTCCGCCGAGGTTCGTGTTCTCCTCGATGGTGACGATCAGCGAATGCGTCGCCGCGGCCCACGCGACCGTCTCGAGGTCGAGCGGCTTGACCCACCGCATGTTGACGACCGAGGCCGACACGCCGGCCTGCATGAGGAGCGCCGCCGCCTGCTCGGCGACCGCGACCATCCTCCCGAAGGCGAGCACCGCGACGTCGGTCCCCGTGCGCCGGACCTGTGCGCGTCCCGCCTCGAGCAGCGACGGCTCACGCGGCAACGCCACGCCGGCGGCCCTGCCGCGCGGATAGCGGATCGCGAACGGCGACGCGGAGGCGAAGCCGGTGTGCAGCATGTCGACGAGTTCGGCCTCGTCCGCGGGCGCGCACAGCGTCATGTTGGGGACGGCGCGCAGGTAGGTGAGGTCGAAGACGCCGTGGTGCGTGGGGCCGTCCTCGCCCACCAGCCCGCCGCGATCGAGCGCGAACACGATCGGCAGGTTCTGCAGGCACACGTCCATGATCACCTGGTCGTAGGCGCGCTGCAGGAACGTGGAGTAGATGGCGACGATCGGGCGCCGCCCGCCGACCGCGAGCCCCGCCGCGAGGCCCACCGCGTGCTGCTCGGCGATCCCCACGTCGTAGAACCGGTCGGGGAACGCCGCCTGGAAGCGGTCGAGCCCCGTACCGGACGCCATCGCCGCGGTGACCGCGCAGATGCGATCGTCCCGCTCCGCCTCGGCGACGAGCGCCTCGGCGAACACCTCCGTGAAGCTGGGCGGAGTGCCCGGCATCGCCCCGTTCACCTTGCCGGTGGAGACCTCGAACGGCGATATCCCGTGGAAGGTGTCGGGCTGGTTCTCCGCGGGCCGGTAGCCTTGCCCCTTGTGCGTGACGACGTGGATCATGACGGGGCCGTCGACCTTCTTCGCCCACGTCGACCGCGTCCTGGACCTTCTGCACGTCGTGGCCGTTGATGGGGCCGACGTACTTCCAGCCCCAGCTCCTCGAAGAGCATCCCGGGCACGACGAGCTGCTTGAAGGACTCCTTGGCGGCCTCGCCGGCCGCGACGAGGCCCGCGCCGATCCCGGGACGCGCGACGATGGCGCCCTCGACGTCGTCGCGCAGGCGCATGTAGCGCGGATCGAGACGGACTCGCGCGAGGTAGCTCGCGAGCGCGCCCACGTTCTCCGAGATGGACATCTCGTTGTCGTTCAGGAGGACGATCATCTTCGTGCCGAGATGCCCGGCGTGGTTGAGCGCCTCGAACGCCATCCCGCCGGTCATGCGACCCGTCGCCGATGACCGCCACGATCTGCTCGCGAGCGCCCGGCGGCGTCGCGCGCGAGCGCCATCCCGAGAGCGACCGAGATCGAGTTGGACGCGTGGCCGGTGTCGAAGGCGTCGTACGCGCTCTCCTAGCGCTTGGGGAACCCGCACACGCCGCCGTACTGCCGCAGCGTCGGGAAGCGGTCCCGGCGACCGGTGAGGAGCTTGTACACGTAGCTCTGGTGTCCGACGTCCCAGATCACGCGGTCGGTCGGCGTAGTCCAGCGCCCTGAGCAGCCCGACCGTGAGCTCCACGACGCCGAGGTTGGGCGCCAGGTGCCCGCCGGTCTTCGCGACCGTGGTGACGAGCAGCTCGCGTATCTCGGCCGAGAGCCGGTTGAGCTCCGCCGGGCCGAGCGGCTTCAGGTCGTCGGGCGACGCGATCCTGTCGAGAACGCTCTCTTCGCTCACGGTGCCGGCCGCCTACTCGCGCGCGTCGTCGTCGAGCGCGTCCGCCGCGTCGCCGTCGGCGCCTTCGCCGTCGCCCCGCAGCGAGACGGTCTCGATCCGAACGTCGGCGATACCGTCACCGTCGGTGTCCACGAGATCGACCACTTCCACGACATCGGGCACGCCGTCGCCGTCGGAGTCCACCGTCTGGACGACCTCCATGACGTCGGTGACGCCGTCGGCGTCCGTGTCGGCCTCGGCGACCGTCACCACGACCTCGCCGTCCTCGTCACCGACCGCGCCGGCGCGGAACGAGGTCTGGTCGATCAGCTCGTTGCACTGGTTGACGAGACGCACGGCCTCCTCGAGCAGGTCGAGGCTCTGCTCCAGGGACACGTCCTTGCGCCGCGCCTGCGACACGATGTCCTCGAGCCGCGCGCGGGTGGTCTCGAAGGTCGACCTTTCGTCGCTCATCTACGCTTCCTCCACGAATCCGCCCGCGGCCGCGATGTCCGCGAGCTTGCCGAGGATGCCGTTCACGAACTTCGACGAATCCTCGCCGCCGTAGACCTTCGCCATCTCGACCGCCTCGTTTATCGCCACAGAGTCCGGGATGTCGTCGCGGTAGAGCATCTCGTAGGCGGCCAGGCGCAGGATGTTGCGGTCCACGATCGGCATGCGCGTGAGCGCCCAATTCTCCGATATGCCCTCGATGATGCGGTCTATGCGCGCCTGGTGCGCTTCGACTCCCTCGAGGATCTCGCGTGTGAAGTCGAGCAGCGGCCCCACTTCCGTCCCGTACGAGCCGTCCGCCACGATACGACCGGTGCTCTCGTCCGTGATCTCGTGCTGGTACAGGATGTGAAGGGCCTGATGCCGCGCCCTGCGTCGTTCGAGCATACGGTCTTCTGGGCCCTACTGCTCGGGAAACGTTATCGAGTCGATGAACACGTCGACCACCGCGGCCGGACGACCGGTCTGCGACGCGAGCGCCTCGGAGACCGCGCGCTGCACCGCGGCGCCCAGTTGGCGCAGCGGCCTTCCGTACGCAGCGATCACGTGCAGTGAGACGACGAAGCGGCCCTCCTCATCCAGCGCGACCTCGACCGACTTCGACGACTTTGAGATCTTGCCGAGCGGCGAGACGTCGACGCAGCAGAACTCCATCCACGTCGCACGCGGCGAGCTGGACCATCGTTTCGACGACCTCGGGCGCGATGTCGAGCCCGTTCAAGCTGAGCTCGTTGGCCATGCTCGGACCACCCTTTCGTGCCGGTACGGACACATGCCGGCCTTCCGGCCTGAGCCGAGCCGACCGCCGGGAGCGGAGCGCGGATCTCGCGTCAGGCTTGCTCGCCGAAGATGCACGTGTCGACGAAGTCAGTATAGACCTCGCCTGCTTGGAAGCACTCGTTCTCGACCACGGCCTGGTGGAACGGGATGGTGGTCGGGATCCCGACGATGATGAACTCGTCGAGCGCGCGCCGCGCGCGGTTGATCGCCTCGTACGCGCGTCTCTCCCCACACGATGAGCTTGGCGAGCAGCGAGTCGTAGTTGGGAGGCACGCGATATCCCGAGTAGACGTGGCGTGTCGACGCGCACGCCGAAGCCGCCGGGCGGGTTGAACAGCTCGACCAGGCCCGGATGCGGCCGGAAGTTGTGCGCCGGGTCCTCGGCGTTGATGCGGAACTCGATCGCGTGACCCGCGCTGGACGATCTCGCGCCTGGTCCGGGTGCCGGAGCGGCGCGCCGGCGGCGACGCGGATCTGCTCCTTGATGATGTCGACGCCGGTGACCTGCTTCGGTGACCGGGTGCTCGACCTGCACCCGCGTGTTCATCTCCATGAAGTAGAACGAGCCGTCCTCCGTCGAGCAGGAACTCGACCGTACCGGCGTTGACGTAGTCCGACGGCGCGCACGGCCTTGATCGCGGCGTCGCCCATGCAGCGCGCGCAGCTCGGGCGTGAGCGCGGGTGAGGGCGACTCCTCGATGAGCTTCTGGTGGCGGCGCTGCACCGAGCAGTCGCGCTCGAAGAGGTGGATGGCGTTGCCGTGCGTGTCGGCGAGCACCTGCATCTCGATGTGGCGCGGACGCGACAGGTACTTCTCGAGGTAGACGGTGTCGTCGCCGAACGCGACGGCCGCCTCCGCCCTCGCCGCCTGCATCGCGCTCACCAGCGAGTCCTCGTCGGCGGCGACGCGCATGCCGCGGCCGCCTCCGCCCGCCGACGCCTTGACGAGCACCGGGAAGCCGACCTGCTTGGCGAACCGCAGCGCCTCGTCCTCGCTCGCGACGGCCCCGTCCGATCCCGGGACGGTCGGTACGCCGGCAGCCGCCATCGTCTGCTTCGCGACCGCCTTGTCGCCCATGCGTCTCGATCGCGTCGGCGCGGGCCCGATGAAGGTGAGGCCGCTGTCCCCGCACGCGCGCGCGAAGCCGGCGTTCTCGGCGAGGAAGCCGTAGCCCGGATGGATGGCCTCGGCGCCGGTGATCAGCGCGGCCGAGATGATGTTCGGCGACGTTCAGGTAGCTCTGCGCGGACGGGGCCGGCCCGATGCAGATCGCCTCGTCGGCCATCCGGGCGTGCAGGCAGTCCCGATCGACCTCGGAGTAGACGGCCACCGTCGGGATGCCCATCTCGCGGCACGCGCGGATGACGCGGAGCGCGACCTCCCCGCGGTTCGCGATGAGTATCTTGCCGAACTCGTGCATGTCCTCGCCCTACTCGGGCTCGTAGAAGAAGAGGGTCGCGCCGTAATCGACAGGCTCGTCCGTCGGCGGCCACGACTTCGCGGATCGATGCCCGGCTCCGGCATCTCGATCTCGTTCATGAGCTTCATAGCCTCGAGGATGCAGACGGCTGACCTTCGTCGACGGCGTCGCCGACCTCGGCGAACGGCGCCGAACCGGGAGCCGGGGACGCGGTAGAAGGTGCCGACCATCTGGGCGCGCAGCTCCTTCCAGGTGCCGGGCCGAGCGCCCTCCGCCTGCGCCTTCGGCCCGCGGCCGCCTCCGCTCCCGCGCCGGAGGCCGCAGCGGCCCCGACCGGCTGCGCGACGGCGAAACCGCCCTTGCGCACGGTGACGGTCGTGCCGTTCTCCTCGACGACGACCTCGGACGACGTCCGAGGCCTCGACGACGCGGATGAGTTCGCGGATCTGGTTGACGTCCACGGATTCGTCCTCCCTGACGGTGTGCGAGCTCCTCGGATATGCAGGAAGACGGCCTTCTCGGCGCCCTCCTTGTGCGTGGTCAGGTACGTGACGCGCCTCGTTCGGGAAGAGCGCGTACATGAGCACGTCCTCTTCGCTGTGCGCCAGGTCGCCGATCTCGGCGGCCGCCTCGATCGAAGGTACGCCGTCGCCATGCGACCCCGGACGCACGTCGGGCGGCAGCGGCTTCTCCTCGCCGAGCACGCGGGCGACGATCTCGGCCGACATCGGGCCCGGCGCCTTGCCGTAGTAGCCCCTTGATGTAGTCCTTCATCTCGTTGCGGCACGATGCTCCAGCGCTTGCCGGTGAGCACGTTCAGCACCGCCTGCGTGCCCACGATCTGCGACAGCGGCGTCACGAGCGGCGGGTAGCCGACCTCGGCGCGCACGCGCGGGATCTCTGTCGAGCACGTCGGGCAGCCGGTCGCTCGCCTTCTGCACCTCGAGCTGGCTGAGCAGGTTGCTCATCATGCCGCCCGGGACCTGGTGGCAGAAGACCTCCATCTGCAGCAGCGTCGTGATGCCGCGCTTGAGCTTCTTGCGTCTCGCGCACGCCCTCCCAGTACTCGGCGATCGCGGAAGAGCAGGTCGAGGTCGAGCCCCGTGTCGTACGGCGACTCCTTGAGCGCGGCCACGATCATCTCGACCGCGGGCTGGCTGTTGCCGAAGGCCAGCGCCACGGCGGCGGTGTCGACGATCTCGGCGCCCGCCTCGACCGCCTTGAGATAGTTCATGGGCGCCATGCCGCCGATGTAGTGGCAGTGCACGTGGATCGGCAGGCCGATCTCGCTCTTGAGCGCGCGGACCATCTTCTCGGTGCGGAACGGCGTGAGCATGCCGGCCATGTCCTTGATGCAGATGGTGTCGGCGCCGAGCTCCTTGAGCTGCTGCGCGTACTCGACGAAGGCAGTCGAGGGTGTGCACCGGGCTGACCGTGTAGGAGATGGCGCCCTCGAACAGGCCGCCGCACTCCTTGATCGCCTCCGCGCGAGACCTCGATGTTGCGGATGTCGTTGAGCGCGTCGAAGACGCGGAAGATGTCGATGCCGTTGCGCTTGGACGGCGCGCACGAACCGGTGACAGATCTCGTCGGAGTAGTGGTGGTAGCCGACGAGGTTCTGCCCGCGCAGCAGCATCTGCAGCGGCGTCTTCGGGCAGTGCTGCTTGATCGTGCGCAGCCGCTCCCACGGGTTCTCGTCGAGGAAGCGCAGCACGCGTCGAACGTCGCGCCGCCCCACACCTCGAGCGCCCAGTAGCCGACCGAGTCGATCCTCGAGGATCGGCAGCATGTCGCCGATCTCCATGCGCGTGGCCCACAGCGACTGGTGCGCGTCGCGCAGCGTCGTGTCCGTGATCGTGACGGGTCGCATGGCGGACCTTCGCCCCTTCGTCGACGAAGCCGGCATGTCGGTAGCGGGTGCGTCAAGCTCTCGGCCGATGCGCTCCGCCAAGGCCGGCGGGAACGCCGCGACTGTGAGTAGCTAAGTATACCGGAGCACGCGTCCACGGCACGAGAGCGTGCTCCGAACGCCCGGACGTGCGGCCAGCGACCGGAACCGAGCGCTAGACGCGCGTGACGTAGCTGCCGTCGCGCGTGTCGACGCGGACCTTGTCGCCGTTGTTGATGAACATCGGCACCTGGACGACCGCGCCGGTCTCCAGCGTCGCGGGCTTGTTGCCGCCCTGCACGGTGTCGCCCTTGAAACCGGGGTCCGTCTCGGTGACCTCGAGCTCGACGAACATCGGCGGCTCGACGCCGATCATCTCGCCGCCGGCGATCATGGATCGTCGACCATCGTCGTTCTCCTTGAGCCACTTGGCGTGCTCGCCGACGAAGTCCTTCTGCAGCTCGAACTGCTCGTAGGTGTCGGTGTCCATGAAGTGGTAGGAGTCGCCGTCGTTGTAGAGGTACTGCATGTTCTTCGTCTCGATGCGCACGTCCTCGAGCTTCTCGCCGCCGCGGAAGGTGATGTCGACGACGCGGCCCGACTTGAGCTCCTTGAGCTTCGTGCGCACGAACGCCCCGCCCTTGCCGGGCTTGACGTGCTGGAACTCGACGATGACCCACGTCTTGCCGTCGTAGGAGATCGCCATGCCGTTCTTCAGGTTGTTCGTGGAGACAGACATCCGGGTCCTTCCCGTTCACGACGCGGCGACACGGTCTCTGAGAGACGCGCCGCGGCGCGGCGCGTGCTAGACGACTTCCGTGAGGGTCCTTCGGCGCGTGCGAGAGAAGGCGGCATGCCGCCTTCGTCCACCGCGACGAGGTCCTCGATTCTAACACCGCCGAAACCCGGCACGTAGACGCCCGGCTCGATCGTGATGACGTTGCCGCCGACGAGCACGTCGCTCGGCTGCGCGGACCGACGACGGGCAGCTCGTGGACCGTCGAGCCCGACGCCGTGGCCGATGCCGTGGCCGAACACCTCGCCGAGGCCGCGCCTCGGCGAGCACGGCCCGCGCCCACGCCGTCGACGTCGCGAGCACGCGACGCCCGGCCGCACGGCCGCCAGCGCCGCCTCGTTCGCCGCGAGCACGGCCTCGTAGATCGCGCCGCTGCTCGTCGGTCGCCCTCGCGCCCACGACGACCGTCCGCGTGAGGTCGGCGCAGTAGCCGTCGACGCGCGCGCCGAAGTCCATCGTGAGCAGGTCGCCCGCCTCGATCGCGCGCTCCGTGACGCTCGCGTGCGGCTTGCTCGAGTTGGGGCCGCTCGCCACGATCGGGTCGAACGCCAGTCCCTCGCTGCCGTTGCTCCGCATGTAGACCTCGAGCGCGAGCGAGACGTCGATCTCGCGCATGCCCGGCTTCAGCGTCCCGAGAACGTGGTCGAGGGCGCGGTCGGTGAGCGCCGCCGCGCGCGCGATCGCCTCGATCTCCGCGGGCTCCTTCACGGCGCGCAGCTCCTCGACCAGCTGGTCGGTGACGAGGACGCGGCCCTCGAACTGCTCGGAGATGAAGCGGAACCGCGAGTACGGCGCGTTCGATTCCATGGCGAGCGTCTGGATACCACGGTCGCGCAGGTCCGCACAGATCTCCATGAACAGCGATTCCCGCTGGCGCGTGACCGTCCAGCAGGTGCCTCGGGCGGCCGCCTCGGCCGCCTCGATGTAGCGCGCGTCGGTATAGAAGTAGGCGGAGCGGGAGGTGACGACCGCGGCCGCGTTGATGTGGTCGTCGAACACGCGGTCGAAACCGGTGAGGTATCGCATGTTGGCGACGGAGCTCACAAGGCCGGCGTCAGCCCCCTCGTCGATGAGGCGGCGCCGGTAGGCGTCGAGGCGCTCGCTCGCGTTCACGGCCGGACCGCCGCCACCCCGAGCGCGGCGCGCAGCCCGAGCAGGTAGGACGCCGCGCCGAAGCCGGATATCTGCCCCGCGCACGCCGGAGCGATAACGCTCGCGCGGCGGAACTGCTCGCGTGCCGAGATGTTGGAGAGGTGCACCTCCACCACGGGGACCCCGATCGACGCGACGGCGTCGTGGAGCGCGTAGCTGTAGTGGGTGAACGCCCCCGGGTTGAACACGACGGCGTCGAACGCCCCGACCGCGCCGTGCAGCCGGTCGATCAGCTCGCCCTCGTGGTTGCTCTGGAAGAACTCGACCTCGCAGCCCAGCTCGCCCGCCAGGCCCGCGACGTCGGCCTCGATCTCCGCCAGCGTGCGCGCTCCGTAGACCTCGGGCTCGCGGTGTCCGAGCAGGTCGAGGTTGGGTCCGTGCATGACGAGTATCCTGGGCATCCGTCGTCCCTTCGTCTGGTCCTTCTACCCGCAGGTACGTGCGAGCTCTCTGCGCACGACCGCGTCGTCGACAGGCCGGACGGTCCAGACTCCCGGCGCGCTCGACAGCACGAAGCGCAGCTGCCCGCCGCGGGCCTTCTTGTCGGCCGCCATGGCGTCGAACACCGCCGCGGCGTCACAGCCCTCGCGGAGCGGCAGGAGCCCGATGCCGTCCAGCAGGGCATCCTGACGCTCGGTCCAGGCACGGTTGCCGACCAGCGTGTCCTCGGCGATCCGGGCGGCGAACCGGAGCCCGTCCGCCACCGCCGAGCCGTGCGTCACGGCGCCGTAGCCGAGCGCGCGTTCGAGTGCGTGGCCGAACGTGTGCCCGAGGTTGAGCGCCTCACGCGCGTCGGTCTCGCGCTCGTCCGCCGAGACGATCCCCGCCTTCAGCGTCGCGGCCATCAGCACCGCCCGCTCGAGCGCGTCACGGTCCCGCTCCACGAGCGCCGCGGAATCCGCCTCGAGCTGGGCGAACGCGCCCTCGCCCGCGAGCATCGCCGACTTGGCGACCTCGGCGAGGCCGCTCCTCCACTCGGACGGCGGCAGCGTCGCCAGACATGCGGGGTCGCTCACCACCAGCGATCGGCGGCCAGAACGCGCCCGCGAGGTTCTTGCCGTGCTCGAGGTCGATGCCGGTCTTGCCGCCGATCGAGCTGTCGACCTGCGCGAGCAGCGTGGTCGGCACGTGCGCGACCGGGACGCCGCGCAGGTAGACCGAGGCCGCGAAGCCGGCCAGGTCGCCGACGATGCCGCCGCCGAGGGCGACCACCACGGAGTCGCGACCGAACCCCGAAGCCGCGAACGCCTCGACGAGGAGGCCCACCCGCTCCCAGCTCTTCGACTTCTCGCCGTGCGGCACGACGAAGCGCTCGGTGGCGAAGGACGCGCGCCCGAGCGAGTCCTCGACGCGATCGGCGAACAACGGCGCGACCAGATCGTCCGTCACGAGCGCCAGACGGACCGCGTCGGTGCGCATGCGCAGCAGATCGCCGGTCTCGTCGAGCACGCCCCTGCCGAAGACGACGTCGTACGACCCGCGAGCCGTCTCCACGGCTATCCGTTCACGATCCTCCATGTCGCAACTCCTCGGATCGGCGGACCAGTTCCTCGACGATCTCCGACGGCGTCCTGCCCTCGGTCTCGACCGTCAGGGTGGCGGCGCTCTCATACAGGTGCTCGCGCGACGCGAGCAGCGCGGAGGCGGACGCCGGATCGCCGCCGCGCAGCAGCGGGCGCCCGGCGGTCTCGCCGCCGACGCGGGCGAGCGCGACCTCCGAGGAGACGCGCAGGTAGACGATCGTGCCGCTGCGCTCGAGCACCGCCCGGCTGGCCGCGTCCGTCACCACGCCGCCGCCGCACGCGATCACGACGTCGCGGCATCCGGCGAGCCGCTCCAGCGCCCGGCGCTCGGCCTCGCGGAAACCCGCCTCGCCGCGCGTGCTGAAGATCTCGGACACCGGCGTGCGCTCGCTCGCGGCGATCTCGTCGTCGAGGTCGACGAACGAGGCGCCGAGACGCTCGGCGAGCAGGCGCCCGACCGTGGACTTCCCCGCACCCATGAATCCGATGAGGAAGACGGGTCTCACAGCGAGATCCGCTCGCGATACCGCTCCACCGCCGCGGCGATGTCGCCGACGCAGGTGTCCCCGAACGCGGTCGTGTACGCGTCGGCCAGGACGAGCGCGACCTCAGCCTCCGCGACCACTCCCGCCGCCGGGACGGCACAGACGTCGCTGCGCTCGCGCGCCGCGTCGGCCGGCTCTCCGGTGGCGAGGTCGACGGTCGGCAGCGGCCGCGTCAGCGTCGGGATCGGCTTCATCGCGAACCTGAGCAGCAGCGGCTCGCCGTTCGACATGCCGCCCTCGAGCCCGCCGGCGTGGTTGGTCGCCCGGCGCAGCGTCGCGCCGTCGCGCACGATGGCGTCGTGCACCTGCGAGCCGGGCCGCGCGGCGCTCTCGAAGCCGTCGCCGAACTCGACGCCCTTCACGGCGGGGATCGACACGACCGCGCCCGCGAGCCGGGCGTCGAGGCCCCGCCCGCGCTCCGCGTACGAGCCGAGACCGGGCACGAGCCCGGTGGCCGCCACCGCGGCGACGCCACCGACGCTCTCGCCGGCGGAGCGCGCCGCGTCGATGACCGCGCGCATCGCGTCGGCGGTGATGGGATCGCCGCAGCGAACGTCGCTGGCCTCGACCGCGGCGCGGTCCACCACGTTCACGTCGAGCGGGCCGCAGGTCACGCCGCCGATGCGTTCCACCCACGAGAAGACCTCGACGCCGAGACGAGCGAGGAACGCCTTCGCGACGGCTCCCGCGGCGACGCGGCCCACGGTCTCGCGCGCGCTCGCCCTCTCCAGCACGTCGCGCACGTCGGCCGCGCCGGTGCGCTGGCAGCCCGCGAGATCGGCGTGCCCCGGGCGCGGCGCCGTCACGGCGGCGCTCTCGGCGCGCTCGCCGGAGATCGCCATGACGTCGGTCCAGTTGTCCCAGTCGCGGTTCGCGACCGTGATCGCGACCGGCGACCCGATGGTGGCGCCGAAACGGACCCCCGACATGATCACGCCGCGGTCGTGCTCGATGCCCATCCGGCCGCCCCGGCCGTATCCGACCTGACGGCGCGCGAGGTCCCGGTCGATGTCCTCCTGCGCGAGCGGGATCCCGGCGGGCACCCCGGTGACGAGCGCGACGAGCGCGCGCCCGTGCGATTCGCCAGCGGTGTGATACTGCACGTGAAGGCACCCCTCCCGACCGGGCTCCGGTCTCGTAATGCTACCACCGACCTGCGCGATCACCCCGGAACGAACAGAGCGGCCCGTGTCGGGTCGCTCCGCGTCGATCTCCTGGAGGGGTGCCGGCCCTACTTCGTGATGCCCTCTCCCAGCGAGAACGTGACCTCGACGTCGCCGTATTCCATGACGACCGTCGTCGAGCCGACCGTGATCACCTTCCACGGGCTGCTGCCGATGGTGTCGCCGTTCTTCACGGTGTACGTCGTGCCCTTGTAGGTGAAGACCGCCTCGCGAACGCCGTTGCTCGTGTCGATGTCGGTGAGCGTCAACGCGGAGCTCTCGCTCCCCGACTCCGAGCTGCTGCTCGAGCTGCCGATCGTCGCCGGGGCGACGGGGACGAACGGGTCGCGCGGACTGAACACGTCGCGGTTCTCGATGTCGGGCACCGGCGCCTCCGTGGCGCTCGTCGAGGTCGCCACCACCGAGTTCGCCGTGGAGGCCACGGCCACGGCCGTGCCGGTCGTCGCCACGGGCGGCGTGCTCTGGCTCGGGACGCCGAAGAGGTTGGAGCCGAGCACGAAGTAGACCGCCACGCCGACGATGGCGAGCAGGACGACCACGCCGCCGACGATGAGCAGCGCCCTGCCCGCGGTCGTCGCGAAGAGGCCATCGCCGCTCGAGCGCGGTGGCGTCATCCGCGGCGGCTCCTGCGGCTCGAATCCCTTGAGCTCGGTATCGTCGGACACTCGATCAGCCCTCCTGGCGATGTCTAGCCGGGTCCTACTGCCCCGCCGGGGCGGTGGCGGTCGCGCCTTGCGATCCGAGCACGCCGTTGTTACCGATCACGTATGCCTTCATGTTGATCGTCACGCCGAGGACCTGGTTCGCCTCGGTGACGGTCTCGGTCGAGCTCGTCGAGGTCGGCGGCGTGATGCCGAGCGTCGTGATCCGGAGCAGCCGCGTCGATTCGTTGATCCGCCGCAGATAGTCGAGCAGGTCGTCCCAGTGCGCGTTCACGTTCAACGCGATCGGCACCTCGGTGAACTGGCCGCCGACACCCGGCGTGGGCTGCGAGGGGCCGAAGTGCGTCACGGTGACGCCGGACGCGGCGGCGATGTCCTGCAGCTCGATGATGAGCGTCGGCAGCTGCGGCGAGTCCGGCATCTCGGTGCCGCCCTTGAGGAGCTCGGCGTCGGTGATGGCGGCACCCTGCTTCACGGACTCGAGCTGAGTGAGCGTGGCCTGCGCCTGCTGCACGGACAGTTGCGCCGCTGACAGCTGAGCGTCGAGGTCGGACAGCGTCGAGAACTGCGGCATGATCAGGAACACGACGACCAGGACCGCCGCGATCACGATCGCGACGATCACGGCGATCATCTTCTGCATCGACGTCAGCTTCATGTGGCTCTCGTCCGCTTTCTCGGATCAGCCCGGCTAGTTGCCGGACGGCACCAGGGTGACTGGCGCAAGGCTGGCCTGCGGGGAGATCTTGGCGGTAAGGTCGAACGCGATGTAGGGCGCCGTGGTGGTCGTCGTGACGTTCGAAGAGGTGGACTGGACCTGTGCGTCGGTGAGCCACACGGAGTCGAGCTCGGCGAGGTCCGCGAAGCGGACGAGCGCCTTGGCCACGCTGCGGTAGCCGCTCTCTGACGGGTCGTCGGGATGGTCGACGGCGTTGCCGCTCATCGTGATGTTGCCCGGCGTCCCACTGGACCCCTCGGTGCCGTTGAACGCGGTCAGGAAGCTGTCCGTCGGCAGGACGAGCCCGATGTCGTCGAGCATCTGCGCCCAGTCGACGCGGTCCTTGCTCGCGGCCGTGATGGCCGCCTGGACGGTCTGCAGCTCGCTCTGCTTCTGCTGGAAGATCTGGAAGCGGCTGGTCTCCGCCTGGAGACTGGCGGCCTGCTGCCTGATGGACGCCACTTCGCTCTGCTGTCCGACCACCTGGAAGAACATCACGGCGTAGACGAGCGCGATCACCACGGCGAGAACGACTCCGCCGACGGCGATCCATTGCCAGCGCTGCTCGTCCTTGCGCTTCTGGACGATCTCCGGCGGGATGAGGTTGATACGGATCACGCCACCACGCTCCCCATCGCGAGGCCGACGGCTGCCGTCGATCCGAGACGGTCGGATTGCATGACCTGCTGGTACTGCGGCGGCACTGACAGCCACTGCAGCGGGTCGGCGAGCTCGACCTTCGCCTGCAGGCCCTTTTCGAGATAGCTGTCGAGGTGGCGCAGCTGCACGCCGCTCCCCGTGAGAAGGATGCGCTTGATGGCGCGCACCTGGGACGCCTGGGTCAGGTAGTAGTCGAGCGAACGGCGGATCTCGGCGACGAACTTGCCGACCTCGCGCTCGAGCGCGTCCTGCGTGGCCTGCGCCTTCGCGGGCTCGACGTCCGGCGGGAGCCCGCCCGACGCGTCCTCTTGGTCGACGGCCGGCAGGCCCACCCGCAGCTTGAGGTCTTCAGCTTCGTCGAACGACACGTTGAGCGCGTTGGCGACCGCCTGCGTCAGGTCGTCGCCGGCGAGCCCCGACACGCGCGTGAAGCGCGGAGCGCCGCGCTCGACGACGGCGATGTTCGTGATGCCGCCGCTCATGTGCACGATGCCCGTGGCCTCGCCGACCTCCGACTCCTCCGGCAGCACGCTCTGCGCGGTGCCGAGCAGGCCGCGGACGACGGCGAACGACGTGACGTCGATCTGCCGGACCTTGAGGCCGGAGCGCTCGACCGCGGCGACGGTCGTGTCGATCATGTCGCGCTGCGCGGCGACGAGGAGGACCTCCATCATGTGCTCGTCGGAGCTCGTCATGTAGTCGCCGATCACCTGGAAGTCGAGGATGGCCTCCTCGATGGGGATCGGGATGTAGTCCTGCGCCTGGTACTGGATGGCGCCCTCGAGCTCGTCGCGCTCCATGAACGGCAGGTCGATGAGCCGCACGACGACCTTCTGGTTGCTCACGCCGATCGCGGCATCGGTGCCGCTGTGCACGCCCGTGGCGCGCATGAGCTCACGGATCGAGGCGGCGACGGCATCGGCGTCGAGGATCTCGCCCTCGACGACGGCGCCGAGTGGAACGCCGGCGACGCCGTATTTCTGGAGGTGGAAGAGCGCCGCTTCAGGTCTGACCTGGGCGAGTCGCACGTGATCGGTGCCGATATCCAGGCCCACCACGGCCGAGGACGAACCCAACGAGAGAGAAGCCACGGAACCCCCTACTCGCGACGTCACAAGCGACGATGCCTACTGCGGTCGACCTCCCGGCTCGTATCGTAACACATACTCCACTCAGTCAAGCGCTTTCGGCGGGGCCCGGGAGCCACCGTTACTCCGGCTCCGACCTGCGTGTTTGCGGCCTCATCCAAGGCCTACCAGTCTCAGGTACCACGCCCACACCGAGGGCCCGACGAAAACCGTCACGATCGAGGCGGCCGCAAGGTAGGGCCCGAAGGGGATGGAGACGGGTTCACGGGATCCGCGATCGCGTCCGAGCAGCGCCACGACGCCTCCGACGAGGCCCAGCAGGTTCGCAAGCGCGTAGGCGAAGAGCACGTACGGCCCGAGGAACAGCCCGATCGCGCCGAGGAGCCGGACGTCGCCGAAGCCCAGCCCGGTCCTTCCACGGACGAGCGCGTAGACAGCCCCGATGGCCCACGCGATCCCACCGCCGAGCGCGAGTCCGATCGCGGCGCTGAGCAGCGGCGATGCGAAGAGCCCCGTCGGGGCGACCCCGATGAGCGGACCAGCCGCTATCCCCGCGAACTGCGAGACGAGCGCCGCGCACACGCCCACGGCGGCAAGGGCCGCGACCAGAGGCGTCGGCAGCCGCCGGGTGTCGATGTCGATGACGCTCAGGACGAGCAGCAGGTAGAAGAGCAGGACGCCCGCCGGAGCCGCGGCCGCGAGGCCGAACCTCCAGCCGGCGAGGACCCACAGCGCCGCGGAGCCGCTCTCCACGAGCGGGTATCGCGCCGGGATCCGCGTGCCGCAGTCGCGGCATCGGCCGCCCAGGACCAGCCACGAGACGACGGGGATGTTGTCGTACCAGCGGATCTCGTGGCCGCATGTCGGGCAGTGTGACGGCGGCGAGACGATCGACTCGCCGCGCGGGACCCTCCAGATGAGGACGTTCGCGAAGCTGCCGAAGACGAGGCCGAACAGCCCGAGGAACACCAGGTAGAACGCGTATTGCCACAGCGGCACGTCAGGCGTCCGTCGTCACTGCAGCTGGTGGTCGTTCGAAGCGCCTTGATTGACGAACGTCTGACTGCCCGCGCCCTGGTCGCCGAGGATGACTCCCTCGGGGCTCATGTTGTACAGCTCGTGCGAGGTCGGGCAGCGCGGAGCGGTCTTGATGTACTCCGGCAGCAGCACGTTGCCCCAGCCGCTGCCCGCGTCGAGCACGGCGTCGCCGGCACCGACGGTCGACGTGTCCACCCGCATGGCGAGGGCCACCTCGACCGAGTTGGAGATGACGGTCTGGTTCGCTTGGCACGAACGAGCCTCGGCGTTCGCGGCCGCGTTCAGGTACACCGGCGCCGCGATGGAGACGAGGATGCCGATGACCAGCATGACCACCATGAGCTCGATGAGCGTGAATCCCGACTCGCGCTCGTCCCCGTTCTGCGCCAACCCGGTCACCCCCGGCACGCGACCCTGCGATATCCGCTGCATGACGGCGCAAGCGTAGCACGCGGGAGCGGCGGCGTGGGGGTCACCGCGATCAGCGTCAAGCGTCGGCCCTCACCCGGAACGAAGAGGCCGGGCCCCTGCGGGCCCGGCCTCCCTGTGGTCCGGTGGTGGAGCGGAGTACTACTGGAGCTGGTGGCTGGTGCCACCCGAAGTCGCCCACGTGTTGTCCACACCCTGGTCACCGGTGACGTCGCCCGTGGCGTTGATGTAGTACGAATGCGCCTGACCGGTCCCCAGCGGGCAGTGGACCATGGCCTTGATGTAGTTCGGGATCAGGACCGGTCCCCAAGTATCTACCGTGCCGCCGAGCGTGCCAGCGCCGACGTCCACACCAGCAGTGGTTTGAACGTGGTCGTTGGCGCTATTGGTGGTGAGAGCGCCGTTGGCGATAGCGGTCTGGATCGCACCGCTGATCGTGCGCTGGTTGGCCTGACAGGACTTGACCTGCGCGCTCGCGGCGGCATTCAGGAACACGGGTACAGCGATAGCAACGAGGATACCGATAATGAGAACGACGACCATCAATTCGACGAGGGTGAAGCCCTCGTCCTTGCGGAGCATCTTCAAGATGTCCTCCCTCCCCTTCCGATCATCCACGGCCGAACCACGTCGACGGACCCAGTGTCCGCCGATCTAGGTATCGGCATCGCGCGCCTCAACTGTAGCGGCCATCCGCCGGAGTGTCACCGGAAAGCCCGAGAGCGTCCGGCGAACGGCGCCTTCGCCAGCTAGTGGATGAGGGTCACCATCTGGAACATCGGCAGATAGAGCGCGATGACGATGCCGCCGACGATCAGCCCCAGCGTGGCCATCATGACCGGCTCGATCATCGAGGTGAGACCCTCGACGCCCGCAGTGACTTCCTCGTCGTAGAACTCGGCGACCTTCTGCAGCATCGCGTCGAGCGCGCCGGTCTCCTCGCCCACCGAGATCATCTGCACCACCATCGCCGGGAAGACCGGCGCCTCGGAGAGCGGCTTGGCGATCGTCTCGCCTTCCTTGATGGCGGAGCGCACCTTGCGCACGGCCTGTGCGATCACCTCGTTGCCGGCGGTCGAACCGACGATGTCGAGCGCCGAAAGGATGGGCACGCCGGCCGACACCAGGGTGCCGAACGTGCGCGTGAACCGGGCCAGCGCCATCTTGCGCACGAGCTTGCCGAATACCGGGACGCGCAACTTGATCGTGTCCCATACCAGCAGGCCGCTCGGGGTCCTCTTCCACCAGCGGAACGTGAAGACGAGTGCTGCCACGACGACCACGATGACGGCGCCCGTCCAGCTGCGCGCCGCCGTGGAGATGTTGACGAGCAGCTGCGTCGCGAACGGCAGCTTCCCGCCCATGCTGGCGAACATCGACTGGAACGTCGGGACCACGAAGATCAGCATCGCGATGAGGATGAGGAGCACGAGCACGCCCATCGCGATCGGGTAGGTCATCGCCGAGCGGATGCGGCCCTTGATCATCTGATCGCGCTCGAAGTGGTCCGCGAGCCGGTTGAGCACCTCGTCGAGCACCCCGCCCGTCTCGCCCGAGCGGACCATGTTGATGAAGATCGACGGGAAGATCTTCGGGTGCCGGGACAGCGCGTCGGAGAGCGACTGACCCGCCTCGACGTCGCGCGAGACCTGGCCGAGGACGTCGCGCAGCTGCGCGCTCTCCGTCTGCTCGGCCAGGATCGTCAGGCATTTCGTGAGCGAGAGGCCGGCGCCGATCATCGTGGCGAACTGCCGCGCGAAGAGCGTGAGCTCCTTCGGCTTGACCGCGCCACCGAAGGTGATGCTGTTCAAGGTGTGCAGCAGGCTGGCGTTCTCCTGCAGGTCCAGGATGACGTAGCCCATGGACCGCAGCTTGCCCGAGACCGCCTCCTGGCTGTCGCCCTCGAGCGTGCCCTGGACGACCTTGCCGGCCTTGTCTCGAACCGAGTACTTGAATGTCGACATCTTGGCTCTTCCTTGTCATCCGAGCCCTGCGGCCCGGCGCCCGAACGCGGCCGCCGCTGGAGCAACACTCCGAGCCAGACTACAGGATAGCAGGCCGCCCTTCGCTTGTCGGCAAACGTCGGACCTGCGGCGAGATGTGAGATGACGGTCGGTACCCCCCAGCGGATGATACCGCCGCGCGCCGCGGCGGCGAAGCACCCCGCCATGGGCTATGCGACGACGCGCGAGATCTCCTCGATGGAGGTGATGCCTCGGCGCACCTTCTCGAGCCCGTCCTGGCGCAGCGTGAGCATGCCTTGCGCCACGGACGCCTTGCCGATCTCCTCGGCGGTGGCGCCCTCGACGATCATCCGCGAGATCTGCTCGGTGATCGACATCACCTCGTGCACGCCGGTGCGGCCTCGGTAGCCGGTGCCGCCGCACTTCTTGCAGCCCTTCGGCTTCCACAGCGTCTTCGGCAGTTGGTCGGGCGGGAAGCCGGCGTCGAGCAGCATCCGCTCCGGAGGCTCGAACTCCTGCTTGCACTCGTCGCACAGCGTGCGTGCGAGGCGCTGCGCCAGCACGCAGTCGACGGCCGAGGCCACCAGGAAGGGCTCGACGCCCATCTCGACCAGGCGTGTCGCCGCGCTCGCGGCGTCGTTCGTGTGCAGCGTCGACAGCACGAGGTGCCCGGTGAGCGCCGACTCGATGGCGATCGTGGCGGTCTCGCGGTCGCGGATCTCGCCCACGAGGATGACGTCGGGCGAGCAGCGCAGGAACGAGCGCAGCGCGCCCGCGAACGTGAGCCCGGCGCGCGCGTTGGTCTGCACCTGGTTGACGCCGGGCAGGTGATACTCGACCGGGTCCTCGGCGGTGAGGATGTGGCGGTGCGGCTCGTTGAGCACGTTGACCGCCGCGTAGAGCGTCGTGGACTTGCCCGAGCCGGTCGGCCCGGTGACGAGGATGGCGCCGTACGGCTTGCGGAAGGAACTCTCGAAGAGCTCGAGCGACCCCGGCAGGAACCCGAGGTCCGACAGGCGCAGCATGATCGAGTCCTTGCGCAGGATGCGCAACACGACGCGCTCGCCGTACACGGTCGGCAGCGTGGAGACACGCAGGTCGAGCGCGTGGCCGGCCACCTGGATGGACGTGTGGCCGTCCTGCGGCTTGCGGTTCTCCGCGATGTCCATCTCCGCCATGATCTTGAAGCGCGAGATGATCGCCGCCTGCGCGGTCTTCGGGCTGCGCATGACCTCATGCAGGACACCGTCGATGCGGTACCTGATGCGCAGGTCGTGCTCCTGCGGCTCGATGTGGATGTCGCTCGCGCGGTCGGCGACGGCCTTCGTGATGATGAAGTTGACCAGCTTGACGATCGGGGCGTCGGCGACGACCTCGGTGAGCTTGGAGAGGTCCTGGTCCGCCTCTTCCTCCGCCATCACCTCGTGGACCATCTTGCTGCCCGTGTGGTAGTACTCCTCCACGGTCGCGAGGATGTCGTCGCGCGTCGCGATCGCCGGCATGACCTCGTAGCCGGTGAGGATGCGCAGGTCGTCGATGGCGAGCACGTTCTGCGGGTCGGCCATGGCGACGACCAGCCGGTCGCGGTCGTCGAACTCGACCGGCATGAGCGCGTAGCGCGCGGCGAGCTCCTTGGGGACGATGGCGACCGCGTTGGGATCGGGCCGGCGCGTGCCGAAGTCGACGTACGGGATGCCGATCTGCTCGGCGAGGATGCCGAGGATCTGCCCCTGTTGCGCGTAGCCGAGGTCGATGAGGACCTTGCCGATCTGGCCGCCGGTGGCGCGCTGCACCTCGAGGGCGTCGTTGAGCTGCGCGTCGGTGACGATCCCGGCGCGGATGAGCATCTGGCCCAGCTGCAGACGGCTCTCGATCATCGCGACCCCGATCCGCCGGCCGCGCTCAGCGCGAGAGCGCGCCCGACGAGCGCGCCGAGAACGCCCTTCACGCACGCCCGGTCGCGCGCGCTGCACGTCAGCAGCGGCACGTCGCTCGCGATGGACAGCCGGCTGCGGACCCGGTCCATGGCGTCGGCGTCCGTCTCGCGCCACTGGGTGAGCGCGACGACGAAGGGCGTGTCCGGGTCTTCCGCGAGCGCCGCGGCGACGTCGCGGCACGTGCGGATCGACGTCTCCGACGATGCGTCGCCCAGCACGACCACGCCGACGCATCCGGGCGAGACGGTGTCCCACGGGAACGAGCCCATGTCGGGCGCGGGGATCCCGAACAGGTAGAGCGCGAGGTCCGGCGACGTGAAGACCCGCCCGAAGTCGAGGTTGATGACGTCGCCGCGCCCCGTCCCGAGACGGCGCTCCGTGGAAAGGACCGCCGTCTCACTCACCGACCGGATGAACGTGGTCGTGCCGGCGTGCGGCGTGCCGATCACCAGCATCTTGAGCGAATCCACGGCGTCACCTCCTCACAGGCTCTCGATGAGCGTCGCGACGCGCTCCAGGAGCGCGGGATCGATGCTCGGGTCACGGTGCGGCACCTGCGGCGCGCCCTTGGAGCGCCCCCTCGGGCGGCCCTGCGGCTGCACGCGGTCCTCGTCGCCGCCCGTGATCGCCGCGACCTCGTCGCCGAGCCCCGTCCACAGCTGCCGCATGGCGGCTTCGGGGTCGTCCGGGACCACGAGGGGCGTCTGCTCCGTCTCGATCTTCGGGACCTCGAGCGTGCTGCCGATCGTGAGCACCTCCGGCGAGGGGCCGACCGGCCGCCTGAGGCGCGCGAAGGCGTCGGGCGCCTCGCCCGCCTCTTCAGCGTCCGGCTCGCGCTCGGCGACGGGCTGCTCCGGTGGCGCGGCGACCTCGGCCGTCGGCGTCTCCCCGGCCGGCTCGAGCACGCCGGCGGCGAGCAGGCCGCCGACGGTGCGCGCCACGTCGGCCTCGTCCATCCGCAGCGAGCTCGCCGCTTCGGCGACGGTGCACGTGCCGTCCATGCGCAGCAGCACCCGCCACTCGTCCGGGCCGAGCGCGATGTCGAAGGCGCCGCGAGCGGGCGCGGGGGACATCCGGTAGACGGCGTCCGACGCGGCGCTCAGCCGGGCGCGCGCCTCCTCGGCACGGCGCGCGGCTTCCATGAGCAGGTTCTCCATGGACACGGAGAGCCCGATGTCGAATTCCGCCGGCACCGGCAGCACCTCGAAGGAGAACTCCCCGTCCGTGGCCTGGAGCAGGTCGAACACCCGATCCTCGATCTGCTCGCGGACGAACTGCGTCAGCACCGGTTCGGTGATGTGCCCCTGCGCGACGAGCACCTCCCCGAGGCGCGGCCCGCCCGCCGGCTCGTGCTCGCGCACCGAGAGCGCCTCCTCGAGCGCCTCGGGCGTGACGCGGCCCATCGAGACGAGGCGCAGGCCGAGGGGCTCCGAGGCGCGGTCCGACTGCGCGAAGAAGACCTCGCCGTCGCGGAACCACACGGACCCGGAGACACGCGGTGAGGCGATCTTGAGCACGCCGGACTGGCCGCCCGCCGCCACCATGCGGA
Source organism: uncultured Coriobacteriia bacterium (assembly GCA_963701985.1). Classification (GTDB taxonomy): domain Bacteria; phylum Actinomycetota; class Coriobacteriia; order Anaerosomatales; family PALSA-660; genus PALSA-660. The sequence goes on from OY969691.1 coordinate 593,110, forward strand.
AGACGTCGGCCAGCGGAGACTCGCTGATCTTGCCGCGCAACGCCATCTTCTCGAGCCGCTCCTCTTCGTTCGCCCTGCCGCCGCGGACCTCCGCGGCGGTCACCCGCCCGCGCGCCTCACACGACGACGCGCAGGACCTCCTCGATCGACGTGAGGCCGCTCAGCACCTTCGCGAAGCCGTCCTCTCGCAGCGTCATCATGCCTTCCGCGACGGCCTGCCGCTCGAGCTCGTCCGCGGACGCGTGCTCCACGGTCAGCCGCTCGAGCTCCTCGCTCATCGTCAGGACCTCGTGCACGCCCACCCGCCCCTTGTAGCCGATGTTGTTGCAGCGCTTGCAGCCCTTCGCGCGGAAGAGCTTCGGCGGCTTGCCCGGCTCGTAGGGGAAACCGACCCGGGCGAGGGCCTCCTCGCTCGGCGTGTACTCCTCCTTGCAGTTCGGGCAGAGCCGGCGCGCCAGACGCTGCGCGACCACGCAGTTCACGGCCGACGCCGTCAGGAACGGCTCGACGCCCATCTCGGTCAGGCGGGGCATCGTGGCCGGCGCCCGGTTCGTGTGCAGCGTCGAGAGCACGAGGTGCCCCGTGAGCGCCGCCTCGACGGCGATCGTCGCGGTCTCCTTGTCGCGGATCTCGCCGATCATGACCGTGTCCGGGTCCTGCCGCAGGATCGAGCGGAGCGCCGAGGCGAAGGAGAGGCCCGCGCGTTCGTGCACCTGCACCTGCGACAGGCCCTCGAGGCGGTATTCGACCGGGTCCTCCACCGTGATGAGGTTGCTCGCCGGGTCGTTCGTCTCGTTGATGGCGGCATACAGCGTGGTCGACTTGCCCGAGCCCGTCGGGCCGGTGACGAGGATGCAGCCGTACGGCTTCGCGATCGCATCCATGAAGCGCTGGAGCGGCTGTTGCAGGAAACCGAGGTCCGCGAGCGACATCATGATCGAGTCCTTGCGCAGCAGCCGCATGACGCACATCTCGCCGCGCACCGTGGGCAGCACCGCGACCCTGAAGTCGACGGCGCGGCCCTCCATCACGACGCTGAATCGGCCGTCCTGCGGCAGCCGGCGCTCGGCGATGTCCATGCCCGCCGAGATCTTCACGCGCGAGATGAGCTGGGGCTGCAGCTTCTTGGGCGAGCGCATGATCTCCTGGCACACGCCGTCGATCCGGTACCGGATGCGCATGTCGTTGTCCTGCGGCTCGATGTAGATGTCGCCCGCCTCGAGCCGGATGGCTTCCGCGATGATCATGTTGAGGAGCTTGGAGACGACGGACTCGGTGCCCTCCGTCTCCTCGTCCTCCCCATGCTCGCCGATGTTGAGCGACTCGACGACGTCGCCGACGTACTCCTCGACGCTCTGCTGCATGGCGCCGTACTTGTCGATCGCCTGCTGCAGCTCGCTCTCCGCCGCCACGACCGGGCGGATGTCGTGGCCGGTCATGATGCGCAGGTCGTCGATCGCGAAGATGTTGGCCGGGTCCGACATCGCCACCACGAGGGTGTCGCCCTCGAGCGCGATCGGCAGCACTCCGTAGCGCTTCGTGGCGTCCGGGGTGAGCAGCGTGGACGCGTTCATGTCGATGTCGCACAAGCCGATGTCGACGTACTCGAGACCGGTCTGCTCCGCGACGGCCTGCGCGATGCGGGTGTCCGTGGTCGCCCGCTGGCGCACGAGCACCTCGGTCAGGGAGGCGCCGCTCTTGTCGGCGAGCGCCTTGGTCAGCTGCGCCTCGGTGATCACGCCCGCCTGGACGAGGATCTTGCCGAACCGCTTCTCGTTGCTGGCCATCCCCGCTCACGCCTCCGCGGCCGTGTGGAGGACGCCGCCGAGCGCGCACTCCGCGGCGGCGCGCATCACATCGCGCGGCGCGGTGACCGGCGTGCCGCGGTGCCAGATCTCGATCGAGATCGCGCCTTGGCCGACGAGCATCCCCAGACCGCCGCACGGCGTCGCTCCACGCTCGAGCGCGGCGCTGAGCAGCGGCGTCACCGGGGGGTTGTAGACCATGTCGTAGACCACCTGTCCTTGGTGCAGCCACTCCGCGCGTATGGGGAGCGGATCGCCCGCGGCCATGCCGAGCGGTGTGGCATTCAGCACGAGGTCTGCCATGTCGGCGGCTTCTCGCAGATCGTCGCCGAGACCGATCACCTGGAGCGCCGTGTCGCGAGCGGCCGCCTCGATGCGGTGCACGATCTCGGAGGCCTGCTCGCTCCGCCTCGCGGCGACGGCGACGTGGGCCGCCTTGCCGAGCGTGAGCGACATGACGGCGGCGCCGGCGGCGCCGCCGGCGCCGATCACGACCGCGCGCTTGCCTTCGGGCGAGAAGCTCGCCTCGTCGCGGAGCGACTCGAGAAGGCCGCGTCCGTCCGTGTTGTATCCGATGAGACGCCCGTCGACGATGTGCACCGCGTTGACGGCCCCGGCAAGGCGCGCCTGCAGCGCGACTTCGTCGCACAACTCCAGCATGAGACGCTTGTAGGGCATGGTCACGTTGAACCCGACGACCGGCAGCGCCCGGAGCCCTTCGACGAACGTGGCGACGTGTGCGAGCTCGCGCACGGCGAACGGCACGTACAGCCAGTCGAGGCCGAGCCGTTCGTAGGCGGCGTTGTGCATCGCCGGCGAGAGCGTGTGATCGAGCGGCCATCCCAGCAGGCCTGCCAGTCTGGTCGAGCCCGTGACCTCGATGCCCATGTGGAACCCTTCGCGGCGCTGCGGCGGGACCTTCAGGCCTCGGGCTCCCGCCCTGCGAGCACCCGTGCCTCGAACTTCCTGAGCAGGAGCGTGTGCGGCAGGTCGGTCTTCGACAGCGGGTGCACGAGGATCGTGGAGATGCCGAGCAGGTTCCCTCCCAGTATATCGGTGAATATCTGGTCGCCCACGACGGCCGCCTCGACGGGCGTCGCGTGCGCGAGGCGCAGCGCCCTGCGGAAGCCGAACGGGAGCGGCTTCACCGCCTTGTCGACGAGCTCGAAGCCGAGCTCGCGCGCGGCCCGCTGGACGCGCTCGTGCCAGTTGTTCGACACCAGCCACACCGAGAAGCCGTGCTCCCGCAGCCGCGCCGCCCATGCCTTGAGCTCGTCGGGCACGACGTCGACGTCGCGCGGCAGCAGGGTGTTGTCGAGGTCGAGGAACAGGACGCGCACGCCGGACGCGCGCAGCGCGTCCAGGTCGATGGCGTGGACCGACGTGAAGTAGCGGTCGGGGCTCAGCACGGACATATCGGCGACCCCTCTCCGCTGCTGTCGGCTCCGGAGGCGAGCGCTACTGCCCGACCCCGATGTAGCGATCGGGCTGGCTCGTGGCGTGCGGGTTCGCGGAGATCGCGTCCTTCACCGCTTGGCATGCCGCGGCCTTCTGCTCCAAGCCGGCCTTGTGGTAGATGGCCTCCATGACCGCGTAACCATCCCACTTCTCGTCGTCCCAACGCCAGACCGTGCTCGGCTCCGCCGCGCGATCGGCGAGTTCCACGGCTTTCGCGAGGTCCTTGGTATGCGTGAAGTAGTACTGCGCCTCGGAGACGATCAGCAGCCCGGAGTGGGGGTTGTTCTCCACGCCCTGCGCCGCCAGCGCGAGCGCCTCCTTGATGCGCCCGTTCTCCACGAGGATCTCGGGGCCGACGAAGTAACTGTCCACGAACTGCGGGTCGAGCCAGTTGATGACGAAGAAGTTCGGGAGCATGAAGCGCATGTGCTTCAGGCCGAACGTGTAGTAGTCCTGCAGCGGATCGAGCCGGTTCCACAGCATGTCGGCCGCGACGACCCGGAGGCCCGTCAGGTACGCGAAGCCGGCATGCCCGACCGCGGCTCCCGGCTCGACCACCGAGCCCGCCGCGATCTGCGGCTTGGCGAGCGCGTTGCCGGACAGCGCGAGCGCGAGCAGCGCGGCGACCGCGGCGACCGCGACCCACCTGCGGGAGGCCGCCATCACAGGTCACGCCTTCCGAACGCCAGCGAGCCGAGGACGAGCAGCACGCCGGCCCAGCCCACGAACGTGAGCGCGGCCACGCCGAAGTACGTCAGGCTCACCCCGGAGCCGTACGCCACCGGGTTGATGATGTTGAAGGTGTCGAGCGACGGATAGAGGAAGGCCGGGAACCACTTCGCCGCCGTCAGGAACGGCTCGGCCGAGTGGCCGATGAAGGCGAAGGTGAGCGAGGCCACCGAGACCACGACGGCGCCGGTCATCGCCGAGATCAGCACCGCGAAGGCGGTGATGACCCCGATCTCGAACCAGATCGCCACCCCGCCCTCCCACAGCGTCCACATCGGGTTGCCGTAGCGCAGCAGCCCCACGAGCTGGTCGACCGCCATGAACGCCGCGACGACGACCGCCATGACCCCGACCACGCCGAGCCACGTGCCCACGACGTACTCCCAGCGGCTCACCGGCTTGGCCACGACGTTGTACACGGTGCGCCGCTCCACCTCGGAAGGGATGCGGTTCGCGGAGAGCGCGAGCGCGAGGATGAACGAGGCGGCGTACGTGAGCGCGAGCGCCACTTCCCGGTACACGCCGGGATCGACGCCCATCCCGTAGCTCGGCAGCGACGGAGCCGCGAACGCCAGGACGGCGGCGAAGAAGATGACGGCGTAGATGATCCGCCGCTTGATCGCGTCCAGGAACACGGAGCCGGCGATGGCGCGCAGACGGGTGATCATCGCGACACCATCTGCCCTTCGGCCTGGGAACGCATCAATCCCGTGAAGTAGTCCTCGAGCGACTCGCGCTTGGGCATCAGTGCGAGCACCGTGCCGCCCGCGTCGTCCACGGCGTCCACGACCCGGCGCACGTCGGCATCGGGCACGGAGAACACCCAGGTCCCGAGCGATGTTGTCGCGACGTCGCTCGCGACGGCGGCGACGGCGTCGGGCAGGCCGCCGGAGAGGCCGCTCACCCTCACCGACGTGCGGCCGGCCACGTTGAGCAGGTCGTCGAGCGTGCCTTCGGCCGCCAGGCGGCCTCGCGACATGATCGAGACGCGGTCGCAGACCGCCTCCGCCTCCGAGAGCTGGTGGCTGGAGAGCAGCACCGTGACGCCGGAATCGCGCAGCTCGAGCATGAGGTTGCGGACGTCGCGCTGGCCGATGGGGTCGAGGCCGGACGCCGGCTCGTCGAGGATGACGACGCGCGGCCGGCCCACGAGCGCCTGCGCGATGCCCAGCCGCTGCAGCATGCCGCGCGAGAACGCCGAGAGCGCGGTCGGCCGCTGACCCTCCAGCCCCACGCGGGCGAGCAGCTCGTCGGTGCGTGCCGCGATCTCGCGATCCGGCACGCCCGCGAGGCGCGCGTACAGCCGCATCGCCTGCCCGGCGCTCAGCTGCGCCGGGAAGTACGGCTGCTCCGGCAGGAACCCGACCTGTGCGCGGCCCGCCCGGCGCCGCGAGTCGGCTCCCAGCACCTCGAAGGTGCCCGCGGTGGGCCGCACGAGGCCGAGCAGCATCTTCAGCGTGGTGGTCTTGCCCGCGCCGTTCGGACCGAGCAGGCCGTGGATCGCGCCCTGCGGAACGTCGATGGAGACATCCTCGACGGCGACACGCGCGCGTTGCGGGAACGCCTCGTACACCTTGCGCGCGCCGGTCACACGTATCGCCGCGGCGAGCGGTTCCTGCGCCGTCACGTCAGGCATCTCCCAGCTCAATCGTGAGAATGATTCTCAGAAAGGATACACCGCCCGACATCGTCGAGCAGCACGGGACTGACGGGTGGCACCTCACTTCAGACCCTTCGCCGCCTGCGCCTTGAGCTGCAGGAACACGGTGTAGCTGCTGGTGAACGACTGCGAGCCGTCCTTGTGCGTGAGTATGTAGTAAAGGTAGCCGGTGTGCGACGGATGAGCGGCCGCCTGTAGCGACGCGAGGCCCGGGTTGTCGATGGGCCCGGGCGGCAGCCCGAAGTGCTGGTACGTGTTGTAGGGGCTCGGGTTCTGCAGGTCCGAGAGCGAGAGCTCCGCCTTGCCACCCAGCGCGTACTGAACCGTCGAATCGAGCTGCAGCATCATGTGCAGGTGCAGCCGGTTGTAGATGACGGATGCGACCGTCGCGCGGTCCTTCGGCACGTAGACCTCGTGCTCGATGATCGACGCGATCGTCGTGACGTCGTGCAACGTCAGGTTCTTCGACATCGCGTAGGACAGGTCGAGCGATGCCGTCTCCTCACCGTACTGCGTCAGCATCATCTCGATGACGTCCGACGCCGTGGATCCCTTCTTCACCTGGTACGTCTTCGGGAAGAGGTAGCCCTGCAAGGTGGGCAGCGGATCGCCGCTGAGGAACGCGAACTGCGGCTGGAACCGAGCGCGACCGGTGGTGGCCAGCTTCGTGAAGGTGGCGACCGGGATGCCGCACTCGGCCTGCAGCCGGTCCGCGATCTGCTGGATCGTCCACCCCTCGGGGATCGTGACCGTCGCGTACACGATCGTCGGCCCCGTCGCGAGCACCCGGATCACGGAGGTGTACGACGCGCCGGTCTTGAAGGAGTAGGTGCCGGGCTTGAGCTCGTCGAGCGCGCCCATCTCCTCGGCCCGGAGCTTGAACATGAGCGCGTTCGCCACGACGCCCTTCGACGCGAGCAGCGACGCGACCTCGGAACTCGAAGCGCCTTGCGGGACGACGATCGTGACGCCGCGCCCCGCGGGGACGGACGCTTCCGCCCGATACAGCGTCCACCACACGCCGAAGACGGCGGCGGCGGCGATCGCGGCCACCGCGACCAGCGCGATCGCGGCGCGACCGCCCGAGGAGCCCCGCCTTCGCGCGGCCGCGCCGGCCGGGCGGGCGGACACGACCGGAGAGGTGCGCGGGCGGGAGGCCGCGGGCGGACGCGGGCGGCGGGCGTGGCGGCCTCTGCTCGCGCTCGGGCGTGGCGCGTCGTCGCGCCGAGGGGGCTGACCCGCGTCGTCGCGCGGCGTGGACTGGCCGGCGTCGGCTTCCGCGCGGTCGCCCGCGAACAGCTCGTCGTCCTGCGTCATGTGCGGGCTAGCTCCGTTCGTCACCGCGATGTGCGTCGAGATAGCTCTGGAGCAGCAAGGATGCCGCCACCTGGTCGACCGAGCCTCGCCGGGCGCGAGCCGACGATCCCGCCGACGCCATCGACCGTTCGGCCTGGCTGCTCGTGAGCCGCTCGTCATGGTAGACGACGGGCACGCCGAGCGGCTCGATCAGTCGCCGCACCGTCATCTTCACCGCGCGAGCCTGCGGGCCCTCCTCGCCGGCGAGCGTGAGCGGCAGACCGACGACGATCTCGGCGGGCGCGTACTCCTCGACGATGCGCGCGAAGGGGCGTCCGTCGCGCTCGAGCGCCCGCGCGTCGAGCACGGTGAGCGGTGTCGCCACCCTGCCGAGCGGGTCCGACACCGCGACGCCGATGCGGCGCGAGCCCATGTCGAGCGCGATACGGCGCACCGCGGCGAACGCCTATCCCACGCTGCCGAGCAGCGACCGGGCGGCATCGAGCGCGGCCGGGATGCCGGACGGATCCTTGCCGCCGGCCTGCGCCATGTTCGGCCTGCCGCCGCCTCCCCCGCCGACGTGCGGCGCCATCGCCTTGATGACCGCGCCCGCGTTGAAGCCCGCCTTGACGGCATCGGGCGATCCGGCGGCGAGCAGGAGGGCGCGTCCAGCGCTCTCGGCGGCGAGCACGACCGCGGGATACGTGGAGCGCAGGCTGTCCGCCCACTGCCGCAGCTCGTCCGCGCTCGCCACGTCCGGAACGACGCCGAGGCCGATGGTGTAGCCGCCCGCGGCTTCCACGGTCGAGAGCACGTCGGCGCCGGCCGCCGCGTGCGCCCGCGCTCGCGTGTCGGCGAGTGCGCGCTCGGTGTCGTGCAGGCGCCTGAGCGCCGCGCCCACCTTCTCCGCGACCTCCGCGGGACGGCACTTCAACGCGTCGGCGGCCTCGACGAGGACCGCCTCTTCGGCGCGGAACGCATCGAGCGCGTCGAAGGAGGTGACGGCCTCGATCCGTCGCAGGCTCGACCCCACCGAGCCCTCGCTCACGATCTTGAGCAGGCCGATCTCGGTCGTGCGCCCGACGTGCGTGCCCCCGCACAACTCCTTGCTGAAGTTGCCGATCTCCAGCACGCGCACGAACTCGCCGTACTTCTCCCCGAACAGCGCGGTCACGCCCATCTCGCGCGCGCTGGCCAGCGACGTCTCGTAGGCGCGCACCGCGTGGTCCTCCATGATCTTCGCGTTCACGAGCCGCTCCACCTTATCCAGCTGCTCGACGGTCATCGCCTCGAAATGCGTGAAGTCGAAACGCAGCCGCTCGGGAGCGACGAAGGAGCCCGACTGCCGGACGTGCTCGCCGAGCACGAGGCGCAGGGCCCAATGCAGGAGGTGCGTGGCCGTGTGGTTGCGGCGGATGCGCTCCCTCCGCGCCCGGTCGATGGAGGCGTGGAGCCGGTTCCCCACCGCCAGGGAGCCGGACAGCAGGCGCCCGTGGTGCACGATCAGCCCGGCCAGCGGGATGCGCGTGTCTTCGACCTGGAAGAGCGCGCCGTCGCCGGACAGCTCGCCGGTGTCGCCGACCTGGCCGCCCTGCTCGCCGTAGAAGGGGGTGCGGTCCAGCACGATCTCCGCGTGCGCGCCCGCTTCCACGTGCTCGACCGGGAAGCCGTCGACAACGATGGCCACGACGTCGGCGTCGCTCTCGTCGAAGCGGTACCCGACGAACCCGGTCGGCCCGTTCGAGCGCATGATCTCGTCGAACGACGTGCCCACGTTCCACGACTCGTCGCGCACCGCGGCGCGGGCGCGCTCGCGCTGCTGCGCCATCTCCGCCTCGAAGGCGGTCATGTCGACGGTGAGCCCGGCCTCCGCGGCGATCTCGGACGTGAGCTCGATCGGGAACCCGTACGTGTCGTGCAGCGTGAAGGCCACCACGCCGTCGATCTCACGGCCGCGGATCGAACCCTGCGTGCGCTCGATCTCGGCTTCGAGCAGCGCGAGCCCCGCCCGCAGGGTGGCGCCGAAGCGCTGCTCCTCGGCCAGCACGATGCGGTCGATGAAGGCGTGGTGCTCGACGATCTCCGGGTACGCCTCACCCATGAGGCCGACGACCACGTCGATGAGCCGCCCGAGGAACGGCTCCTCGACGCCGAGCAGGCGGCCATGCCGGACCGCCCGCCGCAGGATGCGCCGCAGGACGTAGCCGCGCCCCTCGTTGGAGGGGAGGATGCCGTCGGCGATCATGAACGCGATGGCGCGGGCGTGATCGGTCAGGATGCGCAAGGAGGTGTCGGCCGCCTCGCCGGCGCCGTATCTCGCGCCGGTGACGGCCTCCGCCTCGCGCATGACGGTGCGCAGGACGTCCGTCTCGAAGTTGCTCGTGACTCCCTGCAGGATCCCGGCGATGCGCTCGAGCCCCATGCCGGTGTCGATGTTCTGCTTCGGCAGCGGCGTCATCGTGCCGTCCTCGGCGCGGTCGTATTGCATGAAGACGAGGTTCCAGTACTCGAGGTAGCGGTCGCAGTCGCATCCCGGAGCGCAGTCGGGCTTTCCGCAGCCGAGCTCCGGCCCCTGGTCGTAGTACAGCTCCGAGCAGGGGCCGCACGGGCCGGTCGGACCGGCGGCCCAGAAATTGTCCTTCGCGCCCATCCGCACGATGTGCCCGCTCGGTACGCCGACCTCGTCGCGCCAGATGCGTTCGGCCTCGTCATCGTCCTCGTAGATCGAGAACCACAGCCGGTCGGGGTCCAGACCGAGCACCTTGGTCGAGTACTCGTACGCCCACGCGCACGCCTCGCTCTTGAAATAGTCGCCGAAGCTGAAATTGCCGAGCATCTCGAAGAAGGAATGGTGGCGTCCGGTCGTCCCGATGATGTCGATGTCGGTCGTGCGGAGGCACTTCTGCACCGAGGTGGCGCGCGTGAAGCCCAGGTCGCGCACGCCCAGGAAGACGGGCTTGAACTGCACCATCCCGGCGGACGTGAGCAGCAGGGAGGGGTCGTCCGGCACGAGCGAGGAAGACGGCCGGCGCCGGCAGCCCTTGCTCTCGAAGAAAGACAGGAAGCTCTCGCGGATCTCTGCGGAATTCACGTCTGCGTGCCCTCGACCTTCCTCGCTCAGGAGCCGGACTTGCCCTCGCCGCGCGGCTGGGACGTCTCGTCTTCCACCGTTTGGTCCTCGGGCGCCGTTCGGAAGAGCACGCCTTCGTCGGAGCTGATCTGCCGCTCGGTGCTTCGTTCGAACAGGTACACGAACACGCCCTTCAGGATGGCGGCGACGGGCACCGACAGCACCATCCCGGGTATCCCGAACAGCGTGGCACCTACGAGCAGCGAAAGTATCACGAGCAGCGGATGCAGGTCGACCTGCTCCGACATGATGCGCGGCGCCATGATGAGCGAGTCGAACTGCTGGACGGCCAGCACGACCAGCACGGCCCACAGCGCGGTGAGCGGTGAGACCGACCAGCCGGCGGCGGCGGCCAGCACCGCGGTCAGCACCGGGCCGACGTACGGGATCACGTTGAAGAGGCCGCCGATCACGCCGAGCGCCAGCGCGTACGGCACGCCCGCGAGCCACAGGCCGACGCTGACGAGGACGGCCACGACCGTCGACTGGATGAGCGCGGCGCGCAGCCAGCCGCCGAGCACGCGCGTGACGGTCGCGCCGATGTGCCGCGACTCCTCGCGCCACCCGGGCCCGATGAGACGGCGCGCCTCGGCGCCGAGCCTCGGCAGATCGGTAAGCGTGTAGAAGCCGATGATGAGCGAGAGCGCGAGGCCGATGACGCCGCTCGCGATCGCCCCGCCCGCGGAGACGGCCGCGCCCGCGATCGCCGCCGACCACGTGCCCGCGCCGGCGACCACCTGGTCGTAGAGGCCGAGCGCCGCGGACTGCAGCCAGCCCGGGGTGTTGTGGCCGGCCTTGGGATGCACCACGTAGGAGTCCCACACCCGGTAGATGCGCTGCGCGTACGACGGCACCGCCGCCACGAAGGAGGAGATCTGCGCGTAGATCGGCGGGATGATGAAGGTCAGGATGAGAGCGATGACCGCGAGCGCGGCAAGGTAGCACAGCGTGACCGCGAGCATGCGGTTGACGTGGCGGCGCTCCATCCAGCCGACCGGGCGGCGCAGCAACAGCACGATCACGAAGCCGACCAGGAACGGCAGCAGCGCAGGCAGGATCGTCGAGAGCACGTAGCCCGCGGCCACGATCAGCAGGACGATGCCGATCGCCGCCCACACCTCGACCGCGATCCGCGTCCAGCGGTGCGTTGGCGTCTCCTCGTTCAAACGGCTCAGTCCGCCCTGTCGACGACCAGATTCTCGCGCAGCACCCGCAGTGTCTTGCGCAGCAGCCGCGAGACCTGCATCTGGGAGATGCCGAGCTGCTTCGCGATCTCCGTCTGGGTCAGTCCCTGGAAGAACCGCAGGTACAGCACCCGCTGCTCCTGGGGCGAGAGCTCCTTGAGCGCGGAAGCGAGCGTGGTGCGGTCCTCGACCACCGACATCAGCTGATCGTCCTTGCCGATGTACTCGAGGATCGAGAAGGAATCCGACCCGTCGCCGGTACGGTCCGTCTCCAGCGAGACGAAGTTGTAGGCCTCCGAGGTCTCGAGCGCTTCCAGCACGTCGTCGGAGGTGACGTCGAGATACGCCGCGATCTCGGGGATCGTCGGCGTGCGCTGCATCTCCTGCGTGAGCGCGTCGATCGCGTGGTTCACCTTGAACGAGAGCTCCTGCAGCCGGCGCGGGACCTTGATCGCCCAGCCCTTGTCCCGGAAGTAGCGCTTGAGCTCGCCGACGATGGTCGGCGTCGCGTACGTCGTGAACTCGACGGCGCGGTCGACGTCGAAGCGGTCGATCGCCTTGATCAGGCCGATGGTGCCGACCTGAATGAGATCGTCCACCGGCTCGCCGCGGTTGCGGAACCGGCTCGCGAGGTACTTGACCAGGTTGAGGTACATCTCGGCGAGCTCGTCGCGCGCCGTCTCGTCGCCCTCGACGCGATAGCGGACGAACAGCTCGCGTGTCAGGTCCTTGTCCCAGACGAGCTTCCGGGATTGCTTGGACCCTCGCCGATATGGTCCGGGCACGGTCTCAGTCCGTCCTCTTGACGAGCCGCAGATAGCATGCCCCGTCACGCTCGGTCACGTCGAACTCGTCGCACACTTCGGCGAGGATGAAGCGCGCGTATCGCTCCTCCGCGTCGGCGTCCTCGGGGCCGGAGCACGACCCGGCCAGCGGGCCGACGAAGACCTCGATCTCCTTCTCCGACACCGTGAACGAGAACGTCACGTCGGGCTGGCCCTGCCGCGCCGCGTAGACGAACGCCTCCTCCACGGCGAGCTTCATGTCGTCGACCTGGTCGATGTTCATCCCGGTCCTGGCGGCCAGCTCCGCGGCCGTCAGCCGCGCCGTCCGCGCGTATTCGCTGCGCGATGGCACCGTGAGAGAAACGCGATCACTTGCTGACATCCCTCTGCCTTCCTCCACGTCCAGTCTCGGCGCCGCCCGAGCGACGGACCTCGACGCAACGTCCCCTACCCGACACCAGCCGTACTCCGGGACATCCCACCAGCATCAGTCGATGCCCGTTATCAACCGCGTCCCAACAGCGTCGCCACGAAACGCCGCGCGCCCTCGGCGAGCCCCGAGACCGCCGCGACCGGGACCTCCACGAGGTCCTGTGCCGCCCGTGTCGTCGTGCTCACGCGGTCCGAGACCTCCTCGATCTGCGTGACCACCCCGTCGACACGCCGTATCTGCACGTTGGCCGCGTCCAGCGTGTTGTTCGCGCGATCGATCAGCGGCGGGAGGTCGGCGGCCAGCGCGTCGGAGAGGGTGCGGACCGAACGCACGGTCTCGACCAGCTCGAAGACAGCCCATACGGCGGCCGACGCCAGCACGATGCCGACCACGTACGCGAGCACCCGGAGCACCGCCAGCAGGTCCACGCGTCTCCCTTCGAAGCAACCCTTCGCAGGTCATCGAGTGTACCAGAGCGAGTCGGCGGCCGAGCCTCAGGCGCCTCCGCGCCGACGTTCGATCATGGCCTTGCGGGCGGCCGCGCGTTCGGCCTCCCAGCCCGTCGGGCCCGGCTCGAAGTACGCGCCCTCGTCGACGCCCTCGGGGAGGTAGCGCTGGTCGACCCAGTGGTCCGGGAAGGCGTGCGGATACCGGTACGGACCGTACGCCTCCGACCCGGGCCGATGGCGGTCCCGCAGGTGATCGGGCACGGCGCGCGCCGGCCCGGTGCGAACCTCGGAGAGCGCCGCGTCGATCGCGCCGATGGCGCCGTTGCTCTTCGGTGCCAGCGCCATGTAGATGGCCGCCTGCGCGAGGTTGATGCGGCACTCGGGCCATCCGATCGACTCCGCCGCTTTGAAGGCGGCGGAGGCCACGAGCAAGGCCCGCGGGTCGGCGTTACCGACGTCCTCGCTCGCGAAGATCATGCATGCGGCGCGCGATGAACTTCGGGTCCTCGCCCCCGTACACCATCCGTGCGAGCCAGTAGACCGCCGCGTCCGGGTCGCTGCCGCGCATCGACTTGATGAACGCCGAGATCACGTCGTAGTGCACGTCGCCCGTCTTGTCGTACGGCAGCGTGCGTTCCCCGGCGGCGCGCTCCAGGACCGCGGCATCGACCACGCCGTCCGGACCCACCTCCGCGGCGGCCTGCTCGAGAGCGTTGAGCGCGACACGCGCGTCGCCGCCGGCCCTGGTCACGATCGCGGTCCTCGGCGTCGGGCGTGAGCGTGCGGCGACCCGCCAGCCCGCGCTCGCCGTCGGCCAACGCCCGTTCGACGATCGTGCGGACGTCGCCGTCGGAGAGCGGCGTGAGCTCCACGACGCGCGAACGGGAGATCAGCGGCGCGTTCACCTCGAAATACGGGTTCTCCGTCGTCGCGCCGATGAGGACCACCAGCCGGTCCTCGACGGCGTGCAGCAGGGCGTCCTGCTGCGACTTGCTGAACCGGTGGATCTCGTCGATGAACAGGATGGTGCGGCGGCCGTCGAAGGAAAGCCGATCGCGTGCCTCGTCGATCGCGCGGCGTATGTCGGCGACCCCCGAGGTCACGGCGGACACCTCACAGAACGCGGCCTTGGTCGTGTTCGCGATGACGCGCGCCAGGCTCGTCTTCCCGGAACCGGCGGGGCCGTACAGGATGAGCGAGCTCAGCTCGTCGCGCTCGATCGCGGACCGCAGCGCGGTGCCGGGACCCACCGCGCGTTCCTGCCCGACGAACTCCTCGAGCGTTCGTGGCCGCATGCGCGCCGCCAAAGGCGCGCCGCGCGAGAGCGCCTCTTCGGCGGCGTCGGAGAACAGGTCGGCCATCTTCATGCCCCCCAGCGGGGCCGGACGCCTACTGCGTCGCGCGAAGAGTCTCGCGCTCCAGGAGTGACGGCGAGCCGCCATCGACATACCCGGCGAACCGGTAGGTGATGCGGCCGTAGCGATCGATGAAGAGGATGTAGGGCGTCGTCGACACCTTCAACGCTTCGGCGAGCAGCTCGATCTTCGCGACCTCGGGAGCGACGCTCGTCTGCGTCGACGACGTCGGGATGCCGGGCGTGAAATCGTAGGACACGAGCGAGATCACGCCGGGATACTTCTTCAGCGTCGCGCTGATCTCGGCGGCCTCGTCGTTGGAGACCTGCTCGGTCGGGTCGTAGAAGTACAGCAGCACCGGCTGCTTCGCGTTCAGCTTGTCGAGCAGGTCGGCGGGTACGACCGAGGGGTCGGTCGGCATCTGCTGGTAGGGCTGCACGATCTGCTTCGGCGAGAGGACGTCCGACGTCTCCGTTGCGCTCAGCTGCCCCACGGCCGCAGCCGAGACGCCCGCCGCGGGCAGGGACGGACTGCTCGAGGTCGTGTTGGACGTGGGCGTCGTTCCGCTGCATGCCACGATGGACACCGCCGCGACGCTCAGGACCAGTGCTGCGGCCAGTCTGCGCATCATTCCCTGCCCTCCGCTGGGTCTTCCCTGTCCCCCGAGAACGCGCCCCACCCCACGCAACCCCGCCTTGCCGTGTCTCCGACTGGTGAACCTGCCTCAAGCAGGTGGGTGTCCGCACCCCGGCTTCCGCGCTTCCCCACCGACAGGCGGGGCTTCCACTCGACCGGGCTGATGTAGGACTCCCGTGGACGAGATATCGGTTCGACCGTTGATGCCGGAGCCACGAACAAGGCGAAGTCTACTCTATGTTAGCGGTCCCCTCAAACGGGTGCCACGCCGCCGAACAGGCCACTTTCCCCTTTGCGACCGGCGGTCGCGGGCCGGCGACGACCCCGCTCGAGGCCCCCGCCGGGCGGCCCTCATTCCAGCCGGATGCGCAGCTCCTTCAGCTGGGCGGGCGTCGCGACATCCGGAGCGCCCGTCATGGGGTCTGAGCCCGAGCTCGTCTTCGGGAACGCGATCACGTCGCGGATCGAGGCGGCCCCGGCGAGGAGCATGACGAGGCGGTCCAGGCCGAGGGCGATGCCGCCGTGCGGCGGAGCGCCGTGCGCGAGCGCCTCGAGCAGGAAGCCGAACTTCTCTTCGAGTGTCGGCGTCATCATGCCCGAGGAGACGCAGGACGCGGCACTGCAGCCTCGGATCGTGGATGCGGAGCGTGCCGCCGCCGATCTCAAGCCCGTTCATGACAAGGTCGTAGCTGTACGACAGCGCATCGCCCGGCGCCGACTCGAGCGTGGCGACGTCCTCGTCGAACGGCCGCATGAACGGGTGGTGGCTCGGCGTCCAATGACCCGCCTCCTCGTCCCACGTGAACAGCGGGAAGTCGACCACCCACAGCGTGGAGAAGCCGCTCGCGCTCGATGCCGAGGTCGTCGGCGAGGCGCAGGCGCAGCGCGCCGAGCACCTCGTTCGCGACGGGGCGGCGATCGGCGACCATGCACACGAGGTCGCCGGGCTCGACCGCGAGCGCGGCCCTGCAGCTCGGCCGTCTCTCCGTCGGTGAAGAACTTCGCGACGGGGCTCGCGCACCTCGCCGTCGCTCGCGAAGGCGACCCACGCGAGGCCCTTCGCGCCCGCGTCGACGGCGAGCTGGTTGAGCGCGTCGATGCGTCCCCGGCTCCAGTCGCCCGCGCCGCGCGCGTTGACGGCCTTGACGGCTCCGCCTCCGGCGAGCGCGCCGGCGAAGACCTTGAACGACGAGGCCGCGAAGATCTCGGACACGTCGACGAGCTCGAGGCCGAAGCGCATGTCCGGACGGTCGGAGCCGAAGCGCTCCATGCGCCTCGGCGTACGCGAGGCGCGGCAGCGGGAGCGGCAGGTCGTGCCCGGCCTCGGCCATCACCTCCGCCATGACGCCCTCCATCATCGCGAGGACGTCCTCCTGACGCCGACGAACGACATCTCGATGTCGACCTGGGTGAACTCCGGCTGGCGGTCGGCGCGCAGGTCCTCGTCGCGGAAGCAGCGGGCGATCTGGTAGTAGCGCTCGACGCCGCCCACCATGAGCAGCTGCTTGAAGAGCTGCGGCGACTGCGGCAGCGCGTAGAAGTCGCCCGGATTCATGCGGCTCGGGACGAGGAAGTCGCGCGCGCCCTCCGGCGTGGACTTCGTCAGGATCGGCGTCTCGACCTCGATGAAGCCGCGGCTCTCGAGCGAGCTGGCGGAAGCGCTGCGTGACTCGGTCGCGCAGGGCGAGCGCGGCGAGCACCTCCGGCCGGCGCATGTCCACGTAGCGGTAGCGCATCCGCGTGACCTCGTCGGTGTCGATGCCGGGCTCGATCTCGAACGGCGGCGTGACCGCCTCGTTGAGGACCTCGGCGCCGGTGACGGCGATCTCGACCTCGCCGGTCGGCATGGCCGGGTTCGCGGTGCCCGCCGGGCGCGCTCGCACGATGCCGGAGATCCGCACGACCCACTCGGGGCGGACGCGCTCGGCCATGCCGAACGCCGGCCCCGAGGCCTCCGGGTCGAAGACGCACTGCACGATGCCGCTCCGATCGCGGACGTCGAGGAAGATCAGGCCGCCGTGGTCGCGCCGCCGATGCACCCAGCCCGCGATCGTGGCCTGCTCGCCGATGTTCGAGGGACGCAGATCGCCGCAGACGTGGGTGCGGATGGAGAACCGGGCATCGAACATGGGCGGGGCCGTGCCCTTTCGCTCGCGGAACGGAGCGCGGCGTCGCCGCCACGCCTCTTCGCCTGGATACCCGCGACGCGGGCCGCGGGTATATGGAAGGATAGCCGATTGGCCCGGCCCGGGCGGCCGGGCCTCGCGACGACGGGAGACGTCCGCGATGCCGCTCGAAGCGCTCTTCCTCAACTGCACGCTGAAGCCCTCGCCGACCGAGTCGAACACGCAGGCGCTCACCGCCAAGGTCGCCGGCCTCATGGAGCGGCAAGGGGTGGCGTGCGAGACCGTGCGGATCGCCGACGAGCACGTGGGGACCGGCATCTCGTCCGACCTGGGGCCGGACGACGGCTGGCCGGCCATCCTCGCGAAGATCCGCTCGTGCGACATCCTCGTCATCGGTTCGCCCATCTGGCTCGGCCAGCCGTCGAGCCTGTGCCAGCGCGTCATCGAGCGACTGGACGACACCTTCTCGGCCTACGACGCGCATACCGGGCAGTTCCCGCTCTACGACAAGGTGGGCGCGGTGATCGTGACCGGCAACGAGGACGGGGCGCAGGCCGTGTCCGCCGCCGTGCTCTACGCGCTGCAGTCGCTCGGCTGCACCATCCCGCCGAACGCCGACGTCTACTGGGTGGGCGACGCCGGAGCCGGTCCCAGCTACATCGAAGCGGGCGGCACGCGCCACTTCTACACGAACAAGGTCGCCGCGTGGATGGCGTACAACACCGTGTGGATGGCGAACGTGCTGCGAGCGAGTCCGTGCCCCACGAACCTCACGGCGCTCGCGGAGGAGCAGAAGGCGTTCTCCGACGCCGCCAAGGCCGACCCGCACGAACTCGACCGGCTCGCACACGAGGCGGCGCGCCAGGGCAGCGGCTAGTCCGCCTTCAGGCGCTCGGCGAGCGCCGCGGCGAGTCCCTCGACCGCCACGCGCTCCTCCGTCGCGGCCGCCATGTCGCGCACGACCGCCTCGCCCGCGGCGATCTCGTCCGGGCCGAGCACGACGACGAACCGGGCGCCGAGCCGGTCCGCGACCTTGAACTGCCCCTTCAGCGAGCGGCCCTGGTGGTCCATCTCGGTCGCGATCCCCGCCTCGCGCAGGCGCGCGGCGGTCTCGAAGACGGTGCCGGCCGCCTCGGCGTCCACGCGCGCGACGAAGACCTCCGCCACGGCGGGGGCCGGAACGGCACCGCCCGACGCCTCGAGCGCCAGCATCGTGCGCTCGAAGCCGAGCGCGAAGCCGAGTCCCGGTGTCGGGGCGCCGCCGAACTGCTCGAACAGCCGATCGTAGCGGCCGCCGCCACCGATGCCGTTCTGCGCGCCGAGTCCTTCGGCCTGTACCTCGAAGACGGTCCGCGTGTAGTAGTCGAGCCCGCGCACGAGCGACGCGTCCTCGACGTAGTCGATCCCCACGGCGTCGAGGTGCGACTTCACGGCCGCGTAGTGGGCCGCGCACTCGTCGCACAGCTCGTCGCGCAGGATCGGCGCCGAGGCCATGACCTCGCGGCAGCCCGGCACCTTGCAGTCGAACGCGCGCAACGGGTTCGTGTCGGCGCGCCTCACGCATTCCTCGCACAGCTCCGACGCGTGGGCGCGGATGTGGGCCGCGATCCTGGCCCGGTACGCCGGCCGGCACTTCTCGTCGCCCATCGAGTTGAGGAGGAGCCTCATGCGGTCCCGAGCGACACCCGCCGCCGCGAAGAACTCCATGAGCAGCACGATGATCTCGGCGTCGGCGGACGGCTCCGCCATGCCCAGCGCCTCGACGCCGATCTGCCAGAACTGGCGCATCCGGCCGGCCTGCGGACGCTCGTAGCGGAACATCGGGCCCGCGTAGTAGAACTTCGCGGCCTGCCCGTTCGCGGTGACGTTGTGCTCGATCGCCGAGCGCACGACGGGCGCGGTGCCCTCAGGACGCAGCGTGAGAGAGCGGCCGCCCTTGTCGGTGAAGGTGTACATCTCCTTGCCGACGATGTCGGTCGCCGCTCCGATGCCGCGGACGAAGACCTCGGTCTGTTCGAACATCGGCGTCGCGATCGGCTCGTAGCCGTAGCGGGAGAAGAGCTCCTGCGCCACGCGCTGGAGGTGTTCCCAGACGCGCGCGGTCGCCGGGAGCATGTCCACGGTGCCCTTGGGAGCGCGGTAGTCCAGTTGGGACATGACGTCTGCGGCCCTTTCGAGCGGCACGGCCGGCCACTGCGAGTGTAGCAGGCGTCGAGCGCACCGGCTGCCCGCGGCGAGCGGTCAGTCGTGCGCGCCGTCGGAGTACCGGTGGACGTGGACGTCTTCGACGACGATCAGACCGCCGCCCATCATCCCGTCGACCTTCGGCAGAACCGCCTCGACGCGCTCGGGCGTGTCGACGAAGACGACGACGACCGGCAGGTCCTCTGACAGCCGCAGCACGTTCGCCGTGTGGATCCGGCTCGCCTTCCCGAATCCTTCGACGCCCCTGACGACGGTCGCCCCGGCGCACCCTTCCCGCCGCAGCAGCTCGACGATCGCGTCGGAGAGCGGGCGGCGCTCCCAGCGGTCGGATTCGCCGAGGTAGATCGTGACGCGCTTCCCCGGTCCCTCGATGTGCATCGTTCCGCCTCCTAGATGACGCGCCCGACCATGAGGCCGGCCAGCACCGCGACGAGCCCGGCCGCGGCCGACCCGAACATGTTGAGCGCGCCGCTCAGGTAGAGCCCCTGCTGGATGAGCGCCATGCTCTCGTACGAGAGTGTGGAGAACGTCGTGTAGCCGCCGAGGATGCCGACGCCGAGGAACAGCCGCCACGCCGACGGCATCACCCCCCGCTCGACCGACAGGGCCATGACGACGCCGAGGAGGAACGCCCCGCTGATGTTGATGGCGAAGGTATGCCAGGGGAACGCCGTCCCCCACCTGTCGGCGAGCCATCCGCCCAGAACGTACCGGAGACCTCCGCCGATGCCGGCGCCTGCCACCACCGCGGCGATGTCACCGAGCTGCATCCTGCCTCCTCCAGAGAACGCGACGGCCCCTACACGTCCCGCATGTAGGAGCCATCAGCCGAAGCATCCGTGCGAGCGAGCCCCATCGCCGCGACAAGTCTACCCGACCGAGCTGGCCGCGATGCACGGCCGGGCGGGCAGCCGCCGATCCGCTGGCGGCCGGGCGTTCAGCGGCCGCGCCACGTGACCGTCGAGACGGCGTACGCCACGTAGGCCGCGAGCAGGAGCGCCCCCTTCCACCGGTCCAACTTCCAGCCGCGCGCCATGAGGGCGATCAGGAGCAGAGGCACGGCGAGCAGCGTCACGAGGTCGACGACGGTGATCCCGCTCGCCGCCAGGGGATGGATGAGCGCCGCCAGACCGAGCACGCCGAGGATGTTGATCGTGTTGGAACCGATGACGTTGCCCAGGGCCACGTCGGGCTCTCCCCGCCGCGCGGCGGTGACCGAGGTCGCGAGCTCGGGAAGGCTCGTGCCGAACGCCACGACGGTGACCGCGACCACCACCTCGCTCACGTGGAACGCAGCGGCCAGCGCCGCGGCTCCGTGTACGAGCGACTCCGCGCCCACCACCAGGGCTGCGAGTCCGACGGCGCCCCACACGAGGTCTCGCCGTGCCTCGCGCGGACGAGGCAGGGCGTCGCCGAACTCCGTGGACACCGCCTCGGTATCGCCCGCGGTCGCTCCGAGGTACGCGTACACGGCGTACGCGAGCGCCGCGGCGACGAGCACGGCCCCATCGAGGCGGCTCAGCCCTCCTTCGACCAGGAAGAGGCACAGGAGCGCCGTCGCGCCGATCATGAGCGGCATCTCCCGCCGGACGAGTCGCGCGCGGACCGTCATCGGCCGCACGAGGCCCGCCAGCCCGAGGACGGCGGTGGCGTTGAAGATGTTCGAACCCACGACGGTGCCGAGAGCGACCGCGGCGTGACGCGTCAGGGCGGACTGCGCGGCCACGAACAACTCGGGGCTGCTGGTCGCGAAGGCCACAACGGTCAGCCCGACCGCGATCGGAGCCACGCCGAGCCGGACCGCCAGCGTGCCGGCGCCTCGGACGAGACCCTCCGATCCCGCCCACAGCAAGAGCACGCCGATGCCGATGAACGCCACGTCGATGAGCATGCGGCCAGTATCCCATGCGGATGCCGGCGCTGCAGCAGGGTCGCGCGGCGGGACGCCGGCGGGCACGACCTGCGCGGGCGGCCGGCGCTACGCCCGCGGCCAGAAGAAGTTGACGTGCGCCTCTCGCTCGAGCGTGGTGTCGGGCCCGTGGCCCGGATGCGCGACCGTCTCCGGCGGAAGCGAGGCCAGCCGTCCGATGGACGCTCGAAGCGCGCGCGGGTCACCGCCGGGAAGGTCGGTCCTCCCCACGGAGCCGGCGAACAAGGTGTCGCCGCAGAAGAGCCGCGGACCGTCGGGCGTGCCCGGCTCGAACAGACAGATCGACCCCGGGGTGTGGCCCGGCGTGTGGAGCACCCGCAACGCCAGCCGCCCCGATGCGACGACGTCACCGTCGGCGAGCAGCCGCGCGGGAGCGGCCGCGGTGTAGGCGTAGCCGAACGCCGCGCCGCCGTTGGCCTCCGCGTCGACGACACGCGCCGCGTCGAGCGCGTGCACGGCGAGCGGCGCATCGTACGCGTGCGCGACCGCGTCGGCCGCGCCCAGGTGGTCGAAATGGCCGTGCGTGAGCACGATCGACGCCACGGCCCGATCGCCGATCGCGCCGAGCACGACCTCAGGCTCGCCCGCGGGGTCGATCACCAGGAGCGGCCCGCCGGCGCCGTCCTCGACGAGCCAGCAGTTCGTCTCGAGCTCGCCCAGCACGAGCCGCTCGACGTGGATGCCGCTCACCGCTTGGAGGCCCCCGGGGCCGGCATCATGCGGTCGGCGGCGAAGACGCCGTCGAGCTGACGCACGCGGTGCAGCACCGCGCCGAGCTGCTCCATGTTGCCGAGCTCGAAAAGGAAGCGCATCGTGGCGATCCCCTGCTTGTCGGTCGCGATGTTGGCGGACATCACGTTGACACCGGCTTCGGCGAGCGCGAGCGTGATGTCGCGCAGCAGACCGGTGCGATCTCGCGCTTCGATGTAGATCTCGACCTGGTAGGTGGTCGTCGCACCGACGTCCCACTCGACGTCGATGATCCGTTCCGGCTGCCCGAGCAGCTCCTTCGCGTTCGGGCAGTCCGCGCGGTGCACCGACACGCCCCGGCCGCGCGTCACGAAGCCGATGATCGGGTCGCCGGGCACCGGATTGCAGCACCGCGCGAGGCGCACGAGCAGATCGTCGATGCCCTTCACCCGCACGCCCGTCGCGCGAGCGGCGCTTGCGCGAGCGCGGCGCCGTCATCGGCGTCGTGAGCGGGAACTCCGCCTCCTTCGGCTCCGCGGCCGCCGCTTCCGTGCCGGCGAGCAGCTTGATGAGCTTGCCGTACGACCAGCTTGGCCGAGACCTTCCCCGCGCCGATTGCGCGACGAGGTCGTCGGCATCCGCGAAGTTCATCTCGTCGGCGACGCTTCGTGAGCGCCTTCGCCGCCGCCGACGAGCCGATGGCCGAGGCCGTGCTTGCGCAGGATCTTCTGCGAGTTCGTCCTTGCCCTTGGCGAGGTCGTCGTGCGGGTCACCTTGCTGAAGAAGCTCCGTATCTTGCGTGCGCGCGCTCGACGTGCGAACGATGTTGAGCCAGTCGCGCGAGGGCCGCGAGTTCTTGTTCGTCAGGACCTCGACGCGGTCGCCCATCTGCAGCTCGTAGCCGAGCGGGACGATCGAGCCGTTCACCTTCGCGCCGACGCTGTGGTTGCCGACCTCGGTGTGGATCGCGTAGGCGAAGTCGATCGGCGTCGAACCCTTGCGCAGCGACTGACGACGTCGCCCTTCGGCGTGAAGACGAAGACCTCGTCCTCGAACAGGTCGATCTTGAGCGCCTCCATGAACTCGCGCGGGTCCTTGAGCTCCGTCTGCCACTCGAGCATCTGCCGCAGCCACGCGAGCCGCTCGTCGAAGGTCTCGTCCTCGCCGCCGGCGCCCTCCTTGTAGCGCCAGTGCGCCGCGATGCCGTACTCCGCGGTGCGGTGCATCTCCTCGGTGCGGATCTGCAGCTCGAGCGGCCGGCCGGCGGGCCCGATGACCGTCGTGTGCAGCGACTGGTACATGTTGAACTTGGGCATCGCGACGTAGTCCTTGAAGCGGCCGGGCACCGGCTTCCAGATCGAGTGGACGGTGCCGAGCGCGCCGTAGCAGTCCTTCACCGAGTCCGACGATGATGCGCAGCGCGATCAGGTCGTAGATCTCGTTGAAGTCCTTGCCCTTCTGCGACATCTTCTGGTAGATGCTGTAGAAGTGCTTGGGCCGGCCCGGAGATCTCGGCGCTTGATGCCGACCGCGCTGAGCTCGCTCGGTCAGCTCGTCGATGACCTGCGTCGAGGTACGCCTCGCGCGCCTTCGCGGCTCTCGGCGACCATGCGCTGGATCTGCTGGTACTTCTGCGGCTCGAGGTACTAGAACGCGAGGTCCTCGAGCTCCCACTTGATCTGCGAGATGCCGAGCCGGTGCGCGAGCGGCGCGTAGATCTCCATCGTCTCGCTCGCCTTCTCGCGCTGGCGGTCGGGCGGGACGAACTCGAGCGTGCGCATGTTGTGCAGCCGGTCGGCGAGCTTGATGAGGATGACGCGGATGTCCTTCGCCATCGCGATGAGCATCTTGCGCAGGTTGTTGCGACTGCGCCTCGTCGCGCGAGTCGAACTTGATCTTGCCGAGCTTGGTGACGCCGTCGACCAGCGCGGCGACCTCCTCGCCGAAGCGCTCGCGCACCTCCTCGAGCGGTGACGCTCGGAGTCCTCGACCGTGTCGTGCAGCAGCGCCGCGACGAGCGTCGGCATGTCCAGGTGCAGCTCGGCGAGGATGCCGCACGACCTCGAGCGGATGCGTGATGAACGGCTCGCCGCTGTTGCGGATCTGGCCCTCGTGTGAGCGCTGCGGCGAACGCGTACGCCTCGCGCAGCGGCGTGAAGTCGGCCGCCGGCGAGTAGGCGCGGACGCGCTCTTCGATCTCTGCGAGCGTGATGGACATCGGTGGCGCGTCTCCCGGATGGGCTCGTGCGTGGAGAGTGAGGCGATTCTACCAGCCAGCAGCACGTATCGCGCCGGACGGTGCGGGGGACGCGAGGGACCCCGGCGGCGGCCTCCCCTACGCGCTCGGCAGGATCGGCCGGTCGAATCGCCGCGAGCAGCTCGTCCGCCGAGGCGCCCAGCACCCATTCGCGGAACTCGCCGAACTCCTCCGCCTCCTCGAGCCCCTCGCGGTAGCGCACGGAGGAGGTGAGGTCGACCTTCTCGCCCACCGGCAGCGAGCGCGAGCCGGCGGTACGAGCCGGTACCCTCGCCGGTCACCAGCCCCATCTCGCGGAAGACGCCGATCCCCGCCGAGACGCCCCGCTCGGTGAGCGCGAGCGCGGCGCCGTCGCGCCTTGACCGCCTCGGCGAGCTCGGCGTTCGTCACCTCGACCCACCCGTCGGCGGCGGACGACACGCGCTCCCGCAGGACCGCGTACAGCGCGCGCAGGTCGTCGAGGTCGGGCGCGGCGGACGGCGAGCACCATCTCGTTCACGCGGCTGTCGCGTTCTCCGAACAGCAGCTGCGATCGTGGCGCTCCGTCCGTCACGGCCCGCCCGGCCGCACATCTGGTTGAACTCCACGCGGTTGAACGGCAGGTGGAAGAGCGCCACGTGCCGACGTCGGGGATGTCGACGCCCTCTCCGAACGCGCTCGTGGCCACGATGACGGTGAGCTCGCCGTCGCGGAACGCGCGCTCGACCGCGTGGCGCGCGGCGCGCGACATGCCGCCGTTGTAGAACGCGGTGCGGTGCGACAGGCGCGGGCTCGCCGTCGCGCAGGTGCTGCGCGATCCGCACCGACTCGCTCGCGGCTGTTCACGTAGACGATCGTCTTCTCGCCCGCGACGCCGCGAGCGACGACGAGGTGCGCGACCTTGTCGCCGAGACCTCGACGGTCGGACACGCGCAGGTTGTCGCGACGCGTCGGGATCGAGCCACCACGCGCCTCGATGCCGAGCGCGCCGCGGATGGCGGCGGCGACGTCGTCGCTCGCGGTCGCGGTGACCGCGCACACCGACGGGCGCCCGAGCGTCTCGAGCGCCTCGCCGAGACGCGCGTAGGCCGGTCGGTGGCCCGCCCGCGCCAGACCCACGTGATGCGCCTCGTCCACGACGACGAAGCGCACGCGGCCGCTCTCGGCGAATCGCGCCGCGTGGCGCTCGAGGAACTCAGGCGTCGTCAGCAGCGACGTCGACCGCGCCGTCGGCGAGCGCCGCGAAGACGGCTCGTCCCGCTGCGCGAGCGGCGTCTCGCCCGTGAGCAGCGTCGCGGACAGGCCGAGCTCGCCGAACGTCTCGTCGAGATGGAACGCCTGGTCGGCGACGAGCGCGCGCAGCGGGTAGACGAACACGCTCGCCTCGCCGCGCGCGAGAGCGAGGCGCGCCGCGTGCATGTGGAAGATGAGCGACTTCCCGCGCCCGGTGGCCATGACCGTGAGGCACGAGCGGCCCGCTGCGAGGTGTGCGAGCGCTTGCTCGCTGGGCGCGCGTGCAGCCGGCCGTCGCCGATGAGCGCACGCACGAGCTCGGCGTCGAGCTCCGGCGGGCGGGAGCGCCGCGAGCTCCGCCCGGCGCGCGCGGCGCGATCCCGTCGTCGCTCGGCCTCCCTCGGCCCGGCGCCGGCCCGCTCGACGAGCACGTTCACGCCGAGGCTGCGAGCGGCGCCTTCGTCCCGCGCCTCGCGGCCCGTCACGTCGGTGACCGAGACGTCGTAGACGGCGCCCGCGTCGATCTCCGGCGCGAGCGCGGCGGCGAGCGCGCGGTTGAAGAAGCCGACCTGGTCGCCCGTCGCGTCGAACAGCGCGATGGCGTTCGGATCGAACGGGTTGTCCGGCTGGCGCACCAGGCGCAGCGCGGTGCCCTCCGACAGGCGGGCGACCACTTCCTGCCGGCCCTCGAAGGTCACGCCGGCGAGCTTGGTGTGGAACGACTCCGCGTCGCCGATGCCCTCGTAGTCGCCGCGCGCCAGGATGCGCTCGGCGTCCGCGAAGAGCTCGTCGACCAGGTCGGCGGCGCCGGGCAGTTCCTCATGCGCCACCACGTCGCGCACGATGAGCTGCACGCGCTCGCGACCTTTCCACGTGTCGGTCTCGAGCGAGTACGCACAGATCGACCGCCGCCTCGTGCTCGGAGAGGCGCTCGATGCCCGGGCATCGGAAGGCGATGGCCGGCACCGACGCGATGCCGTCGTACGCCTCGAAGCTCAGGTGGTCCGCGCGGCGGCCGACGCGCCTGCGGCCGTTCATGAACACGCCGCGGCTCGCGAGCAGCGGCCGTGGATTGCCCTGCCCGAACGGCTCGAGCGCGGCGAGCTCGCCGGCCAGTCCGCGGGTCGCCTGGCCGAGCGCGATCTCGGCGTCCACGCGGACCGCGGCGCGCGAACGCTTCGCGCGGGACAGAGGCGAGGGCGTCGCGAAGGCGCGCCGCGAACTCCTCGAGCCGCTCGGCGGGAAGCGTCACGCCCACGGCCGCCGCGTGTCCGCCGAACCGCGTGAGCAGGTCCGAGCAGCTCGCCAGCGGCGGCGTGCAGGTCCACCGCACCGACGCTGCGGCCGCTGCCGCGCGCCTCGCCGTCCTCGATGCAGAACAGCAGCGCGGGCACGCCGTAGCGGCCCGCGATACGCGACGCGACGATGCCGCGCACGCCCTCGTGCCAGCCCTCGCCCGCGAGCACCAGCACCCGCTCGCCGCCGCGCCACGCGTCGCGGGCCCTGCGCTTCGGCCTCCTCGGCGAGATCGGCCTCGGCGGCCTGCCGCACGCGGTTGTAGCCGTCGAGCGCACGGGCCAGCTCGCGACAGGTGGCGGGGTCGTCGGCGAGCAGCAGGTCGAGCGCCTCGCGCGGGTCGGCGATGCGCCCCGCCGCGTTGAGTCGCGGCGCTATCCAGAAGGAGACGTGCTCGGCACGCATCCGCGAAGCGTCGACGGCGGCGGCCTCGCACAGGGCCGCGATCCACGGCCGCGGCTCCCGCCGGATCCGGCTCATGCCCTCGGCCACGAGGGCGCGGTTCTCGCCGAGG
Source organism: uncultured Coriobacteriia bacterium (assembly GCA_963701985.1). Taxonomy (GTDB): domain Bacteria; phylum Actinomycetota; class Coriobacteriia; order Anaerosomatales; family PALSA-660; genus PALSA-660. Next base: position 620,260 of record OY969691.1, read on the forward strand.
AGCGGCATGACGTCGCCGACCGTGCCGATCGCCGCAAGATCGACCAGGTCGCGCCACGCGTCGGCGCGGCCGAGCCGCGCGCCCACGGCCGCGACGAGCTTGAGCGCGACGGTGGCACCCGCCGGCTCGTCCTCGTCCCCCAGCCTCAGCTTCGGGTCGCAGACCGGCACGCCGGTCGGGACGTCCCCGGCGGCGTCGTGGTGATCGGTGACCACCACGCGGATGCCGGCCTCGACCAGCCGCCTGACCCCTTCGCCGTCGGAGATCCCGCAGTCGACGGTCACCACGAGAGCGGGCCGGGCCGCGAGGACGCGCTCGACCGCCGCCGGCGTGAGACCGTACCCGTCCTTGAAGCGGTGCGGGACGACCGCGTCGACGTCGCCGCCAAGCTCGCGCAGCCCGCGCACGGTGAGCGCCGCCGCGGTCAGGCCGTCGACGTCGAAGTCGCCGAAGACGACGCAGGCGCTCGCCCTTCCGCAGAGCGTCCGCGACGGCATCGGCGCACTCGCCCATCCCGGGCAGCGCCTCGGGGTCGGTCCAGTCGCGCTCGAGATCGGGGCTGAGGAAGCGCCGGGCGGCCTCGGTGTCGCGCACCCCACGCTCGAGCAGGACACGCGCGACGACGGGCGAGGTGCCCGCCGCTTCCGCGAGGGCGCGGACCTCGTCCGCGTCCACGGAGCTCACGACCCAGGGTTGCGATGGCGGGCTGTCGTCTGGCACGCGGCCATGCTAGCAGACGGGCCCGACACGCCGGGGAGGCGCATCGGGCCCGTGATGCCTGCGGGGTGGGTCAGCCGAGCCGCGGACTCATCTCGCCTGCGCGAAGCGCTTCTTCAGCGCCTGATAGCGCGGCTCGCGTTCTTTCCACATCGCGTAGAGCGGGCTCGCGACGCCGAGCGACGAGTACGCGCCGGAGACCAGGCCGATCGTGAGCGCGAACGCGAAGTCCTTGAGCGTCTGGCCGCCGATGACGAGCAGCACGACGACCGGGATGAGCGACGACAGCCCCGTGTTGATCCAGCGGGCGAGGATCTGGTTGAGGGAGTCGTTCGCCATCTGCATGAACGTCTTCTTCTGCAGGTTCTGCGTGTTCTCGCGGATGCGGTGGAACACGACGATCGTGTCGTAGAGCGAGTAGCCCATGATGGTCAGCAGCGCGGCCACGGTGTTCGGCGACAGCTCGCGGCCGATCGAGCGCGTACAGCCCGAGCGTGATGATGACGTCGTGAGCGAGCGCGACGACGCCGGTGACCGCCATCTTGTACTCGAACCGGATCGAGACGTACGCAGGATGGCGATGATCGACACGGCTCAGCGCGAGCAGCGCGGCGTTGGTGATGTTGCTGCCCCACTCCGGACCGATCGTCGTGACCTGCACGTCGGTGCTCGGGATCTTGAGCAGCGAGGCCGTGGCGCTGGCCTGCGTTCTCGGCGCGCGTCGTGCGACGTCTCGGTGGAGCGGATGATGAAGCCCGTTCGAGGTCGACTGCGGCTGAGCCTCGATGATGCCCGCCTGCGTCGCCGCGCTGCGCACGTCGGCCACGGTGGCCGCCTTCGCCCCGGTGAGCGTGATCACCGTCCCGCCCTTGAACTCGATGCTCGAGGTTGAGGCCGCGGAACGCGAGGGCGCCGATGGCGATGACCAGCACGATGCCGGAGAGCGAGGAACATCCACTTCCGGTTGCCCATGAAGTCGATGTAGGGCCTACGCACGGCGCCGCCCCCCTTCACGCCGAAGAAGGCGGGCGCCTTGGCCACCACCGACTCGGACGAGCAGGATCACCATCGGCCGCGTGAACAGCATGCGCGATGGTGAGGTCGCAGACGATACCGATCATGAGCGTCAGCGCGAAGCCCTTCACCGGGCCGATGGCGAAGATGAACAGCGGGATCGCGCTCGCGAACGTGACGGCGTCCGCGTCGAGCGAGGTCAGGATGGCGTGGCGCGTGCCCGACTTCGCCGCCGTGCGCGGCGTGCGGCCCATCGCCGATCTCTTCCTTGTAGCGCTCGAAGATGAGGATCGACGTGTCGGCCGCGAGCCCGATCGACGAGCACGATGCCGGCGATGCCGGGCAGCGACAGCGCGTACTGGCCCGCGCGTGAGAGCGCCGAGAGGACGCCGAGGTAGACGACCCCGAACGAGCCGAGCGAGAACCACGCGAGCACGCCGAAGCCGCGGTAGTAGATGCCGAGGTAGATGGCGACGATCGCAGCCCGATGAGCGCGGCGACGACGCCTTGCACGAGCGAGTCCTGCCCGAGCGTCGGACCGACGACCTCCGTCTGCGAGAACTGCAGGTCCACCGGCAGAGCGCCCGACTGCAGGATCGCCGCGAGCTGCTTGGCCTGCGTCGGCGGTGAAGTTGCCGCTGATCTCGATGTCGCCGTCGGGGATCGGCCTCCTGCACCGGCGGGCGCGGAGACGACCCTGCCGTCGAGCACGATGGCGATCGCGCTTGTCGGCGCTGCGGCGCGGTGACCGTCGGCCCAGATGGTGGTGCCGGTCGGCGTTGAACGTCATGTTGACCACGTAGCCGGGCGCCGGCTTGTTCGTGCTGACGCCCGCGCTCGCGGCCGTGATGACGTCACCCGTCAGCGAACGGCCGTGTAGCTGCCCGTCGGGCAGGACGAAGCCCGTCCTTGATCTGCGCCTGCAGCGTCGCCGGCAGGCTCGCGACCTCGACGAACTCGAGCTGGCCGGTCGACCCGAGCGCCTGAGCGCCTGCCTGCGCGTCCTTGATGCCCGGGATCTGCACGAGGATCGCCTGGTTCTGGTTCTCGAGCTGCACGGTGGCCTCGGAGACGCCGAGGCCGTTGACGCGGTTGTTGATGATCGTGAGCGCGCGCTGCATCGCATCGGAGCTCGCGGTGCCCGACTTCGGCGTCAGGATGACCGACAGGCCGCCCTTGAGGTCGAGGCCCTGCGTGATCTGTCGTGCTCGGCGGCCAGAACTGCCACACCGACCGCGATCAGCAGGACGATCAGCCCGGCCAGACGCGAGGTAGTTCTTCTGCCTGGCGTCCATCCCGTGCCTTCCTCGACTCGCAACATCGCACAACGCACCGCTCGCCGTACGGCGGGGCGGTGCGAAAAGTCCAAGGCGAAACTCTACACCATCGCCGCCGCCTCGCGATGCCGGCCCCGAGGTTGGCGGCGACCCGGGCCGGAGCCCGCTACAGGAGCTTCGTACCGTTGATGACCAGATGGAAATCGCGTCGAGCACCCTGGCCGCCACCCGGCACATCTGCATGCGGGACAGGAAGATCTCGAAGTACTCCATCACTTGGCTGATCTCGGTGTCGATGTCGAGCTCGAGCTGAGGGTCCGCGCCTCGCCGTCCACGCGCAGGAACGAGCGCCGGGCCGCGAAGTTCACGCGGTCGTGGATGTCGAACTGTCGCCGGGTCGGGGTTGCGCACGCGGGTGTGATGCACGTCGGACTTGTCGGCGATGATCGTGGCCGCGCCGATGGGGTTCGCCGGCGTGCCGCACTCCTCCTCGTGGTTGCCGAGCGCGTTCATGACGTGCGCGATCTCACGCGGGTCCATGCGCATCATCATGAGCGACGTCGCGGGCGAGCAGGGCCGAGCTCACGCCGTGGTGGTCGCGCCCGATGCAGTTGCCGATGTCGTGCATGAACCCGGCGATCTCGGCGATCTCGGCCGTGCGCTCGTCGTAGCCGAGCCGCCGAAGGATGTTGCCGGCGATGTGCGAGACGAGGTTCGCGTGCCGGAACCCATGTTCGGTGTAGCCGATCGCGCCGAGGTACTCGTCCGCGACCTCGATGTACGCGGTCACGTTGGGGTCGTTGGCGACGTCCTCGGCGGTGACCCGGGCCCACTCGCTCTCGGGTGCGGCCGTGCCCTTCCGCTCAGGCATCGGGGCTCTCGTCAGGCAGACGGCGCCGGATGATCGCCGTCTTGGTGAACTTCACGGTCACGCCCGAGGCGATCTCGATGTCGACCAGCTCGTCGCCGAGCGTCCGGACGGTGCCCACGACGCCGCCCGCGGTCAGCACCTCGTCGCCGGGCTTGAGCGCGGCGAGCATCTCGGCCATGGCCTTGCGCTGCTTCTGCTGCGGACGGATCCACAGGAAGTAGAACACGGCGATGATGATGACGATGTAGACGATCGTGATGGTGGTCTGATCCATTGACTGGCTCCTCATCGGGGATGGGCTCCCGTGCTCGGCGAGAAGTGATGATAGCACCCGCCCGGGCGGACCTGCGCGAACACGCGGCCGGGTTCGCGAGCGCCCACGGCCCATCCCGTGGGCGGACGAGCGCGGTCCGGGCTCAGTAGTCGCTCGCCGCGGGCGACGCCTCCCAACCGCGCAGGAACTCGGCGTAGCGGTGCAGTTCGATGGCCCGCCGCGCACCCGCCATGAGATCGAGCAGGTAGTGGAGGTTGTGCTCCGTGAGCAGGATGGCGCCGAGCATCTCCTTCGCGGCCACCAGGTGCCGAAGGTACGCGCGCGTGTAGGTCGCGCAGGTCGGGCACGAGCAGGCCGGGTCGAGCGGTGAGTGGTCGCGCGCGAAGCGCGCGTTGCGGAGGTTGAGCCGCCCCTCGCTCGAGAACGCGGTCCCGAGACGCGCGGTCCTCGTCGGGAGCACGCTGTCGAACATGTCGACGCCCAGGGCCATCGCGCGCAGCAGCGTCGTCGGGTTGCCGACCCCCATGAGGTAGCGCGGAGCCGCGGCCGGCAGCCGGTCGCACACCGGCGCCAGGGATGCGAGCATGACGTCGTGGGGCTCCCCGACCGAGTAGCCGCCGATGCCGAAACCCGGGAAGCCGATCTCGACGAGCCGGTCGACGCTCTCCGCGCGAAGGTCGTCGTGCACGTCCGCCCTGCACGATGCCGAACAGCAGCTGGTCGCCGCGGTCGTGCGCGTCGCTGCATCGCCGCGCCCACGCCGCGGACCGTCGCACCGCGTCGGCGACGAAGCCGCGGTCCGCCGTGTGCGGCGGGCATTGGTCGAGCTGCATGATGACGTCGGCGCCCAGAGCGTGCTGTATCGCCATGTTGTCCTCGGGCGTCCAGAAGTGCCGGGCGCCGTCCACGATCGAGGCGAACGCCACGCCTTCGTCGGAGACCGTCAGCGTGTTCGCGAGGCTGAAGACCTGGAAGCCGCCCGAGTCGGTGAGAATCGGGCCGGTCCCAGCCCATGAAGGCGTGCAGCCCTCCGGCCTCACCCACGACGTCGTGGCCCGGCCGGAGGAAGAGGTGGTACGCGTTGGACAGCATGATCTCCGCGCCGAGGGAGGCCAGGCGCTCCGGGATCACGCCCTTCACGGTGGCGCGAGTGCCGACCGGCATGAACACGGGGGTGTGCACCTCGCCGTGAACGGTCTGCAACACGCCTCGGCGGGCCGCCGTGAGACCGTCCGTCGCGAGCAAGCGGAAAGGTTCGGATGTCATACGGCGGATTCTAGCGTCTGAATGCTCGACGCGGCGCGCTGCGAAAGGCGACACTAGGAGGGAAGCCCGGACGCGCTCGCGAACTCGGGAGCGCACGGATGCGTCGAAGGGGTGTGAGATGGCCGAGCCGGCGGACATGACGCCGGAGGTGGTCGCCGCGGCACGCGGCGGCGACCTGACAGCGTTCGAGAAGCTGGTGAGGTCGTACACGCCCGCGGTCTACGCGCACGCGTACCGCTTCTTCGGCGACGTCACGTCTGCCGAAGACGCGTCGCAGGAGGTCTGGATCAAGGTGTTGCGCTCGATAGAGTCCTTCGACGGCCGGTCGTCGTTCAGCACCTGGCTGTTCCGGGTCACACGCAACGTCTGCCTCGACCTGGTGCGCCGCGGGCGCAGGATGGCCGTGCCGGTCGACCCCGTGCGTCTCGAAGGCCTGGCCGCCGACGACACCGAGGCCGAGGCGTCGACCGCCGTCGACTTGGAGGCCGCGACGAGGGCGCTCTCCCCCGAAGACCGCGACGCGTTCGACGCGGTCGCCCTCTTCGGGCTCAGCTACGCGGACGCCGGCGGGGCGCTGGGCGTTCCGGCGGGAACGGTGAAGTCGCGGGTGTTCCGCGCGCGGCGCAGCCTGGTCACGATCCTCGGCCTGGACAAGGCGGGTGCCTAGATGGACTGCCGCGAGGTCCAAAGCGTCTTGAGCGCCGCGACCGACGGAGCCGCCGTCGCCGCCGAGGAGCTGCGGGCGGCCAAGGCGCACTGCCGGAAGTGCGCCGAGTGCGGCGCGTTCAGCAAGGCCGTCGGCGTGCTGGCCGGGATGCCCGCTCCGCAGCCCGAGCCCGGGCTGAACGAGCGCATCATGGAGGCCGTGCGGGCGGCCGCCGTACCGGAGCCGGAGCCTGAGGCGGCACCGGAGCCCGAGCCCCGGTCGCCGCGCGTGCAGTGGACGCCGACGACGGCGTGGCTGGTGGGAGGCTCGCTCCTCGTCGCCGCGGCCGCGGTCGTCGTGGCGGTCGGGTTCACGACCGGCATCTTCGGCCACACACCCTCGTCGCCGGCCGGCAACGTCGCGGTGAACAGCACGTCGGTGGGGGGCGCGCCCGATCTCACGTTCGGCGCGAGCGGCGCCACCCCCGGCGCCTCGGCATCGCCGCAGACTGCCCGCGGCACGGTCACGCCGTCGGCCGCTCCCGCGTACCTGCTCTTCCAGCGCCGCGTGTACCGGCCGGGCTCGCTCGTCTCGACGAGCGCCGCGCAGCCGCAGCAGATCGGCACCGCGGTGACGGCTTTCGACACGTCCAACGCGCCCACCCAGGTGAACGTCTACCGCTCGCCCGTCGCCGACGGCTCGATCGTCGTCCAAGGACCGTCCGGGCTCCAAGTGTTCACGCCCGTCACGCGCACCTACGACGGCCAGGTGTTCCAGCTCGTCTCCGGCGTCGCCATCCCGAACTTCGGACTGTGGCCGAAGCTCCCCCTCGAGTACCCGGTGCCCACCGCCGCCGACGGATCGCCGACCTTCGCGAAAGCGGGACAGGACTCGCTGGACGTGCCCATCTACACGCCGGGGGGCACGTCCGTGACCGACGGCTTCGCGATCGCCCCGAACACGCCGAACAGCGACCCGGCCGCGGCCAATCCCAACTGGACGTGGTGGGAGCCGCTCGTCACGCCCTAGCGGTCCGCCCTCACAGGACGAGCATCGCATCCCCGAAGCTGAGGAAGCGGTAGCCCTCGGAGAGCGCCGACTCGTACGCGCGCATGACGAGGTCTCGTCCCGCGAAGGCGCTGACGAGCATCAGCAGCGTGGACCGCGGCACGTGGAAGTTCGTGACCAGCGCGTCGACGGCGCCGAACCGGTAGCCGGGCAGGATGAAGAGCGACGTCTGCCCCTCCGCCGCGGCGACGAGGCGCGCCTCGGGTTCGTAGGCGCTCTCCAGCGAACGGACGGTCGTCGTGCCGATCGCGAACACGCGGCCGCCGCGCGCTCGGCACGCGTTGACCGCATCGGCCGTCCACGACGGCACGCGGTAGTGCTCCGTGTGTATCCGGTGCTCGGCCGGGTCGTCCTCGGCCACCGGCCGGAACGTGTCGAGACCGACGTCGAGTTCCACGCGCGCCACGTGCGCGCCGGCCTCCACCACGCGGTCGAGCAGCGCCTGGGTGAAATGCAGTCCTGCGGTCGGAGCGGCCGCACTGTGCTCGCCGGTGCCGAACACGGTCTGGTAGTCCTCCGGGTCGCCGAGCGGCCGCGTGATGTACGGAGGGAGCGGGACCTCGCCGATGTGGTGGACGACGTCCATGAAGCGCTGCCCGCCGGACACGGCGAACTGGACGAGGCGTCCCCCGCTCTCCTCGATCACGCCGGCGATCAGGCCCACCAGCTCGCCGTCGCCGAACGCGACCCTCGTACCGGGCCGCAGGCGGCGACCGGGCCTCACGAGGCACTCCCACGTGTTCTCGCCGCGTTCGCGCAGCAGGAGCATCTCCACCGCCCCGCCGCCATCCTCCTTGCGGCCGAGCAGACGCGCCGGCAGCACGCGCGTCTCGTTCACGACGAGCACGTCGCCCGGCCGGACGTACTCGACGATGTCGGCGAACACGCGGTGCTCGATCGAGGACCGGCAGCGGTCGACGACCATGAGCCGGCAGGCGTCGCGGGGCTGCGCGGGCTGCTGCGCGATCCGGCCGCTGGGAAGCTCGTAGTCGAAGTCGTCCGTGCGCACGTTCCCTCTTTCGCGGTCGGTCTCGCCGGTGCCGCCCCAGTGTAGCGCGGCCGTCGCCACCCCTCGCCGTGTCGCCGGCCGGCATCTCCCGCCCCACGGGCGCGTGTTTCCGGTACCATGGCCCACGCCATGGAAAACATCCCTTGGTCCGCAGCCGACCTGCACATCCACACGACGGCGTCCGACGGCGTGGCCGCTCCGGCCGACGTGGTGCACTGGGTATGCGAGCACACCGACCTCAGCGTGATCGCGATCTCGGACCACAACACGAACGTGGGAGCGATCGAAGCCGTGGAAGTCGTCGAGTCCGAGGGCTTGGACCTCGAGGTCGTCGTCGCCCAGGAGATAGAGAGCGCGCAGGGGCACATCATCGGCCTGTGGACCCCCGAGCTCGTGCGGCCGGGGATGAGCGCGGCGGACACCGTGGCCGCGGTGCACGACCAGGGAGGCTTCGCCGTCGCCGCGCACCCGTTCGCGCCGAGGCTGTGGGCCAAGGCCGGCCTCGACCGCGGCGACCGCGGCGTGTACGACGTGGTCGCGTACGACGGCTTCGAGTGCGCGAACTCCACTCCCCTGCTGTTCGTCGCCAACTGGATCGCGTGGTTCTACCAGCGTTCGGCGGGCGACCGTTTCGCCTGCACGGGCGGCAGCGACGCGCACATCCTGCACGCGATCGGTTCGAGCCGGACCTACTTCCCCGGAGAGACCGCCGACGACCTGCGTTTCGCGCTCGACGCCCGGCTGACACGCGTGACGAGACCGGGCCTCAGCCCGGCGCGGAACATGCGCTACGCCCGCAACGTCCCGCACATCATCGCCCGCGACCGCGAGCGGAAGGCGCGCGAGGTGGAGGCCGGCATCCGGGAGCCCAAGGCCGAGCGACGCGGTTCACCGCGCGGGTAGTTTGTTCTTCCTCGCCGCCCGCGCCGCCGCGGCCTCGATGTCCGAGTAGCGGCACCCGCAGAAGTTCTGGCGGTACATGCCGAGTTCGCGGCTGCGCCGTACCGCCTCCGGGTAGCGGTCGCGGAAGTCCGTCACGAGGAAGCTCGACCCCGGCGTCGGCGCAGGCGGCCTCGCCCGCTCCACGGATCGCGTCGGGGTCCTGATAGGGGCTGACGGTGAGGGTCGTGGCGACCGTGTCGAACCCCTCCGCGGCCGCGTGGCGCGCCGCGAGCCCCAGGCGCAGCCGGAGACACGCCCGGCAACGCCGTCCCGGATCGTTCTCGAGGCCGCGCACCGCTTCGTCCCACCGTTCGGGCTCGTACGGCAGCTCGTCGACCTCGATGCCGCGGCCCGCGGTGTATGCGAGGAGCGTGTCGCGGCGGTGCTCGTACTCCTCGCGCGGATGGATGTTCGGGTTCGCGTAGACCACACGCACCTCGGTCCCCGCCTGTGCGAGCGCGTCGTAGGGCTCGAGCAGGCAGGGCCCGCAGCACGCGTGCAGCATCAACTTCACGTCACGCCATCTCCGTGGTACCCCGGCCGGCCGGGCGACCGCCGACCGTCCCGGGCAAGACGAGAGGGCGGCCGGTGCGGGCCGCCCTCCGTGTTCGTGTGGGATGTCCGTCGGGTGGGCGGAGCCTTACGCCTTGCGGACGTTGGAGGCCTGGAGCTTGCCGTTCTGCCCCTCGGTGATGTCGAAGACCACTTCCTGGCCCTCGGTGAGGGTCTTGAAGCCCTCCATCTGGATCTCCGAGTAGTGGACGAACAGGTCGTCCCCATCCTCGCGCGCGATGAACCCGTAGCCCTTATCCGGGTTGAACCACTTCACAGTCCCCGACGCCATGCGTGACTCACCTTCCGCCCCCGAACGTGCGGTGGGGCACAACTGTGCGACGTGCTTGTCCCCCTCGTCGTGCGCGCTCACGCCGCACCGCGGTCGGCGCCTCGCAAGGTCGGACTTACCGTTTCGCAAGCCGCGGGTCTGGCAGGTACCAGACCCTTTCGAGCACCATGAGATTACATAATCGGCCAGCGTGCAAGAGCGGAGAGCACGCGGCGTCCGCCCGTCAGCGCGATCCCAGGTCCGCCTGCGTTCGCGGTGTTCGCGAACAGTATCGCGCGCGTCATCGGCCCCACGCCGCCGGGCACCGGCGTGATCGCGGAGCACTTCGGCGCCACCGCTCCGAAGTCGACGTCGCCGACCATGCCGCCTTCGGTGCGGTTGATCCCGACGTCGATGACCACCGCGCCGTCCTTGACGTACTCGGGTCCGATCATCTCGGGCCGCCCGATCGCCGCGACGAGTATGTCCGCCTCGCGGCAGACGGCCGGCAGATCCACCGTCCTGCGAGTGGCAGTACGTGACGGTGCAGTCGCGTTCGAGCAGCATCAGCCCCATGGGCTTGCCGACCAGCAGCGAACGCCCGACGACCACGGCGCGCTTGCCTCGCAGGTCGATGTCGTATTCGTCGAGCAGCCGCATGACGCCCCACGGCGTGCAGGCGCGATGACCGGGCAGACCGCGCACCAGCCGGCCGAGGTTCATCGGATGGAACCCGTCGACGTCCTTCTCGGGGAGATCCGCTCCACGACCTCCTCGACGTCGAGGTGGCGGGGGAACGGTTGCTGGACGAGGATGCCGTGCACGTGCGGGTCGTCGTTGTAGCCGTCGATGATCTCGTCGAGCTGCTCCTGCGTAGTCTCGGCCGGCAGCCGCAGGTCGAAGCTGGTCATGCCGAGCCGGGCGGCGTCGCGTTCCTTCATGGTCACGTAGGACTGGGACGCGGGGTCGTCGCCCACGAGCACCACCGCGAGCCCCGGGACGACACCACGCTGCTCGAGCGCCGCGATGTGGGCGAGCGTCTCGATCTCCACGAGGCCCGCCACACGCCTTCCATCGATGATGGTGGGAGCCATCGTCCTGCCTCTCCTTCAACGACGGGTACATACCGTGGGGCGCGACCACCGCGCGCTTCGAAACGATGGTACAGGAGGAGTCCCCATGACAGACGCAGTCACCGCCACGGCGCCGGCACCCGGACAGGTCGTTCCTTCGATGAACGTCGTCAAGGACTTCGCCGCCGCGAACGACTTCGAGAAGAAGCACACGCCGTACATCACGTTCGACCGCGCCGGCGAGAAGGTCGTGGTCAACGTCGAGGTCGGCCACGAGGTGCCGCATCCCAACGGTCCCGACCACTACATCACGTCGATAGAGCTGTACGCGGGAGAGGTCGAGATCGCCCGCCTCGACGTGTCGCCGACCGTCACCGACCCGCGGTTCTGCGTGCCCGTGTCACTCCCCGCCGGCACGGTGATCCGCGCGGTGGAGCACTGCAACCTCCACGGCTGGTGGTCGTACGAGGCCGCGATCTCCTAGAAGAGCCCGCCCTGGGGCTGCTCGCCGCTCGGCGGCGTCATGCCGAGGTGCTCGTATGCCCGCGGCGTCGCCTGGCGGCCCTTCGGCGTGCGCATGAGGAACCCGAGCTGCAGCAGGAACGGCTCGTAGACGTCCTCGAGCGTGTCTCGGCTCCTCGCCCGACCGACGACGCGAGCGTGTTCAGCCCGACAGGGCGGCCGGAGAACTTCACGACGAGCGTCTCCAGGATGCGGACGTCCATCTTGTCCAGCCCCACGTGGTCGACCTCGAAGAACGCGAGCGCCTCGGCGGCGATGTCCTCCGTGATGCGACCGTCGTAGCGGACCTGCGCGTAGTCGCGCACGCGCTTGAGCAGCCGGTTCGCGAGGCGCGGCGTCCCGCGCCTACGCCGCGCGATCTCGGCCGCTCCCTCGGCGTCGATGTGGACGCCGAGGATGGCCGGCGGAGCGCTCGACGATGGCCTCGAGGTCCTCCGGCGCGTAGTAGTCGAGGCGGAAGGCCATGCCGAACCGGTCGCGCAGCGGGCCCGGTCAGCAGGCCCGTGCGCGTCGTCGCGCCCACGAGCGTGAACGTCGGGATCTCGAGGCGCAGGCTGCGCGCCGCCGGCCCCTTGCCGATGACGACGTCGAGCGTGAAGTCCTCCATCGCCGGGATAGAGCACTTCCTCCACGGCGCGGTTGAGCCGATGGATCTCGTCGATGAAGAGCACGTCGCGCTCTTCGAGGTTCGTGAGGATCGCCGCGAGATCGCCCGCGCGCTCGATGGCCGGGCCGCTCGTGGTGCGCATCGTGCACGCCGAGCTCGTTGGCGATGACGCTGCGCGAGCGTCGTCTTGCCCAGCCCCGGAGGCCCCGACAGCAGCACGTGGTCGAGCGACTCGCCACGGCCGGCGCCGCCTCGATGAGCACGGCGAGCGACTCCTTGACCTTCGCCTGCCCGAGGTACTCGGTCGAGCCGCCTCGGCCGCAGGGTGCGGTCGATCTCGAGGTCGTCCTGGGTGAGCCGGGCGGAGACGAGCCGCTCTTCGTCCGGACGTCCACCCGTCTCGACGCCGGCTCCCAGACCATGCTCAGGACCCCCCGCCGAGCGCCTTGAGCGCGTGACGTCAGCAGGTCCTCGCGCGTCGTGTCGGGCGCCGACGTCGCGCAGGGCCGAGCGATCCTCCGCGGTCGAGAAGCCCATGCCGAGGAGCGCGTCGCGCGCCTCGTCGCGGCGCACGCGTCGGCCGGCCTCGTCGCGGCCGCCGAGGTCCGGCACGCGCCGAGCTTGTCCTTGAGCTCGAGGATGATCCGCTGCGCCGTCTTCTTGCCGACGCCGGGCACCGTGCGAGAGGAGGGCGACGTCCTCGCGGGCGAGCGCGGCGCGCAGAGCGTCCGGGCTACAGCGACGAGAGCACCGCGAGCGCGACCTTGGGGCCCACGCCGCTCACGGAGATGAGCTGCTCGAACGCTTCCCGCTCCTGCCTCGGTCTCGAAGCCGAACAGCGTCAGCTCGTCCTCGCGGACGTACAGGTACGTGTGCACGGTGACCTCGTCGCCTTCGGCCGGCAGCGCGGCGAGCGAGCGGCGTCGACATCAGCAGCCGGATACCCGACGCCGCCCACCTCGACGAGCGCCGAGCCCGGCGCCCTTCGCCGCGACCCGTCCGGTGAGGAACGCGATCACCGGGCGCCGCCGCCCGCCGCGCGAGCGCCTCGCGTGACCGCGCGAACCGCCGGTTCGCGTGGCAGATCGCGGCGGCGAGCGCGTCGGCCGCATGGTCGGGCTTCGGGTCGTGGTCGAGCCCGAGGATGGTGCGCACCATGTAGGTGTATCTGCGCCTTGTCGGCGGAGCCCGAGCCCGACGACGGAGAGCTTGATCTCGCCGGGCCCGTACTCGCCCACGCCGAGACCGGCGTCCGCGGTGGCCACCAGCGCCGCGCCGCGAGCCTGGCCGGTCGCCAACGCGCGTCTGCCACGTTCCGGTTGAAGTAGATGTTCTCGAGCGCGGCCTCCGTCGGGCGCGTAGCGCGCGATGACGGAGCGCAGGCCGTCCTTGACGGCCTTGCAGCGCCGTGCCGTGTGATCCGCCTTCGACGTTCGGATGCAGCCGTACGCGAGACACGAGAAGCGCGGCCCGTCCGCTCGCACGACCCCCCAGCCCGTGTTCGCGAGCCCGGGGTCGATCCCGAGGATGATCACCGCCACGAAAGACCCCTTTGCGCCGACGACTAATCGAACATATGTTCAGTCTACGGCTTGTCGCCGACAATGCGCAAAAGGGGACGGACGCGGGCGCCGACGACGCCCGCTGGCGCCTGCCGCACCATGACGGCCGCTACTCCAGATCGAGCGCGGCCGCGATCTCCTCGGTCATCTCCATGTTGTGGTAGACGTCCTGGACGTCGTCGACTCTCCTCGAGCGCGTCCACGAGGCGCATCACCTTGCGAGCGCGTGTCGACGCGAGACGGCCGCGGGGTTCTTCGGCCGCATGGAGAGCTCGGCGCCCTTGACCTCGATCCCCGCCGTCTCGAGCGCGTCCTTGACCCGTCGGAAGATCGTTCGGCGGCGGTCACCACCACGAACTCGTCGTCGTTGTCCTCGAGGTCCTCGCCGCCGGCGTCCATGACGGCAGAAAGAAGCTCTTCCTCGTCGGGCGCGACGGCCTTGTCGATCACGATCTCGCCCCTGCGCTCGAACTGGAACGCCACCGAGCCCGGTCGCGCCGAGAGACCCGCCGGCGCGCGTGAACGCGGAGCGGACATCGGCCGCGGTGCGGTTGCGGTTGTCGGTCAGCGCCTCGACGTAGAGCGCCACGCCGGCCGGGCCGTATCCCTCGTAGGTGACCTCCTCGTAGTCGGCGCCGCCCCCGGCGCCGAACGCCTTGTCGATCGCCGTCTGGATCTTGTCCTTCGGAAGCGAATAGCTCTTCGCCTTGGCGATGGCGGCGGCGAGCGACGCGTTGTTGTCAGGGTTCGGGTCGCCGCCGGTCTTCGCCGCGACGGTGATGATGCGCGACAGCTTGCTGAAGAGCGCCGAGCGCTTCGCGTCGACGGCCGCCTTGCGGTGCTTCGTCGTCGCCCACTTGGAGTGTCCTGACATGCTCCTCGAGGCCTTTCATGAGCGTGCGAGCGCGGCTCCTCGCGCGATGAGACCGCCGTACAGGATACCCGAAGGCCGCGGGAGCGACGAGCCGCCGGCGTCGCGGACACCCCGTGATCGCGCGCGGGCGCCCGTCACGGAGCCCGCCTCAGTCCGCGCCGACGACCTTCTCGACGAAGAAGCGGTGGAACCGCACGTCGCCGGTGAGCTCCGGGTGGAAGCTGGTCGCCATCGAGACGCCGTCGCGAGCCGCGACGACGCGGTCGTCGTGCCTCGCGAGCACCTCGACGCCGTCGCCGACGGCCTCGATCCACGGAGCGCGGATGAAGACGCCCGGGAACGCCCCGTCGATCCCGCGCACGTCGAGGTCGGCCTCGAAGGAGTCGACCTGACGCCCGTACGCGTTCCTCCGCACGGTGATGTCCATGAGCGCGAGGGACCGTTGGCCGGGCAGCGCGTCGAGCACGGTGCGCGCGAGCAGGATGGCGCCGGCGCACGTTCCCCAGATGGCCATGCCCCTGGTCGTGGCGCGCGCGATCGACCTCCGAATAGAAGCCGTACGCATCCATCAGCTTGCCGATCGCGGTCGACTCGCCGCCGGGGATGACGAGGCCCGCGCACTCCTCGAGCTGTTCGGGGAGGCGGACGGCGACGGCCTCGACGCCGAGTGTCTCGAAGGCGACGATGTGCTCGCGGAACGCGCCCTGGAGCGCGAGAACGCCGACCTTCACGCTACCAGCCACGCTCCTGCATCCGCTCGGCCGGCGGGATGTCGGAGATGTTGATGCCCACCATGGCCTCTCCGAGGCCGCGCGACACCTTCGCGACGATGCCCGGCGTCCATGAAATGCGTGGTCGCCTCGACGATGGCCTTCGCACGCTTCGCCGGGTCGCCGCTCTTGAAGATGCCGCTGCCGACGAAGACGCCGTCGCAACCGAGCTGCATCATCAGCGCGGCGTCCGCGGGCGTCGCGATGCCGCCGGCGGAGAAGTTGACGACCGGCAGCTTGCCATTCTCGGCGACCCACTTGACGAGCTCGTACGGCGCCTGCAGGTCCTTCGCCGCCGCGAAGAGCTGCTCCGGCCGCAGGCCGCCGAGGTGCGCGATCTCGATCGGTCACCGTGCGCATGTGGCGCACCGCCTCGACCACGTTGCCCGTGCCCGGCTCGCCCTTCGTGCGCACCATCGCGGCGCCTTCGGCGATGCGCCGGAGCGCCTCGCCCAGGTTGCGGCACCCGCAAACGAACGGCACCGTGAAGTCCCACTTGTCGACGTGGTTCTCCTCGTCGGCGGGCGTGAGCACCTCGGACTCGTCGATGTAGTCGACGCCGAGCGACTGCAGTATCTGCGCCTCGACGAAATGCCCGATGCGGCACTTCGCCATCACCGGGATGGACACGGTGGCGATGATCGCCTCCACGATCGTGGGGTCCGCCATGCGCGCGACGCCGCCGGCGGCGCGGATGTCGGCCGGGACGCGCTCGAGCGCCATGACCGCCACGGCGCCGGCGTCCTCGGCGATCTTCGCCTGTTCGGGCGTCACGACGTCCATGATGACGCCGCCCTTGAGCATCTCCGCCAGACCCGTCTTCACACGGAGGGTCCCGGTCGTCGTCGCACTGTCGCTCATCGCTCTATCCACTCTCTATCCACTCCTTGCATCGTCCGGGCGCGGGGCGCCGGTCGAGAGTTGCCGCCGAGGATACGTCAGTCTAGCTCCCGCCTCTGCCGCCAACAACCCATGCGGCGGTGCGGATGCGCTCGGAACGGCTAGTTCATGACGATATGGGCGTCGTTGCCGATCACTTCGAACCACGTGTCGCCCGGATCCAGCCGGATGATGCGCCCGTCCTGCTCCCGCAGGACCGGCGGGCTGGACGCGCCGGCGCTCCACGTCCCGTCGTACCGCTGACCGCCCAGGAACACGGACGCGCGACCGCTCCCCGTCAGCGTGACCTCGTTCAGCGCGCCACCGCTGCCGTACGTGCTCGTCCGCGTCCACAGGACCACAACGTTGCGCGCGCTCAGCTGCTCGCCGGTGGCGCGGTCGGTGTCCCTCTTCCCGTTCACGCTGCGCAGATACGTCGTGGAGGCCGCGGCGTATGTCCACGACGCCTTGTCCGCGCCCGAGAACGGGATGGTGAGCGACGTGACCGTCGGCGTCGCCGTGGCGACCGTGCCCGCGAACGCGAGTCCGGTGATCGAGGCGGTCGCCGCGTAGCTGCGGCGCACCGCCGCCGTTCGCAGCGCCGTCAGGCTGAGGTAGGCGTTGTGCGGCGCCGCGCGGTACGTCACGCGAGAGAACGGCCCGGGCACGTACAGGGCGTCGAGGTCGTCGTAGACCGTGGTGTCGGCCAGCTGCCTGCGGAGCGAGGAGGCGCCGCCGACGTGCGCGAACAGCGCGTCGTACTGTGTGACCAGGGCCAGATCGGACGGACGCGCGGATCGGACCGGCCCCACCAGGGCCGGCGTATGCGACTGGAAGAGCGCGTTGTACCGCGTCACTCCTCCCTCGGTGAGCGTCTCGTAGACGATGTCGGCCTCGCCCAGACCGGTCTGTGGCCGCGCCGCGACCGCGTTGTCGATCTTCACGGACACGACGCGCACCGTCACGGCGGCGAAAGAGGGAGCCGGCATGCCGGTGAGGGGCCATGTCGGCGTGTCGTTCGGGTTCGGTACCGCCTGCTCGGACGTCGCGAGCGGCCACGCCGACTGGAGCGTCTTCGGCCCGCATCCGCCGACGATGACGGCCAGCGTGAGCAGTACGGCTGCCGCCACGACGGTCAGCGGCGAGCGTGCGAGTGGGTGCGGCATGCGTTCCTTGTTCGGCGAGTACAGACCGGCAGGCCGAGCATACCATGGGGCCGGGTGACCTCGGCCCCCGCGGCGTCACGCCGCGTCGCCGTCGCCCGGCTCCGCCGTCTCCCGCCGCTGCCCGTCTCCGGCATCGCGCGAGACATGCCGGCGCGTGCGGCGCACCCAGATCAGCAGCCCGACGCCCGCCGCGAGGACGGGCAGGCTCAGAAGCTGTCCCATGGTGACGCCGCCGAAGAGGAATCCGACCTGGATGTCGGGCTGCCGGAAGAACTCGACGAAGATGCGGAAGACCGCGTACAGGGTGAGCATCCATCCGAGGAGCTCGCCGTCGGCGCGCTTCCGCCGCGCGAGCAGCACCATGACGACGAAGAGGACGACGCCCTCGAGCGCGGCCTCGTAGAGCTGCGAGGGATGCCGAGGCAGCGGCCCGGCCCCCGGGAAGACGACGCCCCACGGCACGGTGGTGACGCGCCCCCAGAGCTCGTCGTTGATGAAGTTCGCGATGCGTCCGAAGAACAGGCCGATCGGCGCCCCCACCGCTCCGGCGTCCGCCAAACGGAGGAACGGGACGTGGTAATGGCGCGAGACCCACCATCCCGCGAGGAGGATGCCCACCAGCCCGCCGTGGAACGACATGCCGCCGTCCCAGATGGCGAAGATGTTCAGGGGATGCGCCCAGTAGGCGCCCGCGCCGTAGAAGATCACGTACCCGAGACGGGCGCCGACGATGAGCCCGATCACCGCCACGAGCACCGTCGTCGTGCGACCCTCCGGGCCGAGGCCCATCTTCCATCGCTCGTCCAGCCGCTTGAGCACGTACCAGGCGGCGAGGAATCCCGCGAGGTAGGCCAAGCCGTACCAGCGGACGGCGAGCGGACCGAGATGGAACGCGATGGGATTCACCGAAGGGAACGCGAACGCTGCCACGCGACGACTCCTCAGGGACGGGGGAAGGCGGCCGCCACCGGGCGCGCCGCGGGAACGCGGGCTAGAAGTCGACGGTCACGGGTTCCTTCGCGGAAGCCTCGACTTCGAAGTAGGGCTTCTCCTCGAACCGGAAGACGCCCGCCATCACGTTCGCCGGGAACTGCTGGATGGCCATGTTGTAGCTCATGACGGCGTCGTTGAAGAACTGCCGCGCGTACGCGATCTTGCCCTCCGTGTCGGTGAGCTGCGCCTGCAGGTCGAGGAAGCTGGCGTTCGCCTTCAGGTCGGGATACGCCTCGGCGAGCGCGAAGAGGGACTTCAGCGCGCCGGTGAGCTGGTTCTCCGCGGCGCTCTGCGCCTGGATGCCCTGAGCGGCGACCGCGGCCTCACGAGCGCCGGACCACGGCCTCGAGGGTCTCCCGCTCGTGCGCGGCGTAGCCCTTCACCGTGGCGACCAGGTTCGGGATCAGGTCGTACCGGCGCTTCAGCTGGACGTCGATCTGCGCCCACGCGTTGTCCGTCCGGTTGCGCAGCGTGACCAGGCGGTTGTAGAGCGCGACCCCCGCGGCTCCCGCCACGAGGAGGACGAGCACGACGAGCCCGGCACACAGCCCGATCATCGGAGGTCCCTCCCTTGCCCGGCCCGCGGCGAACGCGGCGGCCGGCCAGCCACATGCTTCGTGAGGCAGCGACTAGGATACACTCCGACGTGCCGCACGGCGTGCCCGTCCGCGCCCGGCCCACGCCCGCGAGCATCCCCGGAGACGCGCCCATGTTCCCGCTCCGTGACGAGAATCCGACACGCCGCGTGGCGTGGATGAACTGGCTTCTCATCGGCGCCAATGTCGCGGCGTTCGCGTACGAACTCTCCCTGCAGTACGGACACGGCAGCGCCGCGCTCGGACGGTTCATCGACAGGTGGGCGTTCGACCCGGCGCTGCTCCGCGGCGCGCCCGGGTCTCCCGCGGTGTGGCTGACGATCGTCACGGCGATGTTCCTGCACGCGGGCTGGCTGCACATCGGCGGCAACATGCTTTACCTGTGGATCTTCGGCGACAACATCGAGGACCGGCTCGGCCCGTGGCGCTACCTGGCGTTCTATCTCGCGTGCGGCGTGATCGCGGCGCTGTGTCAGGCGGTGGCGAGCGGCTGGGCGAGCGTTCCCACGCTCGGGGCCTCCGGAGCGATCGCCGGTGTGCACGGCGCCTACCTGCTGCTGTATCCGCGCGCGAAGGTGCTGACGGCCATCCTGATCGTGGTGTTCATCGAGCTGGCGCTGCTGTCGGCGTGGGTCGTGATCGTGCTGTGGTTCGCGATCCAGTTCGCGAACGGCATCGCGACGATCGGCCCGGCCGCGGCGCAGACAGCCGGTGTCGCCTACTTCGCCCACGTCGGGGGATTCCTGACGGGAGCGGCCCTCATCGTCCCGGCGTGGCTCGGCGGCCGCGGGCGGAACCGGTTCGTCGCCTGGCGGTAGAGCGGCGACGGCTCGCCGCGACGAGACGACCGCGGAGGCCGGCCGCTGGCTAGACGTCCGGGCCGCCCAGTTGCGAGAGCCAGTCCTCGAGCGTGTGGACGTCGGCGAGCTCGCGCCGGAAGAACTCGCAGTACGCCTCGACGCGGGCATCGTCGCCCGAGCCGGTCGGCGGTTCGGGCACGGTCTCGCCGGCGCGAACGACGCGGATCTTGATCGGCTCCGGTCCCGAGCTCTCCGTCGACGCTGACGCGTCGTCCAGGGCGGCGATGAGCGCGTGCGGGACCTCTGCCGACACGGTGATGTGATCGCCGCACTGAGGGCAGGTCACGACGACCTCGACCTCGCTCTTCGAGCGGATCACCATCGAATCTATGCTCTCGAGCCCGACGCGGACCGTACCGTCCTTCGGACACCACACGGAGAAGTCCATAGCGCCTCCACACCCCCCGCACCGACTGATGACCACTGTGTGCGAAGTCCATGCCGCGCGCGCTCAACGGATGACGAACGGCGCTCGGGCTCGCCGGCCGCGCGGAGGGCCGCCCGCCCGGGCACGCCTTCGACCTGCGGCGGGGCCGCGCGGACGCCCAGCGACTCCTGGTCCCGGTGGTGTATCCTCGCGCTCATGCCTTCGTCGGTCGCACCGGGAACGTTGTCCGACCGCGCCCGCTTCCTGCGCGGCGCGAAGCTCGGCATGCCGATCTTCCTGGGCTACGCGCCCGTGGGCGCGGCCTTCGGGCTCGCGGCCGCGGCGGCCGGCTTCTCGGTGGCGCAGGCGACGGCCTGCTCCGCGTTCGCGATCGCGGGCGCCGGCCAGTTCATCGGCCTCGCAGCCCTGCAGGCGAGCCCGGTGCTCGCGACGGCTCTCATCGCCGCCGGCGTCGTCAACCTTCGCTACCTTCTCTTCTCCGCGACGCTCTCGCCGCACGTCCGCGACGTGCCGCGCTGGCAGCAGGTCCTGCTCGCGTTCACCCTGACCGACGAGACGTTCGCGCTCAACATCAGCGACGCCCGCGAAGGATTCGCCGACGCGTTCTCCATGCTCGGTGTCGGCGCGGTCTCATGGCTCGGCTGGACGCTGGGGACGGCCGTCGGCGCGCTGGCGGGCTCGGCCATCGGAGACCCGTCGAAGTGGGGCGTCACCTTCGCGATGCCGGCCATGTTCACGGCGCTGCTCGTCGGACAGCTGACGGGCCGGCGCGAGGCCTTCGCGGCCGGGATCGCCGCGGTGGTCGCGCTCGTGCTCTCGGTGTGGCTGCCGGGCCAGTGGCCGGTCGTCGTGGCGTCGCTCACCGCGGCCAGCGTGATGACGGCGATGCCGGCATGAGCGCCGGCATCGTCTGGGGCCTCGTGGCCGGGATGGCCGTCACCAACCTGGTGATGCGCGGCGCGCCGCTGGCCGTGCTCTCGCGCCTGCGGCTGCCGCGCGCGGTCGAGCGATGGTTCGCCTACATCCCGGCATCGGTCATGGCCGCGATCGTCGCGACCCAGATCCTGCGCCCCGGCGGCTCGTGGCTGCCGCTGACGAGCAACCCCTACCTGCTCGCCGCCGTTCCGACCGCGCTGGTCTACCGGTTCACCCGCAGCTTCCTCGGGGCGACGCTCGTCGGCATGGCGTCGTTCCTCGCGTTCTCCTATCTCCTCCGGTAGGATGCTCGCACGCGCACGCGCGCGGACCGTCACAGACGTCGCGAAAGGACCACGGTGGCTCGCGTCCTTCCATTCCGAGCGATCCGATACGCCAGGCCGGCCGGCGCCGACGTCTCGTCGGTGACCGCGCCCCCCTACGACGTCGTGTCGGGCGAGATCCGCGAACGGCTGCTGGCGAGGGACCCGCACAACGTGGTCGCGCTGGAGCTCGCCGAGGGCGGCACCGACCCGGCACAGCCGGGCAACCGTTACGAGACCGCCGGCCGGCGCTGGCGGGAGTGGCTCGCGAGCGGGGTCCTGTCGCCCGACTCGGCCGAGGCGATCTACGTCCTCGAGCAGCGCTACTCCCGCGACGGCGCCGAGACGGCCCGCCGTGCCCTCGTGGCCGCGGTCGGCCTGGAGCCGTTCTCGGCCGGGATCGTGCTCCCCCACGAACGCACGTTGCCCACGGCCATCGAGGACAGGCTGAACATGACGCGCACCACCAGCGCCAACCTGAGCCAGGTCTTCGGGCTGTTCTCGGACACGGAGAACGCGATGGAGGAGCTGCTGGACAAGGCGGCCGACGGCCCCGCACTCGCCCGCGCCACCGACGACGACGGCGTCGTATCGACGGTCTGGGCGCTCACCGATGCCGCCGATCACGAACGCGTCCGATGTTTCATGGCGGAGCGCCGGATATTCATCGCGGACGGGCATCACCGCTACACGACCGCCCTCGCCTACCGCGACGAGCGGCGCGCGACCGCCGGCTCGGGAGCCTCTGCGGGCGCGGGATATGAGAGCGTCATGATGGCGCTCGTGAACATGGACGATCCCGGTCTGGCCGTCTGGCCGACGCACCGTCTCGTCGATGCCGAGGGCGCCTTCGACCCGAACGCCTTCCTCCGGGATCTCGCCGTGCGTTTCGAGGTCTCCGACCTCCCGGCCGGCCATCCGTCGGCCGCCCTCCAGGCCGCCTCGTCACGGCCGTCCTTCATCGTGCGGCTGCGCGACGGCACGACCAAGCTGGCGCGGCTCCGGGAGGACGTCGATCACTCCGCCGCCTTCCCGGAAGCGTCCACGCAGGCGTGGCGGGCGCTCGACGTGGCGGTGCTCCAAGAGCTGGTGCTGGGGCCCTTGCTGGGCGTGCACCCGGATCGTGCGCGGACCTTGGACCGGCTCTCCTTCTCCAAGGACGCGCACGACGCGCTCGCGCGGGCGCACGAGCACGACGTCGTGTTCATCATGAATCCGACGCCGATGCGACAGGTGGCCGAGGTCGCGCTGGCCGGAGAGACCATGCCGCAGAAGTCGACGTACTTCTATCCGAAGCTGCTCTCCGGTCTGCTGTTCCGCTCGCTCGACTGAGCGCACGCCCGCCACTCGGACGTGCGGCGGCTCCCGACGGTCAGCGCCGCCGCGGGGCCGTCCGCGCCCCGACCCCCGGAGCATCGAGATGCGTGAGCCGCGGGCAGACACCGCCGAGACGGCACTCGTCGCAGCGCGGCCGCGTCGGGCGGCACCACGTCCGGCCGACGGTCCACGCCGCCAGGTCGAGCGACCCCGGCGACGCCGGGCACACCCCTGATGCGGCCTCGGCCACGGCTCGCGGGCTGTCCGACTCGCTCAGGCCCGCTCGCAGGAACACCCGCCGCACGTGCGTGTCGTACGCGACGCTCGCCCGCTCCAAGCCGGCCATCGGCACCCCGAAGTGCGACCGCAGCAGCTCGACCACCATCGCCGCCTTCTTGCGGCCGATGCCGTGGAACGCGGACAGCCGCTCCATCACCTCCGACGCGACGGGAGCGCCGGCCCAGATGCGCGCGGCGTCGCCCCCGTAGCACTCGAGAAGGCGCTCGGCCGCGTCCGATATCCATCCTGCGAGCGTGCGCGTGAAGCGATGCAGGGCGGGAGCGGCCGCGACGGCGGCCGCGACGGCAGCGCGTTCGGTGGCGAGCCTGCGCAGGTCGAAGTGACCGAGACGCCGCGACAGCAGGTAGGGCCCGGCCCACGCGCGTTCGGCGCTGATGCCCTGCGTGAACAGCGCGCCGATCACGAACGCCTCCGGCGAGGCGTGCAGGAACGCGTCCGCCCCGGGAACGTCGGTGAAGGCCTCGCCGGACTGCACGACGCCGGACGCGTCGAGCTCGGCCGCGAAGGCCTTCAGCTCGACGCCGACGCCGCTCCGCGTCACCGTCTCCCGCGGCACTCAGTACAGCCCGAGCACGCGCGCCTTCACCTTGTGGATGAGCACCGCCCGCTCGTCGTCGGTGAACGCGTCCGGGATCTTGTCGAGTGCCCGCAGCCGGGCCATCGTCTTGTGCGCGTCGGCGGCGCGATTGATCGCTCCGAGGAAGCAGACCATCGCGAGCATGTAGAAGACGCAGTTGAAGAGGAAGATGAAGATCGCCGCCGCTGGGGGCCGCATCATGCGACGCCGCCACATGCCGTGGTGCCCGGGGCCGTGCCCGTGGGGCCCGTTGGGCCCGTAGCCCATCCACGGATGCCCGTGACCCACCGGACCGCCGTGACCTTCACTCTGATCGCCCTGATCGGCATGCATCGCTCGATCCTCCTCGCACGTCGCGGCCCTTCCGAGAAGCGGCGCTCGGACGAAGCGAACGTCGTCGCGCTCGGAATGTGATACCCGCATCGGAGCGCCCGTAGCGCTCTCGGCGGCACGCGGACGCGCGCTTCGCGCGCTAGGACGCCGACTTCGGGCCGTGCGTCAGGAAGAAGGCGCAGAAGGTGCAGCTCTCCTTCACCGCGGCACCGCGGTCGATGAACGGGTCGAAGACCAGGGCCGGATCCGACGTCTGCTGGTGGGTCGGGAGCGTGCACTCCGCGAAATTGCACCGTGCCGGGCACTTGAACGGCGCCTCGTTGTGCGGGCAGCGAGACGCCATCTCGTCGTCGCACGGACGCGTCTCCCAGCACTTCGCCATGGTCAGTCCTTTCGGTCTATACTTGCGGCCGCCATGGTAGCACGAGCCGTGGACCTCCCGGCCCGCTCGGCGGCCGTACGGCTTCCTCAGGATCGAAGGGCGCTCGAGTGGCCATGCTTCTCGCGGATACCTACGACACCGTCGTGGCGGGCGCCGGCCCCGCCGGCGTGATGGCCGCGCTCGGAGCCGCGGAGCGGGGTTCGGTCCTCCTCGCGGACTCGGTGGACCTCCCGCGGGACAAGAGCTGCGGCGGCATGCTGCACGAGCTCTCGCGGGCCTTTCTCGGGCCGTGGGGAGGCGTGCCGCGCCACATCGTCCTCGATCCCGAGCACATCGACTTCCGCTACGTGGACTGGGACCGTCGCATCGTGAAGCCGACGCGCCTGCGCTTCGTGAACGTCGACCGCGCGGGCTTCGACGAGTGGCTGCTCTCCCTGCTCCCGGACAACGTGGACGTCGTCGGGCGCCTCGCCCTCTCGTCGTTCGAAGAGAACGCCGACGGCGTCCTCGTCCGCTTCAAGGACGCCGCGGGCGCGGAACGCGTCGTCCGCTGCGCCAACCTCGTCGGCGCCGACGGCGCGCGCTCCACCGTGCGGCGAGCCCTGGGCGCCGACGACGCCCGCACGTACGTCACGCTCCAGGATCACGTCCGGGTCACCGGCAAGCTGCCCCGCTACTTCGACTGCATCTACATGCGGCGGATCGGCGACGCGTTCGCCTACGGGTACGTCGTGCCGAAAGGTGAGGTCGCCATCGTCGGCTCCGTCTTCTACCCGAGGGCGAAGCGGCCGTGGGAGATGCAGGACGCCGTGCTCCGGGCGCTGCGCGAGCGGACGCCCGAGCTCGGCGAGAGCACGAAGCGCGAGGCGTGCGCGGCGCTCTACCTTCGCACGCCGCGAGACGTGACGCCGGGCGCCGGCAGGGTGCTGCTCGCGGGCGAGGCGGGCGGCTTCATGTCTCCGACCTCCGGCGAAGGCATCAGCTACGCGCTGCGGTCGGGCCGGCTCGCCGGGCAGGCGATAGCGGCGTCCCGCCCGGATGACGCGGTCGAGGCGTTCCGCGCGCTCGCGGCGCCCCTGACGGCCGACATCCGCCGGCGCTTGCGCTGGCTCCCGTTCATGGAGTCGCGCGCGGGCAAGTACCTCGCCGGCTTCGTGCCCGCGCCGATCGTCAGCCGCGTGACGCAGGGACTGTAGCGCCGGCTCGCTCCCGCCGCGTCGCGCCCTCGCTCACGCGCACTTCGAGAAGCCGCAGGCGCGACACACCGCGCACCCGCTCTCATGCTCGAGAGCGCCGCCACACTCCGGGCAGGCGCCCGCGAGGTTGTCGAGCGCGTCCGTGTTCTTGACGACCGCGGTCGACGACTCGCCGGTCGCCTGCCACTCGATGAAGTGCTCGAGCACGATGCCGACGGCGTCCGCGCACGACAGCACCTTCCCGCCCTCGGCCCACGTGGGCGACGGGCAGCGGATGCCGCGCAGATGCTTCACGATCGCGCTCGGATCGACCCCGGCGCGCAGGCTGACGCGAGATCAGTCGCGACAGCGCCTCGGACTGGCTCGAGGCACACCCGCCGGACTTGCCCATCTGCGTGAAGACCTCGCACAGGCCGTGCTCGTCCCTGTTGATGGTGACGTAGAGGGTGCCGCAGCCGGTCTTGATCTTCTCGGTCCGCCCCTGGGTGACGGCCGGGCGCGGGCGCGGCTCGATCTCCCCGTGACGCTGGCTCCGAGCCCGGGGCGCGCCGACGCGGTCTTGCCCGTCGACAGCACCTGGTTCTCCTTGCTGCCGTCGCGGTAGATCGTGACGCCCTTCACGCCGAGCTCGTACGCCAGGTCGTACACCTCGCGGACGTCGTCGGGCGTCGCCTCGCTGCGCGAAGTTCACGGTCTTGCTGACCGCGTTGTCGGTGTGCTTCTGGAACGCCGCCTGCATGCGGATGTGCCACACCGGCGCGATGTCATGCGCGGTGACGAACACGCGGCGCACGTCCTCGGGCACCTCGTCGATGTCCGGCCACCGAGCCATGGTCGGCGATGAGCGGCCATGAGCTCGCGGCTGTAGAAGCCGCGCATGCACGGCCAGCTCCTCGAAGACCGGGTTGACCTCGATGAGCCGGTCGTTGTCCATGACCGTGCGAACGTAGCTCACGGCGAACAGCGGCTCGATGCCGCTCGAGCAGTTGGCGATGATCGAGAGCGTGCCCGTCGGGGCGATCGTCGTGACGGTCGCGTTGCGCATCTGCGCGCCTTCGGGCGTGTCGTAGATCGAGCCCTCGAAGTTCGGGAACGCGCCCCGCTCCTCGGCCAGCTTCCGCGACGCGGAATGCGCCTCGGCGTCGATGAAGCCCATGACCTTCTCGCCGAGCGCCACCGCGTCCTCGGAGTCGTAGCCGATGCCCATCTTGATGAGCATGTCGGCCCAACCCATGACTCCCAGGCCGATCTTGCGGTTGCCCCGCGCGAGCTCCGCGATCTTCGGGAGCGGGTACTCGTTGACGTCGATCACGTTGTCGAGGAAGCGCACGCCGCGATGGACGACGTCGGCCAGCCGGTCCCAGTCCACGTCCGGCCCTGCCGTCGTGCATGACGACGAAGTTCGAGAGGTTGATGGAGCCGAGGTTGCATGCCTCGTACGGCAGCAGCGGCTGCTCGCCGCAGGGATTGGTGGACTCGATCTCGCCGAGCCGGGGCGTCGGGTTGTCGCGGTTCATCCGGTCGATGAAGATGATGCCGGGGTCGCCGGTGGCCCACGCCATGTCGACGATCAGGTCGTAGACCTCGCGCGCGTCCAGCTCGCCGTCACGGCTTGCCGTCGCGCGGGTTGAAGAGGTCGTACGTCGTGCCGCCCTTCGACCGCGTCCATGAACTCCTCGGTGAGCGCCACCGAGATGTTGAAGTTCGCGAAGTCGCCCGTCGGCCTTGCACGTGATGAACTGCAGGATGTCCGGGTGGTCGACCCGCAGCACGCCCATGTTGGCGCCGCGGCGCGTGCCGCCCTGCTTGACGGCCTCGGTCGCCTGGTTGAAGACGCGCATGAACGAGACGGGGCCGCTCGAGACCCCCTGGGTCGAGCGCACCTGGTCTCCCGCCGGGCCGGAGGCGCGAGAAGGAGAAGCCGGTCCCGCCGCCCGACTTGTGGATGATCGCCGTGTCGCGCACCGCGCCGAAGATCGACTCCATCGAATCGGCGACGGGCAGCACGAAGCACGCCGACAGCTGCTGGAGTTCGCGGCCGGCGTTCATGAGCGTCGGCGAGTTCGGCAGGAAGTCGAGCGACGTCATGAGGTCGTAGAAGTCGCGCGCGACCTCGGCCACTCGCGCGGCGTCCGCCCCATAGACCCGTCTCCGCGCTCGCGATGTTCTCCGCGACACGCGCGAACATGTCGGACGGCTTCTCGACCGGGCTGCCCGTCTTCGTCCTTCTTCAGGTAGCGCTTCTGGAGCACCTTCAGCGAGTTCGGGCGTGAGCATCTCGTCGATCGCTCGCGAGTAGATGGTCTTGTTGCCGACGTCCGCCATGTCCTTGCTTCCTCCCTAGAGTGCCCCGCTCGATACGTACGCATGCCCGGGCGACGCGTGCGCTGGACGCCCCTCCCCAGCCGGTGCCGCGCTGCCCGCGCACTAGATATTGCGCTAGCCGATAGTATGGCCCCGACATATAGTGCGTCAACGCGACGATGCCGAGCGGCCGAGACCATGGTACGAACGGTCGCCGAGACCCGACGCGCGACCCTTGACGGCGAAGAGCGCCCCGCGTCGCGCGGGACGCTCCTGCCAAGAGGCTCTCGTTCGACGCGCGTGGTACGACGCTAGACCGGCTCGACGCGCTCCACGTCCGGCAGCTCCTGCTTGAGGACGCGCTCCACGCCGTTCGCGAGCGTGATCTGGGACATCGGGCAGCCGCGGCAGGCTCCGGTCAGTTTGACCTTGACGACGCCGTCCTCGACGCCCACGAGCTCGACGTCTCCGCCATCGGCCTGCAAGGCCGGCCGGATCTTGTCCAGTACCGCTTGGACCTGCTCGTTCGTCATCTCACCCGTCCTTGTCCTCATCGATCGGCGCGCTCGCGGCGATCGACGCGTCCGCCTTCAGCGGACAGCATACCTAATCCCTACCGTTTCAGTACAGTTAGGAGCAACGACCGTGCCGGGCCGGCCGTTCCCGCTCCGGGGACGACGAAGCCGTCGGATGTGCTCAGCGACGTCCTACTCTCCCACGGCGCATGCCGCAGTACCATCGGCGCTGGAGGGGCTTAACTTCCGAGTTCGGAATGGGATCGGGTGTACCCCCTCCGCCATAGCCACTGAGCACATCCGACGGCTCGCATCACGAAACGACCGCGACCGAAACACGTCGGCACGTATGTCGTTGTCAACGCACGCTTCCGCAGAGCGCATCCCGCACCCTGAGAGCTGCATAGCGATCGATCGAACACGGAATAGAAGATCAAGACCTCGGGCGATTAGTATCGCTCGGCTGAACACATTGCTGTGCTTACACCTGCGACCTATCAACCTCGTAGTCTACGAGGGCCCTTACCTGGTTGACCCAGTGGGAGATCTCATCTTGGGATGGGCTTCCCGCTTAGATGCTTTCAGCGGTTATCCCGACCGAACGTAGCTAACCAGCGGTGCCACTGGCGTGACAACTGGTACACCAGAGGTTCGTCCATCCCGGTCCTCTCGTACTAGGGACAGCTTCCCTCAAATCTCCTACGCCCACGGTGGATAGGGACCGAACTGTCTCACGACGTTCTGAACCCAGCTCGCGTACCGCTTTAAATGGCGAACAGCCATACCCTTGGGACCTACTTCAGCCCCAGGATGCGATGAGCCGACATCGAGGTGCCAAACCCTCCCGTCGATGTGGACTCTTGGGGAGGATCAGCCTGTTATCCCCGGAGTACCTTTTATCCGTTGAGCGACGGCCATTCCACTCTGAGCCGCCGGATCACTAGAACCGACTTTCGTCTCTGCTCGACTTGTAGGTCTCGCAGTCAAGCCCGCTTATACTCTTGCACTCTACGATCGATTGCCAACCGATCTGAGCGGACCTTACGTGCGCCTCCGTTACTTTTTAGGAGGCGACCGCCCCAGTCAAACTACCCACCTGACACGGTCCCCCACCCGGATTCACGGCGTGGGGTTAGACCTCCAGCCTGCCGAGGGTGGTATTCCAAGGTTGGCTCCACCGGAACTGGCGTCCCGGCTTCACAGCCTCCCACCTATCCTCTACACGACAAACCAAAGATCAATGTCAAGCTGTAGTAAAGGTTCACGGGGTCTTTCCGTCCTACCGCGGGTAATTCGCATCTTCACGAATAATACAATTTCGCCGAGTCTATGGTTGAGACAGCGCCCAAGTCGTTACGCCATTCGTGCAGGTCGGAACTTAC